>CAVZRN010000001.1:0-132773 GCA_963777715.1 uncultured Gammaproteobacteria bacterium
TACCTACTTTATTGAAAATCCTTCTTTTTCTGCAGTAAGTATTTATGGCGAGAAAGAACTCGGATTAACTTCTAATAATTATGGATGGTCAAGTGTGGTATTTATATTATGCAATATAGATTTGATCAGTAATCAAAAACATACTACATCTTTCAATAAAATCATCTGGATTGCTTTGACTTTTCCTGCCTTGTACCTTTTGATGATCAGCGGTTCTAGAAGTGGTTATTTGTCTTTAGCTATTGCTGCAGGAGTTTTTACATTGTTTAACAGGTCTGTTAATTTCTACATCAAAGGATTTATCATTGTCTTTGGCTATTTGGCGTTCCTGAATTATGCTTCACTTGAAGATTCAGCATTTAATAAGAGAAAAGAATCAGCAGAAAATAAAGAAAAAGAAGAAAGAGTAGTAATCGCGGAATTAGCACTTGATGTTTTCATTTCCAATACCAAAGTGTTGCTAGTTGGAGTTGGATTGGATAATTTTGTTGAGGGTATAAAAGAATAGCAATAGAATGAAGTTTAGGCCACAAAACAATGTATTGCTAGAATTTTTTGAACAGCCTGTCAAGGCGAAGGTATCTACCAGTGGTCTACAATTAATTCACGAATATAAACGTCAACCCAATACGGTAGTTATCTTGATTACCGCAACGCATGAATTCTGGGCCACACCGGTTGCCACCTATGCGCAAGTGCATGAACTAATTGCCACAACAGAAGAAACCATTAATGGCGAATATACCGGCAAGGTGGCTGGCACTATTAATCTTGGCGAAGGCAAGGTGGTTAATTTCAATCAATGGCTGCAACAAAATCGTATTACCCCCGCCCACTCTATTTTATATAGCGACTCCATCAACGACCTCCCCCTACTATCACATGTCACCAAACCCATCGCCGTCGACCCTGACGCAAGATTACACAAGGTCGCCAGGCAAAATAATTGGGAAATTATCAGCTTCATACAAGCCGACAAACAAGGCATCACCGTCGCACCGGTTTTGCTGGAAGAAGCTATAAAATAATTAAATACTTATTACACCCTGTACGCACGATCCGCTACATTCACCACGAGGCTATCACAACACCTCTGTGCTACTTCTTCGGCTATCTCATAACCCCTCAGCCAGCGATCACTTTCTTTTGGCTTTTCCTCGGAAGCAGTCATTTCATCCGTTCGCCGCGTTCTTCTCCACATCTTCACATCCAACACCCCCAGACATACACGTTCTGGCGTGATCGCTAAGCTCGGATGTATATAAAAACCCTGCGTCTGCTCTCCGCGTAATGTGCCCATCCCCTCGATTGACTGACGGTGGCTATAATCAATCTCCGAGCTATCTTGCACAACCAACACCACGGGTTCTCTTTCTATCCGATTCCACGTCGCTTCCTGATGAGGCGATAATATCTTCTCAGGGGTCACGTTTGGATGACTAAAAAAACGATAAGCTGCTATTGTCTCCTTCCAGCTTCGACAGGCTTGGGGTATCCCTTGGGTCGGACACGTAGCAAAAATGTCCAATAAATTGCCAAAACGTTTCGTTAACCGTTTATCTCCAAAATCGCCCCGCCCTGTTTCCTCTACTACCCAATCCTTTTCCGTGCTCTCCATCCACTTGCCTCCTTGAGGTTGAAAAATTAGCCTCAAGAGAGTATATCAAGAACTGACTTATGTATAAGGATATGACATCCATGTACCATCCCGCTATCATCCTGATACCTAGTCGCTCAAAGACCCTCCCGGCATTCCATCCATTAATCTTGCGCCAAGACGATGTTTACAGTTCTATCCTACAAATTGTCCAGGCAATGCCTGGACAATTACCCTGGACACATAATCTAGTTTTATTGGAACACGTTAACGGTGTGGATGTCAGATTATGGTATGCCAAGGAGGCATCAGAATGCATTGTGGGTTTATTTTTGCAGCCTAAATATTAACTACAACCATTTTACCATTACATAATTACAAATTCTTTTTATCAATATAATCAGGTAAATTTTCATAAGCTTCATAAGAAGCTACATTAAAAATAGAATTGTGGTATTTAAGCCATTCAAGGCATTTGTTTTTGGGGTCTATATAGATAACATGTTTTCCTTTAGAGTTTAAGCAAATTTCTTTTATATCTTCTGCTATATCCTTATCCGAGAATTTGAAATTTTTTCCAACTAGATAAACCTCATCTGCTTGCCTTAATTTACTTAAGAACAGATTATACTCTTCTTTAAAATGCAACATGTTATCAAAAATCTGCTTTTTCTTCTTCAGTGGTAAAATTATATTGGATAATTTGTAACTTACAGAAGGATTATTATTCAGATTTATTTTTATACGAGGAGAATCCATCTTAAAATTTAGCTCAGCTAATTAGCGGAAGATAGGTTTTCTAAATTAGTATTTTCAATCTCTGACATTACAGAATAAAATTGTGTCGCATAAGTATTATGGATTATTTAACCAAATAAACTTTTACTACGGTATTGTAAAAATTTATTTTCCCGTATTATGTTGGCAAGCATCCATTCTGAGCCAACATGAAAACTACCATCCATCAACCCAACGATAAGCTCTTCAAGCAATCCATGGGCGAGATCGCCGTTGCTAAGGAATTTTTTAGCACACATTTGCCTGCACATATTCTTGAGAAAATTGACCTTGATACTCTAAAACTAGAAAAGGAAAGCTTTATTGATGAGGAATACAAAGCTACTGAAGCAGATGTAGTGTATTCCGCCAAAATGGGCGATACAACGACCTATCTGTATTTGTTGTGTGAGCAGCAGACCGATGTCGATCAAGAATTAGCCTTCCGCATATTGGTTTATACGGTACGCATCATGGAAATGCATCGCAAACAAAACCCTAAAGCCCCGTTGCCCTTGGTTTACCCAATGGTGATCTATACCGGAGACAAGCCCTGGGATGCACCCCTGGATATTTTTCCCTTGTTTGGTGAAACCGAAGACTTAGCGCGAGAGCTTTTTTTAAAGCCATATCAATTGCTGGATGTGAATCGCACTGGAGATGATGAATTGCGCCAGCAGGAGCTATTTGGCTTGGTCGCCTTTGTGCTCAAACACCGTAAAACTGCCGATTTTGCACAATTTTTACATTGGTTAATGCCATGGGTACACCAAGTGGAAATTCGCGATTCCCGTGGTGCTGTTTTAGGACGAATCGTGTTAAGATATGTCATTGATAGGAGTTCGCAAGGCGACAAGGATTTGTTAGTACAAGAAGCTCAACATTACTTATCACACGAATTAAAAGGTGAAATTATGACCATAGCACAACAATGGGAAGAAGAGGGTTTTAAACGCGGTATGACCATCGCGGAACAGTGGAAAGAAGAAGGTTTTAAACGCGGTATGACCATCGCGGAACAGTGGAAAGAAGAAGGTTTTAAACGCGGCATGACCATCGCGGAACAGTGGAAAGAAGAAGGTTTTAAACGCGGCATGACCATCGCGGAACAGTGGAAAGAAGAAGGTTTTAAACGTGGTATAACCATCGCGGAACAGCGGGAACAAGAAGGTATACAAAAAGGTGAAGCGGCTCTATTAACACGTCTCCTTCAACATCGTTTTGGCAATAATATACCCTTGGCTTATGCGCAACGCGTCGCCCAAGCAGATGCGCAAACCTTATTACAATGGGGCGAAAACATTCTCGATGCGAAGACATTGGATGATGTTTTTAATGAGTCAGAATAATTCACCATCCTGAAACATACTGCCATCGAAAAAAGAGATATATAAGAAATGGCTAAACAATCAATTAAATGGCATGCAGAATTAGAAAAAACGGTGCTTTCTGACCCGGAAATTGTATCTGCTTACGAAGCCTTCCGTTTGCAATATGAACTTGCTGAGCGCTTAAAAAATTTACGCGAAAATGCGCATCTTATCCAAGAGGAAGTAGCCAATCGAATGGCTACTCACAAACCAGCCTAATTAAGGTTGACACAAAGCCCGGCTTCCCCTACTATTGTATTCCCCCAAATAGTGATGCTTTTTAGAGAATAACTGCCATGAAAAGAACGTTCCAACCCAGCAACCTTAAGCGTAAACGTACTCACGGTTTTCGTGCGCGTATGGCCACCAAACGTGGGCGCCAGGTGCTCCAAAGACGTCGCGCCAAGGGACGACATCGCCTAGCTCCATAATCATTAGCTGTTCTTGTTATGGTATACACCTTTCCATCCTCGCTGCGCTTGTTGGCTGCTGCGGAATTTCAGCGAGTATGGAAGACCGGTAAGCGACTATCCAGCCCATCACTAACCTTGGTTAGTTGTGACAATAGTTTGGGTTATCCACGCCTGGGGATCAGTATTTCCAAGAAATACGTGCCGTTGGCGGTAAACCGTAATCGGCTAAAACGCCTGGCGCGGGAGACTTTCCGCATCAGGCAAGATACACTGGGTGGGAAGGATATTGTCCTGGTAGCCTATAAGGGAGCAGACGCCATTCCTCCTGCCGAACAATACTCACGTTTTAATAGTTTATGGGATCGATTAATCGCTCAACTCAACAACGCACTTGCCCAGCGGAAGTGAACAAGCCAGGTATTTTAGTGCAGGGCGTCCTACTATCTATACGCGCCTACCGCTACCTTATCAGCCCCTGTCTGGGCAGTCACTGCCGGTTCTATCCAAGTTGTTCAGAATACGCACAAGCCGCCTTTCAGACTCATGGGTTATTACGCGGCGGATGGCTGACTTTGCGGCGTTTATTACGCTGCCATCCATTCCATACGGGCGGTTATGACCCCCTTCCTACTCTCTTAAACACTAGAAAAACACCATGGATATAAAACGCATCCTCTACTACGCCATACTGGTCACTATCTTGTTTGCACTATGGCAAGCCTGGCAAAAGGATTACCCCACCACGCAAGCTGTCGTCACACCTGCCACCGCTACGGCAAACCCTAACCTGCCACCGGTCACCGTGCAAACACAGGCCGCCGCACAGTCGTCCAGCCCTACGACTACCAATGTTACGCCTACGACTAATGTTACATCTACAACAGCAGCAGCAAAAACCAGCTCCCATACCATTGTAACCGTTGATACTGACGTGGTGCGCGCACAGATCGATACCCAGGGCGGCAACGTGATTCGATTAGATTTATTGAAATATCCACAATCCCTGGATGGCAACCAACAACCGGTGCGGTTATTAAATGACGATCCCAGTCAGATCTACGTCGCACAAAGCGGCTTAATTAGCCAAGTCGGCCCCGATACCGAACAAGATCAAGCGGTTTATACGCCAGAAGCCACCCAATACTTGCTGACCCCCGATCAAAAGTCGTTAGATGTTAAATTAAGCTGGCAAGGTAAGGACGGCATCAAGGTCACAAAGATTTTCACGTTTATACCAGGGCAATATCAGATTGGGGTACGTTATCAAATCACCAATCACTCTTCCCAGCCATGGGCTGGCCAATTTTACGCACAGTTGCGCCAATTGCCGCCGCCCAATAACACCAGCTTCTTTGGGCTGCACACTTACCAGGGCGGCAGTATCGCCACCACTGGCAGCCCCGATAAGGTCAGTTGGTCAGACATGGAAAAGCATAACTTAGACCGCAGCATGTTGGGCGGTTGGATAGCCATGCAACAGCGCTATTTTTTAGGGACATGGATTTCACAACCATCACAAACCAATCGTTATTATTCGCGCGATGAGAAAACTGTCAACCCGGCAGGTGAGCTTGCCCACATTTTTGCCCTGGGCTTTGTCGGACCAGTGGTCAACGTGCCAGCAGGGCAAACTGGTAATGTCAGCGCAACGTTATATGCCGGGCCAGCGATTGCCGATACGTTGAAGACATTGGCGCCACACCTGGATCAAACCATCGATTACGGCTGGTTATGGCCGATTTCCATTGTGATTTTCAGTGTCATGAAGCATATCCACCAATGGATCGGCAACTGGGGTTGGTCTATCGTTTTAGTGACGCTGTTAATCAAGTTGCTGTTCTTTAAACTGTCCGCCACCAGCTATCGCTCGATGGCGAAGATGCGCAAATTGACGCCACAAATGCAAGCCATTAAGGAACGCTATGGCGACGATAAACAAAAAGTGGGTCAGGCCATGATGGAAGTTGTATAAAAAGGAAAAGGCTAACCCATTAAGCGGTTGCTTGCCGATGATCGTGCAAATTCCATTCTTTATTGCCTTGTACTATGTACTTATCGAAAGTGTGGAGTTGCGCCAATCACCCTTTATTTTCTGGATTCATGATCTTTCGATTCGCGATCCTTACTTCGTGCTGCCCATCTTAATGGGTGTCAGTATGTTTCTACAACAACGCCTTAACCCACCGCCGCCTGACCCCATGCAAGCCAGGTTATTCATGTTGATGCCGATCTTCTTTACTGTGCTATTTGCCGCGTTTCCGGCTGGCCTGGTATTATACTGGGTGGTAAACACGTGCGTCGGCGCGCTGCAACAATGGATTATCTTACGCCAGGTTGAAAGGGGGAAAAAATAACATGTCGAAACCCTACCTTAGCATTATTGTGCCTGTTTATAATGAGGCGGAAAATCTGGAAAGTTTATATGCACGTTTAACTGCCACACTGGATACCTATGGTAAATCCTATGAAATCATCCTGACTAATGATGGCAGTTCTGATAGCAGTGAAACCATCCTCAACAACCTACATAAAAAACGCCCTGACATTATTCGGGTTATCCATTTTAATGGCAATTTCGGCCAGCACATGGCGATTATGGCAGGCTTTGAACAAGCACACGGTGACATCGCAGTGACATTGGACGCTGATCTACAAAATCCACCCGAAGAAATCCCCAAACTAATCGCAGCAATCGAGGACGGTCATGATTATGTTGGCAGCATACGCAAAAATCGTCAGGACACCTGGTTTCGACGCCATGCATCCAAACTAAATAATGCAATCCGCGCTAAAATCACTGGTATCGTAATGAACGATCAGGGTTGTATGTTACGCGCTTATAAGCGTAACGTGTTGGACGCTATGCTGGCTAGCAAGGAATCTGTCATTTATATTCCTGCATTAGCCTACAGCTATTCCAGCAACCCCACTGAGGTCGAAATTGAACACTCTCCCCGCACCGCCGGTAAATCCAAATATAATCTGTATAAATTAATGCGCTTAAATTTTGACATTATGACGGGTTTTTCGTTGGCGCCGCTACAAATATTTACCTTTATTGGCATGTTATTTTCCCTACTGAGCGGATTGTTGGTTATTTATCTGTTGATTCGACGCCTGATAATTGGGCCGGAAGTGGAAGGTATATTTACGTTATTCGCCATTCTATATTTCTTGGTCAGTGTTGTGCTGATGGGTTTAGGAATTATTGGCGAATATATCGGCCGCATCAATAAGGAAGTTAAACAACGCCCACCCTATGTCATACGTAAGATAGTGCAAGCAGATGATTAATTCTGGCGGCAAAAAAATCCTTGTAATTAAGGTTGATGTCGATACTGATCGCGGCACGCGTATTGGTGTGCCAAATCTATTGCAACTTTTTTCCGCATTGAATATCCCGGCAACGTTCTTATTTTCATTGGGCCCAGATAACACCGGGCGCGCTATCAAACGTATCTTCCGCCCCGGCTTTCTAAAAAAAGTAGGCCGTAGTGGTGTGGTCAGCATGTATGGCATACGTACGTTATTAAATGGCACGTTGTTACCTGGCCCACATATTGCCAGGCGCAATAAAACAATCCTCTATGGCGTCCACCAGGCCGGACATGAAGTTGGCATCCATTGCTATGATCATATCCGCTGGCAGGATGGCCTGGCTAACATGACTCAGGCGCAAGTATTTGCTGAATTCGATAAGGCCTGTCGGGAGTTTGAACAGGTATTTCAATTCCCTGCACAAACCGCAGGCGCCGCAGGTTGGCAGGCCAATGCGTTTAGCCTGGCTGCTTATGATCGCGCACAATTATTGTATGGCAGTGATGCACGCGGCACACAGCCATTCTTCCCACGCATTGGTGATGTGGTGTTTAACACGTTGCAAATCCCTACTAACTTGCCGACCCTGGATGAACTATTGGGTCGCCCTGAATATCCGCTGGATCAATTGACTGATTTTTATTTAAGCCGCCTGGTTGCGTCTGCCGTCAATGTGTTTACCATACATGCAGAAGTAGAAGGCATGAAATACCTGGCCTGGTTTAGAGATTTTCTACAACGAGCGAGAGCGCAACAGGTTGAGTTCATTAAGGTAGTTGATGTCGCTCGGGAGTGTCTAAACCATCGTGATCAAGTGCCAGTGTGCGAACTAATACAAGGCGAAGTGGATGGGAGGAGTGGTACAATGGCGGTGCAGAAACTATAAAAAACAAAAGATTTAACGCAAAGGCGCAAAGAAAAGATTAAAAAAACATTTAAATAAAAAACAAAGAAAACACAAAAAATATAAATAATTTTTTTAAAATATTCTATGTTTTCTCTGCGTCTATGTTTCCTTGTGTTAATTTTTTTGGTTTTAGCTTTTTGCGTCATTTTTTTGTATTTTGTCTTTTCTTTGCGTCTCTGCGTCTTTGCGTCAAGTCTTTTAATCTTTTTTATTTTCTTTATCACTATAAGAAACTTTATTATGCGTATATTTTTATTTCCAGGTTCCAGAAGAGGCTACGCAGTTGTTAAAAAGCTGCTCGAAGTCAAGGCAGATATCGTCGGCATACTTTGCCTGGTTGAAGATGCGCACGAAGATCAATATCATCCCCAAATAACCGCCCTTGCTAAACAACACGCTATCCCTATTTTTTATTCCACCGACGTAAAATCAGCTGAATACAAAACCATTCTGCAACAAATAAAACCCGATATCGCATTTGCCATCGGTTGGCGTTACTTAATTACACCAGAAGCCTATCGCATTCCCAGCAAGGGTACGCTCATTCTGCATGATTCATTGCTGCCCAAATACCGTGGTTTTGCACCGATGAATTGGGCGATTATCAACGGGGAAAATGAATGCGGCGTTACGCTGTTTTATATCGCTGAAGGTGTAGACTCCGGCCCCATTGTCGATCAGGCAAAAACCAGCATTGCGATCAATGACACTGCAAGAACCGTTGATGAACGCATTATAAAACTGTATGAAGATAT
Organism: uncultured Gammaproteobacteria bacterium; assembly: GCA_963777715.1. GTDB lineage: Bacteria > Pseudomonadota > Gammaproteobacteria > JAURND01 > JAURND01 > JAURND01. The sequence goes on from CAVZRN010000001.1 coordinate 9,138, forward strand.
TATTGTGCGTAACTTATCTGCATTGGCGTCAGGGCAAGCCCGCAGTATTCCACAAGATGAGAACCTGGCCAGCTATACCTGCAAGCGCACACCGGAAGATGGCGAAATTAACTGGCGGCATTCTGCGCTACAAATACATAACCTGGTCCGTGGCCTGACACATCCTTTTCCAGGCGCTTACACCACATTAAGAGGTAAAAAAATTTTTATTTGGCAAACAGAACTACCACAAACGCAGGATAACTACGTGGGCAATATTCCGGGCAGGATAGTAAAAAAACGCGCTGGCATGATTGAAGTCTTAACCGGCCAGGGCGTTTTATTACTGAAGCGATTGCAATATCTTGACGAAGCAGAACAAGATGCGGCGGATTTCGCCATCAGTGTGAAGGATACCCTTGGCAGGTGATTGGGAACAAAGGGGTCAAGTATTCACATGACACATATTTAGTAGTGTCATGTGAATACTTGACCCCTTTACTCTTTAAGTAACAGTTACAGTTACCTTATTCTTTTTCTTTTTCTTTTTATTCCTGTAACTCTGCTTATTTTTCTCCTGACGTGAGGGTGGCGATTTTTCTGATTTTTTTTCACCTGAATCGCTTGGCGGTGAAAACAATGTAGATGGGTTTGACGCAGAGGATGTAATGCTACTATTTAACGGTGAAGAGGAACTACGGTTAGAGTAAGGTTCCACGGGACCAGGTGACTGAACAAGGCTGGATGGTCTTTGAAAAAACAGTGTAACAGGCCGTTGATGCACCGCTTTTTTTTGATCTTCTACACTGATACTATTATCAGCAATATCAATGTTTAACACCTTTTTGAATTCTACATCACCTTTCACAACACCACCTTGCTCAACAGCTGATCGAAATAAACGCACCGCTTCTTTTTCATCTTTTCTCACACCCACACCACTGCTATAACAAATGCCCAAACAGGTTTGAGCGTCTACATCACCTTGAGCAGCCGCTAATTGATATAAACCCACCGCTTTTTTTTGAGCTTTTTTCCCAAAGATACCAGTAGTATACAAATTGCCTAACCAGGTTTGGGCTTGTGCATAACCTTGATCAGCCGCTAATCGAAATAAACGCTTTGCTTCTTTTATATTTTTTCCCACACCCATATCATTGGTATAACAAATGCCTAACAAGGTTTGGGCTTCTGGATGACCTTGATCAGCAGCTAATTGAAATAAACGCATTGCTTCTTCTTTATTTTTTTCAACAAGGATACCATTAGCATAAAAATTGCCTAACCAGGTTTGGGCGTGTACATTACCTTTATTAGCAGCCGATTTAAGTAACTTTATTGCTTCTTCTTCCTTTTTTTCACCACCGATACCGCCAGCATAACAAACGGCTAACAGGGCTTGGCCTTGTGAATCACCTTGATCAGCAGCTAATTTATAAAAATGCACCCCTTTTTTTTCACTTCTTTCCCCACCAATACCCTTAATGTAACAAGTGCCTAAGTGAGTTTGGGCTTCTGCATCACCCTGCGCAGCAGCTAATTTATAAAAACGCAGCGCTGCTTTTTCATCTTCTTTTATAATGATACCATTCACATAAAAATTACCTAAGAAGGTTTGGGCTTTTTCATTACCTTGCGCAGCAGCTGATCGAAATAAACGCACCGTTTCTTTTTCATCTTTTTCCACACCGATGCCATCAGCGTAACAAATACCTAATAAGGTTTGGGCCTTTGTATTACCTTGCGCAGCCGCTAATTTATAAAAATGCACCGCCTGTCGTTTATCTTGTTCTACGCCTGCTCCATCTTGGTAACAAGCGCCTAAATTAGTCTGAGCATCTGCATCGCCTTGTTCAGCAGCCAGGCGAAATAAGCGTACTGCTTCTTCTTCATCTTTTTCCACACCGATGCCATTAGCATAACAAACGCCTAAAATATATTGGGCGCCCGCATGATTTTGTTCTGCAGCTAACCTATATAAGCGCAGCGCTTCTGCTACATCTTGCTCTACGCCGGCGCCATTTTGATAACAAGCGCCTAAATTAGTCTGGGCATCTGCATCGCCTTGTTCAACAGCCAGGCGAAATAAGCGTACTGCTTCTTTTTCATCTTTTTTTACGCCCTTACCCCCCCCTGCATAACAAACACCTAAATTATTTTGAGCACCCACATCACCTTGTGCAGCAGCCAATCCGTATAAGCGAATCGCTTCTTTTTTATCTTTTTTTACGCCTGTGCCATTTTCATAAAGAACAGCTAAATCATATTGAGCCTTCACATGATCTAGTACCGCAGCCAACTTAAATAGGCGCGCCGCCTCCTGCATATCTTGCCTTACTCCGACGCCACTTACGTAACGACCGCCTAATTCATACTGGGCATTTGCATCACCTTGCTCGACAACTTTTGGGGGAGGAATTGTTTCAGGTGTTTTTGATCCTTTGTTTTCTTCAGCCATATTTTTCTTCACACTGATTGATGCGTTTTACCGTTTGTAATATATCCATCGCCATTGAAGATGCGAGATTTAAGCCGCGATTTCCTTACTTGCTCCATAAGTCTGGTTATAAGCATAAATCCGCGCCAAATCTTCATCATGATGATCGTGACTTTCTAAATACTGAATTAAGTCTTCTAACTTAATCACGCTGATGACTGGAATGTGATATTTACGCTCCACTTCGGCAACTGCAGATAATTGACCTTCCTGCGTGCGTTCTTGCCGATCCATTGAAATGACCATACCGGCCATCTCGCTACCTGTTTTCTTAACAATATTAGCGCCTTCCGCCGCTGATATACCGGCGCTAATCACATCATCGATTACCAACACACGGCCCTTTAAGGGGGCGCCAACTAATTCACCACCCTCACCGTGCGTTTTAACTTCCTTGCGATTAAAGGCGTAGGGCTTATCCATACCATGATGTTCAGCTAATGCAATGGCCACTGCCGTGACCAATGGAATTCCCTTGTAGGCAATACCAAATAGCATATCAAACGATACCCCAGATGCCTGAATCGCATCAGCATAAAATTGTCCCAAACGGGCAATAGCCATACCGGTATCAAAATGTCCGCTATTAAAAAAATATGGGCTGACTCGTCCGGATTTTAAGGTGAATTCACCAAACGATAACACATGATTTTGCAGAATAAATTCAATAAAATTGCGTTGATAGGTTTGCATGGTATCACTCCTTGGATATATTATTACTGGCGTAAACGGTCAGGTTTTAATCGACAAAATATGACCGTTTGCAAGTTTTGCTAAACAACTATTTGAAGTTTTTTGCTACAAAATCCCAATTCGCTAAATTCCAAAAATGTTCGATGTATTTAGGACGATCATTGCGCGTATCAATGTAGTAAGCATGTTCCCACACATCACAGGTTAATAGCGCGTGCTTGTCTTCGGTCATTGGCGTTCCGGCATTGGATGTTGAGTGAATCTCAAGCGAGCCATCTTGATTTTTTGATAACCATGCCCAACCTGATCCAAATTGATTAATGGCTGCGGCAGTAAACTTTTCTTTAAATGCTGCAAATGAACCAAATGCATCGGAAATCGCATCGCCTAAATCCCCCGTGGGTTCACCCCCGCCCTGAGGGGCCAGGCAATGCCAATAGAAGGTATGGTTCCATACCTGCGCGGCATTATTGAAAATACCGCCGGATGATTTGGTAATAATTTGCTCTAGTGATAAACTTTCAAATGGCGTACCTTGCACCAGGGTATTTAGTTTATTTACGTAGGCCTGGTGATGTTTGCCATAATGATATTCTAATGTTTCTTTGGAAATATGTGGCGCCAGGGCGTCTAGTGCATAGGGTAGTTTTGGTAATTCAAATGGCATATGTATCTCCTGTTTTTAAGTGCTTTTTAGTCTAGGCTTTTGCTCTAAAAAGTCAAGCAACCTGAGTTGGATATTAAGGAACGTTATGGCGACTTACGCAATCGGCGATGTGCAGGGCTGCTTCGATGAGCTGCAAGCCTTGCTGACGCTTATCGAATTTAACCCCAGCGCTGATCGACTTTGGTTTGCTGGCGATATCGTCAATCGTGGTCCTAAATCCTTACAAGTGCTGCGCTTTATTAAACAATTGCCACAGGCGGTAGTGGTATTAGGCAATCACGATATTCACTTACTCGCACTTGCTAATGGACATCCGTTCAAAGATCACACCTTGTACGATGTATTGACTGCACCCGATTGTCTTGAGTTGGCCGATTGGTTACGCCAGCAACCCCTGATGCATTATGATGCCAAACTGGGCTATGTGATGGTGCATGCAGGTATATTTCCCAAGTGGTCGCTCACCCAGGCGCACCGTTATGCCCAGGAAGTGGAGCAGGTATTGCGCCAAGATGATTATGCAACCTGGTTGGACCATCTTTATGGTAATCAACCGGATACCTGGCGCGATGATTTAACTGGTTGGGATAGATTGCGCTTTATTGTGAATGCATTTACGCGTATGCGTTTTTGTACTCCTGCCGGCCAACTCGAGTTCACTGGCGCAGGTGGGGCAGATTCGGCGCCTGAGGGTTATTTACCGTGGTTTCAAATACCCAATCGCAGCATAAATGGGGTGAATATTGTCTATGGACATTGGGCGGCGCTTGCAGGAGAAACGCATACGCCGCATGTGTTCGCGCTGGATACCGGTTGCGCCTGGGGAGGGTCATTGACTGCGATCCGCTTGGAAGATCAACGACGTTTTTCCGTCCCGGCTTTTAAAAGACAAAAGACTTGACGCAGAGACGCAAAGACGCAGAGGAAAACATAAAAGATAAAAAATTTAAAAAAATTATTTTTATTTATTTCTTTATTTTTAATCTTTTCTTTGTGTTTTTTTGATCTTTTTTTGTTTCTAATCTTTTCTCTGCGTCTTTGCGTCAAATGTTTTATATTTTTTACAAGCGCTCTAGCACCACGAAATTTAACGCATACGGGTTTTCTGCATCCGCTGCGCGAGATATACGACTTATCTCACGCCACTGTGCCACATCCCATTCGGGGAAAAATGTATCGCCTGTAAATTCATGCTCCACTTCGGTCAGGTATAAGCGTTGCGCACGCGGTAGTGCTTGTTGATAAATTTGCGCACCACCGATAATCATTACCTCGCAGCTATCCTTGACTAACTGCAATGCCGCATCCAATGATGTAACGACATCACATCCTGCGGCTTGGAATTCTGGATTATGTGAAATAACGATGTTGCGGCGACCAGGCAACGCACGACCAATGGATTCATGGGTTTTGCGCCCCATGATAATCGGCTTACCCATGGTAATCTGTTTAAAATACTGCAATTCCGCAGGTAATCGCCACAATAAGCGATTATGCGCGCCGATTACACGATGCGCCGCCATCGCAACGATTAAGGATAGTTTCATACGCCGATTATGAACCCCCATCCTAACCTTCCCCCGCAAGCGGGGGAAGGTATGTGGCCGCGTCCAAGTAAGCTTTAACACCTGTCTCGACCGAATGAAATTCTCCTGTATACCCCACGTCACGTAATGCGCGAATATCCGCTTCAGTAAAGCTCTGATAGTGATTTTTTAAATGTTCTGGAAAGGGAATATATTGGATTTCACCACACCCATGCCAGGCAATCACTGCGTGCGCCACATCGTTAAATGGCTGACTACGGCCAGTTCCTACATTAAATATTCCCGACTCCCTACCTTGTTGCCAAAACCATAAATTCACATCCACCACATCTTGCACAAATACGAAATCGCGTCGTTGTTCGCCTGGTCCATAACCATCGCTACCTTCAAATAGTTTCAATACTCCATGTTGCTTAATCTGGTTATGAAAATGAAATGCGACACTCGCCATACTACCCTTATGTTGTTCGCGCTGACCATACACGTTGAAATAACGCAATCCCACAATTTGGCTGTTTGCTCTTGGCAGTTGACGTTGCACGTATTGGTCAAACAATAATTTTGAATACCCGTACACATTTAATGGCGCCTCATATTGCGGTGATTCTTGGAATACTTGGTTGCCGCCATAAATCGCCGCACTAGACGCATATAAGAATGGGACGCGCTGTTGCATACAGTAATGCAGCAGGGCTTTAGAATAGTCATAATTATTCTTCATCATGTATTGACCATTCCACTCGGTAGTTGTAGAACAGGCGCCTTGATGAAACACGGCCTCAATTGGTGCGGGAAAACTATCACCCGCTTGAATCTTATGCAAAAAATCAGTCTTGTCCATGTAATCGATTATCTGACAATCCACCAGATTTTGAAATTGATGACCATTGGTCAAATCATCAACCACTAGCACATCGTCACGACCTTGGTTATTCAAGGTCTTGACGATATTACTACCGATAAAACCCGCGCCGCCAGTTACAATAATCATATAATTTCTCGTTTTAAATAATTTGACGCAGAGACGCAAAGACGCAGAGGAAAACATAAAAGATAAAAAATTTAAAAAAATTATTTTTATTTATTTCTTTATTTTTAATATTTTCTTTGTGTTTTTTGATCTTTTTTTGTTTTTAATCTTTTCTCTGCGTCTCTGCGTCAATTTTTTTATTTTTTTATTTTTTTATTTCTGTTGTCGGTTGCGTCATTACATTGGTATTCGGCATGACAATCACTGGTAGTATCATCGGAAGCTGGATATTTTGCTGTTGCACTTCCTTGGCTAAATTATTGAGTGTTGTCGCGTTTTGTTGCAACAGTTGACCCAGCATATGTTGCAGATTGGTCTGTTGCGTTTGCCAGTTCTTCATCATTTCATCGATTTGTTTTTGATCCAATGGTGTCGAACTGCCAAATTGCATCAATTTGTAACCCGTTACATTCGGCGCATTGGGCAAATTGAGCGTTTGTGTCACCGCCTTTATCATAGGAACCTGCTGCTGTTTTAATGTCTCGTTGCTGACCCAGCCTACGTTACCATTACTGGGATCTGCAACCTTGTCCATTCTCCCTGCGTAAAAATGGGCATCATCGGCTGACCGGTTGCAATGACGCCAACGACAGCGGATTTTGCATCTGGCGTTTGATACAACGAGATTTTATCCGCGGGTTTTTCATCCGCATACGCCAGAGAAGCGATTAACATCAACATGGCAGCAATAATAGAAGATCGTATAGTGCGCATAATATAACTCCTGTTTAGTTTAGCATTTTGTTATGATGACTATACTCATCACACTTTGGTTTTCGGTTTTTGAAAACCAAAGTGTAACCTTAGCGCGATGGGGATTTTTAAGGGGAGAATGCACGCCTACTTCGCTTCGCTCTTCTTCCCTTAAATTGCCGTGTCGCAAGCTTGCTTGCGCCGGCAATCTTATTAAGGTTATACCCACCGCATCCTTAACAAAAAGCCGTTATTTAAAGTGCGGTGGGTATATAATAAACAATCTAGCTGAAAAAATCGATATTATAGGGTTCCTCTATGAAAACTCCTACCAGACACCCGCGGATACGTTCATTAATGTTCGTACAGATTTATATGGGTCTATTTGTAGTCTTAGGCTTCCCTGGCATCATCACCCCAAGTTTTCAAGTCTATACCGTGCCGCTAATCATGGCGATTGTCTTATTATTTATTCCCCTGGGTAAGCCACCTGTTGCTGCTACTAATCTTCCCAAACGCCGCCCCTTTATTACCTCATTGCTAATCACTGTATGGGCGCAGTTGGCGCTGTTGATGGCATTTTACGCGATATGCCATCTCACCGCTGTGACAGTGCCTACCTTAACACCCCCCACAATACACCCACTGCCGTTATTTACTTTTAGTCTGAACGTGCTGTTAACCGAATGGGGACTGTGCCCATGGGGCATGTATACGTTATTGGCCGCCGCATTAAGCTATACCTGCTATATAAAACAACAGCCTGGGGATATGAGTACATTAATACGCCCATTATTCAACAACCGCACCGGCGACTACGCGAGTTTAGCGGCTGACGTTACTACTAAGATCGCCATCACTATTACTCTGGCCACGACATTGGCGCTGCTGGGTTGGGAATGCCTGGGTTTAATCAGTCACTACCTCCACCTGCCAGTAGTCGGGGGGTTGAGGCTTGATGTTACGACTATCCTGGCCATCGTTGTCACGTTAAATAGAACCAAACTCTGGAAACGTTTGTTACAACGTTTTTTTCGCCTTCACCCATCCTCCACAATGAATGTTAGCTTGTTTCTGTTGTTGGTTTTCTTAGCGTTTTTAGTTATCAACTGCGCACTGCATTGGCTGGCCCCCCTCCTATACCCGCAACGGTTTTCTCGCGTCGCGAACTTTACTACCTGGTCTTGGCCGTCCATGTGGGGTCTGTTCGTCGGAATTTGGTGGGTATGCTGGACACCCCTGCTCGCGGGATTATATGCCACTATCTGGCGTGGTTATTCCATCAGGATAATGATCATTATGACATTGCTGCTGCCCCTGGCAGCCTGGACAGGTATACACATGTACCCCAACATCGAGGTAACCATCAGCAACACCTTCAATGCGTTAAATTTTATTCCAGCAGTGCTCGGATTAGTCAGTATTATTGCGTTATTTCTCGGCAATAAAACGACTGTCTATGCGTGGAAGGCAACCCTGCCCACGAGCACTCGCTATTACTCGTATCAAGCCCCACATGGGTTTCTCTACCCCTTATTTCAAGCCATTGTGTTGACGGCAGGGCTTTACTGGGTAGGCGGCAGCTACCTGTTATCTATCCCGTATTTTGTGCTAGCTTTCCCAACGACATTGTTTGTGTTAGCCGCTGGCGTTGCGTTGTATAAAGCGTTGATAACCGGGTATTGGAATCGGCCGCCAGAGGCGATAAATAATGGCTTGTAGATACAGTAGAAAAGTGCCAATATTACTACTAGTAATACTCTTACATGATGTTGTAGTGAATTAAACTCCAAAATCTCAAACGCGATGACTATAATATGCAGATTACTGAAAAAGGTCAGGTAACGATTCCACAAAAAATCAGGGAACACTATGGCTTTCTGCCGCATACTGAAGTGGAATTCGTAGAAAATAAGGGTAAGGTATACCTACGTTTATTACACACGCAAAAACAACAGATCAGTCGCGGCAAAAGTATCGTTGCTCATTTGCGTGGAAAGGCAACTGTTAAGATGACCACTAATGAAATTATGCGCTTGACGCGAGGCGATACATGAGCGGTGTATTGATTGATTCGAATATACTGATTGATGTCTTAACAGAATATCCAACATGAACTGCTGCGAAGCGTGAGCGCAACGCCGCAGAAAGACAAAAGACGACGGTTATGCGAGAAGTATAAAAAAAGCCTGCACAAGGCAGGCTTTTTCTTGACAACTTATTTAGCGCCCTGATCCCTCCCTTCATATTGTTTCTGAGCTCTATCAAGCCTCTCGCCCGCGAACTGACCGCCTTCCGCCCTGAACTTACCACTGGCATATTTACCCGCTTCACCACCGGCAGTCTGTGTACCTTGCTCAATACGTTGACCCATCTGATCGGCGGCTTTATGACCTGTCATTGCTGTATGCAGATGACGCATTGCTTCTCCGGGTAGTTCGGCAATAAATTTAGTCGCGATGTATTGAATGGTGGTCACCACAAATGTCATGTAGACCAAAATAATCGATGGCACACCGAAGATGATCCAGCCATAATTTGACTTATATGGCACCAAGCTAGTGGAGGAGAATAAGGAAAATAGGTAGTTTAGCAGTACCAGGGCGTATTTTATGACAATCAAGGCGCCGGTAAAACCTGCTACCAATAGAAATGGCGTCAAGAACACACTGGCCACCATCATAATCCCTTCTACTGCGCCGCCCATCATACCTTCTCCTTCCGCACTGGTTAGACGTAACGCAACCAGGGACCGCTAACCATCGCCAGGAATGTCTGACCAAAAAAGCCCAGCACCGCAGAGAACCACACCACAAAAATAATCAAGGGAATGTACACTGCGAAGGTGAAGCCAGCCACCATCACAGCGGCAAAGAACATGGTAATCAACGGCGTTTCCATAGCAGAGCTTACTTGTGTACTCCCGACCATGTTGACTGAGGGAACAAACGAGAGCGCCAAGGCGAGAACATATACTAAGGAATAGGCTGTTACAAGGAAGATAAGCGCCTGATCCATTAACCAGAACCCATATGCTTGCAAGGTTAGTATCGGATCTTGGTTAGTTAGATCGCCACTTGGTTGAATCGCATCTTTAAAGTGCTGGGCCATATCCACTGCCATACCTAACATCAACGGAATCGTTACCCATCCGACAGGACCAGCAGCGATTGCCGAAGCGCCCACAACAGCTGCTGCTTTCTGCATACCACTTTTATCCAGCAAGCCCGCAAAGCTACCTGGACTATTGTTGTAGTTAGTACCGCCTCCACCTGTGCCTACACCCAGGGCTGAATTCAATGATGCCGGACTATAGTTCGTCACATAGTCATTTACTAACGGGGTATAACCACCAATATAACTTACCGTACTAGCTATCGCTGTTTTATCAGCACTTGTCAGACCCGACAGGTTTGCAGTACCCTGCTGTGCCTGACCCTGCGCAAGTTGACCCAAGGTAGGTGTATTTGGCAACAACGATGCTAATGTTGCTTGTTGACCCTGCTGCAGTTTACCCATTAATGGATAAAACGCGCCCGCTACCACCCATCCCTGACTCTTCGTGTTTTTTAATGTAGTGTAAATAGAGCTATTGGCTGAATTATTTGCTGCCTGGCGTAGCGGCGCAATGAGGCTGGTATAATCTATAATAGCGCCACCAGCCGCTGGACCAACTTCGTTATTAACAGTACTAAGTGTCGCCGGATCTGATTGCGCCGTTAAATTCGCCCGAGCAATTTGATTGGCCAGGGGTGATATGTCTAAGATAATCTGAGTCATCGCCGCATTCATTAACGTTTGTGCAGTATCCTGGCTAGCCGCTGAAGACACATTAGAAGTGACAGTTTCCTGATGCCCGCCAACGTTAATAAAGGGGTTAAGATTGATGCCGCCAACCGTCTGCTGAGACTTCAAGGTGATATTAGTGCTTACATTCCACGTTACTTGCCCACATTCCGAATTATAGCGATTACCCGAACCATCTTGCGGGTAGTTAGTATTCTTGGTGCCAAAATTCGCACTGCCGCCGTTATCATTTAATGCAAATCCAGCTGGAATTTGAGTATTAGTAGAAATATTAGTCGGAGGTAGTCCAAGCGATGAGGAAATTTGCTGTTGTGCAGCGCTATTAGCCGTCGCATTCTGACTTAGTCGATCCGCTAACATGGCGGTACATACTTCTGCCTGCAGGAGCTTCACCATATAGGACCAGACATTCCCTGCATGGCGCCTAAATCAGCAGAACTCGATTGCGTTACTTGATATAGATTTCCTCCCTGACTTAGATAGTCCACTACTTTATTCCAACCCTGATCCGCAAAACCAACGCCTTGTACGACTAACCACATGATGATAGTTTGCGCCATACAATAGCCAGTCGCACTACTGGGAACGGCGATGCTAACGCCAATGACTGATCGCAATATCGTGATACCTAATTGCTTACCCTTGCCAACCATCATTTCGCCTTCTTGGGCGGAATGCAGCACTAATTTAAAGATGTTGTAAGAGAATACTGCGCCGATGGCAATCACAATTCCATTACAAAACACACCCATAACCTGGCCAATTAACTGGCTGCCATTACCATGCAATACACCCCCTACCGTTCCGAAAATAGAAGATAATATGATTACACTGATATCCGTAGGCGGCGGCGTGAAGAAATTAGGCAGACCTGAATCCGCAAAACCTGTCAGCGGAAGAAGAAATAACCCTAAGAAATATAATGTTTTATTCTGTAGACGAATCATGAGCGGATCCCCTTTCTAAATGTAGCATTTACCCAATCATTAAATGTGAATCCTAAACGGCGATACTTCATTTGGATGTACCAGAAATGTTGTCTAAACGCTAACGTTAAGGCCACACAACCTATGACAAATCCCATGATCGCCCCTAAAAATAATCCCAGCACTGCAAATAAGTAAACAGCATATAAAAACAATACAACGGCAATCACTAAATAAAACACAGTCATTCTTAGCAAATCTTTTTTACGCGCGGTAATGGCTGCTTCATCTAAATTTAAGCGTGCTGCTGCTTCTTCAAACGTTTCATGACGGTATTCCGTCGCAGCTTTCGAGGTCAATAAACCCTTAGCCATGCCAGTAACAATGGTGGTGTTGTCTTTCAACCTGCCCCACCCCATCCAACGAGGGAAATCGACTAATGGTTTAACCACTCGACCCACTCGGCGCAACGTTGATTTTATCATGTGTACTTCCCTCTGTTTATTGCCATAATTCAAGTGTAGACTAGGATTATTAAGACTACATTAAATTCCTAAACTTTTCTGAAATTTACCAATTCACACTATATTATAGCACCTAAATAATGAATGTAGTAAAAATTTCACATTAATGTATGCTAAAATGCCAGCCATGCACACACCTTCTTATCCGATAACCGCCTTGACTGATGGTTTTATCAACTGGCCAAGGGAATACCCGCTACAAATTACTGGTTTATCTTCCGATAGTCGCGAAGTCAAGCCAGGAGATTTGTTTATCGCTGCTACTGGACCCAGCGCTGAACGTGGGCAATTCATCACGGCAGCAATCCAGCAAGGCGCGGTCGCCATATTGCACGAAGTAGAAAACCTACCACCCGCCCTTGAGATGATCGGCGCCGTCCCCTGTTACCGTACGCCAGCGCTACGAGCACTGATCGGCCCAATTGCAGCACGGTTTTTTGGTAATCCTGTTGATAAATTAATACCAATAGGCATTACTGGCACTAACGGTAAGACATCCTGCTGCCAATTTATTGCGCGTATATTACAGGAATTGGGTAAGCGTTGTGGCGTCATCGGCACACTTGGCAGTGGCTTTCCCGATGCTATCACACCTGGCGCCCTAACCACACCCGGAGCGATTGAGTTACAGCATATTATCGCAACCTTGCAACAACGTGGCGCAACCTACCTGGCCATGGAAGTTTCTTCACATAGCTTAGTACAACACCGCGTGGCAGGTATTCCCTTTGAAATTGCACTATTTACTAATCTGACCCGTGATCATTTAGATTATCACGGCAGCATGGAAAATTACGCGCAGGCAAAACGTCTGTTATTTCTGACCTCCACACTTAAATCGGCTGTGATTAATGCAGATGATGCCTTTGGACGCCAATTGCTTACGGAATTTGCACCTAAACTAGCGTGTTATGCGTATACCACGCAATCACGTTCATTAAACAATGTTGCGATGATTAGCGCTGATAATATACGTCTGCATACACACGGATTTTCTGCAGATATTCATACACCCTGGGGCGAAGGTGAGTTGCACAGTACACTATTTGGGCGTTTTAATCTAAGTAATTTACTGGCAGTGCTCACTACGCTAGGTATTTTAGGCATTCCATTTGCACAGATATTAGAGCATTTAAACACATTACCTACTGTAACAGGTCGTATGCAGCGTTTTGGCGGTGGCGCACAACCCACAGTGGTGGTTGACTACGCCCACACGCCCGATGCCTTAGAACAGGCGCTCACTGCATTACGTGAGCATAGCCAACGACACTTGTGGTGTGTATTTGGCTGTGGCGGCAATCGCGATAGTGGCAAACGACAGCTTATGGCGCGTATTGCAGAAACACATAGCGATCATGTGATTGTCACCGATGATAATCCACGTCTTGAAGATCCACAAAAAATCACCGATGATATTTTAAGCGGATTTTTACATCTCGACGCTGTGTACGTGGAACACGACCGCAAACGCGCCATTGCTTATGCGATTCAACACGCCAGTGCGGACGATATAATATTAATTGCTGGCAAGGGACATGAACCTTATCAACAAATTGGCGCCACAAAAATTCCATTTAGTGATGCTGAGCAGGTTATATTACAATTACAAAAAGTCTCAGGAAATATACCATGATGAAATTATCGCAAGCAGCTAAGTTACTACAAGGCCAACTAATTGGCGACGATATTGAATTTGGTGGCATAAGCACCGACACTCGCACGCTTCATCCCGGCGATTTATTTATTGCGTTGCAAGGACCAAATTTTGACGGCCACGATTTTATTACTGCTGCGGTAAGCAAGCAGGCTGCAGCGGTTATGACGCATAAAGCGGTCACATCTGCACTTTCTACCCTACAAGTCGCTGACACCCTCAACGCGTTAGGACAACTGGCCGCCTATCACCGACAACAATTCACCCTACCCATCATTGGCATCACTGGTAGCTGCGGAAAAACGACTACCCGTGCATTAACCGCCAGCATTCTCACTGCGTACGGCAATACACTGTTTAGCGAAAGCAGCTATAACAATGCCATTGGCGTACCATTAACCTTGATGCGTTTACGTCCCGAGCATCAATATGCTGTCATTGAAATGGGCGCCAACCATTTTGGCGAAATTGCCTACCTGACCCACCTTGCTAAACCCACAGTCGCCCTAATCACCAATGCTGCTGCAGCCCACCTGGAAGGTTTCGGCAGTATCGACGGCGTATGCAAGGCCAAGGGGGAAATTTTCCAGGGATTACCGGCGACCGGCATCGGTATCCTTAACGCCGACGATCCACATTGTGCTGATTGGGAGAAAATACTGATTGGCATTGGAAAACGCGTGTTACATTTTAGTTTAACCAAACCCGTCGATGTTTATGCCAAACACATCCACATCAATGCCGAAGGCAAGCCCAGATTTACCTTATTCACTCCCCTGGGAGAAACAAGGATTCAACTACCACTGCTGGGACAACACAATGTCGCCAATGCACTCGCAGCTGCTACTGTTGCTTATGCAGTCAACGCGCCCCTCACTGCTATCAAGGCTGGTTTAGAAAATGCCACCGCGGTGAAAAAACGCCTCAATATTCATCGCATTGCCAACGGCGTACAAATTATCGATGATTCCTACAATGCTAATCCGTTATCGGTGCAAGCTGCCATCACTACCCTGGCGCAATATCCCGGTGAAAAAATTTTAGTGCTGGGTGATATGCGTGAGTTAGGCGAGAACGCAGAGGTTTACCATCAGGCAATCGGTACCGCAGCACAACACGCGGGTATCAATCGATTGTATACTTACGGCAATTTCAGTGCAGCCGCCACCACTGCCTTTGGCGCGCAAGCACAACATTTTACTAATCAAGATGCGTTAATTGCTGCACTAAAAACCCAACTATCACCATCTACTACTGTATTAGTAAAGGGTTCACTGTCGATGGGCATGTCGCGAGTGGTGGAGGCGTTGTTGGCAACTGCCGTTGTTTAAAAGTCACGCTTATGTGTGTATATGGCCTTGAACCAGCGGTTTAAGATGCAGTTTGTGGCGGAGTTTGTTGGCTTCCCAGAGGTTATAAGCTGACTGTAGGTTTACCCATAACTCTTCCGATGTATTAAAAACAATCGCTAATCGAATCGCCATTTCCGAGCTTATGGACATATGTCCATTTAACAATTTTGACAATGTCGGACGAGAAACCTTTAATGCTTTTGCCGCGTCAGTGACAATAAGCCTAATGGTTCTAAGCACATATTCTTGACCAACTGACCTGGATGTTTAGGATTGTGAATCATGTTCTTGTTCTCTTAATGATAATCTACATAGTCAACTAAGATGATGTCTTTTCCATCAAAGCCAAAAATTACGCGATAATTGGCACTGATTTTTACTGAATAAAAGTCTTTTAAACTTCCTGCAAGTTTATGAAAATCCAACCCTGGTAATCTCATCTGCTCCGGCCTTGTTACCACATCTAGCATCTGTAGAACGTCGTGTAATTTATTGACATGCCTGGTCTGGATTTTACTGGTATCCCCAGTCTCATAAAATCGCTTCAGTCCTTTATGTTGCCAGCTTATTATCATATAATTGTAGCCTGTTATATAACGGTTAACAATAGGTTTCTTGAATGGTTAACACAGAAACACCCCATTCCCGATAATAACCGCTTTTTATTATTTGAAGTACCGTAAAATTCCTATAAACTCCAAACATCTCTCTCCGAATTACACAAGGATCTACAACTATATGCTACTTTGGCTCACGCAGTTTTTACAAACCTATTACGACGGTTTCCGCGTTTTTCAATACCTCACCTTCCGCTCGATTCTCGGCACGCTTACCGCCCTGTGCATTGCATTACTTCTGGGCCCATGCATCATCAAACACTTAAGTCGCCGACAGATTGGTCAGGTGATACGCGACGACTGACCCAAGAGCCATCTTAGCAAGGCAGGAACTCCAACCCGGGGTGGCACACTGATTTTAACCGCAATTGGTATCAGCACCCTGTTATGGGGAAATTTGAGCAACGTTTACATTTGGATTGTATTAATCGGTACATTTGGATTCGGATTAATCGGCTGGATCGATGATTATCTGAAAATCGATCGTAAGAATTCCAAGGGCTTGGCGGCGCGCTGGAAGTATTTAGCACAATCTGTATTAGCGTTGGGCATTATATTATGGTTATATTTTATCGCGAAAACACCGGCAGAAACCGAACTACTCATTCCGTTCTTTAAATATATCTTCATTCAACTCGGCAGTTTCTACATCATACTGTCTTATTTTGTGATTGTCGGCAGCAGCAACGCCGTCAACCTAACGGATGGCCTCGATGGACTGGCGATCTTCCCACTGTCATGGTAGCTGGCGCGTTGGCGATTTTTGCTTATTTAAGCGGTAATATTGAATTTGCTAAATACCTGTCTATTCCCTACATTCCCGGCGCCGGGGAAGTCGCTATATTTTGCTCCACACTCGTCGGAGCCGGCCTGGGATTTCTTTGGTTTAATACCTATCCCGCCCAAGTATTTATGGGAGATGTTGGCGCACTGGGCTTAGGCGCAAGCCTGGGTATCGTCGCAGTGATTGTGCGCCAGGAACTAGTGTTACTCATCATGGGTGGCTTATTTGTAATGGAAACATTATCAGTGATTATGCAAGTGGCTTCCTTTCGCCTGACCGGCAAACGTATTTTCCGAATGGCGCCGTTGCATCATCACTTTGAACTCAAGGGTTGGCCTGAACCCCGCGTGATCGTGCGCTTTTGGATTATTACCTTTGTGTTAGTGTTGTTTGGATTAGCGACGTTGAAGTTGCGATAGAGAAGCTACCTTTTAATTCCTTGCAAATACTCAACCAGTTCAACCATTTTAGTGGATGGGTTATCCGTACCGGCTTGTTCCTGCGATTTGTTTATTTTTTTGGCCCGCTGCGACGCTTCACCTAACTTATGTTTCGTCTTATCAAAGATCGCTTTATCTCCTTTATGATAATCAGGGATATATATTTTAAGTTCTGACTCAAGCTGATCGCCAGCTGATTTGTTGCCTTTGACGTTATATGGCCTTGTTGTATCTTCAAAATGTAATAACAGCCAAAATTCAAAACAAGGCACTGAGGTGATTGCTGTAATTGGCGCTGGTTTTCTTACCCTTGTAGAATGCACTTTCATTTTGTCTAATGCTGCTTGATAGGTAGGATGCACATCTTTGTCAAATACACAATACACGCGGTCATAGCTTTTCTCTTTACTAAACTTTTCTAAAGCATCGTCCACAATACTCTTAGGATCATTTGCTGTTTTACAATATTCAATCTTTATATTTTCAGCACTCAAGTCCAATTCCCTACACAGCCCCCGTAAATAGTAAGGCTCAGTCTTACTTCCTTCACAAACAATTAAGACTCTATCATACGATTTGCGACCAGCTTTACGACGATATGATTTTAAAGATCGTTGTTTTTGTTTATGGTGCAGATTATCTGTTCCCATCAAAATTTCCATTCACCAATATAGGGAAGCGCACCATAGCGACCTTGGAGATAACCCTTGGCAAGCGCCTCATGCTTGCGTGGGCTAAAATCTAACAATGGATATAGTTGCGTAGCATTGTGTTTATCTTTTTCTACAAACCATATTTGATCACGACGAAACAACTCATTGTCCAATAATGACGTGTCATGTGTAGAAAAAATCAATTGCGCACCCTTCTTATTAATCTCGGGATCACATAATAAACTAATTAGAAATCGAACAAATAATGGATGCAAGCTGTTATCCAGTTCGTCAACAACCAATATACGACCGTTTTCTATAGCGTCTATCCAAGAGCCAGCAAACCCAAACGCTCGCTTGGTTCCAGCTGATTGTTCACCTAAAGGTAACATGGCATCTTCAATACCATGATTAAACTTTACTTCCCAACGTTCCTGATTTGCTAATTGTTTGTTAAAGAAATCTCTTACCTCCGATGGCATCTTCGTTGAAGAAGGGATTTCTGGAGTTTTATCCATTTTTTTGACAATAATGTCGGTAATACTTTTATCCGCATTTTGTATAAATGTCAGAATTTTTTGTTTCCCTGCTTCGGTTTTAATTCCCTCGATACTCCTATGACCATTAAACTGTCCCCCCCCCCAGCAGACAGATCAATAAACACTAAATCTGCTTGAAACCAGGCAAAAACTGGCTTCAGTTGTTCATTATTCAGGTCAACCGATCGCGACAAAAACAACACATTTTCGCGTGTCAAATCTGCCAACCGACGACCATCTTTAAAAAATTTACTAAATTTCCACGTATAACCAGCTTTTTTGGAATCATAAATCCGATGAAACCATCGTTGCGCATGTCCTGATGGATATGCAACCAACCATTCTTCTTGCACACGCGCTTTGTCCGCAACAAATCCATATTGATAACGCACTGCATCTCTAATAAACGTTACCTCAAACTCACTCGGCTGATGGCGAATTGTTTTATCAAACAAAAAACTCTTAACTGGAATACTATCTCCTTGCTGTGATTGTGTTGCAGAGGATTGGACTAAAAATTGCATAAGTAATAACGCGCTAAGCAAGTTACTCTTGCCCGCGGCATTCGCACCATAAATAACCGCAGCACGAGTCAAACGTAAATCCGCATTGTTTTCAACATGGCATACGTTAGATTCTAATTCCTTATCTTTGCCAGAACTGGCCACCAGACTCAACGTCTGCGGGTCACGCATAGAGAGGAAATTGCTGACTTTAAACTCAATTAGCATAGCTTAATTTCTCTAAAATTTGACTAATTCGCCTATTATTGCATAAAATCTGCAAATTATGAAGTAAAAGTTTAATTTTTAAGCCATTGGACTGAAACAAGTATGGCTAGCTTAGGCTATTTCTATTGCCATTTATCCGGATAATTGTTATTACAGCTGTAAATTTTCCGGAATTATTGACGCTTACATTTCTATCAAGCTGAGAATTCCAGCTTATGTTATCATCTCGTAACCCCAAACCTATTCAGCTGCCCCTATGTTAAATGAACTATCTGCTATTTCGCCGCTGGACGGTCGCTACAGCGCAAAACTGACTCAGTTACGCGATTTTTTCAGTGAATATGGCTTAATGCGCTATCGTTTGCTGTGGAAATCCGTTGGCTGGAATGGTTAGCCGAAACACCTGAGATTAGCGAAGTTCCTCCGTTAAGCGCTGCGGCGCAAAAATTATTGCACAGTCTATATGACAATTTCTCATTAGAACATGCGCAGCATATCAAGACCATCGAAGCGCAAACAAATCATGACGTTAAGGCGCTGGAATATTTTATTAAGGAACGCTGTAAGGACAATACAGAGCTTACACGCGTCAGTGAATTTATTCATTTTGGCTGCACCTCGGAAGATATTAATAATCTTGCCTATGGATTACTGTTAAAACAGGTGCGTGCTGATGTGCTGTTGCCCTGCATGGATCAACTCATCCACGCACTGCGCGAGATGGCGCGTCTATATGCTAAACAACCGATGCTATCGCGCACCCATGGTCAGGCCGCCTCGCCTACCACCGTGGGAAAGGAATTAGCCAACGTAGTTGCTCGCTTACAACGCCAATATCAACAACTCGATGACGTGACTATTTACGGCAAGTTCAATGGCGCGGTGGGTAATTTTAATGCACATCACATTGCCTACCCGGAGGTAGATTGGGTAGGAACCAGTCAGGCATTTGTTGAGCATCTGGGATTGCATTGCAATACCTGGACGACACAAATTGAACCACACGATTATCTGGCGGAATTTTTCCATGCCTTGATACGTTTTAATCATATTTTACTCGATTTAAATCGCGACATCTGGGGTTATATTTCTCTGGGTTATTTCAAGCAAAAACTGAAAGCAGGAGAAGTTGGTTCATCTACCATGCCACATAAGGTGAATCCAATTGACTTCGAAAACTCGGAAGGCAATCTCGGTTTGGCAAATGCCATTTTAGAACACCTGGCGAATAAATTACCTGTATCACGTTGGCAGCGCGATCTCACTGATTCTACAGTATTACGCAACATGGGTGTGGGAATAGGACATAGCCTGCTTGCTTATCAGGCCACGCTACAGGGATTACATAAACTAGAGATTAATCTTGCACGCATTGAACAAGACTTGGATGCCAATTGGGAAGTATTAGGAGAAGCCATCCAAACAGTCATGCGACGTTATGGCATTGAACAGCCTTATGAAAAACTCAAGACGTTAACGCGCGGTCAAACCATTGATGCTACCACATTAGCTGCCTTTATCGACAATCTGGCATTGCCGCCAGATGTGAAAATGCGTTTGAAACAACTGACGCCACGCACATATATTGGAAGAGCAGTAGAATTAACAGAGCAAATTTAAAAAAAGATTTGACGCAAAGACGCAGAGACGCAAAGAAAAGATTAAAAAAAGAAAAAAACTTAAAAAAACAAAGACTCAATATAAAAACATAAACAAAATACCAAAAGACAAAAATAATTTTTTTAAATGTTTTATGTTTTTCTCTGCGTCTTTGCGTCAAATCTTTTTATTTTAAGTCTTTTTCTTTAATCACCGCGCGATCCCGCGCTTGGCGCGTTGCAACGCTGTAATGAGTGGCCTTAATTGTGGGCAAGTATCCGACATAGGAAGCAACTGTTCAACCGCATCCTGCAAACGCAAACCCTGACGATATACTAAGCTGTAGGCGCGTCGCAATACACGCAGAGTTTTTTCATCAAATCCCTGACGTTTCAACCCCACCAGATTTAAACCACGCGGTGTCCCTGGATTGCCAGTTACCAATAGGTAGGGCGGAATATCCTGCGCTACCTTGGTGCCACTGCCAAAAAAACTGTAGGCGCCCACGGTGACAAATTGATGCACGCCACAGAATGCACTAAAGTTAACAAAATCTTCAACATGCACATGCCCCGCCAGGCTAGTGTTATTCGCTAAAATAACCTCATTGCCCACATTACAATCGTGCGCAATATGTGCATATGCCATGATTAGATTATGGTTACCGACACGAGTTACACCGCCACCTTGTATTGTGCCACGATGTAAGGTGCAAAATTCACGAATTACATTGTTATCACCAATTTCTAAATAAGTCGTTTCTTCCTTGTATTGGGTATGTTGTGGATCGCCCCCCACTGCTACAAAGGCATCGATGTAATTATTACGCCCGATCTTGGTGTTCTTATTAATTAGCGTATGCGGTCCGATATGGGTGCCTTCACCAATTTCTACATCGGCGCCCACAATCACATAGGGGGCAATGCTGACACCAGCAGCAATACGCGCACTGGGATCAATAATAGCGCGGGCATCAATCACGGCTTTGGTCTCCGCACATTTAAAATTTCTGCTGAACACGCCAACTCTTTATCAACAAAAGCTTCACACTGAAACTTAAAAATTTCTCGCTTACTGCGTATCAGTTCTACGTTTAAACGTAACTGATCTCCCGGAACGACCATACGCTTAAAACGTACATTATCGATGCCCGCTAATAAAAATAAATTTTCTTCCTTCGATAAGGTAGGATCAGATTTTAGAATAACAATGCCTGCCGCTTGCGCTAATGCTTCTACGATCAACACCCCTGGCATCACCGGTTGCTCCGGAAAATGTCCAGTAAAAAATGGTTCATTAATCGTAACGTTCTTAATAGCGACCAATGACTTCCATTCTTGAAACTCCAATACCCTATCCACCAATAAAAATGGATAACGATGTGGCAAGTAATGCAGTAACTCTTGTATGTTCATCATAAGTTAATTCACCTATAAACGTAATTTGAAACTATAACGCGGAAATAGTTCTTTCCAGTTTTTTCAAACGACGCGCCATATTATCCAATTGTGAAAAACGAATAATATTTTTACGCCACTCTCGATTCGGCACTGCTGGCATACCCGATGAATACACACCGGGTTGCAAAAGAGACGACCCCACCTCTGCCTTCGCAGTTAAAATAACGCCATCGACAATTTCAATATGTGTACCAATTGGACCGCCAATCGCCACACCACCACCAATCATACAATGTTTACCTATCTTGGTGCTGCCAGCAATGATAGTTGCAGCTGCAATGGCAGTATGGGCGCCAATGCGCACATTATGCGCAACTTGAATCAGGTTATCTAGTTTCACGCCTTGCTCTATGACGGTGTCTTCCAGGGCGCCACGATCAATCGTGGTATTAGCGCCAATCTCCACATCGTCATCAATAACCACCCCGCCCAGTTGTGGAATTTTATGCCAAATTCCTCGGTCATTGACCATACCAAATCCATCGGCGCCAATGACTACACCACTATGTACAATAACTCTATTTCCTAGTTTAATGTCGTGATAGAGCGTTACCTGGGCATACAATAAACTATCCGCGCCTATCACGCTGCGATCGCTAATCACACAGCCCGGATACACAACGCTATGTTCGCCAATGGTAACATGGTTACCAATTACACAATTAGCGCCAATACGCGCGGTTGCTGCAATGCGACAGTGTTCGCCAACAACGGTACTCGAATGTATGCCGACCGCTAATGAAGGCGTAGACGCAAACAAGGCGGCCACCTTCGCATACCCCAGGTAGGGATTGTCTAAAATAAGGCAATTGCCCGTAAAGGCAACAGCGTCACGCGGCGCAAGAATAACTGCAGATGCCTGTGTTTTATCTAAAAATGGCTTAAACTTGGGTATATGTAGAAAACTGATTTGACCGAATTGCGCCTTATCCAATGGGGCAATGCCAGTGATTTGACAGGTTGCATCACCATGTAATTCAGCCTGTAGGTACTGAGCTAGTTCTTGGAGGGAGTGGGAGGGGGTAGGGTATGCACACATCTTCGTAGGAAATCTCGTAGCATAGGATGGCGCTGTTTTCCTTCTCCCCTTGTGGGAGAAGGTGGCCGCACCTAGATGTTGGCTGTAACCTTGGCATGGGCAACGTGCCAGACCAACTGATAAATTAGGATAAATTCGTGCGGACGGATGAGGGGATGATGAGGATACTGCCCCATCCAATTACCCCTCATCCGTCCGCACAGTTTTAAATAACGTCTTTTAGGCAAGATGTTAATTGCCCTTACACTGTTGTAAGCCTGCATAAAGGTGCGGCCACCTTCTCCCACAAGGGGAGAAGGAAAAAAATGACACTATCCTGCCACTACCCTTACAAAATTATTTCTTCGGCATCTGTTGGAAAACCTCATCCGTAATATTAACTACTTGATTGCTAGAATAAGCGACCGCAGCATCAAGTAATACGACGTCTACATTCTCTTTCGCAGCCACGGTTGCAACCACATCCTTAATTTGCTTTAACAACGCATCCACGGCCTTATTTTGTGCGGCTTGTGAATCTTGCATTAGGCTTTTTTGCATGTCTTGCAGATCTTTCTGCTGTTGCATTAATTTCTGCTCTGCGGCTTGTTTATCCGAAGCTGACATTACTGCGCTGTCACGATTAAATGCCTCTACGTTTTTCTTAAACCCTGCATCGGTATCGGTTAATTTCTTGCCACGATCACTAAATTGCTTTTTCAAGTCATCGCCAATTTGCTTCATCTGTGGCAATTTTTGCAATAAGTCTTGCATATTGATAACAGCTATCTTGGGCGCACCCGATTTAACCATCACACTTGAGTTAGCATCAGCTGCCCATGCTGGTGTTGCAGAAAATAGCATCACCACGCAAAGAGCAATAAAGGTAAGAATTAGTTTTTTCATAATGGCTCCATTTTTTAAGTTAAAAAATAACGTAGGGGCAGGCCTTGTGCCTGCCCGAAACATTCTGCGGGCAGGCACAAGGCCTGCCCCTACATTCAAAATCTGACAGTTAGAAACTCGTGCCGATTGAGAAGTTAATAAATTGTAAATTATCACCTGGCTTGTCATTTAATACCTGACCAAAGCTGACTTTCAACGGACCCATGGGTGAAACCCAATCGATTTCCAGACCAGTAGAATAACGCAAATCGTCAAGCTGTACATTGCCCTGGTAAACATTACCGGCATCGAAGAACAATGAAGTTCGCAGGCGATTACTGCTAATCGGATTAGGCACAATCAGGTTAACGCTAGCCGCTGTGAGCACGTTACCACCTAACGCATTACCGGCAGAATCTCTCGGACCTAAACTGTTAGATTCATAACCACGCACCGTACCCATACCACCCGCATAATAATTCTTGAAGAAGGGCAATTCGTCATAGCTACCATAGCCATCGCCATAACCCAGGTTGGTATCCAACGAGACAATAAAGCCCTTGGCAATTGGTTGGTAGTAAGTCGCATTATAATTCAAGCGATAGTATTCAAGATTATTGGGCAGAATGGGTAGACCCGCTTCTAAACCAAGGTATTGATTAAAACCCTTTGTAGGCAATACAGCGCGGTCATAATTGTTATAGCTCCAACCGGCGGTAATTTTCGCATTATTGAAATGATCGCCATGCTGAGCAATAAAACCATTAATCTCTTGCGATGTATCGCCTGATCTCACATGCAGGTATTCATAGCCATAACCAAAGCTAAAATAACTGTATTCGGATAAAGGTAGTCGGTAATTCATCATTGCGCCGTAAGAATCTAGGGTATAGGCAGCAATATTGGTATCATCTGGCTTCACCTGTTGGAAATACAGGCTAAAGCCTCGACTAATACCAGAGTCGGTATAGTATGGATTAAAATAGTTAAAACTATAGGTTTGCGCGTATTGGCTATTGTTAAACCCAAGTGACACTACCTTACCCTCACCACGGAAATTCTTTTGGGTGACGTTAGCGCCATAAATAATACCGTAGGCATCCGAATAACCCACCTGGGCAGTAGCGCTTAAAGAAGAGGCTTCTTTAACGTTATATTGCAAGTCCACCTGGTCTGGCTTACCCGGCACCGGTATCATTTTAGATTCGATGTTTTCTAAATAGCCCAGATTGTTTAAACGACGCTTGGATTCATCCTGTTGTGATACCGAATAGACGCCGCCTTCCATCTGACGGGTTTCACGCCGCATCACTTGATCCGCCGTCTTGGTGTTGCCAAAATAATCGATATTGCGCACATAAACTCGCTTACCCGGTTCGACATTAAACGTCACGAATACCTGGCGGTTAGCGTCATCCAAGTTTGGGATGGCGTTAACCCGCGCCATGGCGTAGCCTTGATCGCCATAATAGCGACCAATAGCATCATTAATCGCCAGTACTTTTCTACGTGAGAATACCTCACCTGGCTTTAGCGTAATAAACCTTCGCACCATCGCTTCACCACCCAACAGTTCGCCACTGAGCGCATAGCCCTTAATACGATACACCGGCCCTTCGGTCACATGGAACGTGATATTCACGGTCTTTTTGTCGGGACTCATCTGCACGTCCTCTGAGTCCACCTTAAATTTTAAATAGCCGCGATCGAAATAGAAATCTTGCAGCGCCTTAATATCATCTTGCAATCCTTCTTCCGAGTATTGATCAACGCTGCTGAAGAAAGCCCACCAGGGGCGCTTTTTCATCTTTAGATTCTTCAATAATTCGCTGGTTTTAAACGCCTGGTTGCCAACGATGGTGATCGACTTGACCTTGGCGACTTTCCCCTCGTGAATCTGAATATCCACCAATACACGATTACGGCTTTCATTGGTGACATTGACTGTAACTGTTGCATCATACCGGCCGCTCTTATGATATTGTTCAAGCAACGCCTGCTTCATGCCATCAACAATAGCCTGGTCATACACCTCTCCTTCTACAATGCCAACTCCCTTCAACGCAGACATCAAATCCTTGGTTTTAACCTGCTTATTTCCTGAAATTTTAATCAATCCAATCGTGGCGCGTTCGACGACTTGAACAACGAGGGTGTTGCCGCGTCGCGCCAGACTCACATCACTAAAAAATCCGGTTTGGTATAGATTATGAATAATAGTAGCCGTATCCGCAGCCGTTAGCGTCTGTCCGACATGGACCGGCAAATACTCCATAACCGTCTGTACGGGAATGCGCTGCAAGCCAGTGACTTCGATTTTTTGCACGACAAAACCATCGTCTGCGATAGTTGGAAGAGCAAATAGAAGTAAAATGGCTAACCAAAGGATGTGAATTTTTTTAGGAAAAGTCATGATGACTGCAGTGTCCTATAAGTCTGTGGAGTAATGTTAATATCTACTAAAAAATACCACATCCCTATGAGGTAATTTCTTCCGTGCCCAGGCACATAAACAGCGCCATTATAAGGCAGGGGGAATCTTAGCAAAGGACAACTGGGTTGTCTATTCAAAATAATGCGCCCCGCCTTCCTTCAAAAAAGCCAGCTCTGCCGCTGTCGAAGGACGCCCAAGGATTTCATTGCGATGCGGAAAACGACCATACTGAACAATCAGGTCGCGATGCCGCACTGCATAATCTAAAAATCGTTCAAATAGGGCGCGCGTTTCTGGAAACGCAATCGCCGCCAACATTTGATATGCACGCACCGACAGCGCTTGCATTTCCGGACTTTCCGAATGCATCAGCGGAAAATAAAAAAATACCCGCTCTATTAAGCTAAGTTGATGATCGTAAGAATGTTCCACACCTTGCAAACATATTTCCAAAGCTTGTTTATCCTGCTCAAACGCCTGGGGTAAATGGCGGTGAATATGGCGAGAAAATTGATCGAGTAAGATAATCAACGCTAATGAGCCACGCGGAGTTTTACGCCACAGATCGTGGCTCCCCTGCACGGCGCTTTTATAATCCTGCTGGAACTGTTGTTTAATCTCGCCATCAATCGCTTGATCGCCACTAAACCAAATCCAGGTGCGATGTTCCGACGGCAACGCCATTCTTTCAGCATTACCAAACCAGTAATGCAAAATAGCCTCTATACGATCAATATTAGTCATACGTTACTATACAACGTGAGTTTCATTGGTTTTGGGAGCGGCCTCTAAAATACCACAGCCTTGCGCATAGTAGATGGGACCGCCACGAAAGGGGGCAAATCCAGTGCCAAAAATCAGGCCAGCATCCACCAGATCGGAATCTGCCACAATTTTCTCGCGCACACAAGCAATAGCTTCATTAATCAATGGCATAATTAACCGATCAGCGATTTCGGCCAAATTAACGCCACTGGCAGGTTGCTCTTTTTTAATCGGCCTATCCTTTTTGTAGCTATAAAATCCTTGGCCGGACTTACGCCCTAACTCACCATTCGCCACTTTTTGCCGCAAACTTTCGGGTACAGTTACGGGAACTTGTTGCGCTAAAATATCCGCCACTGCCAGACACACATCCAAACCTACCGTATCTGCCAATTCAACCGGCCCCATCGGCATACCAAAATCCAGCGCAGCTGCGTCAATGGTGGTGGCGGGTATACCTTCTTCCAGCAATGTCATCGCGGTCATTAAGTAGGGTATCAACACGCGATTTACCAGGAAACCAGGCGCACTTTTAACCGGCAACGGCAATTTATCCAACAAGCGCACAAACGCCAGCGCTTGACTAGCGACCAATGCATCAGTCACATCTGTATGCACCACTTCCACCAACTGCATTTTAGCCACTGGATTAAAGAAGTGAATACCCACAAGACGCGCAGGATTTTCCAACACCGTGCTAAGGTCTTCCAAACGTAAACTGGAAGTATTCGTCGCCAATATCGCCCCCGGTTTCAGGCGGGGTTCTATGGCCTGGTAAATGGCATGTTTGACTTGCAAATTTTCCGACACTGCCTCAATCACAATATCTGCCCTACCCACCCCCTGACCAGCAGGGTCCGGCATTAGACGATCCAATGCGGCCTGCACTAAACGCGGCGTTTTGAGTTTTTTCTCAAATAATTCCGTCGCACGTTTTATCGCAGGCGCAATTAATTCCGGTAGACGATCTTGTAACGTCACCTGCAATCCACGCAGCGCACACCACGCTGCAATATCACCACCCATCACGCCAGCGCCAATCACATGCACGTGCTGTGGGGTGAAACGCGCACCCTTGGCCAATCCTTTTAATCGCGTTTGCAGAAAAAATACTCGCACTAAATTACGACTGGTTTCACCTACCATTAATGCAGCAATGGAGTGTGCTTCCTGCACCATCGCCGCTTCTCCCTTAGCGCCGTCTTTTAACCAATTATCCACGATTGCATAGGGTGCGGGATAATGCTCACGATTGACCTTGGCTTCCAACTGTTTATACAGACGTTGCGCAACTAACCCACGCATTAATTTCTGGCTCAATAATTCTTGCCACCATACTGCATGATGTGGACGCGGTTTATGCAGTGCATAATAGATCGCCGCACGGCGCAGATCACGCTCCGGCGCCACCACATCGACTAAGCCGATCTTAGCGGCTGCCCTGGCGCTAACCGGTCGTCCGCTTAAATTCATTTGCATCGCCGACAATACTCCAACTAATTGCGGTAGACGTACAGTGCCGCCAAATCCTGGATGCAAACCCAAATTCACCTCGGGAGCGCCCAATATGGTTTTTACACCCTCTTCCGCCACACGATAGCGACACGCCAATACAAATTCTAAGCCGCCACCCAAACAAAATCCTTGAATCATCGCCACCGTTGGAATCGACAACCCTTCCAGTTTATCGAAAATTAATTGCGCATGGCGTACCAATTCAAACGCTTCATCTTGATCTTTTAACGCGACAAATTGTTCAATATCTGCGCCGGCAATAAATCCCGATGATTTACCCGATTGAATGATGACCGCACGTAATGTTGCATCCGCAATGATGCCATCCAAAATACGGTCAAACTCCGTCAACACCTCACGGTTCAAGGAATTAACCGCAGAGGATTGGCGATCAATGGTCAGCCATAAAATGTGCTCGGCATCGGTCTGTAGTTTCCAATGTTGATACGATTGTGTTGTCATGATTGATCCTTAAAAATATAAAAGATTAAATACAAAAGATTTGACGCAGAGACGCAAAGACGCAGAGAAAAGATTAAAAACAAAAAGAAAAAACATTAAAAAATAAAAATATTTTTTTAAATATTTTATGTTTTTCTCTGCGTCTTTGCGTCTCTGCGTCAAATTTTTTTATCTTTAAATTCTTTCCACCAGCATCGCGCCACCCTGCCCGCCGCCGATACACAACGCCGCCATGCCGCGTTTAGCCTTACGCGCTTTTAATGTTTCCAATAAATGTAACACAATGCGCGCACCACTGGCGCCAACCGGATGACCGATGGCAATGGCGCCGCCATCCACATTTAAACGCTCCTGATCCAGGACGCCTAATGCGCCTGACAACCCCAGGCGCTGTTGACAAAATTTTTCATCCTGCCACGCCGCCAGACAAGCTAATACCTGCGCCGCAAACGCTTCGTTAATTTCCCAGTAATCAATATCCGATAAATTCATCTGATGGCGCTGTAGCAGCGGTGGCACGGCAAGGGCTGGTCCCAGCCCCATCACTTCTGGCTCTAATGCGGCCCATTGCGTGTCAATTAAGCGTCCCAGCACTGGCAAATGATGCTGCTTTACCGCATCTTCGCTAGCTAGAAGCAACATGGCGGCGCCATCTGTAATTTGCGAACTGTTCCCGGCGGTTACTAAGCCAAATTTGCGATCAAAAAATGGTTTTAATTTCGCCAATGTTTCCATACTTGTATCTGGACGCACACCATCATCCAGGGGATATAATTGGCCATGTGCGCCATATAACGGGCTTACTTCTGCCAGATTTTCATTCTGCGCCACAATCAAGCGTTGATGACTACGCAGCGAAAATGCATCCATTTGTTCGCGTGTAATGCCAAAACGATAGGCTAAAATCTCCGCTGTTTGCCCCATATTTAAGCCAACCAGGGGATCAGATAAACCAAATAACAATGCGCTTATCGGTTGCAGGAACCGGGGCCGAAATTTGCTGAGGAAATGCAGGCGCTGTGACAAACTACGCGCGGCGCGCAATTCCATCAACCAACGCGTCATATCCATACTGAGCAGTAAGGGCGCACGGCTCATCGCTTCGGCGCCGCCTGCCAATACTAAGTCGCTGCGCCCCAGGGCAATATCTTTAGCTGCGGCATCCAACGCTTGCATTCCCGATCCACAATTGCGCTGTACCGTCCATGCCGGGACAGCAACGCCACAACCCAGGCGCAATCCAATAATACGGGCAATATTCGCTTCATTCTCACTCGGCATAACGCTACCCACTATCACTTGATCGATGTCGGTAGGAGCAAATGGTTGACGCATTAACAGCGCCTTGCCTGCTTGTACAGCGAGGTCGGAAGCAGAGAATGGCCCCGGCTTGCCACGCGCCTTCAAAAATGGAGTGCGGGCGCCATCGACGATAAAGACATCACGTAATGGCGCGGCTGGGGATTTACTGCTGGGAGTTTTCTTGGAGTGTGGCATGATTTTTCTTCCGGTTGAAAAACAAGCTTTTATTTTACGCAAGTAACTATTCACCACCCTACAAAGACTGGCATAAACGGTCAGATTTTAGCCGAGTTTGGTGCGAAAAATTATCGAAAAAGCGCAGCATATAGGGAATATGTGAGCATTTTGAGAAAATTTTTCCCGCCAAAATCGGCAAAATATGGCCGTTTGTAACTTTTGCTGAATAGTTACCTACGCAATATGTTACAGGTAGAACATGTATCTGGCTATCGGATTGATTACCAACCTGATATTATCTCCGCCAAAAATTGAAAAATTTACTATTTTTTAACCATTAGAAACTCAGAAAAATAGAATTATTTACAGATTTATACTTTTTTTGTACTAGGCTTTAACTATTAGATGTGGCAAATCCAGCTAAATCTGCCACTGGGGGTGAGTCAGTAGCCATCTGGTAAACGAATACGGGGAGTAGGATAGGATATATGCTAAAAATTACTATTACTTACAAAACAAAGGACTATGAATTCAATGCAGATAATGCAGAGGAATTGTTAACCAAGGCTCAAGTTCTGGGCATAGCAAATCTGGAAATTACTGATTTGGGTTTAACCCCAAGTGAAAAATTTACCGCAAATAAGACGATCAACCTTACCCCGAATACCCAAGTTATTCGTGGTAAGGAATATGTCATAAGACCTGTAACTGAAGAAAAAGCAGAAAGTAAGCAACCTGATAACGTGAAGGGTGAATTGCATTTTGATAATGCAGTCATCCTGCTAAGGGAATTAAATGAGACAACACCCGATGAAAAGCGGGTTAAAAACTGTCTTGCCGGGATAATAAACCTTGACCTCTCAGATTCCGAGCTTAATGCACAACACATACAAAGACTGGCGCCATTCTTACCTGCATGTACACAATTAAGCACAATCAATTTAAATGGCAATCGAATTGGACTTGACGGCGCAACTGCCCTGGCAAACGCCCTGCGTCGAGATCCTGCGTTACCCATACGTAAACTTCTTTTAGCTGGGAATAATATTCAAGACGAAGGTCTGGGGGCATTGACAGCCGCCCTGGAGAAACTGCCCGCACTAGAAGCGCTTAATATTAGCGGCAATGGTTTTAATTCGAATTTATTTTTAGATAGCAATGGAAGACATGTTGATGACGGAGAACTCTATCAAGGAGGAGAGGGAGGCGTAATAGCGCTGCTTAGGTCGTGGGAAAACAACCCACATGTGCACTTAAAATTGCTTAACATCAGCGGTAATAAGATAACCAAGAAGGAAATGGGTAAGTTATTTCAACTATTACCACGATTCAATCTGGAAGCACTTTATTTACAAGAAACCGGCCTCACTCCTGGCAGGATAAAAATACTGGCTGATGTGGTAATTTCTAACCGATGCCCATTAAAAAAACTTGATATCAGCGACAATAGCAAAACTATTGGCCAGGAATTAGGACATCTAGTGCATATTTCCAGCATGAAATCGTTAGTGCGAATTTTAAAAGATCCACAATCGCAATTAACAGAACTTTACATGCATCATAATAGTTTTACAGAAGACGACATAGATTTACTAATCAGCGCCTTGAAAAACCCTTCCAAATTAAAAGTATTGGATATAAGCGACTGTCAGTTAGGATCTGCAGGCATGATAGCATTTGCAATGGCGCTACCGCGTTTTAAATTAAACCAATTGGCATTTTATAATGTTTCTCAGTCCAAAAACAAAATTCTCAAAACCAAGGTGCTAATAGCGATTACAAATGGCATGGCATTGAACAGATCGATCATATACCTGGACATACCTGTTAGGTTGCGAATGATTGAAAACCCACTTGCACCAGACAGGGAAAAATATTTGGCAGCAATGGAATCTCATGTGAGCAGGAATAAAGAACGCCTTGCAGAAAAACAAATAGATTCTTCATTACTCATGTTCCCAGAGGTTCTTGTTACCATGGTTAAAGAATATCTGGACGATGAAGTTGATTATGACTCTTTTCAGCAGGCATCGGCAAAGATTGCTGAATTTCTCACCAAGAATTCTTCCTGTCAATGGACTATCACCGGTGGGGATACTTATCAGGCTGTTTTAAATAGCCCCAGGGAGAGTGTAAACGTTGCTAATAAAATTAATAAATTATTGCAGCAATATAAGGTAACGGATATCCAGGTAACCGTAAACGGTAATCGTGTCTCTATGCAAGTCCCAATAGATAAGATAACAACGTTAGCGGGGGCGATTCCAGAAGAGAAAATATCCTTCGGAAAGACTATCAGCAATTTCGGCCTGATGAAAAAAAAGAAGGAAGAAAAAAAGCCAGCGGAGGAAAAAACGTTAACCAGATCCACGCAGCAACCATCAACCACATCTGAAGAGACAGGCAACAAGAGCATCGATGGCAACAATCCTAAATAAAAAACCATCCACTCGCGTGATATGCCTACACTACGTATATGGATCCTGCGGCGTACGCACATCCCACCTCTGATGCATACCTATAACCCAGGGTGCACACAAAATTATTCACTACACAACTTAAGCTAAAAAATTAATTATTCCTTAATATTTATAATAAAAAATAGTTAATTTGTAATTTTGTGCTAAACTTTTAACAAATAGATGCGACAAACACATCCAGCTCTTACCATAAACAAAGAGCAGGAGTTTTAAACGTGGATACGTTAACTTCTGGAGATACGGCACATGGCGAAAATCACTCTCACCTACAAAGAAAAAACCTACGAATTTACTGCTGATAATGCAGACCAACTGTTAAAACAAACTACAAAAGCACTTGGCATAGCAAACCTGGCGCTTACCGACCTCGGCCTGACGGCAGCAGAGCACTTTACGGCAGATAAAGAAATTACCCTGAACCTGGAAACGCAGTTTGTGCGCGGCAAGACATACATAGTAAGAAAACTGGTCCAGGAGGAAAAAGGCAGCTACACACTACCTGCTAATGAACATGGTGAGTTACATCCAGACAATGCAGCAACGTTATTTGCGGAACTGGCGAAAGAACCAACCAATAATACGCTCGTTACAGCATGTCTTACAGGTGTAACAAAACTGAACCTCTCTGATTGCAACCTGAATGTAGAAAAGCTACGAAAACTGAAACCCTATTTGACCGCGCTTAATTTAACTGAGATTAATCTAAGTAATAATCCATTCCGCAAACAATTGATGGAGGAATTATGCCTGCTTTTAGAGGCAACCCCTACTCTGAGAATACTTCGCCTGAATCAAGCCAATATTTATGGAGAAACATTGGGAATGTTGACAAAGTACATATGCTCACCTGCATGTTTAGTCAAGATTTTATATTTAAACGAGAATAATCGTCTCGGTGATGGACAAGGCGATGTGCAAAATATCGTTAACATGATAGAACAATCTCAAGTACAGGAACTTTATCTGCAGACTACTCACATTGGGTCTGCAACTACTGCAGTGGCATCTGCTCTGCAGAATTCAAAGACGCTGAAAATATTGAATATGCGTGACAGCGGCTGCTGCAGCACAGATGAAGAAACATTAGAACTCGCAGACGCGTTGCCTTATTTGAGGTTAAGGCAATTGTATCTATATGATGAGTTTTATGGGTTGTACGGTGTTCGTAGTAGTATTATCAAGCTAAAAAACATAGATCCTTACTCACCAACATCCTTAGCCGCACAGGATACTATTGCGAAGTGCAAAAAAATCCTGGCAGGTATTGCAAAAGGGCTGGCATTGAACAAATCATTAACTTACCTGGATGTAGTCGAAAAAATGAAAGCATTCCTGACAGAACAACAAAAACAAGCACAGGTAGAAAGAAATAATGAAGTATTAATGTACGTAAATGATCTGCTCAAATCAATTAGCGTAATAGAAGGTCATCTGGAAAGAAATGCGAACCTGATGTTAATGTTATCACAACCAACATTCCTGGCATTTAGCTTCAGCATCCATGATAACGCTTCACCATTTCCAACAGTGCTGGTGCAAATCGTCTTACAATATTTAGAGGATGATATCTATTTTCAGCCCCAAAGAAAAATCATCCCCATGGGCACTATAGAAAAAATCGGAACTACCATGCGTGACACTTTTGGCGCGCTGTTTAGTGGGAAAAAAGACAACAAAGAGAAAGAAGAGAAAAAGAGAAAAAAGAGAAAAAAATATCCTATCCAGCCTTGAGCTTTCGCCCCCAAGCGGATGAGAAGAAAGCACTTCCACCTACCGCACCCGCTAAAAATGCTGAAAACAACACGGAAGAAACGCCAACCAAAACGGGCGGCCCCGACGTGGGGCGCGATAAATAAAAAACTTACACGGCTACAACCGGCTTCCTTGATTTTCTGCGGGAGAAAAACTCGGCAGGAAATTCATCTACCTGCAACGCATCATTGCGCAGATTAGAAAACGTCTGTAACAGCTCGGTTTCTTCCTTAGAAAGCACACCTGCCTGCTCTGCCGCCTGCAATTGTGCGGCGAAATCGCTCATCTTGGATAGTGTGCCCTGCTTGATCGCTGTCTTGAGTCGTTCTGACAGCACATCTGTTTCTTCCAATGCCTGCAGCGCAAGTTCCATGCGACCCGTGGCATCGTCTGCCTGTTTGCCGACATAACAATACTGGGTAATGCGATCGCGCTGGCTTGAGCGCTGCATCATGTGCTCAGCGATGCGATGCGTCACCACATCGCTGGGGGATTGATAGGCCCTGCCCCACGGGAATATTATTTTGTGCACCAGCCAACCAATCCAACGCGGTGTGAAGTTGGCAGCTGTTTCATCCAACGCCTGTTGTATTTCTGCTAAACAATGATCCAATGTCCAGACCATAAGATCATGATCTTCTACCGGCTTGTTGTGATCTTGATAATACTTGATTACGCTTGATGCCATGTAGAGTTGACTTAACACATCGCCCAGCCGCGCTGAAATTGCTTCTTTACGCTTTAATTGATTACCCAACACGGCAAATGATATATCGGATATTAATGCCAGGGCAGTACTCATGCGTGTTAACTGCTGAAAATAGCGCGTTAATAACGCATCCTTCGGCGCACGTATCCATTTTCCACCGCTTAAACCATAGACCAACGCGCGCGCCAGGTTACTTACGGTATAGCCCACGTGTTTACAAAACAACACATCAAATTGCAAAAGACGCTGCCTTACATCGGTTAAATTGGAGATGGCAATCTCATCGTGTATATAGGGATGACAGCGCAGCGCACCCTGCCCGAAAATAATTAAATTACGCGTCAAAATATTCGCGCCTTCTACCGTGATGCCAATCGGCAGCGATTGATACAAAAACCCCAAATAATTACGCGGGCCGTAATTGCACCGCGCGCCCGGCATGAATATCCATTGCATCGTTCACGACTACACGCCCCATTTCGGTGACATGGTGCTTGGTAATCGCCGCACCCAGCGCCGGCTTAATGCCCGTGCTGATAGCGCTTAAGGTAAATAAACGCGTTGCTTCACTTAGGTACGTCAAGCCACCAATACGCCCAAGACGCTGCGCCACGCCTTCAAAACGACCAATCGGCAGGCGAAATTGTTCACGCAAGCGCGCATACGCGCCGGTCATGCGATAGGCCAGTTTGGCGCCCGCAGTACTCAAGGCGGGCAGAGAAACACCACGCCCTGCCGCTAATGCTTCCATCATAATATCCCAACCCTTGCCACGCATGTCGGGGCCGCCAATAATAAAATCTAATGGAATAAACACATCACGACCGCGCGTCGGTCCATTTAAAAATGCTAACCCGGATGGGTAATGGCGGTTGCCAATTTCAACTCCCCGTAAATTTGTCGGCAGTAAACACAATGTAATACCAATATCTTTTTTATCACCCAGCAATCCTTCCGGATCATACATTTTAAATGCTATGCCAAGTAAGGTAGCGATCGGCGCCAGGGTAATATAACGCTTATCCCAATTTAATCGGATGCCGATGATGTCCTTACCTTGGTAGTTACCACGACACACAATGCCCTTATCAGGAATAGACAGCGCATCTGAACCTGCTTCTGGACCGGTTAATGCAAACGCGGGAATTTCTTCACCACGCGCCAACCGTGGTAAATAGTGTCTTTTCTGTTGCTCAGTGCCAAAGTATTGCAAAAATTCCGCCGGTCCCAAGGCATTCGGCACCATCACCATCACACCCACACTGACGCTGCGGCTGGCAATCTTGGTAATAATATTGGAATGTGCCCATACCGAAAATCCGCGCCCACCATATTCCTTCGGTACTTCCAAACCAAAAAATCCTTCCTTCTTTAGGTAATCCCACACCTCGGGTGATAAATCACGCTCACCTTCTACCGTAGACCAATCATCCAACATGGCGCACAGAGTCTCGACCTGATTGTCTAAAAATTCTTGTTCTTCCAGGGTCAACGCTGGCCGCGGCATACCAATTAATTGATTCCGATCGGGATGTCCGCAGAATAATTCTTTCTCCCACGCCACACCACCTGCTTCCAGGGCTGCGCGTTCGCTGTCGCTCATCGGCGGCAGGGCTTTTTTGAAATACGACAATACCCTGGGGGTGATATAACGCAGGCGCAGGCGTGATATGCCAAACACGGCTATCAGCGGCACAAAGATCAGCCACATCAGGTAAATTGCTACCCAGTGAAAGTGGGAATAGGCAGAATACACAATCAATACCACGCCCAGTGCTGGAATCCATAACTTGGGCGGCGATTTTAGATAAGCCAGGCCAATGAGGACGGCAAGAAGAAAGAGAATTTCTAAAAACACCATAAGCGTTTCCCAGTAGTATAAGGCGATAGAATAATGGATGCAGATTCTACAGATGACGTATCAGGCTGTGCAAGTTGAATCAAATCACCGAATCTGTATCACAGGCCGACCTTCGGCAATTTCTATTTTTGTCTGCGGCGTTAAGGTATTTAACACCGTCAATAAATCCGGCTTAGCCAGTGCAACACAACCGACGGTAGGTTTATAGGTAGGTGCGCCATCAGCTGTTGTATCCGGCCGTGCCACATGCATAAAAATAGCGCTGCCCTTGCCCTTTACTACTGGATTATCGTTATAACTCAATGCAAGAATAATGTCGTAGACATCATCATCACGCCAAAGATTTTCATGACTGGGCAATGGCGTACCCAGGGTGGATAATTTGACGTATTGGTTGTAATAAGGAGAATTTACATCATCTACCCAACCATCATCTTGGGTTAATGCCTGCACCAGGAAACCTTTCTTCTGCAGATTTTGCACCGCTTTAATTTCGTCAGGCGTTAATTTATCTGCACGATAAAATACCCGACGCACTACAAAATCCCCTGCTGGCGTTGCCTTGTCTCCTTCCATTTTATCAACGCGAATGCCAGTTGATCCCACCGCGCATGGATAACTTTGCTGCGTAGCCACCACCTCACATGTGACGGGAGTGGTAACTACAGCAGCGCGCGCCACTAACGAACAAGGTAATATCAAACTTACTAACAACAGATAGATGTATTTCATAGCTATGCATCTCCTATTTAAGTTTAAGTCTAAAGTTAAGTTGATAAAATTCCCTCGATATGTCTGCTCCTATTACAAAAATTATATTTAACTACAATGTTAAGGCTGCGAAGTCGATGATGATATATTCGCTGTCGGTGGTGTGGCAGCCGGTTGCTGTGCAGAAGCTGGCTGACCCGGCGGAGTAATCATCGAACCTACCGTTGGCGCAGTATCCATCAGCATGGTGCTGCTTTGACTATTGTATAGATACGTTACCTCATAACCTTTACGCGTCTTGGATGCCACATTGTGGGTCTGGCAATGCATAGACTCAACCGTTTGCGGCTGCGGCTGGTTCATGTTGTTCTGCACCGCAGCACCCGTGACTGCCCCCAACACAGCGCCTGCACCAATAGCCAAGTCGCGATTGTGACCATGCACTGCCGATCCAGCCAAACCGCCAGCAGCGCCACCAATTACCGTACCGGCTACCGGCACTTTTTGTTCTGGTTGCGTGTATTCAGTATGCTGCACCGGATGACACTCTCTCACCGCCTTGGTTGTAACAATGTAATGCGGTTTCACGGCTGTTACCTGTGCCAGCGTCGGGGTCGGTGGTTGTGCAGGCGCTGGCGGCGTTGCTTCAGCAGTGACTGCTGGCGCTTGTTCCAATGCCCGCTGTTTCTGCCAGACCTGTACCGTCAAGGTGCCAAATACAGTAACTGCCACAACGGCAATAAGGCCGCCAACAATTGCTAAGGTTTTTTTCGCGGATGTGTTCATAGGTTATATTTTTATGATGTTAATAGAGAATAGTATAGCGTTTATTACTTCCCCTCTTCCTCATCCCAGTTTAACGTGCCACCGGTTTGGTATTCGGTAACGCGTGTTTCAAAAAAGTTTTTCTCTTTTTTCAGATCCATCATTTCACTCATCCAAGGGAAGGGATTTTCCGCGCCAGGATATTGTTCCGCTAAGCCAATTTGCGCGCAGCGACGATTGGCAATGAAGTGTAAATAATCGCGGAACATGTCTGCATTCATGCCCAAAATACCACGCGGCATGGTATCAGTCGCATATTGATATTCCAAATCAACGCCTTCGCGAGATCATGTCAAGCACTTCTTGTTGGAATTCAGCCGTCCATAAATGCGGGTTTTCAATCTTAATTTGATTAATCACATCAATACCAAAATTCAAATGCATCGATTCATCGCGCAAAATATATTGAAATTGTTCAGCGGTGCCCGTCATTTTATTGCGACGACCCAACGATAATATTTGGGTAAAGCCGACATAAAAGAAAATGCCTTCAAACACCACATAAAACGCAATCAAGTCACGCAACAAACGTTGATCGTTTTCCGGCGTGCCGGTATGGAAAGTTGGATCGCCTAGGCTTTGTGTGTATGGTAATGCCCACATCGCTTTGGCGGCAACGGAGGGTATTTCACGGTACATGTTAAATACTTCGGCTTCATCCATGCCCAAGCTTTCAATCACATATTGATAGGCATGGGTATGTAACGCTTCTTCAAACGCTTGGCGCAATAAATATTGCCGGCATTCAGGATTGGTAATATGACGATAAACCGCCAATACCAAATTATTGGCTACCAGTGAATCGGCTGTGGAGAAAAACCCCAGATTACGTTTAATGATCAGGCGTTCATCTTCCGTCAAGCCATGTGGATCTTTCCATAATGCAACATCCGCCGCCATGTTAATTTCATCTGGCATCCAGTGGTTGGCGCAGGCCGCTAAATATTTATCCCAAGCCCATTGATATTTAAATGGCACTAATTGATTTAAATCAGCGCGGCAGTTAATAATTTGTTTATCATCGACTTGAATGCGCGCAGCACCCAGTTCCAAATTTTCCAAGCCAGTAGGACCGCCAACTGCCGCCTCTGGCTTATTTTGAGCACTCGTTTCCAATGTTTCATTTGCAGGCGTTACTGCAAATGGTGGCGTAATAGTAGCGGGGTTCGATTTCGTCCCTGTTTCATTACCGATTGGTTCAAAGTCATTCCAGCTTAATAAACTCATGGTTTTTTCCCTCTTGGATTTAAATTAAAAATTCTCACAGTGCCCCCCTATTGACACGCTTCACATTCCGGGTTATCGATCAAACACACTTTCGGCTCATCCAACTTCACCGCATTCAGCGCACCCGTCGCCAAGGTCGATTTTTCAGCATTGGTGGCGCCCATACTACGCAAATAATAAGTGGTTTTCAAGCCGCGCAACCACGCCATACGATACGACATATCGAGTTTTTTACCGGAAGGTTCGGCCATATAAAGATTCAACGATTGCGCTTGATCGATCCATTTTTGACGACGTGATCCCGCATCCACCAACCAACGTGGCTCAATTTCAAAAGCAGTGGCGTAACGACTGTTTTAATTCCTCCGGAATACGTGCAATTTGCGTAACGCTGCCATTATAATATTTCAGATCATTGACCATCACTTCATCCCATAAATTCAGTGCTTTTAAATCACGCACTAAATAAGGATTAATCACCGTAAATTCACCCGACAGATTCGATTTCACAAATAAATTTTGATAGGTGGGTTCAATGGATTGTGACACACCACAAATATTTGAAATCGTCGCTGTGGGCGCAATCGCCATAATATTGGAGTTACGCATGCCCACCGTTCTTCACGCGTTCACGCAAAGTATCCCAATCTAATGTTTGACTACGATCTTGTTCTAAATATTGTCCACGCACTGTTCTGCAAGCGTTCGATGGAATCAATCGGTAAAATACCTTGACTCCACAACGAACCTTCAAAAGTTTCATAGCTGCCGCGCTCTTCGGCTAAATCAGTCGAAGCTTGAATAGCATAGTAACTAATTAATTCCATGGTGCGATCAGCAAATTCAACTGCCTGCTCAGAAGCATAAGCAATGCGCTAGCTGATAAAGCGCATCGTGAAAACCCATAATGCCCATGCCACCGGACGATGACTGTAAGTTAGAATTGACGCGCTTGCGGCACGGAGTAATAATTAATATCGATCACATTATCCAACATGCGCATGGCGGTATTTAATGGTGCGTTGTAATTTTTCTGAATCCAACCCCTATTATCAGTGCATATGATTGACAGTTAATACTGCCTAAGTTACACACCGCAATTTCATCTTTTGAAGTATTTAAGGTGATTTCCGTGCACAAATTAGAGCTATGCACGACACCAACGTGTTGTTGCGGTGAACGCAAATTACACAGCATCTTTAAATGTAACCCAAGGATGACCCGTTTCAAATAACATGCTTAACATTTTGCGCCATAAGGTAACCGCCGGCAGCATTTTGCATGCGAATTTCGCCACGCTTCGCTTTTTCTTCATAGCTACATAAGCTTTTTCAAATCTGCGCCAAAAGATCATGCAAATCAGGCGTTTCATCGGGTGAGAATAAAGTCCATTCTTTATTTTCAAACACACGTTTCATAAATAAATCGGGAATCCAGTTGGCGGTATTCATGTCATGCGTACGGCGACGATCATCGCCCGTGTTTTTACGTAATTCCAAAAATTCTTCAATATCCATGTGCCAGGTTTCTAAGATAAGCACACACTGCACCCTTGACGTTTACCACCTTGATTGACCGCAACGGCTGTGGCATCGGCCACATTCAAAAACGGCACCACACCCTGCGATTTACCATTGGTGCCTTTGATATGCGCACCCATCGCGCGCACCGGTGTCCAGTCATTACCCAAGCCGCCGGCAAATTTGGATAGCAGGGCATTATCTTTAATCGCGCCATAAATACCATCCAAATCATCTGGCACGGTGGTGAGAAAGCAACTGGATAATTGCGGACGCAAGGTGCCTGAATTAAATAACGTCGGCGTTGAACTCATAAAATCAAATGATGATAGCAAGTCGATAAAATTCAATGGCTCGCTGCTCGCGCTCTTCTTTTTCACCCAGCGCCAATCCCATCGCCACACGCATAAACAATGCTTGGGGTAATTCAAAACGCGTACCCCTGGAGTGCATAAAATAACGATCATATAGGGTCTGCAATCCCAGATAGGTAAATTGCATATCCCGCTCCGCATCCAGCGCCCTGCCCAACTGCTCCAGATTAAATGATTGTAGTTGCGGGTCTAATAGTTCCAGCTCAATACCACGCGCCACATAACGTTTAAAATAATCGCTGTATAATGCCTGCATCTCTGCCTGGTTACGATGTCCTACCGGCAGTTGTAGAAAACCGAATGCTTCATTGCGTAGTTGATCTAATAACAGACGCGCCGATACAAAACTATAGTTGGGTTCCGTTTCAATCCAGGCGCGCGCGCTCATGATCAGGGCTTTTT
Source organism: uncultured Gammaproteobacteria bacterium (assembly GCA_963777715.1). Lineage (GTDB taxonomy): Bacteria > Pseudomonadota > Gammaproteobacteria > JAURND01 > JAURND01 > JAURND01. The sequence continues at coordinate 51,752 of CAVZRN010000001.1, forward strand.
CCACCTCGGCAATCGGCACGCCAGCAAATAAACTACGCCGCGTGTCGTTCAAAATGACTTCTGGGTCAATGCCAGTTAATCCCTGACAGGCATCTTGCACCACCTGACGCAACCAGGCTTCATCCAACGCAACCTTTTCGCCAGTCGTCAAGGTGACCAACAGCGTGTCACCCGTCTTCGTTTCACCTTGTGCCTCTTGCTCACGTTGCTGACGACGCTGCTCACGATACAATACATAGGCGCGCGCTACCTTATGCTCGCCGTTGCGCATCAATTCCAATTCAACTTGATCTTGGATCGCCTCAATATGGATGGCAGCGCCCAACGGCCAACGACGATGAAATGCGCTAGTGATGCGCGCCGTCATTTCAGCAACCACTTCATGAATGCGGTCGGAAGCTGCCGCCTGGTTACCTTCAACCGCCAGGAAGGCTTTCGCGAGGGCAACGCTAATCTTAGTGTCATCGTAAGGTGTGACGCCGTTGTTGCGGCGAATAACGCGTAGCGTCCCGGGAGCGGTTGCGGCTAATTCTAATTTTAGTGCTTCTACCATATCCGTGGCGCTGGCATGAAGCGACGCGCCCGGAAGGTCAATCCGTGTTGAATTATCCATCATTGTTATTTCCTCCTATGATTTGTTAATACAGAAACGACCAGAATGTGCGAAAAATTACTAAACCACAATATATTGTGGTTTGGTATGTTATAAAACACAAGATAATGTGGTTTGATGAAAAAGGCAAGCGCTGAGAGTAAAGATTTTTTTGGCCGCGCCCTCCTTGCCCAACTCAAGGATAAGCCATAAGATTAAACACTACCCTATAGGAATCTAATCCCATGCAAGAGACACTTCCGCAAGAACAGTTAACCGATGATGTTGAAGAGTTATACCAGCAATTCACCACTATTCTTACATCTCAAATTGATGTTTTTTTTGATGATTTTTTTGATGAGGAGTCACCCACAAACATTGATAAGGTAAGCCGCATAGCTATTAAATTACAAAGCATGTTAATCAACAATAAAAATGATGATCGATTAATTACAATGTATGGCATATTATACAATAAATATGAAGAAATCATAAAATATATGTTAGGCCAACTCCCTTCTATAACAGAGGAGGCTATAGGAAACGAGACTGATCCTGAAGGTAATGTAGCACCGATAAACGATTACGAAGAAATGTTGGAGGGCGCTATTGAGCAATTAAGCAAGTTGGATAAAGCGCTTGTTAACGAAGATATAGGTTGCCGCCGGGAGATTGTGCAATTAAATAAAAAACAGCTGGGTATATTAGAGTTAGGTAAAAAAGAACTCAATGAGGCAAGGATTTTTATACAGTCATGTAGCAGGCAAATAACGCTTCTTCAAGGAAAAACACTTACTTTGTCGACAACAGCCCTGGATGAAAAATATCCAGACGCGATAGATATTCCAACCTTACCCGAGCAGAACTCAGATTTAATGGGTGAAGAGGAACTGACATGGATTTTACAGGAAGATCAGGAAGTGGGCATCGGAGCAACCGGCGATTTTAGTGAAGAAGACATAAATCGCGCCATCGAAATGAGTTTGCAGGAGCCAGGTGCGCCCACAACGCCACCTAAAGCAAAAAAGAACATGGTTAACACCGACTCCCCCATTCGAACAACATCAATAAAACCATCGAAGAAAAAAAGAAAAAAACCAGAAGAGACCAAAAATATTATCAATCCTGAAAAACGTCCAAAAAACAGCATTGTTCATACCCCTTTTAATCGTAATAAATCACCGCATAAAGAACCTGTAAAACAATTATTAACCTTCCTTAACACACAGGAATCCCGCTTAAAAATCCAAAATCAGGGCAACTTGACGGAACGCTGCGAACGTATATCAACACGACTTATTACCCATTTGAAACATGCCAATACAGCCTTAGGGATAGCCGTGGATAAAAATAACATATTTCTATGGCAGGATGCTCTATCCCATATTTATGTGCTGGGGAGTCATATCCGTAGATTATTGCAGACAACGCCATTTCCCCTGGGCATCGATAACTCTCAATTAACACATTGTTTATCGCAGCTAAAGTCACAGCTTAAGCAGCAATTTACGACTGCGGGAAAAATTTTAAATGAAGCTCCCCCATTGACTGATAGCCAATCATCAAAATCACTACAAGTGGACGATCCCATTATCTTCCAACTGCAACAGCAATACTTGCGCGTTGCTACAACGTATAATCGGATATGCTCTGCTAATGATTTAAACACTGGATCGGAACTATCAAAAATAAGAAAAGACCGTAAATCGTTACTTAAGCAAATAAAAGAAACATTATCGAGCCACGCTTCCAAGCCAGACAAGGAGGCGCATACCGTGCTGTTACTATTACAAAAGGGGACTCGATCAATCGCAAGCACGTTGACAACTAAACACCTTAAGCTGATTGCAAAAACACCAAAACCCCATCTGCCGTCAACGCAATTTGAATCCTCCGGTTCCTCCGCTTTAAACACCGTTGACCTTACTGTTTGGCCAACCACATCGTCTCTTAATTACGGTAAGAAACCAGCTCTTCCAGAATCACGCCGCTCCCTTCGCTCCGGCACATTTCCACATTTCAACTTTTCGTCAAACCCCGTATCCACGCCTGGAAAACCCAAAAACCCCTCCCTATCCCGTGACAACTGGGATGATCTACCTTTTTTCCCTGACCGTAACTTATCCGCCAAAATAACAGCAACGCCAACTGCTACAACGCCATCCGTTCAGCAGACACAACAAAAAACGCCCCCTTCCAATGTCTCCACCAAGGAAGAACCATCGAATTTGGATAACAACAACCATAACAATCTCGCCTGATCGCTGGCAAGCCTTAACGCTTTACGGTAAAATTGCCCATCCCAACCACTGATGTGGAATGACTATATAAACTACATGGAGTTAACACATGCTAAAACCGACTCACTATTTATTAAGCGCCTGCCTGGCGTTTGCGGTAACCACCCTGGCCAATGCTGCTACACCGGCCGTTAGTAACGTCAACACCACCAGCACAAATACTGCATCCACCATTAATCATCCCCCGGCAACCGATTCACTCCAGCAGTTGCGTAGCATACAACAACAAATACAATTGGATTTAAATCAATCCCGTCAACAAAATGAACAATTACAAACACGTCTGAGTGAATTAAATCAACAAACCGCCAGTCTGCAACATAACCAACCACAAAGCCCACAAGATGTTGCGCAAATCCAACAACTACAAGCAATTCAGCTGCAGATTCAACACGCATTGGTGACATTAAGCCAACAGAATAGTCAATTACAACAGCGACTTAATCAACTCGAACAAACGATTACACAATTGCAGGCAACAGCAACGCCACAAGCGACCCCGCCATTAACGTTAACTCCTACAGCTGCTGTAACACCTACTATCAAACCTTTAACCGAAGCAAGAACGCCTCCTATTACTCATACAACCGCTCTCACGCCGAACGTTGCCCAGTTGCAACCAGCGGCAGAACCGCAAGCGACCGCACTATTAACACCGACGCTTGCAACCCCCATAACTTCTACCACGATAAAACCTGCAACCAATACAGCCGCACCTTCCACTATGATTCATACAGCGACAACAGCAATTCCTACACTGAATATTCCCGATCACGCAACTGCCGCATCAACAGCCGCCGTTAAAACAACTCCAGTTAAAACAACGTTAGACACATTGCCAACACCCATTACTACTAATGTCCACACTGTACCCCCTACAACACCGCCACCTTCTGCCGTGCACACTCATGCAACGACACAACCCAAGGCCGTTAACCAACCGTCGCGTCTAAAAACGCAGCTAGAACAATGGGCAAAAAATCCAGCGTTTATGTTACGGCTAGGCATTGGTTTTATTGCTGCAGCATTATTATTACTCATTGCACTATTTTGGCCGAAGAGAAAATCGCGTGAGCAAGAGAATATTGAAGAGGTTGGACAAGCTAAAGATAGCGAACGGGCATCTGTTGAATCTACCGAAACCAATGTTTCCGCCACAGTGGAGCAATCTGGATTAGATGCCGACTTGATGAATGAGTATGATTTTCTTAACAGTGATACCGCCATACCCATCCGGTTGGATTTAGCACGCGCCTATATACAAATGGGACGCTATCAAGAAGCGCGTGACGCCATCGAGCCTGTGTTCACCAAGGGCAACGATGCCGAACATCAGGAAGCTCAGGAGTTATTGCAACAGATTACATATGCAGAACAAGGGGCAGCTGTCGAGGCTTAAATCAGAATGTAGGGGCAACCCTTGTGGTTGCCCGATCACGGGCAGACACAAGGCGTGCCCCTACAACCGGGATGACGGCTATAGATTATGACCGTTTGCAATTTCTGCGAATAATACTATGCGCATAGCAGCAGGTATCGAATACAACGGTAGTCACTACCACGGCTGGCAAACGCAACATTCTCCCCAGCTAAATACCATACAGTCAAATTGCGAAGCTGCACTTGCACGCGTAGCAGATCATCCTCTTACCATCACTTGCGCCGGTCGCACCGACAAGGGCGTACATGCACTAGAACAAGTCATCCATTTTGACACCACGGCTGAACGCAGCATGTACGCCTGGGTCACAGGCAGCAATCATTATTTACCCAGCGATATACGTTTACTATGGGCTTGCAAAGTCAACGATGATTTTCATGCTCGCTATAGCGCCCTCGCGCGCCGCTATCGATACCTCATCTATAATCATTCTGTACGCCCGGCCTTAATGCACCAACGCGTCAGTTGGTACCCATATCCCCTCGATGAAGCGGCAATGTCTACTGCAACGCAATATTTACTCGGTGAACATGACTTTAGTGCATTTCGCGGCGCAGACTGCCAGGCTAAGACCACCCAACGTCGCGTCGATTATATTGAGATCACACGCAACCATCATTACATTGGCCTGGATATAGAGGCTAACGCATTCCTACACCACATGGTGCGCAACATCGTGGGGGTGTTATTAGAAATCGGCAGGGATGTGCGCGCCCCCGAATGGGCGCAAGAAGTATTACTATCGCGACAACGCAACTGCGCTGGTATTACCGCAGCGCCAGATGGGCTTTACTTAACCCGCGTCAACTATCCACCCGAATGGCAGTTGCCGCAGATTTAATAAGCAACTATTGATAAGCTAGCCAGTATGCCTTTTATATTGCATAAAGAGATAAACCAATAAAATAGACGACGTTAAAGCTAAAAAATATAAGGGCATAGGATTAATAGAGCCATTATGCAAGCTGCCCATAAGCCAGGTAAATCCAGCAGTTAAAAAATAATAAGACAGTCCAAATAAAGCACCGGCTGTACCCAGCACTGATTTATAATTATCAAGTGCATTGCTTAGTATTGCGGGTGTCACCACGCCAAAACAACCAATGATTATCGCCATGGGTAGCATAATAAGTAGCACAGATCTTATAACATACGCAGAATTTATCCAACCCATTAAGGTAAAAAAACTAAAAAATGAGGCACTAATTAGCATTATTAAAATTCCACCACATATAATTTGCTGGCTAGAAAAATAACTGCTCAGCCTGTAGGAAATTGTGGCGCCCAACATTGACGCAACTGCAATTAAAATTCCTAGCCAACCATATTGACCCGGCGTGAGTCCAATAATTTTTATGAAAATAAAGGGTGCTTCAGAGTAATAGCTAAATAGTAAGCCATTAATTGCACCTACAATCCAAATGCACCCAAGTACTTTCGGATCTTTAATAAATTGTATTGCCAATTTATTGGTTTTTACAATCTTTTTTTGCTGTACTTGCGTCGATTTCGTTTCGGGAAGCGCAATAAAACTATAGAGAATTAATGCTAATCCCACCATTAAAAGCACGGTAAAATTAGCCCTCCAACCTAACCATTGACTAACATAACCGCCGATAAATGGCCCTAAGGCCGGTGTTAGCGAAAGCGAAATACTTACCAGAGAAAATACCTTTAACCTTTCTCTATCTGCGAAGGCTTCACGTATTATAGTGAGCACAATGACAGAGCCAACGCTGGCGCCAAACGCTTGAATAATTCTGGAAAATAATAGCCAAGTAATTGAGGGTGACAACAGACAACTTAAGGTGCTCAAGCTGTAAATAAGTATTCCTAATAACATCGTAGGGCGTCGTCCAATACCATCGGACAAGCTTCCCCAATAAAAAACACCAAACGCAAACCCAATAAAATAAACACTTAGCGTCCACTGCACAAGTTTACTTGACGTCATTAGACTATGTGTAATATCAGGTAGCGCCGGCGTATAAATAGTTTCGCTGATTTGTGGAAAACCAATAAGCAAAATAATTAATAATACAGATGGCGCCGTTTTTTTCAAATAATACATAATTCTTCCCCTGCAAAGCTTTACGATAATTAGCCTAAGTGATCTCTTGAATAATAGCGCAAAAAAATACGATTGTAATATTTATAATACAAATATATAATATAAATATTATGAATATATATAAAATGAATCTCAATTTACTTAAATCATTTGACGCGCTTATGCTGACTCGTAATGTTAGTGAAGCTGCAGAAATGCTTTATATCACTCAGCCAGCGATGAGCAATTTGTTAAGACAACTTCGCGAAATGATGCAAGATGAAGTATTAATTCGACGCAAAAAAGCAATGATTCCCACGCCTAAAGCCTTAAAACTAGCGCCGGAAATTCACGCTCTTTTACAAAGAATGGAACAATTGTTAATTTTACCCAGCGAATTTGATCCAGCAAGTAGCACAAAAACATTTACCTTGGGGATGAATGATTATATTGAATTTGTGTTATTACACCAAATCATTGCACATGTGGAAAAATATGCCCCACACATTACTTTTAAAATTATGTTAATTGATAATGTTGATCTTCGTGATGTTTATGAGAAACAAGGAGTTGATCTTTGTATAGGAGTAAGTCGAAATCCTGATGCACAATTAAACTCTGAAGAATTATTTACGGAAACAATTGTTTGTGCGGCGAATAAAAACCATCCCTTATTTAAAGGGGGGCATAAACTCACTTTAAAGCAATATTTAGCCGCACAACAGTTAGTTATCTTGCCACCCCTTAGTATGCCGGATGTGGCACTAACAGAGCGAGCCTTGACTAAAATTGGTGCAAGGCGGGATGTTAAAGTAACCGTAACGCATGTACTAGCTACTTTACAAACTTTGAAGCATACCCATTTAATTGGAACACTTCCTAGAACTTTCGCAAAAGTAGCAGAGCGTGCTTATCAATTAAAATTATTAGAGCTCCCTTTAAAAATACCTTCTTTTAAAGTTAGTGGGGTTTGGCATAAAATTCATCAATATGACCCCGGTCATCAATGGTTGCGTGAACAAATAAAATTTATATGTGAACGTAATCTTTTGGAATAGCGCCAGGTTTCAGGGTATTGCCGCAGCACCCAATGGGCTTTACTTAACACGCGTCACCTATCCACCCGAATGGCAGTTGCCGCAGATTTAAAGATTGACAATCTGTCCAGTATGTCCATAACTATTGGACATACTGGAGAACTATAAAGGATTAATACAATGAATCGAGGTATCCATCGCACCACAAAACCCAACCATTCATGAAGAGGATATAAGATGCTCCTTTGAAAACTTTTTTGCATTGTTTTAAATCATTTTTACTGATAAACTTCTTCAAATAAGTTATGTACCAAACTTGCAATCTCATAACGTAATTTTTATCTTAATTCAATTTTATCCAAAGAGGGCATCTCATGGACAAATTAGTCCGTTTTGACTGGGCGATGAAATATCTGCTGCGTAATAAGGCCAACTTCGACATTTTAGAAGGGTTTTTATCAGAATTGCTTAAAACTTCCATCCATATTGAAAGCATTCTGGAATCAGAAAGTAACAAACACGATGCTGGCGACAAATTCAATCGAGTTGATCTGCTGGTGAAAACAGCTGAAGACAAGCGTATTATTATCGAAGTGCAATGCTCCGGCCAGTGGGATTACCTTAGCCGCATCTTATACGGCACGTCTAAAGTGGTCTGCGAATATCTGCGCGAAGGCGATGCGTATAAAAACATCCGTAAGGTGATTTCCGTCAGCATTGTGTTTTTCGACCTAGGAACCGGCAAGGACTACCTTTATCAAGGCACAACCGTATTTCGCGGACTGCATTACGGTGATACCCTGGGCTTAAACCCACAGGAACAAGCTGCCTATCGCACCGAATATAACTCATTGGCAGAAATGCCCGAACATATCTTTCCAGAATATTACCTGATTAAGGTCACGCAATTCCACGAACAAGTAAAAGACAAACTTGATGAATGGATTTATTTTTTGAAACAGGGGGAAATCAAGCATGAATTTTCTGCCCAAGGCATCCAAAGCGCAGCGGAAAAGCTGAAGCTACTGCGTTTGAATGACGCAGAACGACGCGTCTATGCCCGTTATCAGGAAGGATTACACGATGACGCCAGCTTAAGCGATATGGTTCGTATAAGTAAAGAGGAAGGCAGAGAGGAAGGCAGAGAGGAAGGTAGAGAGGAAGGTGAAGCCAAGGGTCGTTTACTGGCATGTCAGCAAATTGCCAAATCACTGCGACAAGCTGGTTTATCCGATCAACAAATTGCTGAGCATACCGGGCTATCTATGGATGAAATCCGTACGCTCTAAACCTCCCTCGCAAGCGCGATTACTACAAGCGAAAGAAATTCTGTTGGTAGTAACGCAATTCAGCGATGGAATCGTAGATATCTTGTAATGCCAAATGCCTTGCTTCTTTTTTATGCTTATTCGCCTTCAACAATTCGGGTATCCAATAATACGCTAACATTTTTATCGTGCTGACATCTAAGTTGCGATAGTGGAAATACTGTTCCAATTTCGGCATCCAGCGAAATAAAAAGCGTCGGTCCTGACAAATGCTATTACCACACATCGGCGACTTACCTGGCGGCACATGGTGCATTAAAAATTCAATGGTGTCTGCTTGCGCTTGTTCCACCGTGACATTGCTTTGCTGCACGCGCGCGATTAATCCTGATTTCGTATGTTGTTTGACATTCCACTCGTCCATTATTTCCAGCACTGTCTCCGGTTGATGGATGGCGTACACCGGACCTTCAGCCACGGTATTTAACTGTGAGTCGGTTACTACCGTAGCAATTTCTATAATATGGTCACGATCTGGATTTAAACCCGTCATTTCTAAATCGATCCAGATAAGGTTGTCGCGGTTGGGAGCCATAGTTATGTCCTGTGTATGAAGTAATTTACCATTCAACCTTGTCTTCCATACCTGTTTTTAAACGCTCAATGTTGTCATGATGACGCCAAATAATTAACGTTACTGCAACCGCAACCGGTAGAAAATAGCTGGTATGTACGAACAGAATAAGTACCGCTGCCAACACCATGGCAATCAACACTGCCAGGGAAACATAACGGGTGACGAATACTACGACTGCCCAGACGATAGCCACTAATAGTGTAACCCAAAATGACAACGCCAGTAATACCCCAAATGCTGTAGCAGCTCCCTTACCACCGGCAAATTTAAAAAATACTGGAAACATATGCCCAACTACTGCCGCTAACGCCACACAGGCCAGGCCAAAATCCGTAACGCCAACTAGCTTTGCCAGCAAGACCGGTATGAAGCCTTTTAGTATATCACCTGCCAATACTAACAAGGCTACCTGTTTGCCATGCATGCGTAACATATTGGTGGCGCCAGGGTTACCCGATCCTTCCTGACGCGGATCAGGCAGATGCATAACCTTGCTGATTAAAATGGCGCAGTTTAAAGAACCAACCACATAGGCAATAATGATGAAAAGAAGTGCGACAAAGAACATACTATTTCTCCTTTAGAATGTTTTAAGGTAGTCCGTCTGATTCCCGCTTCGCTGCTGGTAAAAGATGCCTCCGATCCAACCCCATAGCAACCGCTAACGAACCTGCTACGTAAATAGACGAATATGTACCAACAACGATACCGATAATCAATGCCAGAGCAAATCCATGTAACATCTCACCGCCAAATAAAAATAATGCCACCACCACTACTAATGTTAAACCCGACGTCATGATGGTACGTGATAAGGTCTGATTAATCGAAAGGTTCATAATTTCCATCGGCGTTCCCTTGCGCACACGACGAAAATTCTCACGCACTCGATCATATACCACGATGGTATCGTTTAAGGAGTAACCAATAATGGTTAATATAGCTGCTAACGCGATTAAGTTAAATTCCAATTGAAAAAATGCGAATATGCCGAGAATCAATATGGGGTCGTGAATAAGCGCAACTGCCGCGCTGACTGCAAAACGCACCTCAAAGCGAAAGGCGATATACGCCATGATAGCAATCAGCGCAATGAGTATTGCTAATAACCCATTGGTAAATAATGTCTTGCCTACTTGCGGACCGATATACTCCATCTGCTGAAAATGCGCATCAGGTAATGCCTGCGCTATTTTATCTTTTAATACCTGCTGACTTTCCTTATACGGCGGAATACGTATGACCACATCGCGAGAAGTATAGGCTTGCACCACGGCTTGATTAAAACCTGCCTTATCCAACTCAGCACGCACATTATTTAAATTGACAGCACTGGGGTAGTTGACTTCGATTTGCGTACCACCGGTAAAGTCTAACCCAAAATTCAAACTGTTCACCGCTAAGGCCGCGATGGATGCTAGAAATAATAGGCTAGACAATACCGCCGCTAACCAGCGTTGCCCCATGAAATTGATTTTAGTATTGGCTTTAAAGAATTCCATGTTTTTAAGATCGACCTGTAGTAATAGTGTTAGTGGTAGTAGGTTGCACCGTTTTCGATACGCGAATGCCGATCGATAATCGTTTCACATTGCGTCCACCATAAATTAAATTGACCAGGGCGCGGGTAAAGAAAATCGCGGTTACCATCGAGGTCAAAATGCCGATGATCAAGGTAATCGCAAATCCCTTAACCACGCCACCACCCAAGGCAAATAAAATCGTGGCAACGATTAATGTCGTCACGTTGGCATCGATAATGGTAGCGAAGGCGCGTTCATAACCAGCATGAATGCTGGCTTGTGGGCTAAGGCCATTGCGTAATTCTTCACGAATACGCTCGTATATCAACACGTTGGCGTCAACCGCCATACCGACGTTTAATACAATGGCTGCAATACCCGGCAGTGTCAACGTGGCGCCCAACATGGACAATACCGCAATAATAAATACCATGTTTAGCATCAAGGCAATATCCGCCACTAAGCCAAATACGCGGTAATACAGCAACATAAACAAAATCACTGCCAGGGATCCTACCAACACCGACATGACGCCTTTGTGGATATTTTCCGCACCCAAACTTGGCCCCACGGTACGTTCTTGCACAAAATTAACCGGGGCTGTTAAGGCGCCCGAACGCAATAGCAGCGCCAAATTCTGTGCATATTTCATATTGTCCAAGCCGGTAATTTCGAAATTATTACCCAACGCTGTGCGAATAGTCGCCACGTTGATCACACGTTCCACTTGTTGGCGCGTCACCACCGGCTGGCCATTGACGATTTGTGTTTGTTGAGTACTTTCAACATACACCACTGCTAAAGGTTTACCGATATTTTCCGCGGTTATGCGACTAAATAAACTCTCCCCACCACCGCCCAGGCGAATCGACACCGCAGGCCGCCCATCTTCACCGATCATGGCGGTTGCATAAGTAATGGATGTACCAGTTAAAATCGCCTGATTTTTTAGTACAATTGGGCTATTTTCAAATTGATACACGCGACTGCCAAGAGGGGCTGAACCCGCCGCTGCACTTTGTAAATCCGCATCTGTATCAACTAAATGGAAACGCAACGTGGCGGTTTTACCGATTAAATCCTTAGCGCGCGCGGTATTTTGCACGCCCGGCAGATCTACGCTGATCTGATTCTGTCCTTGACGCTGCACGATCGCTTCGCTCACACCTAATTCATTGACGCGGTTGTTGAAGATGTTGATATTTTGATCGACAGCATAATTGGCAATAGTGGTAATGGCTGCGGGCGTTAAGTTAGCGGTGATGGCATAATCACTGGTTGTTGCCTTGGTAAACTGATAATCGCGGAATCGCATCGGCAAAAAATTCATTGCCTTATCGAGGTTATCTGCATCGTGGAATTGCAGCACAATGGTATTTTTTTGCCGCCCAATATCCGTATAACGAATTTGCTGTTCACGCAAATCAGCGCTGATATTACTCATATCACCTTCTGCTCGCGCCGCAATAACACTGTCTATGTCTACATCTAATAGGAAATGCACGCCACCGCGTAAATCCAAACCCAATTTCATCGGCTGTGCATTAAGCAACTGCAACCAGCGCGGAGTACGCGGCGCGAGATTTAATGCCACTACGTAATCATTTCCCAAGGCGGCTTTAATGACGTCGCGCGCCTTGAGCTGAATATCCGTGGATGCAAAACGCACCAGCACATTACCTTTCTCTTCGTCCGCCGCAAGGTAATGCAAATCGTTCATAGCCAGTGCGTGCGTAACTTGATCCAGAGTTCCTGTCGCAACGCTGGATGCCTCAGGAGCAGATATTTGCACGGCAGGATCTTCACCGTATAAATTCGGCGCTGCATAAATCAGCGCCAAAATAATCATTACGGCCAATAATAAATACTTCCACAACGGATAACGGTTGAGCATGTGTCGGTTACACAATAGATTTCAAGGTGCCCTTCGGCAATACCAGGGCAACGGAACCTTTTTGAAAGGTTAGCTCAACGTTCTCAGCCACACTGACAACTACATAATTATCGACGATGCGTACAATTTTGCCGGCGATGCCACCCGTGGTAACGATTTCATCGTCCTTAGCCAGGCCTTCCACCAACTTGCGATGATCCTTGGCGCGCTTGGTTTGTGGACGAATCAACAGAAAATAAAAAATGGCTGCAAACACCACCAGGTAGCCAACGGTAGCAAGCATACCGGGGCTGGCATGGGCGCCCGTGGCGGCAGTCGTCACGGCAGCAGTATCAGCAACTGCATCGGTAATGCCTAGTAAACTTAATAGACTCATAGCAATAATTCCTCGGTATGTTTGTAATAGAAATGTTGATAATCTACCTTGTTATGCCGCGCTGCGCAAATCCCAGCTTACGAAGACGCATTTTGTTGACGCGTTAACTTATAACGCTCCACTTCTGCACGACGGTGTTGGCGACGGTGCTCTGCTTCTTCATAGCGGCGCTTTTCCTCCACTGTCTCTGGGATAACCGCAGGTATTTCAATCGGGCGTTGCTGTTCATCCAATGCCACAAAGGTAAAATATGCCGATACGATATGGTTTTTCTCGCTAGTATGATAATTTTCCGCCATCACCTTGGCCCCGATTTCCATCGATGTACGCCATACACGATTGACTGACGCCATAAAAACCAGGATATCTCCACCACGTGCAGGACGTAAAAACTGCATGGAATCCACTGACGCCGTCACACAAATGCGACCACTGTGGCGTTCAGCTACGACAGCACAAACACGATCAAGTAGCGACATCACCAGTCCACCAAATACCGTACTATTGGAATTCATATCATTGGGAAATACACGGTAGGGACTGTAGTGTACTGCCGATGCGCTAACTGGTTTTGCCTGGGTCATATATTTAATCTCAGTTCTAGCTTCCGAATACTTATTTTCGGGCAACCACAAGGGTTGCCCCTACATTATTTTATCGCTTCATACTTAACAGTCGCCTTACGCATCTGTTGCTGTAAATAGAGGTCATACTCTAATTTTCCTAAATTATCCGCCAACTGCTGCTGCGCTGCATTACGTTGCTCCGCAGTTGCCGTAGCAGCGTTACTATCTACCACTTTATTTACCGCGATAACCACACATCCGCCTTCTGGCAAATCAACACCCTGAATGGACGGTTTATCCGGCGATGTTGGCGCTGCCTGGTTAAATGCAAATTGCAACACTGGGGCTGGAATATCCTTGTCATCACGCGTTACGGCAGTTTTTTGTACCCAGGTCAATTTATTTTGCTCAGCCACTTGTTGGGGCGACAGGTGTCTACCCAACATAGTTCGCGCCATCTGCATACCTAAATTTTTTGCTGTCTGCTGTGCCATTTGTCGTTTCAACGCCTCTTCAATCTTCGGCTGCACGGTGGTCAATGGTTGTATTGCCGCTGGCTTATAATCAGCCAGACGTATAACCGCAACCGTGTGTTCATCCAGCGAGATGACGTCGCTATTGCTGCGTTGCTTTAATACCAAATCACTGAATGCTGCATTGATTATCTTAGGGTTTTCTAATATCCCAGATTTATCCCCCTGACGGGTAAATAGTTCTGTGGTTTGCAAGGGCAACCCCAGTGCATCCGCAGCTGGTTTTAATGTGTCCGGATGCGTATAGGTCAGATTAGACAACTTATCGCTTTCACTCGACACCAATTGGTCTACTTTTTGTTGGCGCACGTTTTTTTCTACTTCTGCCTTAACGCTGTCAAATGGAGCGACTTCCGCCGGCTTCACAGCCTCTACTTTAACAATATTCCATCCTTCCGTGGTTTGAAATGGCATCGAGGTTTGACCCGGCTGCAATGCTGATGCAGCCAGGATTAATTCCGGCTGCTGCGCACGCGTCACCCAGCCCAGATCGCCACCCTTCTGCGCCGAAACCTTATTATCCGAATGGCTCGCCGCCACCTCAGCAAAATTAGCGCCCGCTTGTAATTGTGTTGTCACTTGCTTGAGTTTTTGTTGCGCCGCTGCTTGCGTTTTTGCATCCGCATTTTTCGGCACACTGATTAAGATATGCGCTAATCGCCATTGCGCTGGAGTGGTAAATGCTGCCTTATTTTCTGCGTAATATTGCTGTAGTTCCGCGTCGGTGACCACGATTTTCTGCGCCATATCATCCGTGGATAATACGATATACTGGATACTAATCTGTTCTGGTGTAGTGAATTCCTGCGCATGTAACTTGTAGTAATCATTGATCGCCTTGTCGGTAGGCGCCGCTGCCGCCAGAAATGGCTCCAGGGGAATCATCACATAACCCAAGTCACGCACCTGACCTTGCAAGGCCAGTTTTTTATCGACTTCGTTAGGGAGGGCGAAATCACTTTCCACCACTACATGTTGTACTTGCTGGATCAACAAACTGCGCTCTATCTGCTGCGAAAACATCTCTGGGGTATAAGCCAAATTCATTAGCGCACGCTGGAATAATTCCGGTGAAAATTTGCCTTGCAACTGAAATGCAGGAATCTGTTGCACCACGGCGGCTGCTTGCATGGGGCTGATAACATAACCCGCGCGCTGTGCCGTGCGCACTAATATTTGCTCTTGAATCAGGCCATTTAATGCGCGTGCTTTTAATTGACGCAGTGTAGTCTCATTCAATGCGGCCTCTGGCGACTGTTCGCTTTGACGCACTCGTTTATAAACCGTGTCTAGCTGCTGCTGCGTAATCTCCACACCGTCTACCTTGGCAACCACCGCTTCACTATGGCCGTTATTGATGTAGTATTCAATTCCCCATAGCGCAAACGCCAAACACAAGATGCTGGCAATAACACCAGCAACCCAACCTTGGACGTGTTGACGAAGACTTTGTAGCATTTAGAAAAACCTTAAATTGGCGGAGTGGACGGGGCTCGAACCCGCGACCCCCGGCGTGACAGGCCGGTATTCTAACCAACTGAACTACCACTCCAATTCTATGGTGGGTGCTGTAGGGATCGAACCTACGACCCTCGCCTTGTAAGGGCGATGCTCTCCCAGCTGAGCTAAGCACCCTGAAAACTTTAATAGGATTTGCAAGGGGCGAGATAAACCCCTTGCTACACTATTATTAACGTGGATTAGAAGATAAAAATTATCTAGCCATGTTACTTATGATTAACTGCATCCTTGAAGTCCTTACCTGGACGAAAGCGGGGCACTTTAGCTGCAGCAATTTTGATTTCCTTACCTGTCTGTGGATTACGACCCATGCGCGCCTTTCTTTCACTACGCTCAAATGTACCAAACCCAACAAATGTTACGCGATTATCAGCGGTCACTGCCTTTTTAATAGTATCTAACAGTGTCTCAACTACCTCTGTTACCGCTGCCTTAGACAACTTATCTACTGATGAAGCAACCTGATCAATGATATCAGCCTTGCTGTGAACCTTTTTTTGTTTTTTATCAGGCATAAAATCCTCTTAAATAGTAAATTAATCCATTCGGTTAAAAATTATGGACAATGTGCCGCCCACAGGAACGCGTTTTATACCAACACTGAAAAGGTAGTGTCAAGGAGTTCAGCAAATATCGGTAAACTGTAACTGCTCAGGCGCCTCTTAAAAATGGCACAAACGGTCAGATTTTAAATGTAGGGGCAGGCATTGTGCCCCTACAATCTAATATTGCAGCAACGAATACACATCATATCCAGCTAATTTCTGCCGCCCCTCCAGGGCAGTCAATTCAAGCACAAAACAGAAGCCAACAATATCTCCTCCCAGAGAGTTTATTACATCCGCAGCAGCAGCAGACGTTCCACCAGTGGCTAATACGTCATCAACAACCAATACACGTTGTCCGGGTTGCAGCGCATCTTTATGGACTTCCATGGTTTCCTGACCATATTCCAAATCATAGGTGATAGATAGTTTATCGGCAGGTAGTTTTTTCGGCTTACGTATGGGGATAAAGCCAACGTTTAGCGCATAGGCAAGTAATGCGCCAAAAATAAATCCACGCGCTTCAACACTAACAATGCCATCAAGCGCATGACCCTGGTAACGTTGCGCCAACGTGTCGATAGTAAAACGCAACGCAGACGCTTCTTTTAACAACGTCGTGATGTCGTAAAATAAAATACCGGGTTTAGGAAAATCCGGTACTTCGCGAATAAATTTTTTCAAGTCTGTCGGGGTAGTTAATGCATGGTTCATAAGATGTCCTCACTAGTTGGTTGTTATTCCTTACGTCGATAATACACGTAACAAATTTTTATAATCCTCCGCCATTGCCGAATTGGCGCCCATTAATTCCTTCACCTTGCGACAAGCATGTAACACCGTAGTATGATCGCGCCCACCAAAAGCATCGCCGATTTCTGGCAAGCTATGGTTCGTCAATTCTTTTGCCAATGTCATCGCTACTTGACGCGCACGCGCCAGAAATTGCGTGCGTTTTTTTGATAAAAGATCAGCCATCTTGATTTTGTAATAATCGGCCACGGTTTTCTGGATATTTTCAATCGTGACCAACTTAGCTTGCACAGCTAATAAATCTTTCAATGCTTCGCGCGTTAAGTCAACCGTAATCGCTTGACCCGTAAATTGCGCATTGGCTGTCACGCGGCGCAATGCGCCTTCCAACTCACGCACGTTGGAACGAATGCGTTTGCCAATAAAAAATGCTACATCATGGGGTACGGTTACTTTAAATTGTTCTGCCTTACTCATCAAGATTGCCACTCGCGTTTCCAAATCTGGCGGCTCAACTGCAACTGTCAATCCCCAGCCAAAGCGCGATTTCAAGCGTTCTTCCAAGCCAACAATTTCTTTCGGATAGCGATCGCAGGTAATAACCACTTGATGTTGTGCGTCCAGTAACGAATTGAACGTATGGAAAAATTCTTCCTGCGAACGATCCTTGCCAGCAAAAAACTGAATATCATCGATCAACAATACCTCGGCAGAACGGTAATAACGTTTAAAATCATCCATGGCATTGCGTTGCAGCGCCTTAACCATGTCGGCTACAAAACGCTCGGAATGCAAATAAAGCACCTTGGCGCCGGTCGTTTTTTGCAAAATTACATTACCCACCGCCTGCATTAAATGTGTCTTACCTAGACCAACACCGCCATAAATAAATAACGGATTGTAGGAAACACCTGGATAAGCCGCAACTTGCAGTGCTGCCGCACGCGCCAACTGATTCGATTTACCTTCGACAAAATTCTCAAAGGTAAAAATAGGATTTGGTTTATGTGAGCGCGCCGCGCCAAATAATCCAGTGCTATCTTCTGAATTGGCCGTGTGCTCACTTATTTTTGCAGCAGATATTTGCACATTGCCAACCCCATGTGCGATGGCTGGCTGACTACCAACCTTCAAGTGCACTGTTGGCAACGTACCCTCATAAACTTCGGCTAAACACTGCATAATACGTGTGAAAAACTGTTGATTGACCCAATCGAGTACATAACGATTCGGTGCTAATAACGCAAAATGATCATGCCCCGCTTCTAACTGCAATGGGCGAATCCAAATATAAAAATCTTCTGGCGTCATCTCAACTTCAAGACGTGCGAGACATTTTTCCCACAACGAAGTAGTTGGTAATAAGGTTTGTTCAGTCACAGTCATAGTAATTTAATCATTCGTTGTAGGGGCAACCCTTGTGGTTGCCCGATATTGGACAAAACCCTTACGGGCAGGCACAAGGCATGCCCCTACAAGGTTGCCCAAGTTCCTAAACGCTGCCCCATTCCTAATAAGCTCCCCGCCTGCAATTGTGGATCCCAATGTACCTCGGGCGCAAATAATAACACTACCGTCGACCCTAACTGGAAACGTCCTAATTCATCACCCTTGTTTAGTATGATCTCGGCGCCATCGTACTGCGACCTTTGCACCTCGCGCGTACGCGAAGGCGCCACCAACCCATTCCAAACCGTTTCAATGCTGGCAACAATCATCGCTCCCACCATAACCACCGCCATCTTACCCATTGCTGTATCAAACAACGCCACCACCCGTTCGTTACGCGCAAACACGTTTGGAATAGTCGCGACTGATGCCATGTTCACTGAAAATAATCGCCCAGGAATGTATACCATCTCGATTAATTTGCCGGTAATCGGCATGTGCACACGATGGTAATCCTTCGGCGCTAAATAAATTGTCGCAAATTGTCCTTGCGCAAATGGCTGTGCATGTGTCGTATCACCACCTAACAACTCAACCGCGCTAAAATCAAAACCCTTGGCTTGAAAAATACGTCCCGCCTTAATGTCGCCCAGTTGACTGATGCAACCATCTGCCGGGGACGCAATATTTTTTTCACCCGCACAAATTAAACGTGCATCCGGTTTAAGTGCGCGGGTAAAAAATGCATTAAACTGTGGGTAACGCAGTGGGTCTGGCTCTAGCGCCAGGCGCATATCCACTGAATAGCGCTTGATAAACCATCGAATAAACGCATTCTTCACCCAGGCAATTCGACAGTGCGCTAATTTCCCAACCCAGTGAGATAGTAAATGTTGTGGTAAGATGTGTTGCCAGATCATTGATAAATTCTATATGTTAAAAAACCCTCGCGCTATCGCTACTAGACTCCTTCTCCAAGTCATTGGCGCACACCACTCGTTGACCACCACCCTGGGGTCTGCGTCCCTGCAACACACTCAAGCTAACTTGGTCAAGGAATTGTGTTTTGGCGTCTGCCGGTGGTATTTCCGCCTAACCACGTTATTGGATTTACTACTCGCGAAACCACTGCGCGCAAAGGATCAAGATATTCAGGTGTTACTATTGATTGGTTTGTATCAATTGCTCTACCTGCGCATACCCGAACACGCTGCGGTGCAAGAAACCGTGGCGGCGGCTAAGGCGCTGAAAAAACCCTGGGCAGCTCAACTAACTAATGGGGTATTACGCACGTTTCTACGCCAACGCGACACCCTGCTACTCTCTGTAGATCATACCCTGATTGGCCGTTATGCGCACCCAAAATGGCTAACGGATGAAATATATGCTGCCTGGCCAATGCAGGGTGAGGCTATTTTAACCGCAAACAACCGACATCCACCCCTGTGCTTACGGATCAATCGGTTAAAGATTAACCGAACAGATTATTTACATCAGCTTACCACCCAGGGTATCACCGCCCATCCCCTGGCTAGCCTGGCAGAAACGATTATTGTGGAAACGCCACAAGATATTACCCAATTGCCTGGTTATCAAGCAGGACATTTTTTCGTACAAGACAGTAGCGCTCAGCTTGCTGCGGGCTTGTTGGAGCTGGGCCGGGCCAACGCGTCCTAGACGCGTGCGCCGCACCCGGCGGAAAAACCACCCATATCCTGGAAACGGAACCGCAACTGGGCGCATTGATCGCACTGGATAAAGACCGCAAGCGCCTGGCCAGGGTGACAGAAAACGTGCTACGCCTGGGAATCGACGCACCGCTCTCCTGTATCGCTGCAGATGCGTCGGATACGGCTATCTGGTGGGACAAGCAACCATTCGATCGTATATTACTGGATGCTCCCTGCTCTGCTATCGGCGTAATCCGCCGCCATCCTGATATCAAGGTGTTGCGTCAACCAGCCGATATAATCACCTTACCTTCACTGCAATATGCCTTGTTATGCGCCCTATGGCCAACCCTTAAACCAGGTGGAATCTTGTTATATGCAACCTGTTCAATCCTGCCTGGAGAAAATCAGCAGGTCATCGCACGTTTCTTACAGCAACATGCTGATGCTAAAGAAAAACCGATTATAGCAACTTGGGGGATAGATACATCCCCGGTAAGCAATTGCTGCCTGGGGAAGCTAATCAAGATGGGTTTTTCTATGCACGATTGATAAAAGATTAAAAGATTTTGACGCAGAGACGCAGAGAAAAACATAAAACATGAAAAGATTTAAATAAAAAATCAAAAAATATTTTTTTATTTGTTTTTTTAATCTTTTCTTTGCGTCAAATCTTTTTTCTTTATGCTTACTCGGGGATTCGCACTGCTAATACGTCGCACTTTGAACCATGCAACACTGCATTGGCAGTTGATCCTAGTAATAAACGTACGCCATGGCGACCATGACTACCCACCAGAATTAAATCTGCCCCAATATTCTCTGCTTCTTCCAGAATGACAATTTTGGCAGGACCTACTTTAATAATGCGATGACTTTCTGGCACATTCAACTTGTCACCCAATTTAGTGATACTTTCCTTCGCACTTTGTAACAGCATTTCCTCGATATCTGCACCTGCTGCAATACCATAGGCCGCGCCATAGCTGGTCATATGCTCAACCGCATGGACCACGGTCAATTGGGCGCCAAATTGCTTAGCAAGTTCGACTGCCTTACGAGAAGGTATCTCGTCACAGCCAGTATCTAACTCAACAGCTAACAATATGTGTTTGTATTCTGACATTGTGATCTCCATAGGGTTATAATTTATTGGAATACATTATAATTTATTAATTTGCTAACAATAAACGTCATTCAAACCAGATCCCGCTCGTAGGGGTAGCCCTTGTGGCTACCCGAAAACTCTTACGGGCAGGCACAAGGCCTGCCCCTACAATCGGGATGACGACTATAATATTTCAAGTATAGTGCGTTGACTGCTAAAGTCTAGTGGAGATCGCTCTCTTGCGTACGCACTTCTGACTTACGTAATTTTCGCGCAATTTTGTCAAGCACCGCATTGACGTATTTAAATCCTTCTACAGCGCCAAAGGTTTTTGCCAAACGTAGGGCCTCGTCAATAACTACGCGGTAGGGTACTTGGGGGCAATGCACTAGCTCATACAATGCAATACGAATAATCGCTAATTCAATGGGATTGAGGTCTTCCAGGGGACGGTCTAATACCGGGCGAATATGACTATCCAATAGTTGGACAGATTTAGGGATATTGCGCAGAAGCTCTAAAAAATAAGGCACATCCACTTTATCCAGCACTTGCGTCTGCAGAAATTGTGCTTCAATTTGTGCTGGCGGCATTTGCCCTAACTGCCATTGATAAATAGCTTGTAATGCCAGGCGACGGGCTAGACGTCGTGCGGTAGGTGTATATTTCATTTGTTATGTCTCTTGCTCTAATTTTTTAATTTCGTCATGAAACGCATGTACTCCTTCAAAACTGCGATATACCGAGGCAAAACGTACGTAGGCAACTGGATCCAACTGACGTAATTCCTCCATAACCAACTCACCTACCCAGGCAGAACTGACTTCACGCTCGCCACTGGCGCGCAGTTTGTGCATCACACGTGTCACCGCCGCCTCTACTTGATCAGCACTCACTGGACGTTTCTCTAGCGCCTTCATCATACCTGTACGCAATTTTTCTGTCCATCGAATAAACTACGCCGTTGATCGCGTTTAATAATTTGCGGCATGAGCAATTCCGCTGTTTCATAGGTAGTAAACCGCTCATTACAGCCAATGCATTCGCGACGACGACGCACTTGGTTATCTTCATCCACCAGGCGCGAATCAATGACGCGTGTATCGGGTACATGGCAAAATGGGCAACGCACTATAATTAATCCCTATTTTAAAAAAACATAAAAAAATAAAAGATTTGACGCAGAGAAAAGATTACAACAAAAGAAAAGATTAAAAATAAAAACAAAAACGTAAATAAAACATCAAAAGTTCAAAAAACGGCTCTATTGTCCCCTAGGAGCGCGGGCAGCTTGCCCGCATTTAGCCCATGGCTGAATATGGGCGGGCAAGCTGCCCGCGCTCCCAGAAGCTTTGTGCCATTGAATTGAATGTTTTATGTTTTTCTCTGCGTCTCTGCGTCTCTGCGTCAAATCTTTTAACTTTAGTTAATTACATTATACACCGGGAACTGCTTACAAATCTGCAATGCCTGTCGTTTCACTGTAGCGATGACCTGGGGATTTTTATGATCGTCTAATACATCGCATACCCAATTTGCTAATACTTCCGTCTCTTTTTCTTTAAATCCCCGCGTAGTGATCGCTGGCGTCCCCAAACGCAATCCACTGGTAATAAATGGTGAACGTGGATCATTCGGCACCGCGTTTTTATTCACAGTAATATTCGCTTGACCCAGGGCTGCTTCCGCATCCTTACCGGTCATTTCATAACCAGATAAATCCACTAAGAACAAATGATTATCGGTTCCACCAGATACCAATTGATAGCCACGACGCATCATCGTTTGCGCCATTTTACGCGAATTGGCTAACGTTTGCTGTTGATATTGTTTAAATTCTGGCTGCAATGCCTCCTTGAACGCCACTGCCTTTGCGGCAATCACATGCATCAATGGGCCACCCTGCAACCCAGGGAATACCGCGGAATTCAGCTTTTTTTCAATGTCGGGATTAGCCTTCGCCAAAATAAACCCACTGCGCGGACCACGTAACGTTTTATGGGTAGTTGATGTGGTCACATCGGCAATTTGCACTGGGGAAGGGTAAATACCCGCAGCAATTAAACCAGCCACATGCGCCATATCCACCATTAGATAAGCGCCCACACTATCTGCGATGTCACGAAATTTTTGCCAATCCACCACGCGTGAATAGGCAGAAAATCCTGCTATAATCATTTACGTGGCTTGTGTTCTTGCGCCAATGCAGCCAACTGGTCGTAATCAATTTCTCCGGTATCAGGGCGTATACCATACTGCACCGCATGGTAGGTTTTACCGGAAAAGTTTACCGAAGCGCCATGAGTCAAATGCCCACCATGCGCTAAACTCATACCCAATACCGTATCACCTGGCTGCAATAAGGCCATAAATGCTGCAGCGTTTGCCTGGGAGCCGGAATGCGGCTGCACATTAGCGTAATCCGCGCCAAACAATTGTTTAACGCGATCGATCGCCAATTGCTCAGCAATATCCACATATTCACACCCTCCATAATAACGCTTACCAGGATAACCTTCCGCATATTTATTCGTCAGCACCGAACCCTGCGCCTCCAATACCAGTGGGCTGACGTAATTTTCAGATGCGATGAGTTCGATATGCTCTTCTTGTCGGCGCATTTCGCAGCGAAGCGCCTGCCAAAGTTCTGGATCGTAGGTGGCAATGGTTTGCTTATTATCGTACATTTAGAAAGACTCCATATTTAAATTATTGACGCAGTCAATTCATTGATCACCTCTCCCACAAGGGGAGAAGGAAACAATGCCATGGCTTAATTAGTGCCACTGAGTATACATATCCACCAAACCATGCTCAATCGCCTTCAATACTAATTCCACATCGGTCTCTACGTGCATTTTTTTCAAAATATTGCGGTGATGACCACTAATTGTTTTGGAGCTAAGGTACATCTTTTCTGCAACTACGTTGATGTCTATACCCCTGACAATCATTAACATAATCTGCAATTCACGTTCTGAAAGCACCGAAAAGGGTGATTTAGTTGCTTTTAATAACTGGGGAGTCCACCCTTCAAATACACGCTCCATCAAAAAAACATCCAGATAAGGGTGTCCTTCGTTAATACAATGGATCGCTTTTTTTAGTTCCTCAGCGCCTGCATCCTTGGCTAAATATCCTAATACTCCCAGCCCCAATAAACGTGAGGGAATAATAGCGTCTTTATGACTACTAATCACTAATACCTTAACCTCTATTGGCAACGCCCCCTGCAATAAACGCATACAAGCGCCAAAACCTCCCAAGCCTGGCATACTAATATCCATTAATACTACATCCGGATGCAGTTGTTGCACCAGATGTATCGCCTCTTCGCCATTTTCTGCCTCACCAACCACCTCAATATCATTAGCATCCTGTAACATTAAACGAATACCGGCGCGCACCAGCTCATGGTCATCCACTAGAATGACCCTGATCATTGCAGATCTCCCGCTGTTAATGCGCTTCATCCCAGTTATCGCCTACACTAATATGTACTTCAAGCGGCACCGCCAGCGATAATACTGTCGTCATTGCCTCACGAATGTGCGCAATAGCAGATTCTACATCTACTTCGGCAACTTCAAATACTAATTCATCATGCACTTGCATAATCATTTGGGCATCTAACGCACCCATCCATAACCACCGATCTAAATGAATCATTGCTAACTTAATTAAATCAGCGGCTGTACCCTGCATGGGTGCATTAATTGCGGCGCGTTCTGCCGCGCGTCGACGCATCATTTGACTGCTGGCAATATCTGGCACATAAAGACGGCGCCCCCATACGGTTTGCACATAGCCATGTTTACGCGCAAATTCTCGCGTTTGTTCCATATAATCGTGCACCTTGGGATAGCGTGCAAAATAATTATCGATATATGCTTGCGCAAGCTCACGCTCAATATTCAACTGCCGTGCTAAACCAAATGCCGACATGCCATAGATCAAGCCAAAATTAATCGCCTTGGCGTGGCGGCGCTGCTCAGTTGTGACTACTGACAAAGGTACGTTAAACACCTCAGCAGCCGTAGCCGTATGAATGTCGTGCCCCTGTTTAAATGCTGCTAATAATCCTGGATCGTGAGATAAATGCGCCATAATACGCAGTTCAATTTGCGAATAATCCGCCGAAATAATTTTATAACCAGGACGCGCGATAAATGCTTAACGAATTCTGCGACCTTCCTCGGTGCGAATTGGAATATTCTGTAAATTAGGGTCGGTGGAAGATAAACGTCCAGTAGATGTCACCGCTTGATTATACGAGGTATGCACACGTCCGGTTTGTGTATGAATCTGCCTGGGCAAACTATCAGTATAGGTTGATTTGATCTTACTTAAGCTACGATGTTCTAAAATCACCTTGGGCAACGGATAATTCAACGCCAATTCTTGTAATACAGATTCTGACGTAGAAGCTGCGCCCGTCGGTGTTTTTTCCAGCACCGGTAACCCTAGGCGGGTATATAAAATTTCCTGCAATTGTTTTGGCGACGCCAAATTAAACTGCACTCCCGCTAATTGATAGGCGCGTTGTTCTAATTGTTGCAAGCGTTGCGCTAATTCCTGGCTTTGCACTGCCAATAACTTAGCATCGATACACACACCCGTGCGTTCCATATGCGACAATACCGGCGCCAATGGCAATTCAATATCGGTCAATACATTGACTAATTGCCCATGCTCAGCAATTTTCCGCCCCAACACAGCATGTACTTGCCCGATTAAATCCGCCTGCTCAGCCGCATACTTACCTGCTTTTTCCAGATCAATTTGTTGAAATCCCAGTTGCTTAACGCCCTTACCAGCGATAGTCTCATAGCCAATGCAGCTTTTACCCAGATACTTTAAGGCTAAACTCGCCACATCATGGCGATTAATGGAACTATCCAACACATAGGATTCCAACATGGTATCAAAAAACTGCGCACCAATCTCAATACCATACTTAGCTAATACGTTCATCAGATGTTTTACATCATGACTAACAATCGTCTTACTCTCATCTTCCAATAATGGCGCCAATTTAGCCAATATCCAGGCGCGCGATAACTGCTCCGGAGCGCCAAGGTAGTTATGGAGCAATGGCACATACACGGCTTGATTTGCAGCAATAGCCAACGATATTCCAACCACTTCTGCATCCAAACTATTTGCCATAGTGGTATGGATTTGTAGCGTCACCAATGGCGCAGCTTGCAATTTTTCCATCCAGGCTTCAAATGCCGGGCGCGTCAATAACATTGGATATTCCGCCGCTGGCATCGCTGCTACATCCGATTTATCCAATAAATCTTTCAACCACTGCTTAAATTCCAACCGTTTAAATAACTCTATTAACGCTGATGCATCATACGGCTGGCGGTGCAGCGCTTCCAACGTACATGGTAATGCAATATCGCAGTCCAATGTCACCAATTGTTTGGCTAATGGCAACATGTCTAAACTTGCGCGCAAGTTATCGCCGATTTTACCGCTGACCGTATCCGCATGTGCGATAATAGCTTGGAGAGAACCCTGCTCTTCTAACCATTTTACTGCGGTTTTAGGCCCATACCTTGGGTACGCCGGGGATATTGTCCGAACTATCACCCATTAATGCGAGGTAATCAGTAATACGCTCTGGCGGCACACCAAATTTTTTAATCACCCCCTCCCGATCTAACAGCGTATTATTCATGGTATTAATCAGGGTGATATGCTCATCCACCAGTTGCGCCATATCCTTATCTCCCGTAGAGATAAGGGTAGACAACCCAGCTTGACGCGCCCTTGTCGCTAACGTCGCGATAACGTCATCTGCTTCAATACCATCCATCTGTAATAACGGCAAACCCATCGCACGAATCGCAGCAAACAAGGGCTGCACTTGGGCGCTTAATTCCTCTGGCATGGCCGGACGATGCGCCTTATACTGCGGATAAATGGCATCGCGCGTGGTCTTGCCGCGGGGATCAAACACCACGGCAATATATTCAGGGTCGTAATCCAGCAGTAGTTTACGGATCATATTTAATACGCCATACACTGCGCCCGTAGGTTCCCCATGCGAGTTGGTAAGTGGCGGCAACGCATGGAAGGCGCGATACAGGTAGGAAGAACCATCGATAAGGATGAACGGCTTGTCAGGGGATATTGTTGTCATGGCGACATTCTACTATTTGTAGGCTTGGCTTGCGACTGCAATGATATACAGAATATACTTACGGTATAAATCATACCGGCTAAGCGCCCCAATCCTGAGGAATCCATTATGCTCAATAACCCACAAGAATTCGCCAATCGACGTGCACGTTTTTTAAAAACCATCGGTAAGGGCAGTGTAGCAATGGTAGCTTCTAATCATGAAATCCTACGTAATGGCGATAGCAACTATCCCTTTCGGCAAAACAGCGATTTTTATTACCTGACTGGTTTTAAGGAACCAGAAGCCGTCGCCGTATTTGTCCCCGGCCGTCCCCAGGGTGAATTTATATTGTTTAACCGCATCCGCGACCCCGCTAAGGAACTCTGGGATGGTAAACGCGCCGGCCAACAAGGCGCTTGCGATATTTATGGCGCGGACTCATCCTTTCCCTTTGATGCATTGGATCAAGAATTACCCGCCCTGCTAGAGAATAAGCGTCGACTGTATTACGCTATTGGTCGTGATATGGCGTTTACTCGACGAGTCATGACTTGGTTAAATAGCGTACAACTGAAAGTGCGCAGCGGGATTAATGCGCCCACGGAATTACACAATGTTGAAAGCATCTTGCATGAAATGCGTTTGCGTAAAAGTCCTTATGAACAAGAATTGATGCGCAAGGCGGGGCAAATCTCTGCTAGCGCGCATTGTCGCGCCATGCAGGCATGTCGCCCTGGCATGTATGAATACGAACTGGCGGCTGAGTTAAACCATGGCTTTACCAAGGGAGGATGCCAATATCCAGCCTACAATCATATCGTCGGCGCTGGCGCCAACACCTGTATTTTGCACTACAATGATAATGATGCGCTCATTGCCGATGGCGATATGGTATTGATTGATGCTGGCGGCGAATATGAGGGTTACGCAGCAGATATTACCCGCACATTTCCTGCCAATGGTCGCTTTACGAATGAACAACGCGCCATTTACCAGGCAGTATTGGCGGTACAGTTAGCGGTGATCGAAAAAATTAAAGTAGGTCTGCCTTGGATCCAATTACATGAAACCTCCGAGCGTGTGATGACCGAACAATTGGTAAAATTAGGCTTGCTCACCGGCAAGGTAGCAGACCTAATGGCAGAGCGCGCCTTTCTAAAATTTTATATGCACCGCAGCGGCCATTGGTTAGGACTGGATGTACACGACGCCGGTAGCTACAAGGACGAATCAGGACAATGGCGGTTATTAGAACCTGGTATGACGTTCACAGTTGAACCAGGTATTTATGTGGCGCCTGGCAGTGACGGAGTTGATAAAAAGTGGTGGAACATTGGCGTACGTATTGAAGATGATTTATTAGTCACTGAAAACGGCTATGAAGTATTATCTTCAGGCGTGCCAAAAACCATTGAAGAGATTGAAGCGTTAATGGCTTAATTAACGTTTATTACCTTTGTCCCTTCTCCCCTTGTGGGAGAAGGTGGCCGCACCATGACGTTGGCTGTAAATTTGATTTTAGCAATGTGCGGTACTAATGGATAAATCTTGAAAAATCTGTGCGGACGGATGAGGGGTAGATAAGGTTGGCAGTGAAGAATGGCTTACCCCTCACCCGCCACACGACGTGTGTCGACCTCTCCCACAAGGGGAGAGGTGATTAATGTATTGACTGCGTCAATAATCTAATTAAGGAAAATAAATATGAAAACATTACCTACTCAACCAATATCATTATTCCAACTGATTAAAACCAGCATTATCGCTTATTTCAAAATACTCCCGCAAATTATTGGGTTAGTAGTGCTTTCCTCACTAGGACACTTCGTCATTCCTCCACTATATTTACAAGATCCTGCCTTTGCTGCTATAGCATTTGTAGGGTTTGTATTGCTGACCTGGTTTTTATATACCGCCATTATCTGCCGCGCGAGAATCTGCCTACTTGGTGGTCATATCGATTTTACCCATGCCTTTCGCTTAGCAAAACAGCGCTATCTGTCGGTATTGGGCAGCAACGTCATTTTTTTCGCCATCGGCGCACTGCTTATATTGATCCAATTCGCCTTATCCCTGCTGCTACACCCAAATCTCTACTTTGTATTAAGCGCTATTATCAATATTGTCATCTTCGTCTTTTTATACTTCGCCATTCCCGAAATCGCTCTGGAGCACTCGCCTATTTTAAAATCCTTCAAAAAAAGTGTGCGCCTGGTGCGGCATCACTGGTGGCGAACATTTATTATACTCGCCTTAGTTGGCGCTGCCATCCTTGGCTGCGAAGCATTGGGAATTTTATTTACTGGAAAGAGCCGTATGTTCTTGTTCACTGGCTATCACTTTTTATTGCAAGTAGTGTTCTACCCATTAATTATTGCAGTGACTATCCTGTTGTTAAACGATTTAGAATTACGTAATCCAAAATATAGCCGTCATCCCGGAACTTAGTGCTGTTTAACGAGCTTGCGAGAGCTTAAATGACCCTGGATCCCGGATATTAAGTACTGCTAAGTTCGCAAGCTCACTAAGCAGTACTAAATTCCGGGACGACTACGTCGCTTAGTATCCGGGACCTGGTTGGGATGGCATTTACTGTTAGAAAACTATGCACCCCAAAGTCACAATATAGGATAAACAAACAGTCATGAAGAAAGGATTATCTCTATCACTAAAAATAATATTAGTTTATTGGTTGATCTTATTTTTAAGCGGCAAGGCGGTATTTGTCTACCGCAGCGGACCACAGATCTTACCCGGCAATGAGCACGGCATCCTTACATGCACTTATATGGCATGGTCAGGGCTGATGTCACGAGATTATTGGTACTCTGCTGATGGCAGCACCGGTATGCGAGTGTGCCCTAACATGCAGGATGTGGATAACTTAAAGGTAGGTACTACGTAGGCGTAGGCCCCTGTGCCTACAACTGTTATATTAAGTTCCCGCCAGATACAATTCCTTAATCCGTGGATCACCACGCAAGACTGCCGCATCCCCCTCCAAACCAAGCTTGCCATTTTCCAATACATAGGCACGTGTCGCAATCGTCAATGCTAAATGTACATTCTGCTCAACCAACAAAATGGCCACACCCTCAGCATGAATTTTTTTTAACGTCAGAAACACCTGCTCCATCAGCTTTGGCGCAAGCCCCATCGAAGGCTCATCTAATAATAACAATTTTGGCTTGCGCAATAACGCGCGTGCAATCGCCAACATCTGCTGCTCACCACCCGATAATGTACCGGCCATTTGCTTACTACGTTGTTTTAATTGTGGAAATAAATCATATGCGGCGGCGTCATCACCATCACCCGCTTGCATACCCCACATCGCTAAACGCAAATTTTCTGCTACAGTCAAACTACTAAAAATACCGCGACCTTCTGGAACATGCGCAATACCTGACACAATACGCCGATACGGGGCAACATGCGCCAAATCCTGATCGTTATAGGTAATATTGCCTTGATACGGCAGCAATCCTGAAATAGCACGCAAGGTTGATGTCTTACCCGCCCCATTACTGCCCAATAATGTCACAATTTCATTATGCGCCACTTGCAGAGAAATGCCGTGCAAGGCCGGAATGCCATCATAATTTACGCGTAGATCGGTAATCGTTAACATGCTTATACCCATTGTACCTTGAGATGCGAGATTTTAAGCCCCAATGAGTTAGTAGATTTGAACGTCCTGATTGAAAAAAAGCGCAGGAATACTAGACGTCTTTCGAGCTTTTTTGAATGAAGAACGTTCATAGATGCTGACTCAGTGGGAGCTTAAAAATCGTATCTTGAGGTATGATGGGTATATTACCCAAATAAGATTCAATCACCATCGCATTTTCACGAATCGCCTGCGGCTCCCCCATCGCAATGGTCTTACCAAAATTTAATACCAGCATACGCTGACACAATCCCATCACAAATGGCATCTGATGATCAATCAACAAAATCGCTAGATTTCTTTCCTGTTGAATCTCGCGGATTAATTGCGCCATCGCATGCGCTTCGCTGGGATTCATCCCACAAGCGGGTTCATCTAGTAACAATACTTTTGGTCGTGTCGCCAATGCGCGCGCAACTTCCAAACGCCGTTGTAAACCATAGGGCAACTCGCGCGCACGCTGATCAGCGTATTGCACTAAATTCAAGCGTTGTAATAATTGATAGGCTTCATCGATAACTAGTTGCTCTGCCTGCCGAAATGATACGCCACGCAACATGGCGCTCATCACACCATAACGACCGCTAATAGCAATCCTGACATTATCTAGCACTGATAATGCTTTAAATAGTCGAATGTTTTGGAAGGTGCGCGCAATACCACAACGCGTGATACGGAAAACAGATAACCCCGCCAGCGGCTGTTGGTTTAAATAAATTTTGCCTTGTTGCACGGGATAGATGCCGCATAGCACGTTAAATACCGTGGTTTTACCCGCACCATTAGGTCCGATAATGCCAACGATCTCGCCAGCATTAATATCGAGATTAAAGTTTTCTATCGCATGCAAGCCACCGAATGCGTGGGATAAGTCTTGGATAGCCAGTAAAGTCATAAAATTAATTTAAAAGATAAAATATTTAAAGATTTGACGCAGAGACGCAAAGACGCAATGAGAAAAACATAAAAGATAAAACATAAAAAATTTAAAAAAATATTTTTATTTATTTTTTATATATTTTATTTGTATTTTTTGATCTTTTCTTTTTTTAATCTTTTCCCTGCGTCTTTGCGTCTCTGCGTCAAATTTTTTTTATTTCAGGGCGGAAAACCGACCATTCACGCAATCCCATAATTCCCGAGGGTCGAAAAATAATCAGCAAAATCAACAGCACCGGCATGATAATCATGCGCCACTCGGCAAATGGTCGCAGCACCTCTAATAAAATAGTGTACACTGAGCCACCTAACAGTGAGCCGGCCAACGAACCTGCGCCCCCCAAATAAACCATCACTAACATATCAGTGGATTTGGCTAGATCAAACATGCCAGGATTAATGTATTGCAATAGATGCGCATACAACGCGCCTGCAATACCAGTAAAAAACGCTGAAATACTAAATGCGAGAATTTTAGTGCTGCGCGTATTGACACCCATGAGTTTTGCCGCCATTTCGTCTTCACGAATCGCTAACATATTGCGACCAAAGCGCGAATATACTAAATTGCGCATTAATAACAAGGTCACCACTACCCAAAAAAATACCCAGGGTAGTGTGGTTAACCGACTGATGCCTGATAAACCACGTGCGCCACCCACAACATCTAAATTTTCCAATATCGATTTTACGATCATCAAGAACGCCAAGGTCAAGATCGCCAAATAATCACCGCGGGTTTTAAACGATAACACTGCAATAATTACACCCGCACACCCCGCTAATAAACCACCGCCAATTGTAGCCATAATAAAACTATTGTCAGGTAATAGACGCATGCTCAAAAAAGCGGACACATAGGCGCCAATTGACATAAACCCGGCGTGACCGACAGAAAACTCACCCATGTAGCCATTCACCAAGTTAAGGCTTAATGTCAGAATGATATTAATGCCTATTGCCATAAGGATTTGCTGATAGTAATTATTCAGCCATTGAAATTGTGGGATTAGCCAACTAAACGCTCCCAATATGAGAACAACAGCGATGGTAAAAGAAGTGCGCATAAATAACCCTTAAAAACAAAAATATTTGACGCAGAGACGCAGAGAAAATATTAAAAACAAAAAAATAAAATATTAAAAGAACAAAGAAAAGACTAAAGATTAAAAAAATAATTTTTTTATGTTTTATCTTTTGTGTTTTCCTCTGCGTCTCTGCGTCAAGTCTTTTAATCTTTAAATTTTCTCCACGGCGGTTTGGCCCAGCAGCCCACTCGGGCGGAATAATAAAAATACCACTAATAAACTAAATGCCGCAAAATCGCGGTATGTCGATGGGAAAAATACCACCATATAAATTTCCACTGCACCTAGAATAAAGCCGCCTAACATAGCGCCACGAATATTGCCAATACCACCAATAACCGCCGAGACAAACGCCTTCCAACCAATACTGATCCCCATATAGGGATCAATGACTGGATACGACTGTGCATATAACACACCCGCAGCGCCTGCTAATGCGCCACTAATTGCAAAGGTATACATAATGACATAATTCAGTGGTACGCCGATGAGTGTCAGGTCTTGGCTGTTGGTGGCAATTGCACGTTGCGCTAATCCCAATAAGGTATGCCTCGAACCCCAATCCAATAACAGCATGAGCACTAATGCGATGACAATAATCAACAATTGCAGGGATGATAATGTAACGCCGCCAAACTCCCAGCTTATATTTTGTACCAACATGGGTACAAATTGCGGATATGGGTTCTTCAGCAACACGACATGTTCTAATACTAACCCACATGCCAACGCAGTAATGAGTATCGAAACCTTGGGCGCCTTACGCAACGGTTTATAGGCTAACTGCTCAATGAGTACTGCAATCACTGCGCTACCCAGCATACCGATAGCTAAGGTCGGCCAGAAGCCCAGGTGCAAGCTAATGGCGCCAAATAGCCCGACAAACGCGCCTGCCATGAATACATCTCCATGCGCGAAGTTAAATAAGCGCAAGATGCCATACACTAGGCTATAACCTAATGCGATTAGCGCATAGATGCTGCCTAGTTGGATGGCGTTGAGTGTTTGTTGGAGGATATACGTCATGGCTTCGCGTTGGTGACCCAAACAAACTGATTATCCTTCACTTGCATGATAACCGCACTCTTGCTGGGATCGCCGGAATTAGCGGGAAATTTAATCGTGCCGGTTACCCCCTCAAATGCCGGTAACGTTGCAATACTATCGCGCACCGCCTGACGATCTAACTCACCTGCTGCAGCAATCGCCTTAAATAGAATCTGATACGCATCATACGTTAACGCTGCAACATCGTCCGGTTTTACACCATAGATTTGCTGATATTTTTTCACGAAGTCATGTGTAGTCTTGGTACTGGCATCGGACGAATAATGATTGGCGAAATAGGCGCCTTCTACTGCACCGTTGGATAGTTTAATTAATTCTGGACTACTCCAGGCATCACTACCTAACAATGCCACATGTAGGCCCAAGCGCTTGGCTTGCTGTGCGATTAGCGGCACATCATTGTAGTATGCTGGCAAGAATAGCACATCTGGATTTGCTGCCTTAATCTTGGTCAATTGCGCCGAAAAATCTTTATCATTAGTAGTGTAAGTTTCAAACGCAACAATCTTCCCACCCAACTTTGTGAAATCTTCACGGAAAATAGCTGCTTGTGTGCTGGGAGCTTCTGAAGCCACATCATATAGCACTGCAGCAGTTTTATAATGCAAATTATCGCGTGCGAATCGTGCTAATACGGTTGACTCAAATGGATCAGTAAAGCAGGCACGAAATACATAATGCTTTGGTTGGCCAGTTTTGGCGTTTAATGTGGTTTTTGGATCAGTAGACCATGGCGTAATTAATAGCGTCTTCCCGCTCTCAGCAACTTCGGATGCAGGGATAGCGCCGGAACTGGAATTAGGACCCACAATCGCCAGTACATTATCTTGGTCAATCAGCTTGTGTGCTGCCGCCGCCGCTTGATCGCCCTTGGCGGCATTATCTTCCACCGTCAATATTACCGGCATCTTCTTGCCATTAATGGCTATCCCACCTTGGTCATTTATTTCCTTCACCGCCATATCTGCCGCATTTTTACTGGAAGCGCCAACAGCCGGCATACTGCCAGTCAATTCTAAAATAGTGCCGATGCGAATCTCATCCGCATTTTTATGTGATTGATTACAGCCAGCCACTATTAAACACGATGTCAATACAATGAGAATTTTTTTTAACATAGCTTTCCCTTTTTTTGTAAAGGCTTTGGTGAAATAGTCAAAGTGTATCTCACCTAACCAACTTAAACAATACCACATCAACCAATGCAAAAACTACCAACGGCACTGCGGCGGATAAAAACGGGGGGATTTGATATAATAAACTAAAGGGCCCAAGAAATTCATTCAACGTATAAAATCCAAAACCAATAACCACACCAACCAAGATACGAAATCCCATAGTAGTCGTACGTAATGGACCAAAAATAAATGGCACTGCTAAACCAATCATCACCAATGCGACAAATGGCTGTAAAATACGTTTCCAAAAGGCAAACTCGTACGGCTTGGTATACAAACCACTCTTGCCCAAATAGTGAATGTAACTATGTAATTCTAACAACGATGCTTGATCTGGATGAATACTCGCAATACCAACAAAATCTGGATCTAGCGCAATCGGCCACACTTGCTGGGCGATATGCGTTGTGGTAATGCCATCAGCGCTAATAATACTTTGAGTAATATCCGAAAATACCCACTTACCTTGCTGATAATCGCCAGTTTTTGCCATGCTGATGGAATACAGTTGACGTTGATGAAATTGGTAACGCAAGATTGATTTCAATTTTCCATCCGGTGATGCTTGATCGATATGGACAAAATTTTCACCATCGCGTATCCACAAGCCATCAGAGTCCTGCGCTGCTGCACTTCCCTGGGTCTGTGCCTTGTATCCTTGTGAAAAATGGTTTAACGATGGGCTGAATCCTTCTCCCACAATGGTAATCACCACTAACATGCCAAGCGTGGCGCGCAGCACCCAACCAGCAATTTCTAGCTTGGATACACCCGCTGCCTGCATCACAATCAATTCACTCTGCGCAGCTAATTTTCCCAAACCAATTAAACAACCCAACAATGCAGCGGCAGGAAATAGTGGATACATATCACCCGGTAGTGATGACAATACAACCATAAATGCCTGTTGAATACCATAACCATGATTATTAAGATCATCCAACTGACTGATAAATTTGATAAACATCTCGATACCGGCAATCACCAAGACTACTATGACAGTAGTCGCAATGACAGTATTACGTACGTGACGATATAAAATCTTCATAACTTTTTACTCCCAAACCGTCGCCACCCCACAAAGCGCCATAGTAATAGGCACGCGATTAATAGCATTAACACATGCACCCACCAAATCCCAATACCAGAAGAGACTTGACCTTTGTGTAGCCATGCCCTACTAACGAACAATAAATCCACATACAGAATATATAATAAAAATGCCGGCACTAATTGTGCATAACGTCCCTGCCGCGCATCCACACGACTAAGTGAAACGGCTAATAACGCTAAAATCAGGGTGGATAATGGTAATGCGATGCGCCATTGTAGTTCTGCCTGCAACTGATGATGGCCATGGCGTTGCTGCCATAGTTGTAGCGTTGGTAATGTTTCTACACGATTATCCGCCGGAATCGCATCACGTTGAATGCGTACGCCATAGGTCTTATATTGAACTGTACTAAAATCCGATTCACCTGGCATTCCCATGTAACGATAACCATCTTCCAATACCAGAAAACGATCACGTGTTAATGCATCCACTACTTGATGCCCTTCATCGGCAATCACGATATCCCAGGCTGAACCACCCGATTGCAAGGTTTTATCCGCACGCTGTGCAACAAATACATCTTGTAAATTCTTATGATCGCGCGATAACCCTTGTGCGTAAAACACTAATTTACCTGCTCGTAACGGCACGAACTGATCAGGAGAAATACGTTCCAACGGCGAAGAGGCAGCCGCATCGATTAAAATTTGTCGCTTATAGCTTTCCACCTCTGGTTGCAACCACATCGTCAACACAGCTACCAACAAACAAACCACTGCGGAAAACATTAGCGTCATGCCAATGAGTTGCGCCTTACTTAGACCACATGACCACAATACAATCATTTCGCGATCACTATACAAACGCCCATACGCCACTAATATACCAATATACAGTCCAAGCGGCAGCAACAACGGTAATAGTAATGGCATTTGCAACGAAACAATTTGCATTACCGTACGCAATGGCATGACGCCAGCGGCAGCCTGAGTTAAATAATGTACAAACTGATTACTAATGAGAAGCAACAGTAATACTATCGTACTCGCAAGCAGCGTACCGTAAACTTCTTTGACCAAATAACGTAAAATAATCACAGGCGCCAATCAATCTCCGGTTGCCCCATCTGTCGCAACAACTGATTTGTCTTAGAAAAATGTTTACAACCTAAAAAACCACGATGCGCCGATAACGGCGAAGGATGGGTTGCTTTTAATACATGGTGACGCGTAGTGTCGATAAACTGACCCTTACGCTGGGCAGGAGTGCCCCATAATAAAAATATCAAGCCTTGTTTTTCATTATTTAATAATCGAACGATTTTATCAGTAAATGTTTCCCACCCTATATTCGCATGTGATTGTGGTTTACCTGCTTCAACCGTTAATACCGAATTTAACAGCAATACCCCTTGTTTCGCCCAATGTTCTAAACAACCATGTGTAGGCATAGGAATACCCAGATCACTGTGCAACTCGCGAAAAATATTTTGTAGGGATGGCGGCGGGGCTACACCAGGCGCTACTGAAAAACATAGCCCATGTGCTTGACCCTGACCATGATAAGGATCTTGCCCCAAAATAACCACACGCACCTGATCAAACGGTGTGTATTTTAATGCGTTGAATACATCAGCGGGCTT
The DNA here is from genome assembly GCA_963777715.1 of uncultured Gammaproteobacteria bacterium. GTDB lineage: Bacteria > Pseudomonadota > Gammaproteobacteria > JAURND01 > JAURND01 > JAURND01. The sequence goes on from CAVZRN010000001.1 coordinate 89,730, forward strand.
GGGATAAATTTTCTTACCCAGCTCTCGTTCGGTTTTTAAAAAATTCAGCAGCGCTTGAAAATACGTTAATTGTCTCTCGCCTGCCAGCAACGACTGCCAAGTCTTTATAGTCTCTTCCTGCATAATAAAGTCCCTCGTGAGTTAAAAAAACAAAAGATTTGACGCAGAGACGCAAAGACGCAGAGAAAAGATTAAAAACTAAAAATAAAATATTAAAAAACAAAGAAAAAACTAAAGATTAAAAAATAAAAAAATAATTTTTTTATCTTTTATGTTTTCCTCTGCGTCTTTGCGTCTTTGCGTCAAATCTTTTAATCTTTTTTCTTTTTTTACATAAACCCGAGATTGCGCAAGCTTTTTTCATCATCCGCCCAGCCGCCTTTCACCTTTACCCACAAGCGCAAGAACACTTTTTGCTGAAACAATTTTTCCATGTCCAGGCGGGATTTCATGCCGATGGCCTTTAAGCGTTCGCCATCTTCGCCAATGACAATCGCCTTTTGTCCGGCTTTTTCCACGTAAATAACCGCAGAGATGTGCAGCACTGATTTTTTTGGCGTCTTCACCAGCTCAAATTGTTCGATTTCTACGGTTAAATCATAGGGTAATTCTTGACCCAGGCCACGTGTGAGTTTCTCGCGCACAATTTCCGCCGCTAAGAAACGCTCGCTGCGATCGGTGAATTGATCGGGGGGGTAGAGGAAGGGATTTTCTGGTAAATATTTTTCAATCTCGTGTTCTAATACATTGACGTCTGCCGCTACCTTGGCACAGATTGGCACAACACTGGCAAATGTGCGACGCGCACTCAGTTGTTCTAATATCGGCAATAGTCGTGATTTATCCGCTATTTTATCAATTTTGTTGACAACTAGGATGACTGGCGCTTCCACATGCTGGATTCTTTTTAGCACCCATTCGTCGTCATCGGTCCAGCGCATGGCTTCTACCACAAATAACACCACATCAACGTCATGGATGGCGCTGCCCGCCGCACGATTCATGTAACGATTTAAGGCACGACCTGCAGCTTGATGTAGACCAGGCGTATCGACGTAAATGATTTGTTGTTGTGCAGTGGTTTTAATGCCAAGGATGCGATGCCGCGTGGTTTGTGGTTTACGCGAGGTGATGCTAAGTTTTTGACCAATGAAATGATTTAATAAAGTTGATTTACCGACATTAGGTCGCCCAATAATGGCGACATAACCACAGCGAGTTATGTTTTGACTCATGTAGATACGCCCATCGAAGCTAATAATTTTTCTGCCGCATCTTGTTCGGCGCGACGACGACTACTGCCCATACCCACGGCAGTGTGTTCTAGTTCTCCCACAATGCATTCCACGTGAAAAGTTTGAGTATGCTCACGCCCCTTGCGCGATACGATGGCGTACTTAGGTAGGGTCATTTTTTTAGCCTGGGTATATTCTTGCAGTTGTGTTTTAGGATCTTTCTTAGCGCCGCGCGAGCTGGTTGTAACAAATGACTCGCAGAACCAACTGATGATGCGTTGCCGACACGCTTCTATGCCACCATCTAAATAAATGGCGCCGATAATTGCTTCCATAGCATTCGCTAAATTAGAGCGGCGTTGTAATCCACCACTTTTTAGTTCCCCCCCACCCAGGCGCAGATGTTTATTAATTTCCAGTTGCTTTGCTAATGCAGCCAGCACTTCCCCATTCACCAAATTAGCACGCGAACGACTTAGATCGCCTTCATTATAGCTTGGGTATTCTTGAAATAATTTTTCTGCAATGCAGAAATTCAATACAGCATCGCCTAAAAATTCTAACCGCTCATTATTTTTTAGCCGATAACTACGATGTGTCAGCGCAGTTTCCAGCAACGAACCGGTTTGAAAGATATAGCCTAGTTTTTCACATACTTCGATTAGGTTTTTTTTCATATCAATTTATAGCCAATCCTATGCGCTCCCATCGCACCCTATGGTTCAATGAATCCCAACTCATCCAAATGCCGAATGCCTTGCCGATTAAATAATTTTCCGTCACCAAGCCCCAGGTACGGCTATCATCGCTGTTATCACGATTATCACCCATCATAAAATAACTGCCGGGCGGCACTACCAGGCTAAAGTTACCACTGGATACGTTGTTTACGTCATCTACCATATAAATCTGATGCTTAACGCCATCCAAATTTTCTTCTTTCAGCAAAACTGGAATGTGCTCTTCTGGGTTGGGGTACATGGGCGGTTCATCATCCATCGCCTTACCCAGAGCCGTCTGCGCCATTTCCTTGCCATTAATATACAACACCTTGTTGCGATATTCGATGTGATCGCCAGGCAATCCAATCAGGCGTTTAACAAATACGACACTCGGATTCACCGGCCAATAAAATAATACAATATCCCCACGCTTCGGCTTGCCAGTGGCAATAAATTGCTGATTACCAATGGGGAAACGTAATCCGTAAGCAAATTGATTGACTACTAAGAAATCACCTGGGACTACTGTCGGCTGCAATGAACCCGTGGGCACGCGATAGGGCTGAATGATGAAGGAGCGAATGATCCACACAAGTAACAATACGCCAAAAAATCCATAGGCATTTTCTACGACTAAGCCACGCTGACGATTTTCAGCCACACGTTTGCGATGGAAAAATAAGCGATCAACCAATGCGATGATGCCAGTACCAGCGACCAATAGGGTTAATGTCGCAGGGAAGTTTTCTATGCCCATGCCAATAATGGCAGCGACTATCAATACCGCCATGAGTCGACGCACATATTTTACGGATTGCTCGCCCATCTGGCGCACACCCCACGGCATGTCGCACACTAAGGCAATCAGAGTTAATAAAATTGCGATGATGAATAAAAAAATAAATTGACCGGTGATGAGCATAAATAAAAAAGTAGTTTTATGATTGAGAACTGGTGGTATACTTTTGCGCGCACAAACAATAAAGAGAATTCATATGACCTCGCACATCGCTGATAGTAACCTACGCCCCGATTTCGATCCAGAGATTAGTGACATAGCTCACTATGTCGCGGAGTATAACATCGCAAGCACTGAAGCGTACAACACTGCGCGCCTGTGCCTGATGGATAGCCTGGGGTGTGCCCTCTTAGCGCTGCGCTACCCTGAATGCACCAAGCTGCTGGGGCCAGTGGTGCCCGGCGCCACTCTGCCTGGCGGCGCGCGCGTACCAGGGATGTCGCTGGAATTGGACCCGGTACAAGCGGCGTTTAATATCGGCGCCCTGATCCGCTGGCTGGATTATAACGATACCTGGCTGGCGCAGGAGTGGGGACATCCGTCTGACAACCTCGGCGGTATCTTAGCCGTGGCGGACTATCTGAGCCGCCAGGCGGTACGCGAAGGCAAGCAGCCGCTGTTGATGCGGGATGTGCTGACCGCCATGATTAAGGCGCATGAGATCCAGGGGGTTCTGGCGCTGGAGAACAGTTTTAATCGCGTGGGTATTGATCATGTGGTGTTTGTTAAAGTTGCTACTACCGCAGTCATTGCACATTGGCTGGGCGCAACACCCGCACAGATTTGTGATGCCCTATCCCAAGCCTGGGTGGATGGACAAAGCCTGCGCACCTACCGTCATGCGCCTAACACGGGTTCGCGTAAATCCTGGGCGGCTGGGGATGCGACCGCGCGCGGAGTACGTCTGGCGTTGATGACCATGCGTGGTGAGCGTGGTTATCCTAGCGCATTATCCGCCAAACGTTGGGGGCTGTACGATGTATTGTTCCAGGGTAAGCCGTTTAAGTTTCAACGCCCCTATGGCAGTTATGTGATGGAGAATGTGTTATTTAAAATTTCCTACCCAGCCGAGTTTCATTCACAAACCGCGGTTGAGTGCGCGTTAAAATTACATCCAGAAGTTAAGGATCGCTTGCAGGATATTGAGAAAGTAGTATTGCGCACACAAGAACCGGCAATGCGTATTCTGAACAAAACCGGTCCGCTGCATAACCCCGCCGATCGTGATCATTCATTGCAATATATTGTGGCGATTGGTCTAATCCACGGCGCGTTAACCGCAGATCATTATGAGGACGGCGTTGCCAGGGATCCACGTATCGACGCCTTACGCGAGAAGATGCAGGTGATCGAAGACACGAATTTTTCACGCGATTATTTGGATCCTTCCATGCGTTCTATCGGTAATGCGATTCAAGTATTCTTTAAGGATGGGAGTAACACTAGCGACATCGCTGTGGAATATCCAGTTGGTCACCGTCGTCGCCGCACCGAAGGCGTGCCATTGTTGCAAGAAAAATTCTATCAAAATTTATTGACGCGTTTCCCGCGCAGCAAGGCCGATGCGTTATTTAATGCTTGCCAGGATCAAGCACAATTGGAACAAATGCCGGTGCAGGAGTTTATGGCGTTGTGGGTAATTTAGGTTGTAGGGGCTGGCCTTGTGCCTGCCCGATAAAACTTACAGGTAGGCACAAGGCCAACCCCTACATATTATGATGGTGCACGTGCTTATTTTTTTTAGTATAACAACGTATTAAAAAAATCGCCCTTAACATGCCAAACACCAGAATGAATGAAACGATAAATAACGTTATTAACGGTGCAGTGAAATGAAGGTCATCAGTAATAGCGTGGCGTATGGCGACACCAAGCCCCATAATACCCGCGACCAGGGAAGATGCGCCAATTCCCATTGCAGCGTAACGGTAAATTTGCCCGCATGTAGCTCAATGCTAATATCTTGAAAATACAATTGCCAGATAACAAACGCTAACACTAAACCAGAAATTGCAGTCACAATGGCAAACGGCGTCAATGCGTGTAATTGAATCCCATGCACTGTGCTTGCGATGGTTTCACCCAATACAATAATCGTGAATAGGGCAAAACGTTCCGGCAAATGCGTATCCGACAGTGTCGCCTGTGATCGTGTCAGCGTTTTTCGCAATACTACCGGTGTGGATAAATAAAGGATTAATCCCAGCACCCAACACACAAACCGCCCAGGAGGAGGTATAAAGATAGAGATGATCCAGACAACGATTGATAAGGTAATGCCACATAGCACTTTTCCGGTCACCACACGCGATGAGGGCAGCGCAATAATCACACGCAAGTACAAGGTAAAAATCAACAGCCATAACGCTGAATAGGCCATGGCCAGTGACTGGGATTTAGTATCAAAACCGTTGGGAATAAATAACGCCACGAATACGATACAGAGCATCTGGGCAAAATAAAAAAAATGGTGATAGAGATCATCATTATCAAATCGATCCGCGTAGAAAGTTCCCGCCAGCCACGCATTCCATACCGCGACAAATAATATGCTACATTGGGCCAGTCCAAGCCAAGTGGTATTTTGATACAGCATTTGCGATACTACTGAAATCGCAACGACAAATACTAAATCGTAGAATAACTCCATCCAGGTAGCACGACGTTCTGCACCTTCTTCACAATCAGAGCGTGGACGAACTGGCTTAATAAAATTTTTTAGTGATAGTTTTTGCACGTATTCGCCTTATTGTTTTCCCTCCCCCGCTTGTGGGGGAGGGTTAGGGAGGGGGGAGGTTAGCCAGAGCTATGAAAAAACTCCCGACTGCGTAATAACTTATTTCCCAACAATGCTTGCATCGCTAAGCGTATCAGGCGTTTGGCTGCGCGTAAATCATCTAGTTCCTGCAGTACCCCTTGATGCAGGGCAAGTAAATTTTTCCCGCGGAACACCGCATCACTACTATAATCAGCCGGACATTGGCTTAAACCGCGTCCTGGTACAAACACATAGAAACGCTCACTGACAATCGGTTGCCCACTATGGGTTTCCTTGTCGAGTGAAAATCCATAACCCAATTCCACTAATAACTCTTTTTCAAATAGACGCAATCCACGTTGACGTAACGCCGTATGCTGAATATCGATTAACATCTGTTGATAAGCGCGAAAAATAGTTGGGTAGGGATCAAACTTGGGTAACACCCGCACTAATAGCTCGTTGACATAGATGCCACTGATGAGCGCATCGCCCATTAATTCCATGGGGGCACCCGCAGGTTCGGCCGCAGTCAAACTCATTAACTCGGTCTTGCCCGACCAACTCAACACCAAGGGAGTAAATGGTCGTAGTCCGCGAAAACGCGAGCGCGCTGACATGCGCACGCCCTTAGCCAACAGGCTGATGCGTCCGTGGGTAGAGGTAAGCACCTCTAAGGTAGTGCTGGTCTCATTTAGCGGACGTGTATGTAGTATAAATGCTGCTTGTAGGGTTGCGCGCATGGTGGGATTATAGTGTATGTCGGCAATACATGAAGCAACATTTACACGATTAATCAGCACAAAAACAACACCATTGGGAAATTACCCATTTTGCTTGTGTTCTTGTCTGTAATTATTGTAGAATCCTTCCCCTTAACTTGTTCTTGGTGCGGGTGAAACCGTGGAGAGCAACAAATAATAACCACCCAGTCTTGTAAAATTAATATAAATTGGCAAATTTGACCCAGTTTATTAGCAACATTGGGGTGGTTACGAATCATTTTACTTATGTGGAGTATTTCATGGGAACTTATAACGCCAACGCCGCGACAGCCCAACCGAAGTGGTATGTAGTCGATGCCGATAACAAAGTATTAGGCCGCCTGGCCAGCGAAATTGCCTTTCGTCTATGCGGCAAACACAAGCCTACCTACACCCCCCATGTGGATACGGGTGATTATATTGTCGTGATTAATGCCGAAAAGCTACGTGTCACCGGCAACAAGGCTCATGATAAAATCTATTATCGCAGCACCAGCCGCCCTGGCAGCTTAAAAGCAACACGCTATGAAGACCTACAGGCAAAAGACCCCATCGAAGTCCTGGAGAAGGCCGTCAAGGGCATGTTGCCCAAGGGACCGCTTGGTAAGCAAATGTTTAAAAAACTCAAGGCCTATGTCGGCGCTGAACACCCACATACGGCACAAACACCCACCATCTTAACTATAGAGGCAGCATAACATGGCGACTTCCACAGCTAAAACTGTTCAAAATTATGGCACCGGCCGACGTAAATCTGCTGCTGCGCGCGTATTCATTAAACGTGGCCGTGGCAACATTTTGATTAATGACCGCACTCTGGACGAATATTTTGGTCGCAAAACATCACGCATGGTCGTACGTCAACCACTGATGTTATTAGATATTGCAACAACCTTCGACCTACACATTACCGTCAAGGGAGGTGGCGCCAGTGGTCAAGCTGGCGCTATTCGCCATGGCATTGCTCGCGCCCTGGTAGAATACGACGAACAAGATACCGATGGCGGTGAAGGTGGCGAAGACGGTAAAACTGGCATCAACGGCTGGCAACAATTGTTGCGTAAGGCTGGATTACTCACACGCGACTCACGTATCGTTGAACGTAAAAAAGTTGGTTTACACAAAGCTCGTAAGGCGCCGCAATATTCCAAGCGCTAATTAAGCCGTGGCATTGTTTCCTTCTCCCCTTGTGGGAGAAGGAAACAATGCCACGCCTTAATGAAGGGAGAGGTGATTAATGTATTGACTGCGTCAATGATTTAAGTAGAGAAGGTACGCACCGCTTCCTACCCCAGTGGGGGATCGTCTAGCGGTAGGACCGCGGACTCTGACTCCGCTAACCTAGGTTCGAATCCTAGTCCCCCAGCCAATATGAAATCCCCCTACCCCTTTGAAAAAAGGGGTAGGGGGAGATTTCTTCCAGAATTAATATAGATTATTACTACGAGGAGTGCTATGACTGCAACCAGACGATCCGTTATGACACTCTACTCGGGTAACTCCGATATACACAGTCATCGTGTCCGTATTGTATTAGCTGAAAAAGATGTAACCGTCGATATATTAAACACTAGCCCCGAGCAACTCCCCGAAGACCTCATTCATCTTAATCCATATAACACGTTGCCAACGTTGGTTGATCGCGACTTAGTGTTATATCAATCCAACATTATCATGGAATACTTGGATGAGCGTTTCCCTCACCCTCCACTGTTACCAGTTTACCCGATTGCTCGCGCTAAAAGTCGGTTAACCATACATCGTATTGAACAGGATTGGTATTCCTTATTGGATAAAATTGGTAGTACTAACAAAAAAATATCGGATGCCGCGCGCAAAGAATTGTATGAAAGTTTAGTGGCGTTAGCGCCAGTTTTTAATGACACACCGTATTTTTTAAGTCAAGAATTTAGCCTACTGGATTGCGCCCTTGCTCCGCTGCTATGGCGATTACCACACCTGGGCATCTCACTACCACCTAGCGCTAAACCGATTCAAACTTATGCGAAACGCCTATTTAAACGATCTTCCTTCCAAGCTAGCCTAACCGAAGTCGAACGCGAGTTGAGTAATACGAATGACCTCCAGTAGACCTTACCTACTCCGCGCACTGTATGAGTGGATTACTGATAATGGGCTAACACCCTACCTGGTCATTAACGCCAGCGTACCTGAGTGTCGTATTCCACCAGAACATATCACAGATGGCCATATCGTGTTGAATATTGCTTACGACGTTGTGCCTGACTTAGTGATTAGTAACAGTGTTGTGGAATTCACCGCCCGTTTTTCAGGTGTGAAACGCTTGATTCATGCACCCATTCACGCAGTAGAAGCTATCTATGCGAAGGAAAATGGTCAAGGTATGGTATTTGCCGAAGAGCCCATAGAAACAGGGACATCGGGAAGCAATAATACTAGTAGCGGCGTCAGTGTGGTCAAGGGTAAGCCACAATTGAAGATAGTTAAATAGTTTCTCTCCCTAATTTAGCCATGGCTTTGTTCCTTCTCCCCTTGTGGGAGAAGGAACAAAGGCCACGGCTTAAGAGGGGGTCTATTCAATTTTCCCGAGAATTACTATAAAATACAGGGCAGTCCCCTATTAGAGAGCTATCATGGATCAGACCTCCGTTGAAAAACCACGCACCATCCCACCCTTACAAGCAGAACCTGGAAAAATGCCAACACGACGCGATCTTGCCAACGCCATCCGCTTTTTAAGCATCGATGCCGTACAAAAAGCAAACTCCGGGCACCCTGGTATGCCAATGGGTATGGCGGACATTGCAGAAGTGTTATGGAACGATTTTTTACGCCACAATCCGGCTAACCCACATTGGTATAACCGTGATCGATTTGTATTATCTAATGGCCATGGCGCGATGCTGCACTACGCCTTACTACATCTAACGGGTTATGACCTTAGCATTGAGGAAATCAAACATTTTCGCCAGTTACACTCTAAAACCCCTGGACACCCCGAATATGGCTACACGCCAGGAATTGAAACCACCACCGGCCCCCTGGGACAAGGGTTCGCTAATGCCGTGGGTATGGCGCTGGCTGAAAAACATCTGGCGATGCAATTTAATCGAGGTTTGGAGATAGTCGATCATTTTACCTACGTTTTCATGGGTGATGGCTGCATGATGGAGGGTATTTCCCATGAGGCTGCTTCCCTGGCTGGCACACTGCAATTGAGCAAGTTGATCGCCCTCTACGATGATAATGGCATTTCCATCGATGGAGAGGTCAAGGGGTGGTTTACTGACGACACGCCCAAACGTTTTGAGTCCTACAACTGGCACATCATTCGCAAAATCAACGGTCATGATCCTAATGAAGTTCGTGCAGCAATTGAAGAAGCCCGCTATGTCACTGATCGACCCAGTTTGTTATGTTGCCAAACACAGATCGGTTTTGGCGCACCCAATTTAGCAGGCAGCGCAAAAACACATGGTTCAGCTTTAGGAGAGGCAGAAGTGGCGGCTACCCGTGAGGCATTGGGTTGGCAACACCCTCCTTTTTATATCCCTCCTGATATCTATACCGCCTGGAACGCCAAACATTTAGGTGCCCAATTGGAAAAGGAATGGCAGGATAAATTTGCCGATTATCGCAAGGCCAATAATGTATTGGCCGAAGAATTCGAGCGCCGCATGCAAGGTCAATTACCAGGGGGGTGGGAGAAAAAAGTGCAAATTTTCCTACGCTCTACGCTGGAAAAAAAGCAGGATATCGCTACACGCAAGGCGTCGGAATTATGTCTTGAAGCATTCGCACCGCTATTACCCGAATTAGTCGGCGGATCAGCGGATCTAACGCCCTCCAATAACACGTGGACATCTCAAAGCAAGGTATTGAGCGCCAATGACCCGGCGGGTAATTACATTCATTACGGTGTGCGCGAATTCGGTATGTTCGCTATCATGAACGGTCTGGCATTACATGGTGGCGTCTTACCCTATGGCGGCACCTTCCTTACCTTCATCGACTATGGGCGTAATGCCATTCGTCTAGCCGCCTTGATGAAGCAACGCGTGGTGTTTGTGCTGACGCATGACTCCATCGGTTTGGGCGAAGATGGTCCAACCCATCAGCCAATTGAACATGCCGCTATTTTACGTCTAACGCCCAACGTCACCGTATGGCGTCCCTGCGATTTATCTGAAACGGCAATCGCCTGGGAAAACGCTATCGAAAATAAACACGGTCCTTACCTGCCTATTATTATCGCGCCAAAATCTACCCGCCAACGAGCATGACCCTAAGGCATTATCCGATATACGCAAGGGTGGTTATGTATTGCGCGACTGCAAGGGCGCGCCCCAGGCGATTATTATTGCTACTGGTTCTGAAGTGGGCCTGGCATTGCAAGCCGCCGAACGTTTAACTGCGCTGGGACATAAAATCCGCGTAGTATCAATGCCATCAACCACGGTGTTTGACCAACAGGATGCCGCATATCAGGAATCAGTATTACCCAACAAGGTGGTCGCTCGCGTAGCAGTTGAAGCAGGCGTTGCCGATTTTTGGTACAAATACGTCGGTCGACAAGGCAAGGTGGTGGGGTTAAGCCGCTATGGCGAATCTGCGCCCTATCAAGATGTGTATCATGCACTGGGCATTACCGTGGAGCATATCGAAAAGGCGGTGAAGAGTTTGGTGTAAAGCATTAAATATGCTACAATTGTAACAGATTGAAGCAAATGTAACTGGGTGACCACAATGAGTATTGCCGTTCGAATTGACGAAACTATTTACCGTGCAGCACGTAAAACTGCTAAGGCGGAATGTCGTACGATTGCGCATCAAATCGAATATTGGGCAAAAATCGGTAAGGCTGCTTTAGATAATCCTGACCTACCTATCGACTTTATTCATGATGTGCTCGTTGCACAAGCGCAAGATCGCAGTCTGGCTGAACCCTTTCACCCAGAAAAAAGGCATGAGCAATATTAAAGTCTTACAAATGCCAGGGTTCAAACGAACCTATAAAAAACTTCATCAGAATCAACGCATTGCTGTAGATCAAGCTATTACAACTATTACAAAAAACCCTGATAAAGGTGAAGCAAAAAAAGGTGATTTAGCTGGTGTGCATGTCTATAAATTTAATTGTGTTAAACAGCAATTTTTATTAGCCTATGAATATGACCCAAACAATCGCACTCTTTTAGCTCTCGGGGTGCATGAAAATTTTTACCGCGATTTAAAAACTAATTAATTAAACCACAGGAAAATCTATGACAATCAAGGCAGCTATTAACGGCTATGGGCGCATCGGTCGCAATATTTTACGCGCCATTTACGAATCCAATCGTCAAGGCCAGATCAAAATCGTCGCGATTAATGACCTGGGCGATGTCAACACTAATGCGTATTTGACTAAGCATGACACCGTGCATGGTAAGTTTCATGGCAGCGTCGCGGTTGAAGGTGATTATTTGGTGATTAATGGCGATAAAATTAAGGTGCTTGCCGAACGTGATCCGGCTAAATTGCCCTGGGGCGAATTGGGCGTTGATGTCGTATTAGAATGCACTGGTTTATTTACCAGTAAGAAACAAGGCATGGCGCATATTCAAGCCGGCGCCAAAAAAGTGGTTATCTCTGCACCCGCTGGCAATGATATCGACGCCACCATTGTGTATGGCGTAAATCAACAAACCCTCAAGGCCAGTGACACGGTTATTTCCAACGCGTCATGCACCACCAATTGCATCGCGCCAATGGCCAAGGCGTTGCATGAAAGCGTCGGCATTGTCTCTGGCTTGATGAATACCATTCATTCCTACACCAATGACCAACGTTTGATTGACGTATACCACTCTGATTTGCGTCGCACACGTGCAGCAACGCACTCCATGATTCCCACCAAGACTGGCGCTGCCGCTGCTGTTGGCCTGGTTATTCCAGAACTGGCCGGTAAATTAGATGGCTTTTCTATTCGTGTGCCAACCATTAACGTCTCGTTGATTGATCTGACGTTTGAATCAAAACGCCCAACCACGGTAGAAGAAGTCAATAGCATCATGAAGAAGGCATCAGAAACGACGCTACGCGGCATTATGGATTATTGCAACGAACCATTGGTTTCTGTCGACTTTAATCACAACCCAGCGTCCTGCACGTTTGATGCGACACTGACCAAGGTGATTGGTAATACGGTGAAGGTATTGGGTTGGTATGATAACGAATGGGGTTTTTCTAACCGCATGTTGGATACTACATTGGTATTAATGGCAGCGAAATAATTAATCATAAAAAAACGCCGTTGTGACATTGCCACAACGGCGTTTTTTCTACTATGTATTTTGCTTAATATATCCACAACTCAGGTTAATTACATCTTATAGTTCAAACTTAAGTAAGGCCCATTAAACCCAATGCCACTGGTCGTGCGTCCAACGCCAACCAGGCTGGCATCCGTGATACTACCATTCGTTTGCATAGTTAACCGATCAATAGCATCGACGTATTGCGTTGCCTGATACCCTGCTTCAATCGTGAAACGCGAAGCATCATTCCGGAAAGGTATGGAATAATCTACACCTAGCTTCATGTCAAATCCTGGCACGATACGTGTTTGATTATCCGCATTCGCACCAAGCGTATTGGTGAAGGGAATGGGAGACTCAGTTTGCACCACGTTTGAATTTGCTTCGACACGTCCCACTAATAATGTCGCAGCCATGTGACCCACTACACCAAAACAACCGCCCACATGGTAACTTACATCGACACCCATACGCGGCCCAATACCGGTAAATTTAGAGTTGTAAGTTTCGGTGGTTGTATTTGAAGTATCACCACCCCTGGGGATGTTATTATCGTTGTATGTGTCTGTCAGGTTATTTTTAATTTGTGCATAACGCAAGCCAGCAAATAATCGCGTCTGCAGACGAGTGCCAACACTGATGTACTGACCCACATCTAAATCCACTGCGTCGTATTTGAAATCCGCTGTGCTGCTGGCTGATTGTTGATCGCCTGGATTAGCATCGTTAAAAACTATGCCCGCCTTGCTAATGATCGTCGGACTGTTACCATTGAACACCTGCGAAGTGGTGTTGTTATGGCTAAAATGTGTCCAGTTCGCCTGAACATCATTCCCAGAATCTGCGAACACATAGCCTAACCCAATCGCAAAACCCAGGTTGTAATCGGGATTGAGGGTGCTCACGTTAGTCGTTGTGGTGTTGCTACCACTCGTCGTTTGCACCGTTGTGGCGTAATCTAAATCTGAATTGGTGGGTTGTAAATATAACCCTGTCACGGTGAACTCAACACCGCTCTTCAAGTTGGGAACAACCACTTGAAATGGGGATGCACCGGTGGGAACCGCAGCATAAGCACCTAAGGAAGCTGCCAGGGTGGCAACAGCAATTGAAATCGTTAATTTAGAGGACATTCGTATCTCCACGGATAATTAAAAATAAATTAGCCTTACGCACAATGTAGTATGGTAAGCAAGGAGCAATCCTTTTAAGCTAATTTCAAATTAATTGCAAGCCTTATTTATTTTTATTTATTTAATTAAACGTTAAGGAATGGTGTTATTTAACATCAGCGATCATTTCTAACCCCATGCGGCACATGCCCTGTCGCCACATGTTCACGCGCTGAGTCGCAATGCCCCTGTTGATCATCAAAGAATATGTCGGCGCCAAATGCGTGTAAGAATTCACCCTTATTTAATCCGCCTAAAAATAGTGCTTCATCAATACGAATTCCCCAGGTACGCAGGGTACGTATGACACGCTCATGTGCAGGCGCCGAACGCGCAGTGACTAAGGCAGTGCGAATAGGGCATTGGTTAATCGGAAATTTTTTCTGGATTTCGTGCAACGCCATGAGGAATGGCTTAAATGGACCACCGGATAAGGGTCGATGCGCCGCAGTTTTTTCACTCGCTGCGAAGGTGTCTAACCCTTGCTCTTGATAAATACGCTCAGCTTCGTCAGAAAATAATACCGCGTCACCATCAAATGCAATGCGTAATTCATCCGAACGCCTGTTGCTGCTGTGTCGCCGAAGGTAATATGGTAGCTGCGGCACAACCTGTTTCTAACGCATTTCTCACATCCTCTGGATTCGCCGATAAAAATAGGTGCGCACCAAATGCAGTGACATACGGATAACGGCTTTCGCCATTGGTAAAGGCAGCACGCGTAATATCTAGCTTATAATGCTGAATGCTATTAAAAATCCGCAAGCCAGTATCGGCACTATTTCTGGATAATAAAATAACTTCGACCAACGGCTCGTCACGATTAAGATGCAAAAATTTTTGCACTAATGGGAAGGCAACGCCTGGAGCTAAAATTTCATTTTCATGTTGAATTTGATAGGCCGCATACGCATCAACGCCCTGCTGTTCAAATACGGCGTTACTGGCGTCTAAATCAAATAAGGCACGCGATGAAATGGCGACGACTAATTTGTGTGAAATATCTTCTGGCATAGGGTTGGATAATGAGATGAGAGGTTCAAAGCACAAAGCTTCCGGAAGCGCATGTAGGGGCAACCCTTGTGGTTGCCCGATGGTGGCTACCCTATCGATAGCCTAAATATTCTACAAAACCCTTAGGGGCAGGCACAAGGCCTGCCCCTACAACCGGGATGACACTTTATTTTCTTGCTGCAGCAATTGAATCCTTCAATTCATTCGCCGTCGGCATACCAGGAATGAAATCAGCCTTGCTAACGTCATTGGTTTTAGCGCCTACTTGCCACTTACTAATAATAAACGTAGGCGTGCCAATTAATTGTAATGTTTGCGCTAATTGTAAATTATCATCGATTTGTTTTTGTACATCTGGCGATTGCATGTCCTTAGCGAGTTTATCGGTATCCAAACCAACAGACTTAGCAATCTGCATCACTTTATCACGATTGAGTGGGCCTTCCTCAGCAAGTAACGCTTCATGTAGTTTTACGTATTTATCAGCGCCCTGCTTACCAGCCGCCAATGCAGCAGCCGCTGCTTGCCGTGAGCTATCGCCAAAGATCGGTAATTCCTTGTACACCACACGCAACTTGGCATCACCGGACATAACTTTATCCACAATCGGCTTCATATCCTTGCAATGCGGGCATTGGTAATCAAAAAACTCCACCAATGTCACATCGCCCCTGGCATTGCCCGTCACTGGGCTCATGGGATTAGCAAAAATCTGGTCAGCATTTTGACCAATCGCCGCCTTGGCCTTTTTTTCTAATTGGTCCATTTGTTGCTTTTGCAATGATTGCGATGCTTCGACCAACACTTGTGGATTGGTCACCAGGTAATCATGAACAACGCCTTGCACCTGATTTACTTGATTAGGCGTTAAGGCGCCAGAAGCTTGATCTGCGACAGCCAGTTGACTGACTGCCAAGACGCTTGCGCCGACCAGGAGGGTTAGATGAGATAGTTTCACGTGAGTATCCTTTATAGTTGTGAGTGAATGTGGATAGTATACTTAGGTGGCCTAAATCGAGCAAAGACAAAATACAAAAGATTTAAAAATTTAAAGATTTAAAGATTTAACGCAAAGACGCAAAGACGCAAAGAAAAGATTAAAACAAAGAAAAGATTGAAAAAATGTAAAGAAAAGACCATAAAGATCAAAAAAACAAATAAAAATAACTTTTTATGTTTTATCTTTTATGTTTTCCTTTGCGCCTTTGCGTCAAATCTTTTATCAAATCTAACCCATATCACCCCAAAGACACTGCATTGCCGCAATTGCCACTGGCGCAGCGGTTTCAGTACGCAATATTCTCAGGGCCAGGCGTAATAGCTGAAAGTTCGCACGTTGTACCAACGCAACTTCATCTGCGCTAAATCCACCTTCCCAGGGGCCTACCGCTAAACAGATTGAGTTGTCGCCTGGCTGAAATTGTTTCAGGGATTGGCCGGCTCCAGGATGCAACAACAGTCTTAGTCCCTCCGTGCGCGCGTTTAACCAACTGTCTAACCGCATTGGCGTTGCCACCATCGGCATATGGCTGCGCCCAGATTGCTCGCACGCGCTACTCACCACCTTGCGCCAATGCGTCAAACGGTTCTCTACCCGTTCCGCTGATAATTTAACGCCGCCACGCTCAGTGAACAACGGCGTAATGAGGCTCACGCCCAACTCCACTGCTTTTTGTAAGCTGTAATCCATTTTTTCACCACGGGAAATCGCCTGACCCAGATGAATGGTCAGGGGCGACTCTCGCATGGCATCGATTGTATTGCCTACCTTGACGATGGCACGATTCTTTACCGATGCAATAAGTTGAGCCTGACATTCCTTGCCTGGACCATCGAATACCGCCAACCCGTCCCCTGGTTTTAACCGTAATACGTGCAATAGATGATTACTCGCATTCACATCTAATTGAATGTCGTGATTTGTTACTAAGGAAGCATCAACAAAAACTCGAGTAAGTCGCATAGTATAGTTTAGATATGAGATACGAATAATAAACCAATACCCATCAACACTAACAATACACCCAATGCTTTTACTGCCATTGGTTGGATGCGCACAATACGCGCGCGCGCCGCAGGATGGGTAATTAAACAAGATACAAATGCAAACCAGACAAAGGTGGTAAACGCCATCCATGCCCCAAACGTCACCTGCTGCCACGATGGTGTGGTGGGCTTAATGACAACAACAAATAACCCTATAAAAAATAAACTGGCCTTAGGATTTAGCAAGTTGCATAAAAAACCTTGTCTAATGGCTTGTAATCCTGATATAGAAATAATGGATCCCGCTGGATTATCTTTTCCAATCACAACAGGATGGGTTTTAGCAAGGAACGCTTGTACGCCAATGTACACTAAGTAGGCAGCTCCCAGGTATTTTAAGATAGTAAAGAACAGTAATGATTGGGACAGCAACACCGCCAGGCCTAGAATGCAATAGCTGACATGGGTGGTAATGCCTAAAGAAAGGCCAAACGCCGTAAAAACCGCTTCGCGACGCGAATACAGTAAGGCGTTCTTGGTGACTAGCGCAAAATCAGGCCCGGGTGCCACGAGTGCTAAAAACTGCAGACTGGCTACAGTTAAGAAGGAAATAAGAAAGGTTTCCATAAAGATTTCTAACAGACTAAAAAATTACCAGTGCAATGCTATAGAGTTCAGGCTAAGGTTTTTGTAACATCCTGCGTCGTCGCCAACAACTCCATCATATCTTGTAATGATTGTTCAGCTTCTGCACAGTGCGTTTCAATTGCTCTTTCTTTCACAGCAATTTCATTTTGCTGCTGCGCCAAGGCAAATAACAAATCTGCTTGCCTTTCACTTAACAAGTCGCCAGCGACAAACAGCTTTAACAACGTGTTATACTGTGTCGCAATCTCTATTTTTTGTTGCCGTACCTGCGCAAGCTCCTGCGTTGCGCAGTCGATGTTGTGCTTCATCTGATGTAGCTTTTGTACTAACTCCTGACCTTGCGTTTTGTTCATTTGGCAACCAACCATGGATAGATGATAACACGGATTAAAAGGTCCGGTGATTCTATCGAACCTAGGTTAATTATACTCGATGGGGATTAAAAAAGTATTAAGAACACCTTACTTTAAGTGTTTTTTAAAGAGATCACCTTTCCAACCATGGTCGATATATGCGAAAATGACTGAGTTTATACTCAAAATGATTGCTATTGTGGAATTTTGTACCGCATGAAAAAACAGACTTTACAACTAGTTGCCGCAGCCTGTAGTTTGCTGTTTTGCGTCCCCAGTTTTGCTGCCAATCTAGTTGATGCCTATGAGCAGGCGCTCGGCAGCGACCCTACGTTTAAGGCAGCTACCGCCAGTTGGCAAGCGACCCAGCAACTGGCGCCGATCAGTCGTTCCTATCTACTGCCTTCCCTCACCACCAATGGCTCACAAGGACGTGGATATCTCAAACAAACCTTTGATGGCTATGAGGTTTCCTTTTATCAAAACGTAACGCAGTACGCTCTTAATCTAAACCAAGTCATTTTTAATTACCAGGCATGGGGAGCATTGAAAAGTGCCAAGGCACAGATTAAACAAGGAGGGGCGACTTATAATGCCAGCGCACAAGATTTGATACTCCGAGTCGCCACCGCTTACTTGGGCGTACTACAAGCCTACGACCAACTGCAAGCCACACAGGCGCAGAAACGCTCGCTGGGACAACAACTTCAGCAAACCCAAGATCAATTTAAAGTAGGGTTAATTCCTATCACCGGCGTAGAACAAGTCAAGGCGAGTTACGACTCAACTCTGGCATTAGAAATCGCCAATAAAAATACCATCGCTGATAAATTAGAAGAGCTACGCGCCATTACGGGTAAATTTTATACTAACCTGAAGGGAATAAACACTAAGCTACCCTTGATTGCTCCGCGCCCGGCAAACATTAACGCCTGGGTAGATATTGCGACTAAACAAAGCTATGCGGTTAAGGCTTCTTACTATGCAATGATTGTTGCGCGCGAACAAGTCAATATACAACGCGCTGGTCATTTTCCAACCGTTAATGCCACGGGCAGCTATACCTATAGCAACCAAAGTGACGCACTGTTTAACAACGCAACGCCAGAACCCTTTATAAATCGCACTACAGCTGTCGGCGTTGGCGTAAATTTTCCGGTATACCAGGGCGGCCTGGTTACAGCAGAAACCCGCCAGGCAGCCGCCCTTTATGCCGAAGCCTGCGCCAACCTGGAGCAGACGTACCGCAATACGCTGACCCAAACCCGCGAAGCGTATTTAGGCGTCATTTCCGGCATTAGTAAGCTCAAGGCCGATCGCCAGGCCATCGTTTCCAGCCAAAGTTCGGTGGACTCAACCAGGGCCGCTTACACTGCGGGAACACAAACGATCGTCGATGTGTTGCAACAACAATCGGATCTTTATACCGCACAAACCAACTACGCCAACGATCAATACAATTATTTAATCAGCCTACTAACGCTAAAGCAAGCTGCCGGAACGCTAAGCCCTGCGGACATACTCATGGTTAATTCCTGGCTAACCGGAGACATCGACTTCTCGGCGTATGATTTTAATGAGCGACACTTTACCTACTCTGAGGATAACGAACCTACTGCGACTACCCCTGCTGCGAAACCACATCATGCTAAAAAAACCACAAGTTGATAGAATCTTAACTCAATATCTTGAGAAAGAATAAGCGTTGCCTTGCCTTACTTTTTCTTTAATTTTGTAGGGTAAAATGAATGCTACAGTGAGTGGTTTGAGTTCACTCATAGTCTCAATACAACCAATTATCATTCATAGACTGGAGTTTATATGGAAGCGGACTGGCCAGTATTTCCCATCTTCATAGCACAACTATTCACCCTCGGTTTATTCTTACTGCCGCGTGACCGACGTATCCTGGGTTTTTCACCACGGACACTCGCGATAGTGTTACTACTCCTCATTGCTGTTGCTATTGTGGCATCGCTTTATCACGATAGCACCGATGTATTACCACTGCATTTTTAAGGTGAAAACTATGCTCATCCATCGTGCACGTTATTTAAATAAATTTGCCACCATTAATTCCATCATCGGCTTAGTAGGTGTGGTGGCTATTTTAGCGGGAGCGTTAGTGATGCAGTTTGTTTATGGCGAAGACCCCTGCCCATTGTGCTTATTACAAAGAGCAGCATTTGTTAGCATCGGCATTGCATTGCTGATGAACCTGCGCTATGGCAATAAAGTGGCGCATTGGGCATTGGTCATATTGAGTGCAGCAGCAGGTATTGCTGTCAGCATTCGCCAGATACTGCTACACGTGAATGATAGCGTTGGCTATGGCAGCCCGGTTACTGGAATACATCTATATACGTGGTGTTTTATTGGTTTTGCGTTGGCAATAGTCGGCGCAACTATCCTGTTGTTGATATATCCTGAACAGTAAAAATCTACAATGAGCTCTCACCATAGGGCTTCCATTAAGGCAAAGCCCATCATTATGGCATGCCACGTATTCATCGCGAGCTAAACGCCCAAATGGTCATTGCAAGACCACATGACACAGGAACTGGTTTGTTCAGCATTCCTGATGGCACTGTGGCGACGAGGCTTTCCTTCACACATCGAATAAAGTTTTTTCTTTTTTACGGTTCGTTGGCTCTAGACGAAAAACAGCACGAGGCGCGGCTGAACACGAAAAGGAAGCAGATGATGAGGTTGTAGATTTTTTTTGTTCCGATAGTTTTAAACAGTCATCCTTTTTAAGAACCCATCCTTCATACATCGCTTTCACAATATTTTTTGAATAATGTTTGGCAACATGTGCGATAAATCTGGGAAAGTCAATGGCGGCGCTGTGATCAGCTTTATCAGAGATTGTCCTAATAACGACAAAAGGGATATCGTTTTCAAAGCACACTTGAGCAACCGATGCTCCTTCCATATCTACGGCTAGAACATCTGGCATGTCTTTTGTTATTACTTTTTTTTGAGTATGACTTCCTACAAATAAATCGCCACTTGCTATGGAGCCGCTATAAAAAGAGGGAGATTTTATAGAAAATTCTTGTAGGATATCTGGCGCTATTGCCTCTTTAATACCATTTGAGCAAAATTTTTCGACGGCATCTTCTGCCAGGGAAGAGAGCTTCACCATTTGCGATAAAGAATACGGTATCCGTTAGTGGGATCTCGTGTTTTTTAAACAATGGACGTGCATCCATATCATGTTGGTATAGTTTATTTCCGATAATGACATCACCGATATTTAGTTTTTCCGCCATAGCACCAGCCACACCAATAAAGATTAAGGCATCAATCTTATATCTTCCTATGAGAGTCGTGGCAGTCATGGCAGAGGCTACCTTCCCCCAACGAGAGAAAACTAATACAGTTTCTACACCGTATAATGTTCCGCAATAATAATCTCTGGAACCGAAACTATCACAAACCATATCAGTCATCTCTTCTTTAAGAAGAGATATTTCCTCGATCATTGCGCCCACGATGCCAACTAACATTTGACCAACTCCCTCTATTAACCTAATCTGAAAATATTATAATTTAAGAGTAGGGAGAGCATATCAGAAAATATGATTCAAAACAAGTCAAAAACGTCTTAAACGGAGTGTCTTATATCACCGTCATGAATAACGAGGTTTTACGACCGATGGATAATCCGTTTCGGCTTTAATTTTTAAATGTGTTTTGGTACATCTCACGAAGAGTAGCCTTTTGCACTTTGCCCATGGTGTTTTTTGGTATCTCTTGAATAAAAAATATCTTCTAGGCACTTTGAAACCCGCATGTTGTGTTTTTAAGTGGTCGATAACTTTTTCTTCGGCGAGAGAGCTATTGCTGCGAAGAACTAAAACAGCTATGACGGCTTCGCCAAAGTCAGGATGGGGAACCCCAATAACTGCTGACTCAGTCACTTCTTGCATATTTTCTAGCGTTTTTTCTATTTCTTTTGGATATACGTTGAACCCACCCGTGATTATTATGTCCTTAGTTCTACCCACAATTGTTAAATATCCTTCGTCATCTACATAACCGAAATCACCTGTTTTAAAAAAGCCATCCGATGTAAACTTTTCTAATGTTTTGTCAGGTAATTGCCAATAACCTTTAAATAAGCCAGGCGCCTTAATTTGTATGCGCCCTGCCCCACCCTGCTCAATGAGCGTATCATCTTGATCTACAACTCGCATTTTCACGCCTAAAAGAGGTAATCCAACAGTGCCTGGTTTTCTATTCCCAACTAAGGGATTAGATGTATTAATGCCTGTTTCCGTCATGCCGTATCTTTCTAATAATAGATGTCCAGTGCGGCTTTGAAATTCATTTATCGTGGAGATTGACAACGGCGCTGAGCCTGATATGAATAAGCGGACGTGTTGACAAGATGATTGAGTAAAATCAGGATTTGCCAACAGTCTTATATAATGTGTCGGGACACCCATCACAACGGTGCTATACGGCAATAATGATATAACTAAATCAGTATCAAACTTTGGCAACCACACTATTGCCGCGCCCCTTAGAAGCGCAGTATGGCAAGAAAAAAATAGACCGTGAACATGAAAAAACGGCAACGCATGTAATACTACATCATGTTCATTCATGCCCCAGGCATCACTGAGAGAATCGGCATTTTTTTTAAGCGCTTTATGCGTTAACATAGCTCCTTTTGGTCTACCCGTGGTTCCAGATGTATAAACAATAGCGGCTACGTCATCATTCGCTACATCTACCGTGTCAAAACTTTTTGAATAGATTGAATATGCCTTACTAAATGTCCCATGCCCTTGTTCATCCGCATTAAATATTAAAAAATCATTTTTATTTAATGTCTGAACGGTTTTCTCTTTAGCAGGATCGCATAGAATTAATTTAGGCTTTATATCTGTGAGAAAAAACTCTAATTCTTTTTCACTGTAATCTGGATTCAGTGGTACAAAAATAACTCCACTTTGTAAACACGCCAAATAAATAAACAAACTTAGGGTAGATTTTTTAGTGTGTAATATAATTCTGTCGCCCAGATAAATTTCATTTTCATGAAATAAATTTGCTATTTGCGCAGAAAATTCTTGTAATTCATTCCATGTAGATTTTCTTCGTGCGTGGTCGATAAGCGCAACTTGCGACGTATTACCTCTAAAGGACTCCGAAAAGCAATCAAATAGATTGTTCATATTCATCCTTATTTTATAAATTCTGCAGGCTATCTGGGGCAGCGGCAGAAGCAACGCCCGCATTAAATTCTCTGATTTCTAGTTGGGTGAATAGTTTTTCTAGCATAAGCCTTCCTTAGTAGAAGTTTTTGATATACTTTATTGTAAGTTTATTTAGGCCAAAAGTCTTGCAACTCCCAATCCGCAGGGAATCCCATGTCTGTAATGTTGGCAAAAGGGATTTCAGTAAGTGTACTAAGTAATTCCCCCAAGCGCATAGGCCATTTTGAATCAGGACAAACATATTGCATTAAGTGGATTATGATACATAATGCTACGTAAACACGGGAAATGCTGCCACCTTTTCCAATGATAGAATCAAACCTAGGAATTTCCCCCTGCTTAGGCAACTTAGGTTGATCAACTAAGTTTCTATTCCAAAGTCGGCCATGATGCGCAACAACATTACGAATATAGTTTAAACACCTTAACCAACTCTCCATTATTTCCCATCGAGTAATGTCATATTTCATTGCAATAGAAGCTTTATCATCGACCTTCATCCCTTGATAAAAAGTAGACAATAATCCAAAATCCCACAGTTCTATGGAGACCCATATCGGCAAAGGTAATCCATATTTCTTTTTATAATGTCTGACAAAATCCTCCTTAGATCGATTAGTTAACTCATCATGCTTAGCCAACCAAACTTGATATTTCGTTTTATTCGTATGCGCATCTACCCGCTTAACAAAATTACCATGCAATAGTTGCGGATTTGTATGCCCAAATGGATCTTTTGAACCAATTAAGTAGGAAATATCAACACGCAGTGCTACCTCAATTCTCTCCAAAGCATCCAGAATAAGTAACCGTAGTTTCTTGTCAAAGATATACAGATTAACACTATCATGAAATTTAGCAGAGGGAATAAAATCATCCCTTGGCTCACAAGATGTAGCAGTTGAGGCGTGATCCGTTACTGGAATAAGCTCACGAAGCGGATACCAATATGCACTCAGACGGTAGTATCCGATTCGACGCAAATATTCAATTGCCTTAGCATCATTGGTAATTTGAAGCCCTCGAGATTTTAACAACTCAAGTTGTTGTTCAAATGTTAAGTAAGGTTTGCTATAGATAGACATTCGACTTCCTCTGCCTCAAAAAAACGAGGGCTTCTACGGCGCCCACACTGTAACAGGGCGAATCTTCATGCAACGATTATAATGCGACTTACAGTGAACACAATACCGTATATGTATATTGAGACCAGAATGATCGAAGAAATACCTTATCCTGCCATGAATGGCTAGACTTTAGAGTGTTATGGGATAAGCAGAAAGACAGGCGAAAAAAAACCCATCCGTACATTTTTCAACGCAGAGGGATGGGCCGTGTTAGTTATAATTATAGACATGCACCCCACCCTAGTCAATAATTGTCTCTTTCAATTGTCTCTTTCAATACAAGACGAGCCTGAAACTGTGGCCTCATCGCGCTAAGGTCGCGTTTGAGATTGCAAAACCCGCAATCTCAAACGCGATTACTACATATCACCCCACCTTAAATTTAATCCCCTGCGCCAGCGGTAAATCCTGCCCCCAATTGATGGTATTGGTTTGGCGGCGCATATATGCCTTCCACGCATCCGACCCGGCTTCTCGTCCCACCGCCGGTATCCTTTTCACCGCCAAATGCACCGCCTATCTCCGCGCCAGAGGTGCCAATATTAATATTAGCAATGCCGCAATCGCTCCCGGTAGCGGCCAGGAATCGCTCGGCATGAATTAAGTTTTGGGTAAACAATGACGACGATAAGCCCTGCGCAACTGAATTTTGCGCATGAATGGCCTCGGATAGTTCACGATAAGGGATTAAGTATAAGATCGGCGCAAACGTCTCTTGTTGCACGATGGGCCAGTCACTTTGCGCCAACACCAGGGTAGGTTCGACAAAGTAGCCATCCCCATTAATGACGCTACCACCATATAAAATCTTGCCACCTTGTTGCTGTACTTCGGCAATCACCGTCACATACCGATCGACTGCTGCCTGGTCGATCAATGGCCCCATGTGCGTATCGGGCTTTAATGGATCACCAATCCAAATATGTTGATACGCGATGGTGAGTTGCTCCCTTACCTCGGCAAGCCGTGATTCATGCACGAACAAGCGCCTCAAGGTGGTGCAACGTTGCCCTGCCGTGCCTACCGCACCGAATATACAGGCTGGGATCGCCAATGCCAAGTCAGCAGTTTCGTCGATGATCGCTGCATTATTGCCGCTTAATTCCAGCAAACTTCTGCCAAAACGCTGCGCCACCTGTTGGTTGACCTTACGGCCTACAGCCGATGAACCGGTAAAAGAAATCAGGGGTATGCGCCTATCTGCGACGAACTCCGTCAATAATACTTCATCTTCGGTGATAAACACCGAAAATATGTCAGTATGCCCCGCACGTTGCATCGCACGTTCACAGATTTTTTGTATTGCCAGGGCGCATAATGGCGCCTTGGGTGACGGTTTCCAAATCACGGTGTCACCGCAAATAGCCGCGATAAAGGCATTCCACGCCCATACCGCTACTGGAAAATTGAACGCCGAAATGATCCCTACTGGCCCTAACGGGTGCCATTGCTCGTACATACGATGGTGCGGGCGCTCCGAGTGCATGGTCTTACCGTACAACATACGCGACTGCCCGACGGCGAAATCCGCCATGTCGATCATCTCTTGCACCTCTCCGTCGCCTTCTTGCTTGATCTTGCCAGTCTCCAGGGCAATTAACGTACCTAACGCATCCTTGTGAATGCGCAATTCTTCACCGATTAACCGCACCAACTCACCGCGTTTAGGCGCTGGCGTCTGCCGCCAATGCACAAACGCCTCCATTGATTGCTGCATCATCAAGGCGTATTCCTCACGCTGCGCCCCACGCACACGCGCCATCATCTTCCCGGTCGCCGGATTAATCGACGATATAATTTCATGTTGCGCGTGCAACGCATGAGAGGCGGCGCTGGATGCAACGCCCGCATTAAGCTCTCTGATTTCTAGCTGGGTGAATAGTTTTTCTAACATAACTGCTCCTTTTGTTAACGTTGACTGGCAATAAAGCTACTGCTACAGTAACTATTTACCACCCAACCTTCGATTGATTTGCAACTTTTGCTGAATAATTCCCTACCACATTTGCTCATATGACTATTTATAAAATACTCCAATACCCCGACCCACGTTTAGCACGCAAGGGTTATCACGTAGACGCCATAGACGATGGCATTCGCACCATTATCGATAATATGTGCGAGACGTATTATAACGCAGAAAATTGTGCAGCGCTCGCTGCGACACAACTAGATATGCCTAATCCACCACATATTACCGTGATTGATTTTTCGGAGCAAAAAGATCAGTTATTGTGCTTGATTAATGGCGAAATCATTGCACGCGAAGGTGAAATGCACGAAGAAGAGGCGTGCATGTCAGTACGCGGTATATATGAGAAGGTGCGTCGCTCGGAAAAAATTACCGTGCGCGCATTGGATCGCGACGGCAAACCACTGGAGCTGACGGTGGAAGGGTTTATGGCGAAGTGTATTCAACACGAATTAGATCATTTGAGTGGCATGATTTTTCTGGATCGCTTATCACGCTTGAAACGAATGCGCGTAGACAAAAAGTTCCAAAAACTGCGGAAAGTATAGTTAATCTATGACATTAAATATCATCTTCGCCGGCACATCTGAATTTGCTGTTCCATCCTTAGAAGCGCTGGCGGCATCTCCTTATAACGTGATCGCCGTCTACACGCCACCCGATCGCCCTGCTGGCCGCGGACTAAAACTAACACCGAGCCCAATTAAACTCACCGCCCTGGCGCATCATATTCCTATCTACCAACCAGCCAGTTTAAAAGACGCCGCCGCACAACAAGTTCTGCGTGATTTAAATCCTGATCTAATCGTAGTAGCTGCATATGGATTGCTGTTACCCAAGGCCGTATTAACCATTCCACGTCTCGGCTGCATCAATATTCATCCCTCTTTGTTACCACGCTGGCGCGGCGCAGCGCCAATCCCACGCCCAATTGAAGCAGGCGATACGGAAACTGGTGTGACCATTATGCAACTGGATGAAGGACTCGACACCGGTGATATTTTACTGCAAACACATTTCCCCATCGCGGCGCATGAAACCAGCCAAGGCTTGCATGATGCCCTGGCGCCATTAAGTGCGCAATTATTATTGCAAACCATCGACAATATTGTCACTGGCGTCGCTCACCCAATAAAACAAGATGACGCTAAGGCAACGTATGCAGCAAAAATTGATAAGACAGAAGCGCTGATCGATTGGCGACAATCGGCAACTGTAATAGAGTGCAAAATCCGTGCATTTAATCCCTGGCCAATAGCGCATACGACGTGGAACGATCAACCGTTACGCATCTGGCAAGCTACAACCGCGCCATCATTTAAGCGAGGAACACAACCTGGCATTGTCGTTGCCGTTAGCAAGGAAGGAATAGATGTTGCCACTGGGGATGGTTTACTACGTGTGCTGAAAGTTCAATTGCCGGGTGGAAAGCCGATTGCTGTTAGCGATTTTATCCATGCACAAGGACGTAATATTATTGCAGGGAACACCTGTTTTTGATAAGCACATTGCTTTATCGGGATTGCTAGCTCTGTTTCGATAATGAAGAATAAAACGGTTCAGGGGATGTATCGCTATCCTCCCCCGAATCGACATCGAGTGGTAAGGAATTTCGTCGCGCGGAAGGTTGCCCTCCTTTTCTTTCCGAAACAATATCGCGTGGCAAAGAACTTCGCCGCATCGGAGGTTGCATCCCTTCTCTTCCCGAACCAAGATCATCTGGCGCCGAAGCACGTCGCGCAGAAGATGGCGTTTCTCCTATAAAACGAGGGAAGCCCCCAACGTGGGAGCTGCTGGACATGCTGCTGGAAGAAGATGCCCCGCTCGATGCAGTTGTAGATGGATGCGCGCATAGCGGATACGAAAAATGTGTCGGTATTTTTGTCTTTTTCCCTTTCCAAAGCGTATTAAACACATATACAGGATAAATCTTGCCGTTGGAGCCCCTAATAGAAATCAATGCGCCCAACAAACGTATTTCGCCACTCTCGCCGCCACCTGAAATTTTTAACATCATGACTTTATGCAGATCATCAGTACCAGGCTCCTTGATCAACAGTTCCGGTAGCATCTTGATTCCTGCTTCATTTTGTGAAGAGGCCAATTTTGCATGACGCGCCACCTCTATAATTTTTTTCCGCACCCCCTCTTGTGTACCTTGCAGCTCTTCTTGCAATTTTGGAGAAATAAAAACATAACGCACGTCTTTTTTGGAAACGCAAAAGCTGAATAAGGTATTATTTTCATCGCTCCCTCCAAAACAACGAGCCCCATGACCTAATTCCCTGGAAAGGTCAACCAAGGGGGATACCGTTGGTTGGGTGTCTGTACTGAAATGTCTTGATAAGTTTATATCTGTCCACCCACGCTTATTATCGAAAAGTTTATTCTCACGGCTACTTTTCTTATCTTCTACTACAGCAGGAGTAATGGGCGGCGGCGCCACAAGTTGCTCGCTTATCTGCGCCAAGGTGGGCAATGGCCGAAGCTGAATTTTAATCGTATCTTGCAGCTCTCTAATATGACTAATGCGAACGAACATATCCTCCTTATCATTCATGTATCGTTGCAACTCATGTACATAAGACACCGCCGACCCGGTAAGCAATCTATAAACCGCAGGAGATGCATAGGTTGCCATAACCCCGCCTAGGGTAAGTAAAAAAGTTGTCCACGATGGTTCATAAAGATAGTAACTGCTACTTATTATTAAAATAGCCATCATTGGATAGAATACAGGCGGGGAAAGAACCGCTTGATAAATCTTTTTGTTCCTGGCTGGAAGGGACTGGATATATTCAACAATTTCTTTTTTCCAAAAAGCGTTCAGGCGCTTTTTTACTCTATTATCGTTATACAAGTCAGGAATTTCTTCTTTCATGGTTTCAAGTAAAAGATTTCCCCGCATTGGCATAAGGCGTTCTGCATCATTAAAAAAGGTAGTGTTGTCTAAAAGCCAATGCGAAATATCTTTATAAAATTTCTTAATTTTTTCATCACTCAACTCTGGGTCACAAAGCATCGCAATTAAGCAAGTGCTGAGATTCTTTTGCAAAGGTACCTCTAATGAGGGATCAACATCCTTTAGAATGTTAGCCGAATCTTTCGTTTTTTTAATGATTTCGGATGATAACTTTGTACTTATAAATTTTTTCACCACATCCCACGCTCTATCATCTTGATTCAACAAAATAAGACGTAATTGGCCTACGTCCTCCCGTATGTACCCTTCGCTTGCTTTAAATATTTCTATTAATAATTTCCTTAATTTATCTTTTTGAAGGCGATCGGGCCAAGAAACAGAAACTTTAGTATCAGAAGTCATGTGTATACCTATAGGAATGCATTAACGATTAATTCGGTCGCTCACATCCTGTGACCACTTACTCCTGAAAGAAAACTTGTATCCTCACCCAGGTGCGGGTAGTTACGATTTTTGCGCAAGGCGTAAAGGGTATATTAACCACCACACGGAAACGCATTAGAAAAAATCACATACATCAGCTTCATCGCGGGCTGATTTAATTCTTGTGGATGATCGTTCAAATACTTCACCACCACCCGCACTTCCTGCGTTAATGAGACATTATTCGGCATGCAGTACGCCAATAAGTTTTTGGGTGGCGCCGCACCCGGCGCAACTGGCTTACTGTTGGATAAGTTATACATGTCTTCAAAGCCAGCAATATAGCCCAGGCAAACTCCATTATTAGATGCAGATTCAACGTTAATGGTTTTTGCATCTTTTTCTAACAATGCCAGAGAGTCTTTACAGTAGTTAAGCAGACTCTCCCCCAGTCATTGGATCGGCGGCATATAACTGTATGCTTGCGAGCAAACAAAATACTGTTATAAAAATTTTCTGTTTCATTCCATTATTTCTTTTGCAATGATGCCTGCAGCGCAGATAAAAAATCTATCGGTACTGGGAACACTACCGTGGTCGTTTTATCGCCGGCTAAGTCCAACAACGTTTGTAAGTAACGCAGTTGAATAGCTTGTGGCTGTTGCAACAATACTTGCGCTGCTTCTAATAGCTTTGCAGACGCTTGTAACTCACCTTCTGCGTTAATTACTTTTGCACGACGCTCTCGCTCTGCTTCTGCCTGGCGTGCGATAGCGCGAATCATACTTTCATCAATATCGACGCGCTTGATTTCAACCACACTGACCTTTATTCCCCAGGCGTCGGTTTGCACATCCAGAATTTTTTGTACGTCTGCATTGAGTTTTTCGCGCTGTGATAGCATTTCGTCTAATTCGTGCTGACCTAATACCGAACGTAACGTAGTTTGCGCCAACTGACTGGTGGCATTGTAATAATCTTCCACCTGAATCACTGCACGCTCTGGATCTACCACCCGAAAATACACGACTGCACTGACATGCACCGATACGTTATCCTTGGAGATCACATCTTGCGGCGGAACATCCATCACGATGGTACGTAAATCGATACGCACCATTTGTTGCACGCCAGGAATTAAGATAACCACACCAGGACCCTTGACCTTCCAAAAGCGCCCCAAGGCAAACACTACACCACGCTCGTATTCTTTTAAAATGCGTAGCGCATTAAATGCAAATAACAAAACGATAGCGAGAAAGATATAGATCATATAACTCATAACTAGTTCTCCATAGTGGCTATTGTTACGACTGGGTTAACTATACTCAAAGCGTTTGATATTTCTGGGTATATTTTTGATGAAAAAAATTGACTGCCTGTTGCAATGCTACCATATCCCCATCATTAGTAATCACATCATCGGCAATGGCTAAGCGCTGCGCTCGGGTGGCCTGCGACACCATGATGCGTTGTACTTCAGCCACCGTATGGTTATCACGCTGCATGGTGCGTGCAATTTGATTATCCTCTGCTGCATCCACTACTAAAATACGATCAACCAAATTGTCCGTAATCGGTTTTTCCGCCAGTAATGGAATAACAACAATGCAATAGGCTGCGTTAAGTTGCATTATACGCTCCTTAATCGCAGTAACAATCAATGGATGTAATAGCTGCTCTAACCATAGCCGCTCAGCGCTATTTTCAAATACTAACCGCCGCAGCTTAGCGCGATCTAATCGCTGATTTTGATCCAGCGCCTGCGCACCAAACCGAGCCATAATTGCATTTAATACCGTCTTATCATGGGCAACTACGTCCCTGGCAATAAGATCGGAATCAATAATCGGCACACCAAGCTGCGCAAATAACGCTGCTACCATCGATTTGCCGCTGCCAATGCCGCCAGTTAGACCCACGATAAGCATATGTTTGTCTTCCTCTAATGCTACAGAACTCTATGAAAAAACATCATAAATATGCCTGCTACCGCCAAAAATGGTCCAAATGGTATCGGCTGGGTAAAACATGCTGTGCGTCGCAGGCATAATATACCGCCAATGATACCTAAAATCGCTGCCATTAATACAATATATAGCAATGGCAGCATACCCCACCACGCGCCAAATAGCGCCAATAGCTTCATGTCACCCTGCCCTAAACCGTCAATACCGCGACAATATTTAAATAACGCCGCCACACACCACAGGCTTATATAACCCAACATCGCACCCCAAACGGCGCTAGTTAACGGCACGAATAGCGCAAAACTATTACAAAACAAACCCAGCCACAATAACGATAGCGTAAGACAATCTGGTAATAAATAATAGTACATATCAATACCCGCCAGCAACAACAACCCCCACATTAATACTAAGTTAGCCGCCATCGCCCAACTAAAATGAAAATAGCATACGATCAGAAGCGTCAATGCCAAATTAAGCATAACGATAATCACCAGGCATTGCTTATTCAAATAGCGATGATTCTGTTCGCGGAAATCAAGATGTATCTGTTGCGGTATCTTATAGATTAGTATATTAATCACGAGGCTGACCACACTGCTTACCACCATCATCACGCTTAACCCGAAGATAAAATGGTGTTGTAAAAAATATGACATATTCATTGGCTATATAATGGAACCTAACCTGAAAATTGGTAAATACATCGCAATAACTAATCCACCCACCACTACGCATAAAAATAACATCAATGCTGGCTCCAGTAATTGACTCAAAC
Organism: uncultured Gammaproteobacteria bacterium; assembly: GCA_963777715.1. Classification (GTDB taxonomy): domain Bacteria; phylum Pseudomonadota; class Gammaproteobacteria; order JAURND01; family JAURND01; genus JAURND01. The sequence goes on from CAVZRN010000001.1 coordinate 121,886, forward strand.
TCTGCACCTTGTTGTCTACCTGTGTTTCATAATACTGAGCCAACTTTTCTAACATCTCATCTAAACGTCCCGATTCTTCACCAATACTCAGCATCTGTATGACACGCGCTGGGAAGAGCGCGGTTTTTTGTAGCGAATGTTGTACCGATTGCCCCTGTTGTATAGACTGCGACACGCGCATAAATGCGTGCTTATAGACACTATTGCCCGCAATATCTGCCGTTAAACGTAGCGATTCCAACAGCGGCAATCCGGAGCGCAAGGTCATTGCCAATGTACGAAAACAGCGCGCAAAAATAGCTTCCAATAGCACCTTACCCAGGAGCGGTATTTTAAATAACACTCGATCACGCCATGCTTGCATCTTAACGAAACAACGCAGCATAAAACGTAAACTCAACACCATTACACCAATGCCGGACAAACCCCAGCCAATATATCGCTGTAAGCCGGCAGAAATATTTAATACCCAGCGTGTAAATAGGGGTAACTCTGCCCCCATGGTTTGAAACAGACGCTCAAATTGTGGCATAACGAGCACTAACATGGCGCCGGTCACTGCCAATGCCACCACCAATACCACTCCAGGGTAAAATAATGCCTTGCGTATTTTCTGTTGCAACAGCGTCATTTTTTCACGATGCAGCGCAATATGCTGCAACACTACATCTAACGTTCCCGAACATTCCCCGGCATGTACCAAGTTATAAAATAACGCATCAAAGTATTTGGCTTGAATTTTGAGCGCGCTACTCAAGAAATTACCCCCTTCAACGTGCTGATTAAGACGTTGGATTAACAACTTCATCGGTGGATGTGTGGTATTTGTCGCCAAAATATGTAATGCCTGTGTTAGCGCAATACCCGATGTAATCAGGGTAGCAATTTCGATACTAAACGCCGTAATGTCGGCTGGCTTGATGCGCCCAACCTGCAACCATCCCAACAAATCCAGGCAACGCCCAATATGCAGCACGGTGATGTGTCGCTTAGCCAAGATATTTTTTGCATCTTGCCAGTCGACCGCTAACAGCTTGCCGCTTACTTTAAACCCTTTTACATCGATGCCACTCCAAGAGAATTGGCGCAATGATGCAGTTTTCATAGACCAATAACCACACGTTGAATTTCCGCCAGGCTAGTGACTCCCGTCATCGCTGCATGCAACGCTGCATCACGCAAGAAACGCATTCCCTGCTGCCGCGCCGTCTGATTAATTATGGCGATGGTTGCACCGGCAATAATTAATTCTGCCATCTCCGGTGTCATCAAAAATAATTCAAATATCCCCGTCCTCCCCACATAGCCCTTCATACAGTGCTCGCAACCCACTGGCTCATATAATGTTAATGTCAGGTGCGGTAAATCTTTGGGCGTAAATCCAGCGCGCAACAAAACATCTTCAGCATATGCTTGTGGCTGTTTACAATAAACGCATAATTTGCGCACCAGGCGCTGCGCAATAATTAAATGGAGAGCATGGACAACGTTGACGGGGGATACACCCATCATGATTAAACGCGTTAGTGTTTCAACGGCGCTATTGGTATGGAGGGTGGAAAATACCAGGTGGCCGGTTTGTGCGGCTTTTATTGCCGTTTCTGCGGTTTCTTGATCGCGTATTTCCCCCACCATTAAGATATCGGGATCTTGGCGTAAGAACGCACGCAATGCCTTGGCGAACGTTAAATCGGCCTTGAGATTTACATTCACCTGATTAATGCCTGGCAAGGTAATTTCGACCGGCTCTTCTACACTGCAAATATTTTTATCTAATTTGTTTAATAGATTTAATATAGTGTATAGCGAAATGGTTTTACCACTACCGGTTGGGCCTGTGACCAACACCATACCTTGGGGTCGATGAATCGACTGCAGAAGTAGTGATCTTTGCTGATCGTGCAGTCCCAGGTCATCAATCTTTAATGTCATCTTATTGGCGTCTAGAATACGCAGCACAATCTTTTCTCCAAACAATGTCGGACAAGTGCTGATGCGACAATCCTTAGATAGCTCAGCGTTAATCACCATGGTAAAACGCCCATCTTGTGGTAGTCGACGTTCTGAAATATCTAATTTTGCCATCACCTTCAAGCGCGCAACCATACGACTGGCGATATCTAGTGAAAATTGCGCCATTTTATGCAACATGCCATCAATACGAAAGCGGATACGATAAGCGGTTTTATAGGGTTCGAGGTGAATATCGGACGCACCTTTTTGCACCGCATCCTGGAGGATTTGCTCGACAAATTGAATAATACGCGCATCGTTTTCACCACTTGCATCATCCAGCTGGAACTGTGCAATGGATTGGTATTGGCGTTGACTCAAATAGGCATCAATCAGACGGGATAATTTATCCCCCTCCACGACGACCGGATGCACATTTAAATCGGTATGGAATTTAATTTCATTGATACTTTCCAGGTGTGCTGGCTCACTAATCGCCAGGCGCAGGGCGTGTTGCTCAACCGCTAACGGTAGCACTCGATGTTGGCGAATAAATGTATCGTCGAGCAAATCTGAAATAACGTCGTTGACTGCTATAGCGCTGATGTCAAAAAATTCAAAATGTGTATCGGCAGCAATCTGTCTGGCTAAAGTCCTGGCGTCTAGTTGCCTTGATTCGTTGGTGAGCATTAGGCGTTCCCCTATCAAACGGAAAACACCCAACTTAGCGTTGAAATAGATTTGTTGCAATACCGTAGTTTTACTATATAGACTAATACTAAATTTTAATTTCTGACCTGCTGTCGTCGAAACGAAAGGATAATTTCAAGGGGCGGCTCGTGAACCGCCCTTAATCATGATACACCCGCTCAAGTATGCTTGATTGCAATATCTTGGTTTTTTCCTTATACTTGCCGACTGCGTTTTGCCCGTCTTAACTATAAATCTAGCCGAAGTAGCTCAGTTGGTAGAGCAACGCATTCGTAATGCGTGGGTCGGGGGTTCGACTCCTCTCTTCGGCACCAGTAAAATAGGGGACTTACGTGCATTTTGAACCCCGCAGAAACTACCAACTAAAATCTGAAGTGCAAATGAAGTGCAAATGAAATGAAGCGAGGCCAATCAGGTCTTTGGATCACTCCAACTTTATGGGGACACTTAAACTTACAGATAGCACATTCTAAACGGCATGACACGAGCTGTAGCTACCTCCAGAGAATTCTCCAGAAGTGATGATATGAGGCTGCTTGACGAGGAGGGGTGGATGAGGCTGAACAGGATCTGTATTTGTAAATCCATCCTTGGCTCCCCATCCGTGGGGAGTACTACTTTCCGTCCCTGGTTCAGTCCCTTTGAAAAGAAAATAAAATCAGGAGAAGCAGGATTAAATCATAATTTTTATTACACTTCTGTAGTCAAATGGCGGGAAATTTATAATATCCGTTCAAACTTATCGAATCACCAAAATAACAGGCAATACCTGAAACACAATAGTGTTCTGGTTCTTTTTCTGTTTATTAAATCATAGTTTTTTTAAAACAATGTGGTGAAATAGCTTAAAATCTATATTCCAATTAGTAAATTGTTAAAAATTTAACAAAATTACTCCAATATAATTTTATGCCTGTGTTAAACTTGCTTTATTCTAAATCTAACTTGACAGGTGACTTATGAACGATACCCCTTCTATTCCTGAAACGTCTGGCAAACGCCTACGAATCATCCGCATGATGCTTGGTCTTCCACGTGCCGCCTTGTGTGAGCTTCAAGAAACGGTTATGCCCGATGTTAAAGCATTGAAACCTGGTACGTTTGAAGCTTGGGAAGCAGGAAAAGTAGATTTAACTGAGGAAGATATGGAAACATTAATCCCCTTAATACGCCATGCTGGGGTTTCTTGTAGCGCTGGGTGGCTGTTAAATGGCTCAGGTGATGTGCCTTACCCTATTAAATCTTCTCAGCCAGTAGAAAGCTAAGGGAAGAGCAAATGAAAATTTCCCCCGCCTTCAGGTAATAAGAGATTGGCTCAAAAAGAATAAATTTATAGAGAAGCTTCAGGAAAATCTGGAATCCCAGGGAATTGCCGCTGCTCCCCATATTATGAAGTTATCGCATATAGCTATTAATAAAAAAGGATCATCTTTTTGCAATACTCCAACCAACTGTCATTAGGGTTGCCTACCCTATGATATCACGGTATAAGATACAGGCAGATATTTTTAGCTTGAGTTAAGAATCTATTATGTGAGGACCTTTGAACATGTTTAGCAAATTATTCAAGAGGTTTTTTAAACAGACTTTTTCAATTATTGAAAGAAATAAGAGTTTAAAAATTGAGTCTATTGAAGAAGATAAGGAAACAGGACTGTTGTACTTGGTGGTAAAGATTAACGGTAAATGTACGCCGCCAATATCAAAGGATCCCTGCAAGCTTGTCTTCGAAAATAGCTCTGAAAATTCTAATTTATTTTCGAAGGATGATTATTCTTCTATTATAGGGACCATGTTGGAAAACCAGAAAAGAATCATAGAAAAGAAACATAAGAAAAATCACCTATTTATTAAGCATAATTTTTCTGAGCAGACAGGTGAGCCCCTTGTATTTTATCAGAATATCTCTACTAATCAACATCATATTAAAAGTGCAAAAGAGATATTTACTGATGCTAACTTAATTAATAATTTTAACTCTCAAGATAGCGCATGCATAGGTAACCTTGTTGGATGTTTTGAGATGGAAAAAGAACTTAATTTATTGCATCCAGAGTGGGCTAAACAACTGCAAGCTAAAGAGGTTATAGAAAAGTTAAAACTTAAACTAAAAATTTTATGACATGGTTCAGGGAGCTAATGATTAGTACATGCAGGTATAAATTAAAATGAACTTTTCTAAGTATGCAGCAGAATATTCTCAGCTAAGACCGAAATATCCAGAAGAAATCTTCGTATTTCTCTGGGAAATTTGTGAAAAAAGAGAGATTGCACTGGATTGTGGCACTGGCAATGGTCAAGCTGCTATTAGTTTAGCCAAATACTTCCAGCGCGTTATTGCTTTTGATACTTCTAGGGAGCAGCTCGCGTTAGCGATGCCGCAATGCAATATTGATTACATCCAATCAGCTGCGGAAAAAATAGATGTTCTTGATAATTCAATTGATTTGATCATTAGCGCTCAGGCCATGCATTGGTTTGATCATGAAAAATTTTACAAGGAAGTCTTTCGTATAGCCGGATCACAAGCAATTATAGCAGCTTGGTGTTATAACATTCCAACTATTTCAGATGAAATTGATAATGTTTTGTTCGAATTATATGTTTTATTAATGGGATCATCATCACAGATGATGCAGATAAAGTATGTACATGATTGCTATAAAACCATTCCATTTCCATTTGATAAAATACAAGCGCCAAAGTTTTTTATGAAAGAAAATTGGGATTATTTAATGTTATTGGGGCATTTAAAAACTTGGCCTAGTCTACGAAATTACCAAGCAAAGTTTGGTGAAAACTCCCTTGATCCATTTTTTGAAAAATTAAAATTTCAATGGGGAGATATACATAAGAAATTTCTTGTGACCTGGCCCTTGTATTTAATTGCTGGTCAGATAAAGAAATAAGTGGAGATTGCTCCTTAATACATCCCCGCGCATTGTATCTTTTAATCTTACAGGACGATTACGCCATAACCATTTATCAGGCACTTGTTGCTCCAGTCTATTACCACATTCCTTCGCAAGTCCTGAGGAGTACCTCTTCTGGCAATTTAGCCCGTGTTTTGCAATAAGCCGCTGTATTGGCACTGGGAAGCTTTTTTCCTTGGCTTGCCAGCCAACTAATAATCTGCGCAAGACCCATCTGACATGATTGATCTGCCGAAATGGCTTGTGCTAAAAAGCCAAAAATAATAGTTAGTGCTATTGGTATCTTGATCTGGAAATCAAGCGTAAGTCTTGTATAATCATTAGAATTTATGCAACTGGAAGGTAAAGGTAAAAAAAAATGCATTATAGCGCCACTCAAAAATTTCACATTATGTCAATTATCTTCATTCTTCCCTTTTTAATGGGACTTGGAATTGATTTGTATGTTCCATCGCTCCCTGCCATAGCAAAGTATTTTCAAGTCAGCAATAATTTAGTGCAATTAACTATTAGTCTTTATGTACTTGCGGCTGGTATTGGACACTTAATTTTAGGGATAATCTCAGACAGTTTAGGTGAGAAGAAAAATTATATTAATATGCGCAATTTTTTATACCATTGTCAGCTTCTTATCAGTTTTCGCACCCAATATTTATTTACTACTATGCTATGGATTTTTACAAGGACTCGGTATCTCTGGATTGGCAGTAATTTCGCGCGCAGTTGCCACTGACTGTTTTTCTGGCAAAGGTTTGGCTAAAGCCATGACATATTTTTCTATTGCGTGGGCAATGGGGCCGATTATCCGGACCATTTATTGGCGGGTATCTACAACACTATTTTAACTGGCAAGCTAATTTTTATTTTTTTGGGGGTTATGGGTTATTTGCTTTCATCTATCTATGGTTTTTCCTTCCTGAGACGCATTTTAATTTATTCTCGCTTAATCCTCGAGAAATATATAAAAATATCAAAAAAATTGCTTTAAATCCAATCTTCCTGCTCGGAATGTTAATTTTAGCATTTGTTTATTCCGCCCTAATTCTGTTCAGCATGATTGGACCTTTTTTAATTCAAAACGTCCTAAAATATTCAGCGATTGCCTATGGCAACCTGGCACTTATGCTAGGTGTAGGATATTTTTTAGGAAATCTATTTAACCGATTTTTGCTCAATTATTTTTCGCTAATGCAAATTGTGATATTTGGGATAATCGGTGGAATACTTTACCTCCACTATCATGCTGTTTTTAGGATTAATATTCCCGATGAGTATATACATAATTATTATACCAATCCTATTGTTACTTTTTTCATACGCCCTTATTTTCCCCAATATCCAAGCTAAATGCTTTGGTTTATTTCCTGAAAATGGTGGGATAGCTGGTGCGGTATATGGATTTTTTACAATAGCTGGTGGCAGTGCTCTACTCACAATATTTGCAAAAACATTACCAACCAATTCACAAATACCAATGGCATATTACCTATCTTGGGTTGCTTTTATTATGCTTAAGCCTATATTTGATTATTGGTTATTTGGACAAAAAAGCGTTGAGGGAATAATTCTGTTGATGTACTTACTGAGCATAAAAACAATAAGAGCTATAAAAACACCGATCACGCCCATTCTAAAATAGACTGCCCCATAAATGTTAAGAATAATCTTAGGGTCAGTGATTGTACTTGGTATGCTCGTAAGGGCTGCTACTTTACCACTAATAACAGCGGCAAAAGAAATTGCTATCAAAAACCATGATCCCATCATAATACCGTACATTCTTTTAGGAGCAATTTTAGTTATCATTGCAACTCCAAGGGCACTTACAAATAACTCTCCAAGAGAATAAAGCATCAATGCCAAGACAATCCATAGCCATGAAACTTTCCATTGTTCATCATGGAAGTAGATGCTCAAAGATAGTACTAAAAAACATAATGCTGTAATTGATAATCCAAGCGAAAATTTATGCGTGATCTTTAAATCTTTGTGACGTTTAGATAAATAGCCATACCAGAAAACCAATATTGGACTCAGAACGATAATCCAGAAAGAGCCTAAAGCTAACAAATCCATCGTTACAAGCTGATGCCCCAATATTATTGGCTTAAAAACGCTTCGCTCAATAAATAGAGTTATCGAAGAAAAAATTTGAAAAAACATCACAAAAAACACCATGCCGATAAAAATCAAAATCAGACATGCAATAATTGCCAAACGCTCTTTTTGATCTGCTTTGATAATCTCATAAGTAAAATATGTAAAAATTGCTATAGTAGCTATGAATAATAATATATTGGCTAGAAAAGTATACATAAGCAAAAAATTGAGAATAACAAAACTAATGGCTATTCCACTGATTAATATCATCTGCTTTTTGATAGGAAATGCAGACTTTCCCGCCTCAGAATCTACCGCTGATGCGCGATGTAGATGGCTTTCAAAACCCGCGTAAAAGCAGCGCATACCTAAACCGCATATAATAACCCGCCACAATCGCCATTCCGGCAAAGTTTACAATTTAAGATTAGTTTAAGGTTGCAGAAACAATGTGACAACTTCGGAAAATTTCGGTAGAAAGGTTGGGCCGGTGAGAAAAATGAACGAAAGAACGGCAGCAGTTACATTGACCTGACAGTCGACTGTTACCATTAGCACACGACCCAACAAATTATCCTAATTTTTTCGCATAAAGTCCAGCTTTAATCTCATCTCATCGGCACAAAACGTTGATGAAGAAAAGTGCTCGTTTGTTTACATGTGTGCTTTGCCGCTCTCAAGTCATTATTTGTAGTGACTGTGACAGAGGCAATATTTATTGCGGAACAAACTGTTCACAGCCAGCTCGTGTGCACTCGCTTCGTATGGCGAACCAGCTCTACCAAAAAAGTTTCCGTGGCAAACAAAAACATGCTGAGCGTCAGCGGCGTTATCGTGCGCGTAAAAATAAAAAAGTGACGGATCAGGGTTCCCCTGCACTACCCACCAATGATTTACTACCTCGCGTGCCAAATGAACGCACAACTACTGTTAACGTGTGTAATTTTTGTGGCAAATCGTGCTCATTGTTTATTCGTACCGGATTTTTAACGAATATTCCCATGTTAAGCCGTATTTCCGTTAATCTTGGGCGATACAAACCAAAATAAATTTATGAGGAGAATTGTTTTATGGCTATATCAGCCGAGTTAGAAGCAAAAATCATGCGTTACTATCACGTAGAAAAATGGCGAATAGGAACGATGGCGCGTCAATTAAACATACACCACAGCGTGGTGAAAAGGGTATTGTCTCAAGCAGGAATTTCTCAAGCAAATTTTATAAAACGAAAATCGCTTATAACAGATTACCTGCCATTTGTCCTTGAGACACTTGAAAAATATCCAACGTTAACGGCAAGTCGTTTATACGACATGGTTTGTCAGCGTGGTTATAGTGGTGGGGTTGATCATTTTCGGCATTTAATTTCTCTCTATAGACCACGCCGTATAGCAGAAGCATATTTACGCCTTAGAACATTGTCTGGCGAACAAGCTCAGGTTGATTGGGGACATTTTGGTTATGTCGACATTGGCAAGGCAAGGCGGCCATTAATGGCTTTTGTGATGGTGCTCAGTTTTTCAAGAAAAATATTTTTACGTTTTTATTTAGATCAGCGAATGGCTAATTTTCTTCGTGGACATGAGGCGGCATTTACTGAATGGAACGGTATCCCGCGCGTTTTATTGTACGATAACCTAAAAAGTGCAGTGCTTGAGCGTCAAGGAGATGCCATTCGTTTCCACCCCATCTTATTAGAATTTTCTGCTCATTATTGCTTTGAACCACGCCCTGTTGCTGTTGCGCGCGGCAATGAAAAAGGACGAGTGGAACGAGCAATCCGTTATGTCCGTGACAATTTTTTCCCCGCGCGAGAATGGAAAACAATAGAAGAACTGAACCATCAAGCGACAGAGTGGTGTCATGGTGTGGCGGCGAATAGACCGTGTCCTGAACATCCTGCCTTATCGGTTCGTGATGTTTTTTTAGAGGAACAACCAACATTATTTAGATGCCTGATAACCCTTACCAAACGAATGAAAGACAGGAGGTTAAGGTAGGGAAAACCCCTTATGTACGTTTTGATTTAAATGATTATTCGGTACCATATACTCATGTTCGTCGTGTGCTGACCGTGTCCGCCACACCCACTCAGGTTTTTATTTTAGAGGGTGCTCATATTATTGCAGAACACGAACGGAGTTACGACAAAGGCTGTCAAATTGAACAAGAAATTCATATCCAAGAATTGGTTGCGATGAAGAAACATGCTCGCCAACACCGAGGACAAAATCGATTAACACATGCTGTTCCGTCGAGCGTTACACTACTGACTCAGGCAGCAGAACGCGGCTATTCGTTAGCATCCATCACCTCACAACTGTTGCAGTTACTGGATAGCTACGGCCGCGCCGAATTGGAGATGGCTATCCAGGAAGCATTATTGCGCAACGTACCCCATCCAAACGCAGTCCGATTAAGCTTAGACAAACGTCGCCATGAGCTTCAACAACTTCCCCCTTTATCGATTGATTTGCCTGACGACAAGCGTGTACGTGAGCTTTTTGTGCGCCCTCATAAGCTGAATGAATATGACCAACTACAATCCTTTATAGAGAAAGCATTTGATGAAAAATGATACGTTATTTCAAAGAGCAAACACATTAAAACTTTACGAATCACGTCCCACTGGAAGAAGTGGGTGAGACAAATTGGATAGAAAATTTAATTTCCTGGGAAGAGGCTGAGCGATCACACCGCAGTCTTGAGCGTCGACTCGGCAGTGCACGCATCGGACATTTTAAATCATTAGCTGATTTTGATTGGGGTTGGCCAAAGAAGTTAGATCGAGCCGCAGTCAATGAGTTGATGCAACTGGAGTTTATCAAAGAATCAACCAATGTTATTTTTTGCGGCCCACACGGCGTTGGAAAATCCACCATTGCTAGCAACATTGCCTATGAGGCAGTCATTGGCGGGTTTACTGTATTATTCACAACTGCAGGTCACATGCTAAATGAACTGGCGTCCCAGGATGGAGCGAGCGCATTGCGTAGGAAGATAAAACACTATGTACAGCCACAACTATTGATTATTGATGAGGTTGGCTACTTATCTTACTCAAACCGCCACGCCGATTTGTTATTTGAAATTATCTCGGGTCGATATCAAGAAAAATCCACCCTGATCACTACCAACAAACCTTTCGCAGAGTGGGGAGAGATATTCCCAAATGCTTCTTGCGTCGTTTC
>CAVZRN010000002.1:0-17638 GCA_963777715.1 uncultured Gammaproteobacteria bacterium
CCACAAGGGGAGAAGGAAAGATGACACATTAGTGCGTGCTTAAGGTAGTGCCATTGAATTCCGGGATGACAGGTCAAAGTGCAATGACAGATCAAAACCTGACCTGCGCGCAAAATTCCTAAAAACCAAGTGAAATAACTATAAAAGTACTACAGTTTAGATGCGTTTGCCCTGCAGCAAAAATATAGTACTATCTTGTTTGCTGCTGGATTGCTATGACGATGATGACGACGACGAAGAGGAAGACGACGATGACGATGATGACGAGGGGGGCGGTGTGTTAGTGGTGGTTGGGCCAGTCTCGGCTTCAGTCCCTGCATCAATGTTCTTGGTTTCTAGTTTACTCGTTGTTGGTGTAACGGTGGGTTGTGATGATCCCGTTGTCTTCGGGAAAAACTGGGTGGGGGATCGTTTGCGTTCTGATGTGGACTCGTGTTTGTATTCCTTCTGGAAGGTGGTAGTCATCGCAGTAGTAGAGAGGGCTGCCGAAGAGGATGAAGTGGTCGTCGTTCGAGTTGGGGTCGGTACAGTTGATTGCCCTTGAGCTGCGAGGTTAATCAAGTTTTTTATATGCAAAGTTGTATGTAATGAGTAACTGTTTATTTTATTGAGAATATCGGTGAGCTGGATATTTTTCTGGCTCAGTAAGAATGAGACTGCCCCTACGTTTTTTCCGATCACAGCGTACTCCAGCGGTGTACGTCCATATGCATTCATATTAATGATGGCTGGATAGTCATTTATTAGAGCATCGCGCAATAACTGGTTATTATTAAATAAAGCATCGTTGAACGCAGTGAGTATGATAGTCCACGCCGCGTTGTGATTATGCTGTAGCATCTGTGTCAATTCCGCTAAAGCCTGGTACTGTCGTTCTGGCGGTAAGGTATTGAGGTAGAGATAAACCAATTCTGCGTAATCAAACGTCACTTGTTGGTGGAAACAGTGTGCTGTGTATATTGCTGCGTATATATGTCCGTGTTTAATGTAGTTTTTAAATAATTCTGTAGTGGTTTCAGTCAGAATATTTTTACCATGTGAAGATGTACTCATTTTCTGTTGTTGGGTCGCTAACCAGGAAATCTTCGCTAAACCAGTGTGACTGGGTTTGACGCCGGTGTTTACTTTTTTGTCTATTGCTGTGAGAATCAACATATAAAGCAGTGAATAACTTTGATTATGATAATTAAACACGGCAGGAATGCTAACGATTTTTTCAAAGTATGATTGTGTTACGGCCTCAGACAGTAGGAAGTCGAATATAGAATTACCCTGATTATCCAGCTTATTTAAATCAGCACCCTTCTCCAGCAATTTTCTTACTGTATTGAGGCGATTACTTTTTAAAGCCATCCATAAGGATGTATCTATTCTTCTGCCAAATTCAAGTGTATTGACATCGATATCTGTCCGTTGTAGCAAGGCATCAGCCAACGCAAACTTGCCATTCCTCATCGCCACTAACAATAAGCCGCCGTTATCTTGCCCGTTACGCGATGTTTGTATGGCTAATATTTCTTGTGGTGACGGATATGACAGGGTTGATTTTTTTATTTCTAGTTTGCCAGATAGTTTTTCATCGACTATTTTTAGTGGGTTATAGACACGAAATTGCATCACGAACCCTATTGCGCTATGTTTCCGAACATAAAATTCGTGACGGGTAGAAAAAATAGCTTCAGCAATTTTTTCATACTCATTACTTAAAAATTGTTCATCTACTGTTTGATCCTTCACATGTATATGTTGGTCTTGCATCCAGACATTGATCCTGTGACCAATGATGTTCAGCAAGAGCTTATTTTGATCTATAAACATGGGCATTAAGATTAGTACAGTTCTGTATTTTTCTGGCAGCAGTCGATCAGAAAATTTGGCTAAAACTTCACTTAAATCGTGCGCATCGTGGCAGGAAAATTCAACTGTGGCTATGGGATTTGGGTCAGGATGTAGAATCTTTCCGCCTGCTCCTGCCACTTCGAGCTGGAGAGCCTGAGTTTGCCCGGGTATTAGTTGTGTGATGTCGAAAACTTGTTGAAAAACGTAGGATGAAATGCGCTCAAACACATCTTCCAGTGTTTCCCGGCGTGTTGTGGTTTTTTCTTCCACCGGTGAACTTGAGCTGGATTTGCTGGTGGGTATTACCGTGGCCAGTTGTTCTACACTACCATCCCAACCCTTGATAATTTCAAAGTCGCGTTTAATTTGCTCATAGTCATCGCGCACTTTATCAGCATTTTTTGGGTCGCGTGGTAGTTCGCTGATTTGCTGGGCTGTCTGTAGTATTGTAGAAACCCTATAACAATGACCAGCCAGTCTTCCGCTGCTTGAAACCATCATGGATTGGCGATGTTTTAGGTCGAGCAACTCTTCTTCAAGCAACTTTTTCTGCCTGGGTTCGGGTTTCTCTGCTAAACGGTTATTGACTATGGTTTTCCGTGCCTCTAAATAACGGTATAACTGCAAATCCAGCGGGCCAGAGTCGCCACTGGTTAACAACTCAGTTTCAGCATCAACAGATGAACTTTTGGTTTCCGGTTTATCGGTTTTTTTGTCTTCGCTCACAATACAATCCCCACGCTTATGTAACGCTCTTATCAAGAATTATAGTGGATAATTATTAAGGAAATATTAGAGCGGGAAAGGTGAATTTTTGAACCCCCATCCTAACCTTCCCCCGCATTCGTAGGGGCGGTTCGTGAACCGCCCGAAAAGGGTTACGGGCGGCTCGCGAGCCGCCCCTACGAACCAATCCCCTCCCCCCGCTTGCGGGGGAGGGTAGGGAGGGGGGTCGCGTGCAGGCAAGGTGCCGCTACAACGCTTTATTTCACCACCGTCACACCCGTTAAATCAGCGGGCAGTGTAATGCCTAGTTTCTGGGCATTCTTCAGGCTAACGTAGGCGTGATGATCCTGAAGCGTGGGATAAATCGGTGCGATAGTATCAAGGTGTTCGCCCTTTAACACCCGCAGAACAATTTTCGCCGTATTTTCTCCGACCTTTTCATAAGAAACTGCAAAACTACCTAACACTTGATTGGCTTGTACTGCGGTGGCGTCCAGATTAAATACTGGAATCTTGAGTGTATTGGCTACTGACACAATGGCGGGTAGTGAAGGTTGGATAGGCCCACTGGCGCCGACATAGATAAAATCCACTTTATCTTTAAATTGCTGGGTGCGGATAGGAATGTCGCGTGGATTATCAATGGGTAACGCGACCAGGGTCATGCCTTGTGCCCTGGCGGCTGCCTGCATCATATTGACCAGGGCGCGATCATTATCTTCGCCAGAGGCATAGAGTAAGCCGATGCGCGTAGCATTGGGCAATAGCCTTTTTGCAAAGCTGAGAAAGGCGTTAAGATCTTGTTGATCGGAAGCCCCGGAGATGTTGGCGTCGCCGTGATGCTTGTCGGTGAGTAAACCGGCTTGTACTGGATCGGTGATGGCAGAGAAAACAATAGGAATATTTTTTACACGGTGTTTTGCTGCTTGCGCCACGGGAGTGGTTAGCGCCACAATCACAGCAGGATTTTCAGCGCTTAATTTAGCCAACATTTGTGGAATCAGCGTGGGATCAAAATTGACATTGGTGATATCATAAGTTACATCTACGTGTTCTGTATAACCGGCCTGGGTCATCTCCCCTTTGAATCCATCGATGGTTTGTTGTAGGGTTGGATGGGGTCCATAATTGGCGATTGCAATGGTAATGGGCTTAGTTGCTGCGTAGGAGCAAGGCATGATGACGCTTAGTACGAATACAGCAGTAGTGATTAACCTGGTCAGTAAGCGGCGCATGGAAAAATCCTTTCTATTAAATTATTGCTAGCATAAGGGCAGTGCTTGTTACTGTCAACGAGCTTGCCATAACATGTATATACTCACCGCACTTGAAATAACGACTTTTTGTTCAAGAGTGCGGTGAGTATAATCTGTATAAGATTGCCGGCGCAAGCAAGCTTGCGACACGGCAATTTAAGGGGAGAGAAAGGCGCTTCTCCCCTTAAAAATCCCCATCGCCCGGTCGTACTTGCGATTGCAAAAACCGCAATCCCAAGTACGGAGACTATATACCCATTGCAATTTTTAACGGTTACATAAATGATAAAAGAAAAATCAAAAACCTGGGCGTCCATCTCCCAATATCTTGGGCATATATTTTCTAAGTTGCCGTTTTCGCCTAATTTTTATACCTGGTTAACGCTGCCGATCGCAGCCCTGGCAATGGTGCTGATGATTATGCACTACATATGGCCAGGCATCGTGTTGTTTCTAATCTCGGGCCTGTTTGACCTGGTGGATGGCTCTGTGGCCAGACATTTACAGCAAGCCAATGGCCGTGGCGCGTTCTTGGATGGCAGCCTGGATCGGTTTATCGATTTTATGCTTATTTTCAGCTATTTCTGGCTGTCGATAGACACGCCATGGTTGCCATTGGGGCAGTGGATTTGTATGGCGATTTTCTTTGCTATTATGCCATCGTTCCTGGTGGCGTATGCCAACCATCGCCAGGCCGTGGATGATCCGCACGAGACAGTCATATGGCGCATTCTCAATCGTGGTGAGATGTATGTATTGATGTTGCTGATCCCGTTGCTGAGTTTGTATAGTGCGACGTGGGCAGGGTATGTATTGTTGTTATTAATAGCGCTTTCGGTTGTCACTACCATGCAAGCGTTAGTTACGACGTTATATATTTCCGCCAAGCGTTAATTATAGGGCATATCTTTATACATAGTTTTGGATGAACAGTGGGTATCCAGTCGCAAAGAAGCAATTACGAGTTAGAATTAGTTGGAGATGATTGCGGGTCAGGGTTAGATCCAGGGTCAGGTTTAGGTCCAGGGTTTTTTGCCTCTGATGACACGGCAGTAGCAAATACGGAATTTTGGTGCAGACCGTTAGAACCGTTTGCTGATAAGGGCGCAGAAGTAACTTGCCGTGGTCCACTTGGTGGTCTTGGTTTTTCTACACGTTTGGTACTAGTAGATGACGCAGATGATGTATTTTGCAAGCCTCCTGCTGGTATATTGGCAGCAGCATTGTTCGTCGGTTGTGGTGGTGGCCTGTTGGGCATTTGCAGCCTTGGCATGGTTGGTAGTGGTGGTTTATTATCTTTTGAATAAGGATATACAGGCGTACTTGTGCTATCTATTATTGTGGGTGCTATAGTTTGTTCGTTTTGAGGGTTCGCCAGCGCTTGTGTTGGGGTATCTTCAACCTTGTTGGGTAGGGATTGTAGCTCTATCTCCTCAACCTTGGGAGTAATCGGTTGTAGCTCTATCTCCCTAGGTACTAGTGAGGGAGTTTTTTTGTGTTCTGATAATCTAGCGAGAATACCCTGGTCACTGGTTGTTTCTTTTATTATCCCCTTTTCCTCATCTATTTTCTCTCCCACATTCGCCATCTCTATTTCCACATTTATATCCTTTCCCACATTCGCCATCTCTATCTCTCTTGCTCTTTGCTCCCTTCCCTCCTTATTTGCTTTTAGACGCGCTTCCCGTGCTGCTATTTTTGCTTCGTCTCCGCCTATTGTTGCTACCCTCTGGTTGGTGTTATCAGCATCCAAACCTGGTTTTGGTTCTGATGATGAAGTAAGACGATTAACAATCCTATTAACGCCCGTATTAACACTCAGCGATGTTAGCTGTGAAGCATTGGTTTCGGCTAATACTGCTGCTGTGCTTACGGCTGTCAGCTTGGCGGCGCCAAGTCCCAGGACAGTTGCAAGCGCCAGGCCTGCGGGTGCGAAGAAGATAAATAACCCGACTACTGCCAACTCCGGTGACAAGCGTACTAGGTTTAGCAGGGTTCGACCGAGTTCCCTCCCCACTGCCGCCAGGGGACCATCGGGTGGCGTTATAATATCTTTAAATGTAGGGGGTTTGGCTGGTTTCCCCGTAACAGCACTATAAATAGCGCCAGCGGTTGCCGATGCCAACCAACCCACTGACCTAACGAGATCAATGCCTAAACCGATGATTCCAGTGATCAGATTAGTGGCGTAGGCTATCGCATTTGCTGTACGGTGCGCCAACTGTCTAAACGGATACAGAATTCCTCTGAGAACAGCACTTAAGACGGGATTCTTCTTGCGTAAATCAAGGGCCTTGGTGTAAAGATAATCCAGGGGGGCACAAATGAGGGTGCGAATCATTACCTCGGGAATCAGCGAGATAATTTTTGGGATACCACAGAAGACAAGTCTTTCCGCTATAGCGAATCCATCAGCCACGCTTGCCACGGATAACCCGTTCTGCTTCATTCTATTCCATGCTGCCAGAGTAGGTCTGGTGAAGCAAATGGCTCCTGCCAGTTGGAAGAAGACAGCAATACTCTCCCTCGCACCGCGAGGAGTACCAAGCACGTCGGCTTTCTTGCTTGATTCTTTCCGGAGGATAGTCATGCCATCGCCTTTAAGGGAGCTGGATTCGCCCACATTACATAATGCTAATGCATAACTCATTTCCATCGGTACAACGCGCTGTCGTATATCCATCCCTGATTCGGCAACTATCATCTTTTCGTAATTTACTTGAGGCCGTTCAACCGTTGCTACGAGTAGTTTTCCTGGCATATACACACCCCACTGCTTGTTTATTGTATTAAACACCTGTCTTATGCTAATTTTAGACCAAATAAGAATTTTTTCTCGGATATTTGCTTAAAATTTACTCCAACGGCTTTGCGCCATCTATAGGATTGATTCGTAGGGGCGGTTCGTGAACCGCCCGTTGTTCGTGAACACGCCCGAAAAAGTTTACGGGCGGCTCGCCAGCCGCCCCTACGAATTCGGGGGAGGGTAGGGAGGGGGTTTTACATGAGATTACAACTGGAAGTTGGTTTTTCTTCTTCACTATATTCACAAACTATATTGACAATTGGGGAGGGGAAAAAACTTAGCGTAGCACGTATGGCTTTATGTCGTGGGGGGGTTGTAAGTAATACTTGGTATAGAGTCCACCCCGGAAATTCACTCTGGCGACCAGTAGCTTTATACAGGCTGTTGCCACCGAGTAGTTGATGACCTGCTGCTACTAGTTGCATGATGCCGCGTCGCCAACCCAGTTGAATGGCATCTTCTAACGGGCAACAGATGATGGTGCTGTTAAAACCAGGGCATGTAAGCTGAAATGTTGTTGCCCAGTCCTGGGGAGAGTTCATAATCAGGTTGACTAAGCAGCTTTTTTCCACCCCAGTTAAGAGGCGTTCATACGGAAGGCGTGCAATAAGATTGGTGGATATGATGTGCAAAAAATCAGGGATAGACGCTTCATTATCAAGGAAGAGTGGTTGTTTTGATAAGGTGTGTGTCAGGCAGTGAAATAAGCGCCTGGCAGTAGCATAAACTTCAATATTTTTTCGTAAGGCGACACTATATGATGATTTTTCAGGATAACTTTTTTCTTCCTCGGGTGCAGCCTCAAGGTGTGTATAGGCTTGTTCCAGGCAGTCTTTAAACAGCGTAAACACGCATTGAGCATTGGGCGTCAAGGAAAATCGCTGCCTGGGAGATATAGGAAGAAGGAGGGGCTTAGTTGTAAAACATACATCAGGCGGCAGCTTCAAGATGGATAGTTGCAGGTCATTTAAATCTTGAAATAGTTGGTCGGCAATGTCGGGTAATTGCTTTTCTGATGCGCCACATAGGCCAGGGATATTATCTTTCACTAAGGTTAAATAAAGATACAGTTCATAAAGAGGTGAATTTTTGAGAACGGTATCTGCTGCCTTGCTAGGTGTTTGATCTTTTGGTGTGCCTTTTCTCTCATTCATCGATTTTCCTCAACCTATAATCACAAAAATTTTATGGGCAAACACGAGGCTGTTACGGGCGCACAAATTACCGGCGTTCACGAACAGGCGGGCGTTCACGAAGATACGGGCGTTCACGAACATACGGGCGGTTCACGAACCGCCCCTACAATCTATGATAATAACCCGATAATCGACCATGCCAACAAGCCTGTGGCTAATACGGGCGTAACGCATAACAGGCTATCGATACGGTCGAGCAAGCCGCCATGACCCGGTAATAATTGGCCGCTGTCCTTCATGTCAGCACAGCGCTTAATCATGCTTTCGGTTAAATCACCCAGCACGCTGGCTAACGACGCGATCATTGCTAATAGCAATAGGGTAATACAGTCTGACCAGCGAAATGGAATAAGGGCGCAAATAACGCTGGCGACGATTAAGCTGACAATCACGCCGCCAATAACCCCTTCAACGCTTTTTCCCGGGCTGATGTCAGGGGCTAATTTATGTCTTCCCCAGCGTCTGCCGCTGAAATAAGCGCCTGTGTCCGCTGCCCAGACGAATAGCAGCATAAACAGCACATAATAGCTTCCATGCGGTTGTACATGAATGAAGATCAGGCTAAACCAGCTTGTGGCTAATAGCCCGATGCTCACCAGGGTACGTATCACCAGCGATCGTCCCCACCATTGGGTGAAGCGGGCATAGTGCAGCACAAAATACAGCATAAACGCCCAGAGGATCAGTGCCGTCACAATAGCGACGATGGCGGGGAGTAATAGTGCGATAAGCAACGCAACGAATAAATACGCCAGGTAAAGTAAGCATCCCCTTCGTGTGGTATAACCAATCAAGCGCGCCATTTCCCAGCCAGCCAGCAAAAAGACCATGGCGGTTATGATGGTAAATGGCGCCGGGGGTAGATAAAAATTCGCTAATAATACTAGCGGGATTAGGATGAGGGCGGTAACGATGCGTTTTGCCAGCATAGCTAAATTATTCCATATGAATTATTGTTATTGTGCGATGCGGTAATAACTTGTATCATCGACAAATTTATCCATTACCGCGTCATTTTAAACCATTTATTGGAGAGGCCGATGTCGACAGCTACTACTCATCATTCCCTGCTAAATCAGCCTAAGGGGCTGTATTTATTGTTCTCAACCGAATTATGGGAGCGTTTTGGTTACTATACCGTACAAGCTATTTTGATTCTATATTTAACCAAGAAGTTAGGCTACAAGGATGAAACTGCCAATCTACTGTACGCAACCTACTCCGCCTTATTGTATATAACGCCTATCATGGGTGGCTATATCGCTGACCGTTTTTTGGGATTTCAGCGCGCGATTGTGATCGGTGGCGTGTTATCCGCGGTGGGCTATATTATTACTGCCATCCCCAATAAAACCATATTTTTTATTGGCCTTAGTATTTTAATGGTTGCCAATGGTTTATTTAAACCGAATATTTCCAGTATTGTCGGCGATCTCTACGAGGTGAATGATCCGCGTCGTGAAGGTGGTTTTACGCTGTTTTATATGGGTATTAATATCGGCGCCCTGGTGCCGCCATTGATTGCTGAAGCGGTGGCTAATCATTTCGGCTGGCATAGCGGATTTTTATTGGCGGCTGCGGGCATGATTGCCGCCGTCGTTATCTTCTCCATCGGGCGACGAAAGTTAACGTTTGCCGGCAAAGTTCCCGCTAGCAGTCCCTTGCAGCAATCAAGGTCAGCTAATGTACGTTTTCAAATTTGGTTTTATATTGGTTTTGCATTGCTAACCCTAGGTTGTTTTTGGGCATTTGAATATCCACAAACGACCACTTGGCTGGTGGAGGCCAGCGCCATTGTCGTCGCGCTGGTTGTGGTATTTTTTATGTATCAAGAATCAGTCATCGATCGTAAAAAAATGTTTGCCAGCTTAATCTTAACCGCTATATCGGTTGGCTTTTGGGCGTTATACAATCAAACATTTACTTCGTTGACGTTGTTTGCCGACAGAAACATGCAGCAGCATTTCCTCGGTATTCCGGTGAACGCATCCACCATGCAGTTTTTTAATCCCTTGTTTATTATCTTGCTCAGTCCCCTCATTAGTGCGTTATGGGTGAAACTGGGTCAGCGTCACGCCAACCCTACAGTACATACCAAATTTTTTCTAGGTGTGGTATTTATGACCCTGGGTTTTTTAATCTTGCCAATAGGGATTTATGGTTTTGCGCAGCAAGGGTTGGTGTCGTCGTGGTGGCTGGTGATTAGCTATTTCTTGCAAACGATTGGTGAGTTATTAATTTCCCCCGTCGGTTTAGCGATGATTACGATATTAACGCCAAAACGTCGAGTTGGCATGATGATGGGAGTCTGGTTCTTTGCACAAGCCGCATCGTTTGCGGTAGGGGGATCGTTAGCTAACTTAGCAGCCATTCCTGAAAATCTCGATAAAATGGCGTCGCTGGTTATTTATAACCGTGCCTTCTTGATCTTTGGCGTCATTTCACTGGCATTAGCGTTTGTTAGTGCGGGATTAGTGCCGTACTTGAAGCGGTTGACGGGAGAATCGAAACAATTGAAGGCTTGATTGTCACGAGGCAAGCAAGAGAAAGAAAAAAGATTTAAAGAAAAAAATAAACACAAATAATGGCACAAAGCCCCTGGGAGCGCGGGCAGCTT
The DNA here is from genome assembly GCA_963777715.1 of uncultured Gammaproteobacteria bacterium. GTDB lineage: Bacteria > Pseudomonadota > Gammaproteobacteria > JAURND01 > JAURND01 > JAURND01. The sequence goes on from CAVZRN010000002.1 coordinate 10,441, forward strand.
GCCCGCATGTTTGCCCAATGGCTTGAAATGCGGGCAAGCTGCCCGCGCTCCCAGGGGCTTTGTGTTATTTAATTAAATCTTTTATGTTTTCCTTTGTCTCTGTGCGTTAATTTTTTTAAATTTTTTCTTTTAGCTGATCTTCTGTCAAACCATAACGCCGCTGGCGGGTGGCAAATGCCTGCAGGGCTGCGGCAAATGCCGCGGCATCAAAATCCGGCCATAAAATATCGGTAAAATATAATTCGCTGTACGCAGTTTGCCATAGTAAGAAATTACTCAGTCGCTGTTCGCCACCGGGACGAATAAACAAATCCGGTTCGGGTAGATCGGCCATGCACAGCGCTTGTTGAATATGTTGGTAGGAAATATTGGTTGCAGCTAATTTGCCAGCGGCAACGTCGAGAGCAATTTTTTGCGTGGCTTGTAAAATATCCCAGCGACCGCTGTAGTTGAAGGCGATGACTAAGGTGAGTTGGTTGTTATTCGCTGTGAGCGCTTCGACCTGCGCTATTTTGTGTTGCAGGGTTTCACTGATGCGAGAGCGATCACCAATGACGCGTAGGCGAATATGGTTTTCCTGAAATTTGGGTATTTGCGTTTCCAGATTTTTAAGAAATAGCTTCATCAGGAAATTAACTTCTGCCGCTGGGCGTCCCCAATTCTCGATGCCAAAGGCAAACAGGGTTAATACGGGGATATGATGCTCAATGGCAGCCTGGATGATTTTTTCGATGACCTTAACGCCTGCTTCGTGTCCAGCTAGACGCGGTAGGTGGCGCGCCCTTGCCCAGCGTCCGTTGCCGTCCATGATGATGGCGACGTGTTGGGGTTTAGGTTGAGGTGTCTGCATGGTGACTACACTTCCATTAATTCTGCTTCCTTCGTTGCCAACAACTTATCGACTTCTGCAATATATTTATCGGTGAGTTTCTGTATTTCAGCTTGGCCACGGCGTTCGTCATCTTCGCTGATGGTTTTATCTTTTAGTAAATCTTTAAAGGTTTGATTTGCATCGCGACGTATATTGCGTATCGCCACACGTGCGCCTTCGACTTCGTCGCGTACTACCTTGACTAATTCTTTGCGGCGTTCTTCATTCAGCGCTGGCATGGGCACGCGTATGGTGTTGCCAGTAGTCACCGGATTAAGCCCCAGGTCAGCACTCAGGATCGCCTTTTCAATTAAGGGGACCACGGATTTGTCCCATGGCGTAACGGTTAGGGAACGAGAATTTTCCACCGCGATGCTGGCTACTTGGTTTAGCGGTGTGTCTGTGCCATAGAAGGAGATTTTAATGTGGTCTAGTAAGCCGGGGTTAGCTCGACCCGTGCGTATCTTGGTTAACTCATTCTTTAACGCATCAACGCTCTTGGTCATGCGGGTGGTAGCTTCTTTGTTGATTTCTTGCATAGTTTTTTCCTACGGGCATTACGATTATAAATTATAACTCTATTTCACTAACGTCCCTTCATCCTCTCCCATCACAATCCGCAAAATTGCGCTGGGTTTGTTGATATTAAATATGCGCAGAATCATCCCATGATCGCGGCACTGGCAGAAGGATGCTAAATCCATCACCGCTAATTCTTTCTCCAACACTTCCTTGTAGGACAGGTTGTGGTACTGAGTAGCGCTTGGGTCTTTGTTGGGGTCGGCGGTATAAACGCCATCGACCTGGGTTGCTTTTAAAATAATATCTGCTTCGATCTCAATACCACGCAGACTGGCGGCTGAATCGGTAGTGACTAACGGGTTGCCAGTGCCACCGGCAAAAATAACCACACGACCTTTTTGCAGGTGATGAATAGCCTTGCGGCGATCATAATGATCAACAACGCCAGACATGGGAATTGCGGAGAGGATACGGGTGGAGAGGTTGGCGCGTTCAAAGGCATCGCGCAACGCCAGGGCGTTCATCAGCGTAGCCAACATGCCCATGTAGTCACTGGTAATACGACCAATTCCTGCCTTGGCGAGGGTGGCTCCGCGAAACAAATTGCCACCACCAATGACAATGCCGACTTGAACGCCAAGGGTCACCACTTGCGCAATTTCTGTGGCCATGCGATCAAGCACCGCAGGGTCAATACTATGATGGGTATCTCCCAATAGGGCTTCACCGCTCATTTTTAATAGAATGCGGCGATAGACAGGTTCCAATGCTGGCTGCATTACGTGTTATCTCCACTAACTTGCGCCATAACTGCTTCTGCGAAATCTTCAATCGGTTTTTCGATACCTTCACCCACTTCAAAGCGCACAAATTGGGTGACCCTGGCTTGAGCAGACTGCAATAATTGACCCACCGTCGTAGCAGGATCTTTCACAAAGGGTTGGCCGACCAGGCTAATTTCATTGACGAATTTGCTAATACGCCCAGAAACCATTTTTTCAATGATTTCAGAGGGTTTGCCACTGTTGGCGGATTGCGCCATAAAAATTTCTTTTTCCTGTGCAATTAAATGTGCAGGTACTTCTTCGGGCGCTATCACTTGTGGATTGGATGCAGCAACGTGCATAGCGATATCCTTGGCTAACGTAGGGTTATCCACGGATAACGCCACTAATGCGCCAATGCGTCCACTATGGACATAGGAGCCGATAGTGCCTGAAGATTTTACTAGTGCGATACGACGAATTTGCACGTTTTCACCGACTTTGTTGATCAGTTCCTGACGCGCTTGTTCTACTGTGTGTGTGCTACCAGACAAGCTAACATCTGCAATCTGGTTTATATCGGCTGTTTGTGTAGTCAGGGCAGAGTCTACTAGGCTGGCGACAAATGCCTTGAAATTAGCATCACGGCCGACAAAGTCAGTTTCACAGTTGACTTCCACTAGGGTGGCTAATTGACCATTGGCGCTTACTTTAACGTCGATCAGCCCTTCAGCAGTAATGCGCCCAGCTTTTTTAGCTGCCTTGGCGGTGCCTGCCTTACGCATTGCATCGATGGCGGCTTTAATGTCGCCATTGGACGCTACCAGCGCCTTTTTGCATTCCATCATGCCTGCGCCAGTAAGCTCACGCAGTTCTTTTACATCATTTGCTGTAATATTCATTTAGTCCTCACTCTTCTTCTTCTTAATGATGGTCTTTGGGATGGTCTTTTGGGCAACTGCTTTCGGCTTCTTTTCTGTCGCAGTGGCAGCTGTTGCCATTGCTGTTGCCTTAGCAGTTGCTGTGGCTGCAGCCGGTTTTTTAGCAGCGGTTGGTTTAGCATGTGTGGTTGCTTTTTTAGCAGGCGCTGCCACTTCCACATCAGCATTTTCCTTGTCGGGAGCAGCATCAGCGCTGGGTTTGCGCGCTATTTTTTTGATGACGACTTTTTGTTTTTCTGGCTCTGCTGCAACAGGCGCCTTTGCTGCTTTTGCCTGGGCGTGCTCGATGATCAATTGACGTGCATCCAGAATGGCGTCAGCAGCACCCTGGCAATAAAGGCGAATGGCGCGTTGTGAGTCATCGTTGCCTGGGATCATATAGTCAATGTTGGCAGGGTCGTAATTAGTATCAACCACGCCAATGACTGGGATGCTCAAGCGTCTTGCTTCGGCAACGGCAGTTTTTTCGTGACCAATATCGATAACGAATAGCGCATCGGGTAAACCACCCATGTCCTTAATGCCGTTTAAGCTAAGTTTTAATTTGGCGAGTTCACGTGTCAACATCAACCCTTCTTTCTTGGTCATGCGTTCGAGTGAGCCATCGCCTTGCATGGTTTCTATTTCCTTGAGTCGGCGAATGGATTGGCGGATGGTCTTGTAGTTCGTCAACATGCCACCTAACCAGCGGTGGTCGACGTAGGGCATACCACAACGCTGTGCTTCTTCACGAATAATGTCTTGAGCGCTACGTTTAGTGCCTACAAACAGGATGCGGCCTTTTTGGGCGGCAACCCGGCCAATAAAGTTCAATGCCTCTTGGTATAAGGGCAGGGTGTGTTCCAGGTTGATGATGTGGATTTGGTGACGCACGCCAAAGATAAATGGCGACATCTTGGGGTTCCAGAAGCGTTTTTGGTGGCCAAAATGCACACCAGCTTCCAACATTTGACGCATAGTAATACTAGACATGTTACAGATTCTCCAGGGTTAGGCCTCCACATACCCCCATATTTAATCCCAGCCGAGGCCAAGACACCCTAAATATGTAGTTAGTATGTGTGTGGGTTTTTTTATTTACTATTCAACACAGAAATTTGGCGTGAAGAGTACATTTTGCTGGCGTATAGACAGCAGGCATCCTTATACCATAAATTGCGGGTTGCTACAATGGCAACACGCAGAACTACTAGGAGTTACGTGCGACGGGTATAATTTTCTAGCTCCTGCAACAGATGTAGTTTTTCTGCATCTGCACTGGCGGAAGCCCGTAGAGATTCAATATCGGCTAGAGCAACCTGCCTGATTAAGCGTCGTTTGCCGCGGTAATCGATGGGAATGTTGGCGGGATTATCAGCATCATTCAGCGTGTGCAGGTAGTCGGCAAATTTGCGCGCCATCGGTGGGGTTAAATAATGAGGATAATGACGCCCCATAATGCGCAGGGGCATATCGTGTAAATGGGGGTTGTGAAATTGCTCGATGACGGCGACTTTCTTGTCTGGCGGAACTGCGTGGAATTTGGCGCAAAGCCGTTCTTCCTGCGGGGTTAAAAATCCAGTGTTATATAAATCAGCATCCACATCCACATTCGCAATCACTGGGTATTTATAGTCGCAATGATATTGGCGGATGTCTTCGAATAGGCGCAGGTTGTGACTGAGCCAATCGAGATTTTCTGTCACTCGTTGTTGGCGCTCGGCGGTGAGATGTTGCGTAAAGCGCGGTGAGAACGGTAATAAAAACCCGGTTTCGCCCGGTTTCTTACGCGCTACCCAGGTGTTGGCGATATTCTCCTGGGTGGTTGCTGTTAGTTCAGCCATGTCCAAGCGTAACCACAGCGTTTGATTTTTGTAATGAAAATGTTGCCCCAAAAATAATACCGGATACTGGAAAAAATCACCGCTGCCCGATTTGCCAATCAATAGCGCCAGGGGATGCGCGCCGTGTTGGGTATCAAATGCGTTGGTCAATTGGTGGCGGCGTTTTAGGTCGGCATTTTTGTCAAAATACTCCATGGCATAATCCCACATCTTGCGCAGTGCAAAAAATTTACGCGCTAATGCCAGTGTCGCTTCAACGTCTACCATGGCATCGTGTGCATTACCCGCGGCTAATTGATTGGCGGCATTTAAATATTCTAATTTTAAACTGATCTTGCCTTCTGGGTTAGTTGGCCACTGCAAACATTCGGGATGATACAAAAAGTACAACTGCGCCAGCGGATATAGATCAAACCGACCACATTGATTGGCCCATTGATGAGAGTAGGGTGGCAATAAATTACGGTAAAAAGAAAAGCGCATGAACTCATCGTCAAAGCCCAGGGTGTTGTACCCGCCGCTGATGGTGCCGGGTGTGTTGAGCCAGGCATGAATTTTGGCGATGGCTTCAACCTCGGGTTCACCCTGTAACATTTGACTCATGGGAATGCGGTGTACGAGTAGTGCTTCCGGGTCAGGAATAACGTCACAATTTAGTTTGATCCGCACATGATGGCGTTCCAACTCGTTGAGTTCAAGATCGGTACGAATGGCGGCAAATTGCAATATCTGATCAAAGCAGGGGTTGCGGCCAGTGGTTTCTACGTCATAAAAAAGATAGGTTTTTTGCATAAGCCTTAGGTCGGAATTAATCCAATCGCCTCACTAACACGCGCCAGCATATAATTGGCGCGTTCGCTTGCTTTTGCTGCGCCGCGTTGTAAGATTTTTTGTAATATAAAGTCATCTGCACGCAGCTCGCGATAGCGTGCCTGGATGGGTTTTACATGTGCCACTACCGCCTCACCCACGTCGAGTTTAAATTTGCCATAACCACTGCCTTGGTATTCTGCTTCCAAGGCGGCAATGGTCTTGCCCGTTACGGCAGATAACAGCACCAATAGATTGGCAATCCCCGGCTTATCTTCGCTAAAGCGGATTTCATTGCCGGAATCAGTGACTGCGCGTTTGAGCTTGCCGATAATCACATCGGGATCATCTAACATCGCAATATAGGCGTGGGGATTGGGGTCAGATTTGGACATTTTTTGCGTCGGCTCTTGCAGACTCATGATTCTAGCGCCCTGGGGTGGGATGTAGGGCTCGGGAATGGTAAAAATATCGCCATACTGATGGTTAAACCGCAGCGCGACATCGCGGATTAACTCCATGTGTTGTTTCTGGTCGTCGCCAACCGGCACATGATGTGCGCCGTATAACAACACATCTGCCGCCATTAACACTGGATAATCAAACAAACCGGCATTAATATTGGCGGCATGTTGTTTAGACTTGTCCTTGAACTGTGTCATTCGGTTCAGCTCACCCATGTAGGTGTAACAGTTTAAAATCCAGCCGAGTTGGGTGTGCGCCGGTACGTGAGATTGCGCAAATAATATGTTTTTATCTGGATCGATGCCGCAGGCGATATAGAGGGCTAGAAAAAAATCATAACAGCGTTGGCGCAACACCTGGGGGTCTTGTTTAACCGTGATGGTGTGCAAATCGGCTAGCATAAATAAGCAATCATAGGTATTCTGCATCATAACCCAGTTTTGCATGGCGCCGATGTAGCCACCAATGGTTAACTCACCTGAGGGTTGAATACCGCTTAAGACAGTTAATTTTTCGCTTTTAAAAGTTGACATAATTGTAGTATAAGTTGAACAGTGGTCACGGAACGTTATCCGCCATAGTAAACCATAATGTTATTACCACCAAGTCTGTAAGGATGCGGCACGATGAAAATGATATTTCGATCACGTACGATTGTTATCTTGTTACTGACGCTTGCGTTGTGTTCAACCGCATTTGCTAAGTCAACCAAGTCTAAGCACAAGGCAGTGCCTGCCGCACCGGTCGTTAGCATCCCCGTTAATGGCACTACGCCCGATGCCGCCATGCAAGCGTTCGAGCGTAAATTTCTGCCACTTATGCAAAAATGGCGTGTTCCTGGCGCATCCCTGACGGTGATGAAGATATGGCCAGGTGATTGCCAACCGTAATTATGGTTGGGCAGATAAAGAGACAGGGCAGCAGGTAACGGCAGACTCGTTATTCCGCCTGGCCAGCCTTTCCAAGATGTTTATGGCAGTGACGGTGTTAAAATTGGTGCAG
>CAVZRN010000003.1:0-63933 GCA_963777715.1 uncultured Gammaproteobacteria bacterium
GTGACTGATATTGCTAACAGTCTATTGTTACAGTATAAGCAGGAAAATCAGCAAGCCGATGGAATAACAACGGATATGAAGGAGCCGGTAGCGTTAATGCTGGAAAGCATTGCTTCAGAGAAAAGAATTCAACTAACAAACACTGGCATTGACATAACGCTCGACATTCAAGCTGACTGTTACGATGCCTTCGTCGAGGTAGATATAGTTGGATTTAAACGCGTGCTTTCTAATCTGATTAATAACGCAATTGAGGCGATTAAGGATAAAAAAGGGCTGGTGACTATCGAGCTTAGCAAGTATGAAGGCGAGGTCACTATAGCAATCAAGGATAATGGTTGTGGCATTCCGCAAGAGAAATTACTTACCATTGTTAAGGAAGGGGCTAGTGTGGGGAAAAAAGAAGGTTTTGGGTTGGGCTTGCCCTATGCCTTGCATAAAATTTCGCAATGGCATGGGGACTATTCCCTAACTTCAGAGCCAGGCAAGGGTACGCAATTTAACATCATACTGTCAGAATCCAGTGCTGCGCCGTGGTTCCGAACTGAAATCATTCTTCATACAGGCAGTACGATTGTTGTATTAGACGACGATGACTATATCCATGACGTATGGGACGAACGTTTACCAGAGTCTTTTTTATATGCTAATCAACTGAAACTGCACCATTTCAAACACGTGGATGATTTTGTTGATTTTTGTAATGTTGAAACGTGTGAAGATATTATTTTCTTCCTGGATTATGAGTTAAAAAATCAGACACAGACTGGCCTCGATTTGGCAGCAATGCTTAATATCGGCGTGCATACCACCCTGGTCACCAGCCGCCATGAAGATACTGAATTAAGGGAAAAGTGTGGACCCTTAATGATGAAAATTATCCCTAAATTGTTTGCAAAACTTGTGCCAATCCGTGTATTCTCCCCAACAGGGACAGTTCTCGTTGACGACGATCCGGCGGTAACCAAATACTGGCATGAGAGTGCGGAATCCCCGGGGGAATGATTAATATATTTCATCATCCACATGATTTATGGGGGTGGTAAATAAGTACCAGCTGACACACAGAATTATATGGATTCTCTCTCGGCAACGCTAAGGGCGAAGCATTTTGGCGAGGATTTTATCTGATCAGGGGTATCAAAATATTATCCTGGCGACAGGATATCCGAAGGAGAATCTTAAGCATGTTACCTGGGTCAAAGAGATCATTGACAAGCAACCACCGTGGGGATAAAAACAATGATAAACACAACGCCTGATAGCGCTAACGCTTTATTGGAACTTTCACATTATTTAGCAAGTCGACTTTTTGCTGATCCGTTTTGCTGCTGGCAGCATTCGGAAAAATTCCTCTCAGCCTAAGTTAATTGAGGAAAAAGTAGAGGAAATTAATAAAGAAATAAACCGGATTTCTAAATATCTTGAAAAGACTAAATCATTGCTGTTGTTATAGCTAATAAGAGGCTAGATTTAGTATTGAGAGGGTTAAGAAATTCCGGGATCGACAATAGAGCAATTATGCTGTTAAAACTCGCAAGCTCGTTAAACAGCACTAAGTTCTGCAATGACAACAGGAGAGTTGTACGCCAAACTTCACATCTCCATTGACAATGGGTATCTATACGGAATAACACAATTGAGGAACAATTATATGTCAGCCACCAAGCCACTTTGCCTTTATTACCCCACCACCGTTGTAATAGTCGATGATAATCGGACTTTTTTAAACAATGTTGTTGATAATTTAACTGGAAATATGCGGTATAAATTATTCAGTTCCCCTAAAAAAGCATTGCAATTTCTGCAGGGGCAACGGAAAAAAATTGTGACGCCGAAAGCTTTCTTGGCAGCATGGATCATCCTTTAACCGGTGAATCCCTGAATGTAAATATTCCAAAAATTTATGCACAAATAAACCATAAAAGACGTTTTGCGATGCCAACGGTGGTCATTATTGATTATAAGATGCCTAAGATGTCTGGCATTAAATTTTGCAAGGCGTTAGGGAACTATCCCATTAAAAAAATTATGCTCACTGGCGACGGCGATCATAAATTAGCTGTAAAGGCTTTTAATGATCACAGGATTGATAAATTTATTTTGAAAGAGGACCCTAATGTATTTTCCCTCATTGATCGGGCTATCTATGAATTGCAGCATGAATATTTTGCGGCAATTTCTGACATCCTGATTAAAAATATCACCATGACTACTTCCTCATTTCTTACTAATAGCGCATACCAGAATTTAATGCTGCGGTTTATTAATAAGCATAACATTGCGGAATTTTATTTAACGGATGCCATGGGAAGTTTTCTGATGCGTGACGTTGACGGTAATACCATGAGATTGGTTGCCCAATCAGTGCAGGAGATTGAAGGCTATCGTCAAATAGCTAAAGGTCAGAATGCACCTTTAAAAGTGCTGAATCCAATTGCAAACAAGAAAAAACTAGTCTGCCTTTTCTCGGAAAATGATTTTAATCAGCCTGTTGACGCCTGGCATGCCTATTTGCACAAGGCATATAAATCGAAGGCTATTAAAGACTTATACTATGCTGTGCTTGGGGAGAAAGCTGCCACAAAAACAATAAAAGCCCTGGTCGCATAATAACTTAGGGGGCATGATTTACGCGACAATCCCCCCACATTACGTACTACCCGGCTGCGGAGTTGATGATCCACCACCCCCTTGATCTTTTTTCGGTGGTTCGGGAGCAGATGGTGTACTTGTTGATGTGGATGGCTTACTGTATAGCGCAGAAGAGCTTCGAGATGGGCTGACAGGCGCTTGTGGTTTACTCGAAACACCTCTCTGTTTTGACTTTTCTTCTCCCTGTATGCCAAGTTCGTCATTAAACGTAACCCCTTTTTTCTCCCTGGTTTTCTGCTCTGATGGTTTTTTCAGTATCCCGACTTTCGGTGGGGTGCTTTTTATTTCAATCTGGGTGGATTGTTTCATCTCTGGCGGAGACAGTCGTTGACCTTCTGTCAGTTGCACCACTTTTTCTGCTATTGACGACCTTGCTTTAACAAGTTGCTCCCGACACGATTGCAATTTTCCTTGTTGTGCACCCGCATGAGGCAGGGCTTCATCCATAAGAGCTAACCTGACTTCAACGTGCCCATAAAACCCGAGTAAGAGCGTTCTATCTGCTATATATTTTTTACTGCTAGTCCCGGTAGTAGATAGTGCTGCCCCCAATTGTTTTTGAAAGGTTTCAGTTAATTTAATTAAATCGGACACAGGGTTATCTGTTACATCCAATGGAAATTTTCCTTTATCAGTTCCAGTTAAGCCAGACGATTCTACGCCTTTTTTAAGATTCTGCAAAAATAGCTTTTCATGCTTTTCATCACGAACATAGTTCTTACGTATGGAGCCTACAATATTTCTTTTTTCGACTTGCAATATCTGATCTTCTTTTATGGATTTTAGATTTTTTTGCAAGGCGCTCTATATCGTTTTTCAACGCTTTGATAATCAGCACTTGTTTGACTAACGTCTGTTGATTGAAGTGCTGATGATATTTCACCATGCAATTTATCAATTTCAGCAAGACATAAATCGATATAGAAAAGGTTGGTTTTTTTCAATGACTCCTGTTCTTCCAAGAGTTCTTTCAAGGGCGAGCGTTCTTTTTTCTCCACTACTTCCTTTGTCTTTGTTTTTTCATCCCTATTTGACCATGACTTGACGTGCTCTGTCGTTTTTTTAAAGTCACTTATCTGTTTACGAGCATATTCTACTTCTGTATAAAGCACATCGGCCATGGCAAGCTTATGCCTGATTGCAGCATAGGGGTCTGGTTGCATTTCCATATGCTTTTCTTCATCTACCCCTGATACACCTTTACGTTCAGATGTAGACCTTACCCTCTTTCTTCTCTTTCAGGATTTGATGTTAATTGGCTATTCACGCGGGATATTTCACCTGATATATGCTGTTGAATTTGATCCAGCGTGTCAAGGCTTGAGTTTAGCTCTTCTCGTTGTGCATTATTACTGCAATGCACTAATACGCTATTTGTCGCAGCCGTAACCATAGCAGCTTGTTTAGATAACGCCTCCAGACGTTTTATTTTTTCACGTGTGTCGATTTCGGCCAGGACATATTCTAACTGATCTCCCAGTGCATCTTTCAGGTTAACCACCTCCCCTACCTTCCCCCGGGTTACCGATATGGATAAATCTTTTTCTTTTAATTTAACCAATTTGGCAAATATTAAATTTTGCGCAGCAATCAAACCATTTCTACAGGGTATCAACTGATTTTCGTGCTCTTTAGAAACCCTTGATGCGGCATCGATCTGCTGCAATTTTGTCTGAATATCTTTGTAGAGCTTGTCTAAACCTCTTTTACTCATGCCTTCTCTAGGAGAAACATAAGAATCCGTCGCAGCTACGGCCTCTAAAATTTTACCCGCAAATTTAGATACTTTCTGGGAAGTGGTTTTAATTAAACGCCCCCTTGCATTTTCTGCCAGTTTATTTGCTGATTCAATCAGTACAGAGATATTCTTTTCTTCTTGAGGCTTTTTTTCTTCCAACGCTTTCTCAATTTTCGGCAGCTCATTTTCTGCTTTGTATGCAGAAACTACTTTATTTAGTATGTTGATACGCTCTACGATTGTATTATCTGCATTTTGATCAGATAAGGGGTATTGCATGATCTCTGGTTGTAATAACTTTATTGCACCAGCGCATAAGTCAATGTAATCCAGGTTGGCCTGTTTTAATAATGTATTACGCGCCTCCCTAGCTTCACTTCTGATATGTTCTTTTTGAGCCTTGGTTAAATCCGCCACTTTATCCAACCCTTTTACTCTTTCTAATGCGTTATCACTCACCGCCACCACTTGATTAGCCTGCAGCATATCCATGTAGAGCGACTCCACCACATCCAGTTTGTGTATGATTTCCTCTACTTGTTTTTTCGAAAGCTTTTTTGAATCCAGCGGTGTTGCAGGGGTTCTGGAGGGGACTTCTACTTTTTTCTCTTTATCTTTACGTGAACTCATGGCACCTATCCTCATTTGATTGATTAAAGTATAGACGCCAGATACGGATTTGCCAGGGATTATAGTCATTTCACCTGAATTTTCAGTTTTTTGCATCGCATCTCAGGCTAATCTTTGCAACGTTCTTCACTCGAAAAAGCTCGAAATATAACTAATATTACTGCGCTTTTTCTCAATCAGAACGTGCAAATCTTAACCTGATCTGCGCGCAAAATTTCTTGAAAACCCAGGTGAAATGACTATAGAAACGACAACTGCCTAGCTCACAATACATCTATCCGTTTGCCTTGTATCAGGCTTTGATGGCTCTTTAGATGCAGGTTGTTGATTGTTCAGCGGTTTTTGCCCGGCGTCTGCCTTCGGCTTTTTGCCAAAGACCTGGCGCAGGCTTTTACCTAACGTTTTTCCTATCTTATAGTCCCTTGGTGTGGTTAGAGGTACAGGAGGGGAGACAACATTCACAGGCGTATTTTTTTGCTCTTCTTTTTTATCTCCTGCCTGCAAAACCGGCTCAGCAAGAAGGAGCTCATTACTGGTTATGTCATCATTCAAATATTCCCGTACCAATTGCACCAAGACAACTGGAAAAAGAGTATACGATGCAATATCTAGACATAAATCTTTCTCAATATAGGTAGCCAATTGTTGATTTTTTTCCAACCACTTAATTCGGATTTCCAACGTTTCAGTATATCCGTCGTCCGTGCTTTTGGGTAATGTAAGTTCAAGCAAGGATCTATTTTTATGCACCAACTCATTCACAAACAAACGCATCGCTGTTATGCCAATCGCATCGTTCTCATCCAGATACAGTTTTTTCAATGACGGCCAATCCTGCAACGCTTCCACAAATATGTTCATACTCCGACCACTAATCATAGTGTTACTCAAACACAACTCTTTTAACACACAATGGTCTCGCAACCCCTTTAATAATGCTGGTATATGTTTATCTGTAATTAGGTTGCCACTTAAATCAAGCTTCTCCAGCGCGGGCACAACGCCGCCTTGCAATGCACTCACAAATGCTTCCACGCCATCATCATCAATCACATTGTTACTTAAAAGAAGCTCTTTCAATACACGCGAATGTTGCAGTTTTTCGGCTATTGCCCCTACACCAGCATTTCCGATGAAATTGTTACTCAAGTCAAGCACTGTTAATGCCGGGCAGTATTGCAGCACCGCCGACAATTTCTTGACGCCTTCGTAGGTGCATTGATTGTTATTCAACTTAATAATGGTTATGGTAGAACCACACGTAGGCAGCACACTTGCTAATGCAATCAGCATGGCGTCTGTTATTTGACAATCACTAAAATCAAGATTTTTTTGCCCATTGAGATAGCCTATAATAGCTTTCTCGTCGAGTGTCGATTCGCGTAGTTTCGTTAGAACTCCCCTTATCTCTTCCATCAAGATGCTCCCTGCGTTATTTTTGCTTGAAATATATTGGCGTAAAGTATAGCCTGCGACGGAAAACTAATCTTTCTTCTGGTGGGCGATAGTGGGATCAATCCACAGATGTCCTGGATGAATTTTCAGCAAATTGACTACAGAAGTGTAAGAAAAAGTATGATTTAATCCTGCTTCTCCTGATTTTATTTTCTTTTCAAAGGGACTGAGCCAGGGAGGGAAAGTAGTACTCCCCATGGATGGGGAGCCAGGGATGGGTTTACAAACTCAGATCCTGTTCAGCCTCATGCACCCCCTACCTCGTCAAGTAACCATATACCATCACTTCAAGAGAATTCTCCGGAAGTGGCTGGCTTCTCCCAAAAGCGGAAAAAACTAAAAGACCCAGCCGAGCTTGCTTTATTTCATCTGCACTTCATTTGCACTTCAGATTTTAATTGGATGGTTCTAGGGAGGGGTGAAACGCACGTAAGTGCCTTGCTTTACTGGTGGGCGATAGTGGGATCGAACCACTGACCCCTGCCGTGTGAAGGCAGTGCTCTCCCGCTGAGCTAATCGCCCGCCCTATGCCAACTTACGAAACACTAATAATACACTCTAACTTGCTACCATTCTATACCTACATTTACTAGAGATATGACCAAATTAAGACTTTGACATCCTCCCCGTTCTAAAGAACGAGGATTCCTACGGCGTTCACGCTGCAACAGCGTGAATCGCTTCGGTGGGTTCCTGTTTCATCGAGCGACCTGACTGCGTCAGATCGAAACAGGCTAACGAACGGTGACCCCGCTCTAAAATATTAATTGCGCCAACGACGTCGGCATGGTTGCTATAGCCACAATTGACGCAAACAAACTCCGCTTGCGTTTTGCGATTATCTTTTGAAACGTGCTTGCAGGCTGGACAGGTTCGACTGGTATTTTTCGGATCAACCGCCAGAAAAATACCGCCGTTCCAATCCAGTTTGTAAGCGATCTGTCGCCGAAATTCGCCCCAACCCTGATCGAGTATCGAGCGATTTAGGCCAGATTTTTGTCTCACCTTGCGGCCAGGCTGTTCACTGTGCCCCTGGCAGACTTCGACATGTTCCCTATCTGCAAATCTTCCATACAAATGAACGCGTGGTTTTTGCTGAGCTTTGTACTGGTTTTATGCAGAAAGTCGTGCCTGACATTGGCAATCGTGTGGTGAATTTTTTGGATACGTTTTTTTCTTTCTCCCAATTACGGCTGAATGTTACCTTACGACTCATGCGCCGTTGCGCACCATTCGGCTCAATACGGAATTTAAATGCTTGCAGTCGTTTCATGCAACTATTATAGTGCGATTTACGATGAGCACAATACCGTAGTGGATTGTGCAATCAAAAAAACAAAATGATCGAAGGAGTTCCTTATATCCACCTCATGAATGAGGTGGTTTTACGGAACGATGGATAATCGGACTTGACATATTCATTCTTCTCTTGAGAGGGCAGTATTATGAAATTTTCATCGCAGGTTAAACCTATCAGTTATCTTAAAAGTCATGCCGCTGAAATTGTCAAAAATATTTCCAAAAGCCATGAACCAATGCTGATCACTCAAAACGGTGAAGCTAAACTCGTTGTGATAGATATAAAAAGCTATGAAGTGCAGGAACAGACGCTTGCTCTCCTGAAGATTTTAGCGCTTGGAAACCGCGAGATTGAACAAGGCAAGTTCAATGATATGGAAAATGTATTTACCACTCTTGATGAAAATGCAAAAAAAAAGCCCCATTCAGAGAATTTCCAAATGGAGCTCTTATTTTCTGTGCATGTTTTAGAAGTAAACGCCTAACTGTGCGATAACCGAGTTCTGCGTACCGCCGGCTGGACCGACAAAGCAGAAAGTGGAACCGCCAGTCTGGTTGGCGCAAATTCCGCCTGCCGTATCGTTACCTGAGTAGTTTACGTCATGACGGAATTCCAACGCTTCGATGGTGTTCTTCCAGATCGAGGTGTTGATTACAGCAATGTAGCTGTTCTTCGCCAAGCCCATCGCCAATGCTTCACGCGTTGCTTCATAGGCTAATGAAAATGCC
Organism: uncultured Gammaproteobacteria bacterium; assembly: GCA_963777715.1. Lineage (GTDB taxonomy): Bacteria > Pseudomonadota > Gammaproteobacteria > JAURND01 > JAURND01 > JAURND01. Next base: position 8,507 of record CAVZRN010000003.1, read on the forward strand.
GTTGGTTTATCCCATACCTTAGTGGTATAGCCTGCTTCTATGTGACCGGCCATTGGTTGCGCGCCAGAATTGTTGAACGCTAGATCCTGGGGGGCATATGCGCGAGTAGCGGCTACAATTTCTCCGATACCATAGAAGGTGTCATTACCCAACATAGCACGCACATCAAGACCTGGCACCTCGTGCGCCAACGCTTCTGTCGCAGTATTCTGTGAAAACCCCTGGAACCCGCCATTGCCCGCATTTTGTACACCCTGCGCATCGGTGATGTTGTTAATCACACCCACTGCAAAGTCTCCCCAAACGTTGGCGTTCTTACCCAGGTTGGAGAACTTGTAACCCAGGTTACCACCGGCATTATCAATATTGGTGGAGTTATCAACATCAGAAGCGCCATTAAACGCATAGGCCGATCCATAAAAGCCGTTTTTCACAAAGCCAAGTTCCACTGCACGGGTATTGATTCGACCTAATACCAAGGTGCTTGGGTTACTTAAGATGTAACTGGAGTAACGTCCAAATGGTACGTACATTTGCCCTGCCGTTAAGTAAATCGGCGATTTATCCAAGTTACCAATGGTCACAAAACCACGCTTAACAAATAAGTTGGAGTTACTAATCGGGTTACCAGAACCGGTTAGGGTTTGATCCAGCGGGGAGTTATTGTATTGAATCGACAAGTAACCCATTGCCCATGGACTTACCTCTCCCAACACGTCTAATTCTGCGGCAGACAAGTCGATGTTGCTTTGGTCCTTACTATTGTAGGGTCTTTGATAAACCGCCTGTGTTTCTAACTTACCACTGAGTGTCACTAGCGGACGGCTAAAGGAAGGCAATGCCTGCTCACCACCCAATTCTTTTGCTAATGCCTGGCGTTGTTGCAGTAACGTTACATCTTGATTAATCGGTGATTGATAGACGACCAAATCGCTGGCGTCAAAGGCCGAAGTCAAGTTGAGATACGGAGAAGTAACCACTGGACTACCGACTAGATTTTCCACAGCCTGGGTTTTACCCGCTTCTTTGGAACTAACTGATCGTTCAACAGATACCTTATTGCCAGAAGTATTACCTTGCTTAACTAACTGGCGTTGTGCTTGCGCTTTTTGTTGTCTTACTTGTCGTAATTCCGCCTTCAGGCTTTTAACTTCCTGTTGCAATTCTGCCTGCTGGGCGCTAATTTTCTGAATGGTGCTAGCTAGATCGGCATCTGAACTCGTGGACGCAGCTGCAAAGCTTGGAGTCACTTCGAACAAACACACTCCCATGGCCAACGCCAAAATTTTATTATAATGTTTCATAGCGTATCTCCACTGGTGGAAATTAATGGTTTCGCTGAATGACGTTCAAAATCCAGGCGCACAATGCGCCGCATGGATTTTGACTGGGCTTTTAGAAGATCGCCCTTATCAAATTCCCTAGCATTCCATTAAAAAATAACTGAAGGATACCAGCCCCATCCAAAACGGCTGATTTGATGAATAAATCAGGAAAATACGACGGCGATATATACATTATTAAGATGACTGCGCAATAAACAGCACCTAAACTACCCGCACACAACCATACCCTTGCTGCACAAAGGAGGTCACTATATCTTACTAATTGATATTAATCTAGTTTTTTTAATCGGCTTAGTACAAAAACAACCCAGCCCCTTGCAAGGCTGCAAGATTGCAAATGATAGTGGTATGATTAGGCATATTATTTTAAGGTGATCTTATGCTTAAAAAAATCTATTACATTACTTGGTTATGTTTAACGTTAGGGATGGTTAGCATAGCGTGTGCTGCAACTTCCGCTGCAATCGATCGTCAATTTGAGCCATTGACTACGCAAGAATTAACGCAAGCAGTCGCCATCGTAAAAAAATCACCGCACTACTCGAATGATTTGTTGTTCTCATTGGTTAGACTAGCTGAACCGACAAAAATAGCACAAGATACTACTGCATCGATAACGCCGCAACGTCAAGTGGCGATTACCTTGTTTAATCCTAAACAAAATAGTGTGTACGAGGCGCTGGTAGATTTAAACAATAATACATTAATGACGTGGCAAGCAGTGCCCAATGTACAACCCATTGGTGGGGATAACGACTACGAACTATTACCTAAGTTATTAAAATCCAATTCACAATGGCTGGCCGCCCTGCAAAAAAGGGGCATTAAAAATCCCGATGAAGTATATGTCGATATGTGGATATTAGACGCATCCGATGATCCTGCATTAAAAAATCATCGCTTAGTGCGCGGATTACCGTTTTATCTTGGGCACAGTCAGTATATGTATGGCCGACCCATAGAAGGCCTGAGCGCCATTGCGGATCTCACGACCCAAAAAGTGACCGTAGTTGATACTGGCGTTACCCCACTGGCTAAGAACGACAGCGCGTATGATGTGAAATCGGTAGGTACGTTGCGTGAGGCGCCACACTTCGTTCACATACAACAGAAACAAGGCCCGAGTTTTCAATTACACGATCATCAAATCACCTGGCAAAACTGGCGCTTTACTATCTCATTTAATCCGCGTGACGGCGTGACGTTACACAACATTGTGTACCACGACAATGATAAATGGCGCTCGATCTTAGATAGCGTGTCCCTGTCTGATATCTTAGTGCCTTATGGCGATCCTGATCCACAATGGAGTTGGCGACATGCACTAGACGCTAGTGAATATGGTTTAGGCTTTATGTCTACCCCGCTACAAAAAGGCGTGGACGTACCGGAGAACACGGTGTTTTTTAACATGCCATTAGTTGAACAAAACGGTGATATTAAACAAATGCCCAATGCAGTGGGTATTTACGAAGAATACGGCGGCTTTGTTTGGAAACATTATGATAGCAATAAAACTGAAAAGAATGCTGCACGGCGCGCACAGAACTTAGTGATTAGCTCCGCCATGACCATCAGCAACTATGACTACATAGTGAATTACATTTTTAAGCAGGACGCCAGCATCGAAGTAAAAGTAATTCTCACTGGCATTATGCTACCCAAGGGCGTGGATAAAACTTATCACGAACGCTACGGGCATTTAGTCGCTGAAAATATTGCCGCGCCGCATCACCAACACTTTTTTAATTTCCGTCTCGATTTTGATGTCGATGGCAGACGCAATTGGCTATTTGAAGAAAACACATCTTCTGCGCCAAAGGGGCCAGAAAATCCCATGGGCAATGCCTTTGCCCATGTCAAAACCCTGCTGAAAAATACCCTGGATGCACGACGCAATATCAATCCTCTCAGCAATCGTTTCTGGGTAGTATTTAATCCCAATGTGACCAATAGCCTGGGTCAAGCCGTCGGCTATGCATTAATACCAGGCGATAATACCGTGCCCTATGCACAACCCGATAGCGCAATTAGACAACATGTCGGGTTTATTAACTACCACTTGTGGGCTACCCCTTATGATCCCAAACAAATGAATGCCATGGGTCTCTATCCAGTGTTAGCCAGTCAGGAAGATGGTTTGGCGCAATGGGCGGAAAAAAATAGTTCATTGGAAAATACGGATATTGTCGTGTGGTATACCATGGGCATAACGCATATACCTCGCCCCGAAGAATGGCCGGTGATGCCAAAAGCTGAGATTTCTTTTCGGATTATTCCGGTTGGATTTTTCAACCGCAACCCAGCGATTAATTTGCCAGGGTATTAATCCGTAGAGACAGAAAAAAGAAAAAATATTTCGGGTGTAAATAGTTGAAGGCAATCAATAGCGCACTGACTACATACACGTTTATTACTAGTTGCCGGGTTTGTCAAGCAACTGCATTTCGCTCAAAATAAATTTTGCAAATGGTCTTATGTCATGCTCTACAGAAGCTTTCTCTAGTGCTTTTAGATAATTTGTGCGATGCGCAACAGTGATAATAGTCCACGGAAAACCGCCAGATGCGAATAGACTATTCATAACAAAGCGGCCTATGCGACCATTGCCGTCCATGTAGGGATGAATAAACACAAATATAAAATGGCCTAATACTGCCCGTACTGCGGCGCAGGGTTCTTGTATTAAACAGGTAAAGAACGCCTCCATTGCGTCCATAAGCGCATCCCTGGGTAAGGGAGTATGCAGTGATCCTCGGATATAAACTTGCTGTGTTCGATACCCGGCCAAATGTTCTGGCTTTAGAATGCCTGCCCTTACCGACGGCGAAAATAAGGCTGAATACCAGGAATGCATATCCTGCTGGATGATCTTTCCCGCATTTTTCTGCTTAAATATGCGATCAATACTACGCTTTACAGCATTAAACGCCTCCCAATATCCCTTAGCAGCCATAGCGTTTACCTGCTGTTGATCGTCAGCCAAATTATCTGGACTCCACTTGCCGCTGACAATTTGTGAAATCAGTTTTTCGCTGACTTCATAACCTTCGATGGATAATGAATTATACGCATCGTTCACATAAATCTTCTCCAATTGTGCAAAGTATTTTTTAGATGTTCCAGGCAACCCTGGCTCATTTGGGAAAATCTCTAACACTATTTCACGCATCTGCTTCCATAGCATAGTGATACGCGCCGCATAAGGCGAACGAATACGCGCTTCATCCAGGAAAGGTTGCTTGATAATAAAAGGATTAACGGGTGCTAATTGATAACCACCAGCACTTAAATCGGTCTGTAATCGCCGTGCGTGCGGCAATTGATCTAAAAATTGATAAGCACCAATAATACGGTTGGCTGCGGCGATGTTTGACCCTTGCAATAATTCACGAGAAAGCGCAGTAATATCCACCAATTTTAATGCGATTTCAGCGTCACTAGGGCGCTGTTGAAAAAACTTTGGTGCAATACGATGTAGCGCCATAGCCAACGGCATTGCCTGGATACCATTGAGTTGTTCAACTGCTACTGGAAAGGAGATGGTTTCCTGATAAAGGAAGATGGATACGCCAAACGGTAAATGCACCACCGAGCTACCCCCCTTTCGCGTCATGATAATTAGTTGTTTAGGAATAGTTGTACTACCCAGATGTAAATCAATAGAGGCATTCGCTGACAGGCAATAATTATTGCCAAAACGAGATTTTAAATAAACACTGACAAAATTCCAGTAAGAGCCATACCAAGGGGTACTATCGCCTTGCACAGCGGTCGGCTGACTGAGCAGATACCAACCCCGAATAATACGCGTTAACCAGCCATCACCTTCCAGCCGCTTGCGATCCAGGGTTGATATATCTTTGGCGCGCACAACACCATGTTGCGTAAATTTCTTGACGCGCTTGAGTGATTGCACGAGCAATTGATGGTGAAGTTTAGCCATATCACTATGTTTTATTGCAATGAGTTACTATGTTTTAATGATAACACATTACTATGTTTTAGTGTAGGGATGGGGAGACGAGTCGATGATTAAGGAAAAACCCCCTTACCCACCCGGACAATGCGAGGAACTTCGTCGACAAACTCAACCACGGTGGTTGGCTCTATGCCACAAAAGCCGCCATCCACCACCATATCCACCTGACCATTTAGCGTCTGATAAATATCATCTGGATCGGATAATGGGGTTTCCTCACCCGGCATAATGAGGGTCACACTCATCATCGGTTCGCCCAATGCTTGCAAGATCGCCAGGCTGATCGGATTATCAGGAACACGCAGGCCAATGGTTTTGCGCTTAGGGTGTTGCAGGCGCCGCGGCACTTCATGACTGGCCGACAAGATGAAGGTATAGGGACCCGGCGTATGCGCCTTTAATAAACGAAATACTGGATTAGATACATGTGCATAGATGCCTAAATCCGACAGATCACGACACATCAGGGTAAAATTATGCTGCTTGCCCAAATTACGCAGCCGTTTAATCCTATCCATCGCTTCTTTATTACCCAATTGACAACCCAACGCATAGGCAGAATCCGTCGGGTAAACAATGATCCCATCATCGCGCAATGTGGCCACTACCTGGCTTATCAGGCGTTGTTGGGGATTGAGGGGATGGATGTGTACTAGTTGTGTCACTTTTATACCTATTGGTGAAAATATGTTACAATAAAAGTCCCTTACTGAGACTTCATCTTCATGAAACTACTGTTCGATTTCTTCCCTATCTTACTATTTTTTATTGCCTTTAAATTCTTTGGCATTTATACCGCTACCGCCGTGACCATGGCGGCATCAATATTGCAAGTCAGTATCTACTGGTATAAACATCGCCGCTTTGAAAGTCTACACCTTATTACCCTGGTGATTGTCATATTATTAGGCGGCACTACACTATTATTACACAATGACCTGTTTATTAAATGGAAGCCTACGGTTATTTACTGGGTGTTCGCATTGTGCTTCCTGGCAAGCCAGTTTATCGGCAAAGCACCCCTAGTTCAACGATTACTCAGCGCACAATTAAGTTTACCAGATAGCGCCTGGCAACGCCTTAATCTGAGCTGGGTCGTATTTTTCTCGCTCATGGGCAGCATTAATATTTATGTGCTGTATCACTTCAGCACCAATGCCTGGGTTAATTTCAAACTATTTGGCACGCTCGGACTTACCCTGATCTTCCTCATCGCACAAGCTATTTATATGTCACGCTTTATGGAGTCCAAAAGCACTGCCGGATCGTCCCCTCCACTACCAACGCCGCGCGAAAATCATCATGCCGACGACTTTTGAACAACGTCAAATCCTCATGCAGCAACGCTTAATGCGGGCGCTTTCTCCCACCTTGCTGGAAATCGTTGACGAAGGCCATTTACATATTGGTCATCCCGGAGCGAACAGCGGTGGTAGCCATGTTAAAATCACTATTGCCTCTGCACAATTCCTAAACAAGAATGCGCTGGCGCGTCATCGGTTGGTATACGCAGCCCTGGGCGATTTAATTGGCAGCGAGCTACATGCCGTAAAAATTATTTGTATCGAGCCATCAAATACCATAGGATATGGAGTGAAATGACTATACACGAATATGTCCAGGATGAATTACATGCAAAAACTCCTCCTCCTATTACGGCACTGCATTGTTATGAGTTGTATCATTGGCCCCACCGCTATTGCCAATACGCTGGATTGGATCCAACCTGACGTCGCGCCACTTAATACTTTTTTTCGCAAGTTGGCGCAGCTACCGCCACACCGCCAACGCTGGAATACGTCGGAGAAAATACTCTACCCCCTCCTTATGATTTTCTGCTCACACAACCCGTCATGACGCATGGCGTAGCGGATTATTATCAACGTACCCCTAAAATACGTACACCACTCTATGTCATTAACAATCCTGAAAAAAAGAGTTTTCATCGCGCCATCCTCATGATTGTAGATAACAACAAACAACGCAATGATGCGCTGGCGGCAGATAAACTGGGAGAAAGCACCATCGTGGAATTAGGCTTAATTACCATCAACCCTGCTGCGCTGTCACCTGACGTTATGAACGACATAGTAAACACACAAACACCGTTTGGAGCGGTGCTGATGCAACACCACATCCCAATGCATAGTATCAATCGCTATTATTTTAAAATTAATTGTGATGCGACATTAGCACAGTACATCCAATGCACACTGGACAAAACGCTTTACGGACGTACTAATATGTTGGTACGTAATGACACCCAGCAATGGGTTGCACAGGTGGTGGAAATTTTAACTGGCAGATCTATTCCGTAGAGCAGACGAAGGGGCGTGAGCGACGCGTTCACCTTGCATTAATGATACTCAATAGACTGGAGACAGGTGATGACGACACACGAAGCTAAGCAAGAAGTATCTTCTACTCAGACAATCACCCCCGAGCAGCTAAAAAAGTGGCTTTCTTCTGACAACCCAAATGGTTTCACGCAATACGAAGTTTGGCTGAAAACACAAACAGACCCGCTTGCAACCTTAGATGCTCTCAAGATCGCCTGTAATTTTAAACTCATCTCATTGCCGCAATTAGCCAAGGCTATTGCATCCATTGGCTTACACCCCAAAAAGCATGAATTTCTCCAATCCGCGCCTGATTTGACTGGTAAGCAATTTACCTCCTGGAAAGATTGGCTGGCCTGGATGGAAAGAACACTAACGACAACATTTGAATTTCCGCATCCTTGCGCCCATCAATTGCTCAAAGGTCTTGCCGCCTTGACAGAAAATTATTATGTGATACGACCATTTAAAGCAGATGCCATCAATAATTTGTTAGCCAGATTAAACACATGCAGAAGTTTGGAAGAAATCCGTGATGGGTTAAAAGACCTGCGAGTGTTGGTTGATTATCAGGGTGTGCAGAATATCGCTGGCCTGCATATTAATACATTACATGATTTACTGAACCACACACCACCACAAAACAAGGATAAAGAAGAAAAGGACGCCAAAACTAACAGTTCTGTAAAAAAGATCCCTGAAATCGTCATCCGAACACAAATCGCCAATCACATCGCTTACCTTATCACACAGATCAGCACAGCCTCGTCGCACCCACAACCTATTCAACCTGCCTCATTAGAGTTAGAGAAAGCACTGGATCGTGCGCTTAAATTCCCTGACACACCAGCCGGCAGTTTTAGTCTGTTATTACTGGCAGTGGGTAAAATCCTCCAGGCAGAGGAGTTGAGTGGGAAAAATAAAAAGCTCAAGGAGAAAGTTACGCAAATTCTTGCTTTTCTCAACAAAGAAAGCACCGCTGCCAACATGAGTATTTCTCATCTGGCAGCTGCCGTGTATGCCCTGGTGCTGCCTGCACCGCCTAATTGGTGCGACTTAGGCTCTACCAATAACCTTGTTGAACATTTTTTTAAGCGCTTGCTAACCGAGGAGGCATCTCCTGCTGATCTGCAACCAATGGCAGAATTTCTTTGCCTGACGCATCAAACACCCTTACCAGAACCTATCATCGATCACCTGAAAAATAATCGGCCGCTTATTGATGAAGATTCACTGCAGCATCAATTTGGCCTGTATCTCCAGGATCAAAGTTGGTTTAAAGAACGTTATGAGATAGTAGGTGAAGAGGTATTGCTAGATAATTCTTATGCCTACCTTGATTTCATCATTCGTGATAAACAGACTGGGGAACTCATAAACGTAGAAGTGGATGGTTGGCATCATCAAAACCACCCACCGGATAAACGACGTGATATTCATCTGCGCAGTTTAATAGATCCAAAAACAAATAAGCCTGTCTTGAAAGGGATCTGCCGCCTTCGCGTTCCGAGAAAATTAAAAGGCTTTTATACACGGGAACAAGTTTTACCATTAATGGCAAATGACCTTCAGTACCAGCTAAAAGCGCTTGGGAATACGTTATCAAAACCTTCTACACTCTCTTCTGTACTGACCGATAGTAAAAGCTCAGGTTTTGAGACTAAAAAACCGCACCCGCTTGAGCTTGACACAACAGAAAAACCTTCTAATACGCAGCCTAAACGAAAAAAATGGAAAAAGAAAAAACTCAAAAAACCTTCTCTGCAAGACTTAATAGCAGATATAGAATCTGCATAAACCTGAAAAAATAAATAGCTTAATTGACGAACTTAATCGTGTAAATGCATTTAAAAATGATATCAGCGGTGATCGAGAAAAAGCCGACATACTTCTACGCGCCGTCAATGCAGCGAACAACCCTGGAAAACAACATAAAGAAGCCAGCAATACCGTTATTAAATGTCTTATCGATAAATTTAGCCACCGCATCGTTACCGCCACCAGCACAAATGGACAATCCCCCCTGCTGCGTGTGGTTGAATTAAACAATACCGAGATCTTAGCGCTTCTTATTACAAAAATTAATCCGGAAAAATTTAAATCGCAAGATACTGACACATACGCCTTATGGCAACAGGCGCTGCAAGAAGCCTCTATTGAAAATAAAGATAAACTTGTCACAAAATTCAACGAGGCAGGAATTATTTCACAGCCTGCCAGCACACCCCTGGCACGTCCCAACACTTTATCCACATCTGAGCCAGACACATTTGATCAAAAAACCACGCGACCCGATCACAAAGCGCACGATAAGAAAATCACTCCTGTATTAAATCAGGCCGCAGCGTTATGCGCAAACCAGCAGAAAGATGCTGTCTGGTTAGCGCAGCTGGAACGCTTGGCGGAAGGGGGCGCTGTGCGGGCACAGTATATTTTGGCAGGCCATCACCACCTGCTTGGTGAATCTGAACCTGATGGACTTGAACATAAAAAAGAAGCTGTAAAATGGTGGAAAAAAGCCGCAGACCAAGGTCTGAAAGGTGCACAATCTAGTCTTGGCTTCTATTATGAAAAGGGAATCGGCGTTGAAAAAGATGCAAAAGAAGCAGTGAGATGGTACAAGTTAGCCGCACAGCAAGGTGTGGCAGATGCACAATTCAATCTTGGCGTATGTTATGAGAGAGGAGAGGGCGTTGAAAAAAATCTAACAGAAGCAGTGAGGTTGTACCGCCTGGCTGCAGATCAAGGTTTGCCAGATGCACAATTCAATCTTGGCGTGTGTTATGCTGAGGGAATAGGCGTTAAAAAAAATCCAACAGAAGCAGTGAAACGGTACAAGTTAGCCGCACAGCAAGGCTATGCACTAGGGCAATTCAATCTTGGCGTGTGCTATGATGAGGGAATAGGCGTTAAAAAAAATCCAACAGAAGCAATGAGATGGTACCAGTTAGCCGCACAGCAAGGTTTATCAGATGCACAAGCTAAGCTTGAGTCAAGGGCATATGACCAAAAAAGAAGTATACCTTCCGTTGGCGCCCTTGCCCCCAACCTGGGCTCGCCTCTTCACCAGAAACCACCCACCTCTCCACCATCACTACAACCTGGATCTGACGCATCCTCCACTTCCAGTCAGTCAAGCACAACTACCCAAATTCCTCGCAAGGGCGTTTCGTAAAACCGCCCGAAAAAATTTACGGTGTGAGGTGAGAGCACACACAGCTTGCACCCTTGTTTCAATTCCTGTAGTTTTTACTCCAAGTGTATTTAATAGGCTGGAGGCAAGTGATGACGACACGTGAACGTAAATACGAAGCTAAACAAGAAGTACCTTCCTCTCAGGAAATCACGCCCGAGCTGCTACAAAAGTGGCTTTCTCCTTACAATCAGAGTGGTTTTACACAATACGAAACCTGGCTAAAAACACAAACAGACCCGCTGGCAATTTTAAACGCCCTCAAGAACGCCTATCCCACATTCATTAAATTACCACAATTAGCCAAGGCTATTGCAGCCATCGGCTTACACGCCAGGCAGCATGGATTTCGCCCATCTGCCCTTGATTCAACCGGTGCGAAATTTGCGTCCTGGAATGATTGGCTGGCTTGGATGGAAAAAACACTAGTCGCAACAACTGAGTTGCCACCTCCCATTGCCAATGAACTGCTCACGGGTCTTGCGGCTCTAAGCAAGAATTATTATGTGATACGCCCCTTTGAAGCAGAAGTGATCAATAAATTATTAGCCGGATTAAAAACATGCAGAACTCTGAAAGAAATCCGTAATGGATTAAAAGACCTGCGAGCGTTGGTTGATTATCTGGGTGTACGGAATATTGCCGGTCTGAAGGTGACCACATTAAGTTATTTACTGAGCTACATGCCACAGCAGAAAAAAGAAGACAAGGATACAAAAACCAGCGTCGGGAAAAAAAGTCCCCTACCGATCTTCATCCAAACGCAAATTGCCAGCCACATCGCCTATATCGTTAGGCAGATTAATGCGGCTTCTGATGATATACAGACAATCCAACTTGCGTCATTAGAGAAGGTACTGGACCAGGCACTCAGATGTCCTGACACACCACCCACCACTTTCAGCCTGTTATTACTGGCTGCAGGCAGGTTGCTCGAACAGCAGGAGGGAAATGAAAAACTCAAGGAACAAGTTTCGCAAATTCTTACTCTCCTGAACAAAGATAGCACGGCCGCTCAGATGGAAATCCCCAATCTCGCGCATGCCGTATACGCCCTGGTGCTACCCTCACCTCCAGGTTGGCTTGATTTAAAACCGACTGAAAACCTCGTTAAACATTTTCTTGCCCGCGTGAATAAAACACCATCCCCTGTTGACACATCGCAACAACTAACTCCTCTAGAGCGGGAGAGTGCATTACGGGAAATGGCTGAATATTTGTGCCTGACGCATCAAAAATTACCACCCGTTATTATCAATCTCCTGCAAGAAAAACGGCCGCCTATTGATAATCTCTCATTACAACATCAATTTTATTTATATCTCCAGCAGCAACCCTGGTTTAATGAACACTATGAAGTGATAAATGAAGAAGTACTGCTGAATTATGCCTATATTGATTTTACTATTCGCAATAAAAAAACTGGAGAAGAAATTGGCGTTGAGATAGATGGCATTCGCCATCGAAACCGGGCATACGATAAACGACGCGACCTTCACCTGCTCAGCTTAATGGACGGACAAGGCGAGCCAATCCTGAAAGGGATTTTCCGACTTCCCGTTCCAAAAAAACCAAAAGGTTTTTGGAAACCTGAAGAAGTCTCACCATTAATGGCACGAGATCTTCGCTCCCAGTTAGAAAAACTCGATAGTACGCTACCAGAATCTTCTACACCCTCTTCTGTACTGCCGAGCGATAGTAAAAGCTCAGGTTTTGAGGCTAAAAAACTACCCCCGCCTGACACAACAGCAGAACCTTCTAATCCACAGACTAAACGAAAAAAAGGGAAAAAGAAAAAACCTAAAAAATCTTCTGTGCAAGACTTAAAAAAACAGCTGATAGCAGCCATCCACTCACATAACTTTAAAGAAACAAATAGATTAGTTGAAGCGCTCACTAACTCAAATGCATTTAAAAACGATATCAGCGGCGATCAGGAAAAAGCCGACATATTCTTGCAAGCCATCAATACAGCGAACAACGCCAGAAAAGAAGATAAAGAAAACAGCAATAAGATCATTACCTGTCTTATCCAGCGATTTGGCAACCGCATCGTTACCACCGCGAGCGCAAAAGGACAATCACCTCTGCAGCATGCCATTACCTTGGACAATAAAGATATACTCGCACTTTTTAAAAAATCATACACTGAAAATAAAAATACTCCTCCTATACAGAACAGGGTTGTATTACCCAAAACCACCTTCTTAGCAGACGATAAAGACACTTCTGTATTAAAACAACCAGCAGCGTTATGCCAAAACCAGCAGTACAATACTGGCTGGTTAGCGCAGCTGGAACGCATGGCGGAAAGTGGCAATATGCAGGCACAGTATATTTTGGCAACTTATCATAACCTTCTTAGTGACTCTAAACCTGACGGATCTGAACATAAAAAAGAAGCAGTGAAATGGTATCGGTTAGCCGCAGAGCAAGGTCTTTCAGATGCACAATTCAACCTTGGCGTGTGTTATAAAAATGGGATCGAAGTCGAAAAAGATGTAAAAGAAGCAATAAAATGGTATCGATTAGCCGCAGAGCAAGGTGTCTCAAAAGCACAATTCAATCTTGGCGTGCATTTTGATAAGGGAGAAGGCGTCCCAAAAGATTCAAAAACAGCAGTAGATTGGTATCAAAAAGCCGCAGAGCAAGGTCTGCCAGAGGCGCAATTCCAACTTGGTGTGTGTTTTGAGGAGGGAGACGGCGTTGAAAAAAATCCAACAGAAGCAGTGAGGTTGTACCGTTTAGCTGCAGATCAAAATAACGCACCTGCACAACTCAACCTGGGCATATGTTATAAGAGGGGAAGAGGTGTTAAAAAAGATCTAACAGAAGCAGTGAAATGGTACCGGTTAGCCGCCGATCAAGGTATCGCAGAAGCACAATTCAATCTCGGCGTGTGCTATGATAACGAAGAGGACGAAAGAGACATTGAAAAAAATCCAAAAGAAGCAGTGAGATTGTACCGCTTAGCTGCAGATCAAGGTTTGCCAGAGGCACAATTCAATCTTGCCATATGTTACCAGAAGGGAAACGACGTCCCAAAAGATTTAAAAACAGCAGTAGATTGGTATAAAAAGGCCGCACAGCAAGGTTTCCCCAGGGCGCAATTACAACTTGGCGTGTGTTATGATAAGGGAATAGGCGTTGAAAAAAATCCAACAGAAGCAATGAGATGGTACCAGTTAGCCGCACAGCAAGGTTTGTCAGATGCACAAGCTAAGCTTGAGTCAAGGGCATATGACCAAAAAAGAAGTATACCTTCCGTTGGCGCCCTTGCCCCCAACCTGGGCTCGCCTCTTCACCAGAAACCACCCACCTCTCCACCATCACTACAACCTGGATCTGGCGCATCACCAACCTCCACTTCCAATCAGTCACGTACCCAGACCCATGTTAGCAGGGGCGGTTCTTGAACCTCTCCTTACCCCCCCTCGCACGCGGGGGAAGGAAAATTTGCGAATTATTCAACAATGCCCCTTTTTTCACAGAGGATGAACCGTAGTCACGCCTAACTCTTCCCCCACCTTCGCAAACGCTGCAATAGCATGATCGAGTTGCTCGCGCGTATGCGCAGCCGACATCTGCGTGCGGATGCGCGCCTTGCCCTGTGGCACCACCGGATATGAAAAGCTAATCACATACACACCTTCTTGCAACAACCGTTCAGCCATTTCACCCGACAGTTTTGCATCGCCCAACATCACCGGAATAATCGGATGCTCACCGGGCACTAAGGTAAATCCGGCCTTTTCTAAACCGCGGCGGAAATAGCGGCTGTTCTCGTGCAGGCGCGTGCGTAAATCGCTGCTCCCTTCCAGCATGTCCAACACGGTCAATGAAGCGCCGGCAATGACTGGCGCCAAGGTGTTGGAAAACAAATATGGTCGTGAACGCTGGCGCAATAAGTCAATAATGGGTTTTTTACTGCTGATATAACCACCCGATGCGCCACCTAACGCCTTACCTAACGTGCCAGTGATAATATCCACACGCCCCATTACCTGGGAGTATTCGTGTGTGCCGCGCCCACGTTCACCCATAAAGCCCACAGCATGGGAATCATCCACCATCACCAGGGCGCCATATTTTTCGGCTAAATCACAAATCTTGGGGAGGTTAGCAATAATGCCATCCATGGAAAATACACCATCGGTTGCAATTAACTTAAAGCGAGAATCATGCGCCGCCCGCAAGTGTTGTTCTAAATCAGCCATGTCATTATTGGCATAACGCAAGCGTTTTGCCTTACACAACCGAATGCCATCAATAATGCTGGCATGATTTAAGCTGTCGCTGATAACAGCATCTTCTTCCGTTAACAGCGTCTCAAATAACCCACCATTGGCATCAAAGCAAGACGAATACAGAATGGTATCTTCCATCCCCAGAAAGGCGCTCAAGCGCGCTTCTAATTTTTTATGTACCGACTGCGTGCCACAAATAAATCGCACCGACGACATGCCATAGCCATATTGATCCAGGGCTTTCTTCCCCGCCTCCACCAATACCGGGCTATCCGCCAATCCCAGATAGTTATTGGCGCATAAATTAATCACCTCTTCGCCACCCTGCACACTAATCAGCGCTTGCTGTGGTGAGGTAATCACACGTTCGTATTTATACAACCCCGCTTCACGAATACCGGCCAGTTGTTGCGCAATATGTTGCAAAAAACTCTGTTGCATACAGTTCTCCTAAAATATTTATATTTTTTCTACTGCCTTGTTTCAGACACAGCACGGTCTAATGTTTTGGTGATAAATTTATTAATAGTAATATGATGCTGTTCAGCTGCTATTGCCACGCGTCGGTGTAATTCTGAACCCAGACGAATATTCAAGCTGCCTTTAAATGGTTTTTCAGGTTCAATATTTTGTTCACGACACATCTCCAGATAGTCATCCACTGAATCTTCAAACGCTTTACGTATTCCTTTAGCGTCTGTCGCCTCATAACTAATCAGCGCACGAACAAACTCCACTTTCCCAAAGAAGATTAAGTCATCATCATCAAAATGTACCGAACCATAATAACCCTTATATTGCATTATATCTCTCATAATAACCTCTCCTGTTTTAGTAAATTGATAACTCCTTCTAATTGATACCGCTTTAAAATTGGTTTGGGGTGCGGCTTGTGCATGGTAATAGGTGGATATTTTGTATGCACAAAGCGCGCTCTTGAGCCACCCGTTTTCCCAACCCTTACTTGAGTATACCCAAAACCTACCAAAATCGTTACGAGCTCATCCCAGGTAAGGTCTGTTGGCTTTGATAGCAGTCTATCTATTATTTTTTGGCGTTTTGTCATAATTATACCCGAGGCGTTTGACACTAACGCCTTAAATAAATGTAGATTATAAATTAGCAATTATTTTTCCGCAACTAAAAATAGTTGCTTTCCGTATCTACATGAGAGTAATAGAGCCTACACTGGCACGGCAACGCCCTACAATGCTATAATAAAGCCCTGAAATTCTGCCTATTCCTAGCCCCATGCCTGATACATTCGACACCGCCGCCGTCACGGTCACAGAACAGCCGCACTACGCCCTGGTGCACGGTCAAGCCTATACCAGCTTACCGCTAGACCTCTACATCCCCCCCGATGCGCTGGAGGTGTTCCTGGAGGCGTTTGAGGGTCCGCTCGACTTACTGTTATACCTCATCAAGAAGCAAAATTTAGACATTCTCGACATCTCCATTGCTGAAATTACGCGCCAATACATGGGCTATATCGAGCTTATGCAGGGGCTTAAGTTAGAGCTGGCCGCGGAATACTTGCTGATGGCGGCTATGTTGGCGGAGATTAAATCGCGTCTGTTATTGCCGCGCCCGGCAAGCAGCACGGAAGAAGATGACCCACGCGCCGAATTGGTGCGCCGCCTGAAGGAATATGAACAATTTAAGCAAGCGGCCGCTCAATTAGATACGCTGCCACGGGTGGGACGCGACATTTATACTGTCTCCCTGCCTGCACCCGAGATTCAGCCGATTAAGCGCCTTGCCCCCCTACATCTGCAAGAACTGGTGATGGCGTTAAATGACGCATTGTTGCGCGCAAACCTGCGCAATCCGCATATTATTCAACGCGAGCCGTTATCGGTGCGTGAACGTATGTCGAATATTTTAGCTAAATTACAAACCAACGGATTTTTATCCTTTGCACAATTATTTACCATCGATGAAGGGCGTTTAGGCGTGGTGGTTAGTTTCATTGCCATCTTGGAGTTGCTGAAACAAACCGTTATTGAAATCGTGCAAGAACAGCCCTATGCCACTATCCATGTCAGAGCGAGAATTCAACTAAATGACGACTGATCTCGAACAAACTAAACGCATTTTAGAAGCTGCCATTCTCACCGCCGCCGAACCGGTAAGCCTGGAGCGTTTATCGCAGCTATTCGTTGGCGAAGACCAACGCAGCAATCAAGAGTTGCGTACCCTACTTAATTTGCTGGAAGAAGATTACCGTCAACGCGGCGTGACACTGCAAAAAGTCGCCACCGGTTACCGTTTTCAAGTAGCCTCAGAGGTTGCCGCGCATCTGGCAAGCTGGGTTGAAGAACCACCGGCGCGTTTATCACGCGCATTGCTAGAAACCCTGGCATTGATCGCTTACAAACAGCCCATCACTCGCGCCGAAATCGAAGACATCCGCGGAGTCGCTGTCAGTAGCAATATCCTGCGTAATTTACAAGAACGCGAATGGGTCAAGATCGTCGGCCATAAAGATGTACCTGGCAAGCCTGCGCTATATGCCACCACCCCTAAATTTCTCAACGATTTAAATTTGCAATCGATTACTCAACTCCCTGCATTATTATCGACACACGAAGAGGAAGGCGCGGAACAACTCGCCTTGGAATTAGAATTGACATTAGAGCCACAAAACATCACCGCTGAATCACCTCCTACCTCACAGGCCATTATGGAGACGGATACATCTGTAACCAACGACGTTGAAGCTGAAGAAGCTGAATCACTTATTAATATATGAAATGTTTTAATGTTTTTAATCTTTTCTTTGCGTTATTTCTTTATGATTTTCCTGGTTCCCGGATATTAAGTACTGCTAAGTTCGCAAGCTCACTAAGCAGTACTAAATTCCGGGACGACTGCGTCGCTTTGCGTTAAATCTTTAAATCTTTTTTCTTTTATAGCATGAGCGAAAAACTGCAAAAAATTCTAGCACGGGCTGGCCTTGGATCACGCCGTGAAATAGAGCGCTGGATTGAGCAAGGACGTGTACGGGTTAATGATAACGTTGCTAAACCAGGTGATCGCGCAGACAGCAGTGCAGTCATTTATGTTGATGGTAAGCGCATAAACATCGGCAACGCGCCCACTTCTCCGCTAGTACTCATGTATCACAAGCCCATCGGTGAAATGTGCACACGCCATGATCCTGAAGGGCGAGCTACTGTGTTTGATCGCCTGCCAACGTTAGTCAGCGGACGCTGGGTTATGGTGGGACGCCTGGATTACAACACGTCTGGGCTGTTGCTATTCACCAATGATGGCGCATTGGCGCATCAGCTCATGCACCCCTCTTCCCACATACCACGCGTATACTTAGTGCGCATCTATGGCGCTGCCGATGCCGCTATGTTGCAGCGTTTGCAACAAGGTGTAGAACTAGAAGATGGTTGGGCGAAATTTGATAGCATCGAATCCACTCACAAGGAAGGTAGAAATCAGTGGTATCAGGTCAGCATCAGTATGGGGAAAAATCGCATCGTGCGTCGCTTGTGGGAATCACAAGACCGATCGGTAAATCGCTTAATACGGATAGGCTTTGGCCATTTGCAACTGCCACGCACCCTGGCGCCAGGAAGTTATCAATTACTTACTACTGAGTATAGAAAGCTATTGATCTGAATGAACTATCCGATTAGCTGATCGTCCGGACTTTGGTTTTTACGCTCGATGTAAATACGTAAGTTTTGTGTATCTGTCAAACCTGGATGGGGTGGTGGATCTGCCGTCACAATGTAATCATCGGGATACAGATTCTCTATCGCCACGGTTCGAGTTAAAATGGGATCACTCACCCCTGCTGCTACAAAGGTTACGTTAGCAATGGTATTGTTATTATTGTCGAGAACGCTTAAGTTAATCGAGGCATCATTACCTTCCAGTACATTCCAAATAGTGGATAGATTTTCACCGCCCTGCACGCCAGGAATGGCGACATTACTAGAATAAAGCGCACTCACGGTGGCAACACTGTAAGAAGTTTTTGCGCCCACATCGTCCTTATTGTAAACGACAACCGAGAAATCCTTGGCAAAAGCCAGTAGTGGAAACAATAATAAAATAGCTAATAGATGCTTTAACATAACCATACCTCAGATTTGTTTGTAAGCATTGTACCATTATCAGCTTAAGGTTCTATTAAAGTTTGTAACTCTGGCAATTATCTTTTGATTGTTGTACACTATTCAAAACAATTCACTATGTGGGGAATTTTATGGGAAGGGGTGGAGCACGCAAGGGCGCTGGGCGACCTAGAAAGCCTGAAAAAACCAAGCCAATTCGCATTCCAGAGCGCTTGCTGGAGCCAGTCCTGGCGTTTGTCTCGTCAGACGGCTATAAATTACCGCTATACAGCTCCTCAGTAGCAGCGGGCCAGCCTTCACCTGCGGACGATCACATCGCAGAAACGCTGGATTTAAACCAACTCTTGGTTAAACACCCCGGCAACACTTTCCTGGTGCGCGCATCCGGCGAATCCATGCTCAATGCCGGAATTCAACATGCGGATGTCTTAGTGGTGGATCGCAGCATCAAGGCAACACATGGCAAGATCGTCGTCGCCGCGGTCGATGGGCAGTTGACGGTTAAGCGTCTAAAACAAACGTCCGATGGGCAGGTTTACTTAATGCCAGAAAATGAAAAATTTGCGCCGCTGCAAATCCGCCCGGAAAACGACATGCACATCTGGGGGGTGGTAGTGAGCGTGATTCATGTGTTTTAACGTATTAGCATTTTTCAGTGTAGTCAAATTCTACCCGCTGCGTTACCTTGGTTAACAGCTCATAACTGATGGTATTTGCCGACTCTGCGACATATTCAATTGGTAAGCCATCGCCCCACAAGGTTACTTTATCGCCCACGTGTGCATTTGGCTGCGTGCGTAAATCCACGGTAATAAAATCCATCGATACGCGACCGATAAGTGGGCATATTTTTCCGTTAATTAATACCGGCGCACCATTTTTTGCATGACGCGGATAACCATCGCCATAGCCAATCGCAACTATGCCAATCGGCATGGTTTCAGGACACACGTAGGTTGCGGCATAACCCACGCTTTCTCCTGGTGACAGTTGTTTGATAGCGATCAAGCGCGAGGCGAGTGTCATCACCGGTTGTAGTGAAAAGTCCGCACCAATGGTTGCTGTCAGCGGCGAAGCGCCATACAGCATAATACCAGGGCGCACCCAATCGGCCTGTGTTTCAGGCCAGGCGATAATTGCCGCTGAACAGGCTAAACTTTGTTCGCCTGCCCAAGTGACCATTTGCTGAAATTGCGTGAGTTGCTGCTGAGTATGTAGAGTGTCTTTTGCATCCGAACAGGCAAAATGCGTCATTGTGACGAAGGGTTTTTGCACATGCCCACACGCCATTAAGCGCGCGTATATGGCATGAATTTCTGTGGGCGAAAACCCCAGCCGGTGCATACCGGAATCTAGTTTTAACCAAATCGCTAATGGTTTTTTCAGTGACTGTGTTTCCAGTAACCGCACTTGGTATTCAGCATGTAGGACAGCCGCGATATTAAACTCCGCCATGGTGTGCAATTCTTCGCCGTCAATGAAACCACACATCAGAACAATTGGTTTTAATACACCACTATTGCGCAATGCCAATGCTTCATCGATGGTTGCAACGCCAAACGCATCGGCATCGCTCAATGCCGATGCTGCTTGCAATAATCCATGGCCATAGCCATTGGCCTTGACCATGGTTATTATTTTTGATTGCGGTGCGAATTTTTTTACTTGACGTAAATTATGCCGTAGTGCGGAAGGGTTGATGTGAGCGACAGCGCGCGGAATCACACGTCATCCTCTTCAGAAATACCAGATTCGATTACAGACGCCAGCGATGCTATTTTGTTGGCAGGAAGCGCCGCCGGCTTCGTGGCTTGACTGGCTACGTTATTGGCTTGCACGCTATAGGCGCCATCGGCTAAATTTTCAAAGCGGGTGTATTCGCCAAAAAACCGCAGCCGCACCTTGCCGATCGGACCATTACGTTGTTTAGAAATAATAATTTCCGCAATACCCTTGTCAGGCGAGTTTTCGTTATAGACTTCATCGCGATAAATAAATGCAATGACGTCCGCATCCTGCTCGATCGCGCCCGAATTATGACTTACAATGCCATCTGCTAACCATGATGCGGGACCAGGCACTGTTAAGTCATACACTTCTGCTCCACCGGCAGATTCAACTGCAACAACTCGATCCCAAAATAAATCGCTACTGCAATGCATCCGCAGTACATCATCATCTAATATTTCTGCATAGTCACTTAATGTATTACGTGAGGCGGAAAACGCAAAATGTGCTGAGCCGCCATAGGCAGTGCCACGATTGCTAGCCATTTGGCGGTGAGAAATTCCTTGCTCTAGCATCAGCATGCGCACGCGCTCGAATAATACTTGCGGCAATGTATCCACATTAGTATTTGCAGCAACATTTACTAATATCTGTCTTAGTGCTTCAGCTTGTATACACCGAGGCCCGAACGCTCCAACGTGTTGCAAGAATTTACGTTGCATCTCAGCACCGGTAATAACTACCATATAGCTCGGTCGGTATTGTTTTTTCTGTGTCCGATAGATACGCGTAGCAATTCCCAATCTTAACAGTAAGGCTACGACGTCTGCGGCCAAACTCTCACTATTTGTACTGTAATGAATAACATGACTACCCTTGCTACCAGGTTTGCGTACAAAAATACAGCCATCCGTTGCCCATAAATGCCGTAATAAAATAGCAATTTGGGCATTAGGCAAACGGAAGACTTTTTCAGGTATACGTTTTTGATGTGAACGCTGATTAAAAATAGCTAAGTCACGCAACCATTTGTTAACGCCTTGCGGATGCCAACGATTGCCATTACCACTAATAACTAATTGATGCCAATTACCACGTCCTGGATGACGGGTTACTTGTGCACCAAATTCTTCCGTTGCCGCCTTGGCAACCATCGCACTATTTTCTTCAGAACATGTGGTGTAGCGCATAGGCTGACCAGATAAATAGCTGCCATCACCTATGAGTTGCCCCAGCAATGCTAAACGTAATTCAGACCAGCTTTCTGTGTTTCTAGGTTCTGGTAATTTATATGCTGTGGCTAATCGATCACCTACTTCCAATTGTTGAATCTGTCGCCAACCTTCTGCAGTAAGTAAGCGGTGCTTTGCAGTGCCTTGTATTTTTCGACCACTGGCAAAATATACAGTGAAGATAGGCTTACAACCGACAGACCATATTTTATCACTTTTTGCGGTAATAATTTTACCAGATTGGTCAACAGCCAGAACTTCCGGTGTTTGCCCAACCAACGCTTGAATAGGAACGCGACGCCCATCGCTAAGCACAACTAACGTATGACCGGGAACGCACTCACGTAAATCCGACATCACGGGACGCCGGTCGCTGCGTTGTTCTAATCCACGGTTTAGCTGTGACAATGCAACCACTGGCACTTTTAATTCGCGTGCTAAACTTTTTAAGCTACGCGAAATTTGTGAAATTTCTAAGGTGCGATTTTCTTTAAATCCCGGCACTTGCATTAATTGCAAGTAATCGATCACGATTAATCCGAGCTCACCGTTGCACTGTCGCATCAAACGTTTGGCGCGCGCACGCACTTCGCCAGGACTCAAACCAGGTGTATCGTCTAAATATAATGGCGCTTGTGAGAATGCAGAAACCGCAGCGCCCACACGACTCCATTCTTGATTAGATAACTTCGCCACACGCAAATTGTGTTGATTAACGCGCCCCCAGGATGACATTAAACGCAGCGCCAATTGTTCCGCTGACATTTCCATGCTGAATACCAGGGCTGCCTTGTGTTTCTTCATCAACATGTTTTCAGTCAAATTCATGGCAAATGCGGTCTTACCCATGGAAGGACGACCGGCGATAATAATTAAATCGCCTGCCTGCAAGCCGGATGTCATGTGATCGAGATCGACAAAGCCGGTTGCAACACCGGTGATATGATCGGTAGAGTGTTGTAGTTCCGACAGACGCTCAAATGCCTTCGCCATAATCTGGCTGCTCTTCATCGGTTCACAACGATGGAAGCCTTTTTCGGCGATGGCGAATACCTTACGTTCGGCTTCGTCGAGTAATTCAGCGCTAGTGCGCTCTTGCGGATGGAAGGCGCTGTCGGCAATTTCACCAGCAGTGCTAATTAATTGCCGCATCACCGAACGTTCGCGTACGATATCGGCGTAGGCAACGATATTGGCAACGCTTGGCACCTTGCCGGCTAATTCATACAAATAGGATTCACCACCGATGGTATCTAGTGTATGTTGGTTTTTTAAATGCTCGGCAACGGTGAGTACATCAAAGGGTATTTGGCGTATCGCCAATTCAGAAATGGAGAGGAAAATATTACGATGTTCGTGACGATAAAAATCCGTTTCCGCCAAACGATCCGCCACCATATCCCAGGCACGGTTATCAATCAATAAACCACCAATGACGGATTGTTCCGCTTCAATAGAATGTGGCGGCGCCTTGATTGCTTGTGTCTTGGCGTCTATTTTTTTTTCTGTGGTGCTAGCGGTTTTTTTTTTGGACATGGGGGAAACACCATTCACAACAGGGAGAAATAAAACAAAGATTTTTGACGCAGAGACGCAAAGACGCAGAGAAAAGATTAAAAAAAGAAAAAATTTAAAATAAAGGCATAAAAACATCAAAGGATCAAAAAAATAAAAATATTTTTTAAATGTTTTATGTTTTCCTCTGCATCTTTGCGTCTCTGCGTCAAATCTTTTAAGTATTACTTGGCATGAGGTTCCGGCACGATACTAATCTGCACATCCACACGAATGTCGGAATGTAACTGCACACCAATAGCATAGTCGCCCACCTGGCGGAATGACGCCATTAGGCAATAAAATTTCACTCTTCTGCACCTTTACGCCCTTGGCAGTGATGGCATCGGCAATGTCACGCGTTCCGATAGAACCAAATAGTTTGCCCTCTTCGCCCGCCTTCGCAGTAAGGCTAATAACCACATCTTTTAATTGATCCGCACGTGCCTGACCAACCTTAAGCGCTTCTTGCGCCGCTTTTTCTAATTCTGCACGACGCGCTTCAAATTTGGCGACGTTTTGTGTAGTTGCCGGCGCAGCCTTGCCCTGGGGGATTAAAAAATTACGACCATACCCAGGTTTTACCTTGACGAGATCGCCTAAGCCGCCTAAGTTGTGAACTTTCTCTAGTAAAATAACTTGCATGTTAACCTCAATTTAATAAGAAATAATAGGGTCAAGTCTTGACCCCTATTGACGCAGACCACGAAAATCAAACCAACTATCAATAAATCCTATCAGCATTAAAAAAACCGCTATATAGGGTATAAAAAACAATGCCACATATAATGTAGCTAATATAGGTATACGCGTCATTTTTTCTCTGGCAGTTTCGTATGAATAAAGCTCAGACCCGCCAATACAAATGGCAACATTATAAGCGGTAGCATATCCAGCGCTAACAATGATCCAAACCATACACTTATTACGATAATAATGAATAGGGCGCTGGCCAGATAACTCAACCGCAATTGCCGCCATTCCTTGCTCAATCCACCCGGATTAAACAACAGCGCCTGCCATGCGCGCGCTATTAATAATACCATCACATTCAGCAATAATGTAGCAGCAATAAAGCCACCAGTGGCAAGCTGCGTCATCTTAACGAATAACGCCTGTGATTGCGCTGGAGCAACGCCCATACCTACCAATTGTTGTTGTATGTCATGCCAGCGACTAGCCAAATGACCCGACCACCACTCACTGACATCCGGCGCTAACAGATGCACGCCAACGATTATTAACAGCCCAGCTAACGTAGCTAATTGCAGTGTAGGCGTCCAAGAGGCCGTGCGACCTAACAAGCAAGCTAACAACCATATTACCATTATCTTGCCGAGACCATCATTTAATAATGGCCCCAGGTCGCCGGTAAAACTAAATGCAATGATGGGTAATAACGCCCAACAGACTAATATAGCGCCTTCCTTAGCTCCTCGATGCAATGTCACCAGGGCTACAATGATAATCGCTAACCCACTAGTGGGTAAAAGTGGTAATTGAAATAACGCCAATATTACACACAACAATACTATCCATACTGCATGATAGCGTTTTTGTAGTAAATATTGGCCGAAACTTTTCCACATTAATGGTATATCAGTGTTTATCTGTGTAGGGTAATAACGCTAAATAACGCGCAATTTTAATCGCTTCGCCAACTGACGTTGGAACTTAGCCGCCGTACCGGTAATACGGCTGGGAACGATACGCCCAGATTCCATAATATAATCGCTTAATGTAGCAATATCTTTGTAATCTACCGCGGTTACTTCGCCAGCAGTAAAGCGGCAATACTTTTTACGTCGAAAATAATTATTAGACACAGTCAACTCCTAAAAATTTGAGATTGGGATACCTAACGACCCCCAGGGTGAAAACCATAGTTGGTTATTCTTCATCTTCTGCTTCAGCCTCTACTAGCGCTTCCGGTCTGGTGATGCAGCAGTGTTGCCAGCAGACTTACGCAACATAACAGAAGGTTCACTAATAGCATGATCAACGTTGATGATAAGATCACGAATAACCGCATCGTTATAACGAAAAGCAGTTTTCAATGCCTCTAGTGTTTCCTTACCACATTCAACGTTGAGCAAGATGTAGTGCGCCTTATGCACCTTATTGATAGGATAGGCCAACTGACGTCGACCCCAGTCCTCAAACCGATGCACGCGCCCCTGCCCTTCTTCAATCATGGCGCGATAACGCTTGACCATGGTAGAAACCTGCTCGCTTTGATCAGGATGGATGAGTAATACAATTTCGTAATGCCGCATAAATAATGGATCCCTATGGTGGATTCGCTTCCCGCGCATGGCGGTGAAGCAAGGATTAATGAACAAAGGGGGGCATTCTACTCCAAGACAGGCAGGCAAGTAAAGCTATATACTCAAAGCGGATATTCAGGCTTTAGCGCAGGAAAGCCTAAATACCAGACGCTTTGAGCATACATTGACCAGAGTCACCTCATCAAAAAAGTAGATTTTTACCTGCCTTGGTGAATTATGATTTGATTTTCAACCATAAACATAGAAAAGTAGGTTTGATTTTTGACCAAATTCTGGCTATTATTGATCTGAATTACAACCATTTATACCAAGTGCCCGACAAATGAAAAGACTTCTCTATTATGACTTACTGGAATGGCGCCAGAGCCACTCTCGAAAACCTCTTTTGATCCGGGGTGCGCGGCAGGTAGGCAAAACACACCTTGTGAGGCAGTTTGGTGAGGACTTTGAAAACTTTGTCGAGATTAATTTTGAAAAACGGGATGAGTTTGTCAAAATTTTTGACCATGATCTTGATCCAAAACGCGTTGTAAGAGATTTGACCGTCGCTTTAAATACCCCTATCAAGGCTGGTAAGACGCTATTATTTCTAGATGAAATTCAACAGGCTCCACGCGCTATTACTGCATTACGTTATTTTTACGAGGACATGCCTGATCTGCATGTTATCGCGGCAGGATCATTAGTTGATTTTGCTATCGAAAAAGTGGGTGTTCCCGTAGGTCGTATCAATTACTTATTTATGCATCCATTGTCATTATTTATAGAATTTTTATTAGCAAGGGGGTACCAACAATTAGCGGCTGAAATTGTTAAACATACTCCTGAAAACCCGCTCAACGATGCAATTCATGAACTTGCACTGCGTCTGTTGGGTGAGTATATGGCCATTGGCGGTATGCCTGGTGCTGTATATCACTGGGTAAAAGACCAAGATATTTTATCAGTTATAAAAGTTTTGCAAAGTATCAAAAATGTCTATGAAGATGATTTTGACAAGTATGCAAAAAAGCAGGCAATTAAATACATTGATCTACTGTTTAAAACCATTCCCAGTTTAATTTCACAACATTTTAAATATAGCATGGTATCAACAACATACCGAAAACGAGAGCTGGAGCCTGCTGTTACGTTGTTAGAAAAAGCCGGCATTATTTCCCGCGTATTTTATAGTGCCGGACAGAAAGGTTGCCGCTTGCAGCTAATATGGACTTTGATAAATTTAAAATAATTTTTCTAGATGTTGGATTGAACCAGGCAATTCTAGGCTTAAACCTGCAAGAATGGTTTTTAAACCCTACAGCGGCAATGATCAACAAGGGAAATATGGCAGAAGCCTATGTTGGACAAGAACTATTAGTTTATGCTGATCCGTATCAAAAACCACAATTATTTTATTGGCAAAGAGAACAACGTGGCAGTCAGGCAGAAATTGATTATATGGTGAATGTTGCTGGTGAAATAATCCCAATGGAAGTTAAAGGTGGACGAGGTTCATCCTTGCAAAGCATACGATTATTTTTAGAAACACATCAAAATATTAACCACGGTATTCGTTTTTCTACGCACAATTACTCAATTTTTGACAGTATACATTCTTATCCATTATATGCTGTGGCAGGAGCACTCGGCATTAAGGAAAGATTGTTAAAATATTTATCGTAGCTGACGGCGCCTGAAAATCATTTCATCGATGGCTGCCAGACACATGCCATGGTGCATCTCTTCTTTGAACCCACCCTCCAGAGCTTGTCAGGCTATGCGGTGGTTCTGTTAACAAAACGTTAACAATAGCCATCTATACTTACTTTAACGCGAAGGTAAAAAATCTCCTTAGAGAGGGGAGGCAGTCTTACATTTGCGCAATACCAATGCCTTTAATAATGGGGGAAAGTGCGTAATTAGAATGATTTTTCCGAGTGAATGATAAAACTGTTTACAGAGGATAGTTTTATGAGTGGTGATAATAAAAAAAATGAGAAACCGACTCCTCAAAGCCAGTTCATCAGTGCTTTTATTTTTCAGGTTTACGAACTTAATACACCTGCTGCAAAAGCATGGGATAATTGTACAAATAAAAATAACAAAGCTGGTATCCAGGTTAATATCCATCTTGAGGTGGAAGAAGCGTTAGAATTATGGAAGGACACATTATTGGAATTAGAACGGCTTCCGACAGATCATTCGGCTATGGCGTCTGCTATCGAAATGGAAGGTATCATGCGTCAGGAATTACTTAAGCAACTGCAAAAGCACTATCCAGATGTATACAAGACGCTGCCAGATCGTTTTAAAATAACTGGGTTTGAGGATTTATCCTTTCCGGAAATAAAGGAGGAGAAATATCTGCCGCCGCAGAGCCCCGCTGAGTTGTTACAAGACGAATTAGATATTCCAGATCATGATAATATTAAATACATTCTGTGTTTCCGTGGCACAAATCACCCGCATGATGCTTTGAAAGAAGGAATTTCTCCGCATGGGGGAAAAATTGGCCCCATAAAATATCAAGGGGCAATTGATACTGATACGGCTATCCCTTTGAGCCCTCTATTAGATGTAGCCGCTTCTTTTCCTCCCAATCGTGAACATCCAGATATAATAACCATTGATGTAGTTTTAATACCATTACCAGAAAAAAATGAGAATCTTGTTAAATCGGCAATTGAAAAAATTACCAGCAAAGTAACTGAATTCTCAGCATCTGAAAGAAGTAGTAATGCTGAATTTGTAAATGCCTCTTCTATCCAAAGGTTAGATTCAATCTTCGCTTTAAAGACTTTGGCAGAAAAAAAAGAAAACGGCAATGATATAATGGAAATTGTATACGACGAGTTGAGCGGTATGATTTGGCCGCACGAACTTGCTGTCAAAAAAATTGACAAAGCAAATGTTATAGCATCGCTTCAATGCCAGCGTGAAATAGATAAATTCAAAATTATTAAAATCCAGTTGCAAGACGATGAAATAGTCAATAAAGATTTTGCAAAATTTAGTTATAAACTGTTGATTGACTATTTGAAAAAATATACTGATGAGTTTCACCCCATAGCATCAACATTAGAACGTGCAGCGTACCGTGGGTATTTGACAGATAAACGGGATTATACAAAAATACATAAAGATGTCAGATACCAATTCTACTTAGAACAAATTCAGCGCTATTGTGATAAAAATAAAATTTATTTTACTCATGACGATAACCTGGAACTTATGCAATCTTTTAAAGAACCGACGTTTGATGTTAAAATATTTTGTTCAACGTTAGCGAAAAATAAAAATGCATACCAGCCGCATCAGTTAAGTGATAAAAAAAGACAAGATGAGAAGCTCGCTGCCCAGACCACTGGTGTAACGCGGCTTGCGAGGCAGTTAGATATAAAATCCACACCGGCGAAGCAGAAAAAATTCACTACCGATGTAGTAGGGCGGGATCTACAAAGCCAGTTCATCAGTGCTTTTATTTTTCAGGTTTACGAGCTTAATACACCTGCTGCAAAAGCATGGGATAATTTTACAAATAGAAATAACAAATCTGGTAGCCAGGTTAATATCCATCTTGAGGTGGAAGAAGCGTTAGAATTATGGAAGGACACATTATTGGAATTAGAACGGCTTCCGACAGATCATTCGGCTATGGCGTCTGCTATCGAAATGGAAGGTATCATGCGTCAGGAATTACTTAAGCAACTACAAAAGTATTATCCAGATATATCCAAGGCGCTGCCAGATCGCTTTAAACTAACCGGGTTTGAGGATTTATCTCTTCCAGAAATAAAGGAGGAGAAACATTCGCCACTTGCGCCCCAACCATCGACATTCACGTCATCCACCAAACGACGAGCCAGTCTGCCGCAAAATCCGGCAAGGAATCCGGCCAGCTTTATGGCGCGCTCGTTGTCGATGGATGATATCGCATCACGACGACGGTCTGCAGATTTAACGTCTCAGGGGAAGGATGCAAGGACAAATCCACCCTCTGTAGGAAGTTCTTCTGCCACCTCCGACTCTGTCGAAGAGGATAAAACTAAAGAAGAGCCGGATACTTCATCACCTGACCCAGATAGAATTTAGGTAATTTTTTGCCATACTAGCCTGATATGTCGCCCTATATTTAGCGATTTTCATGAGCGTTGTATGCGTTACTTTTCTGCTTCACTCACCACAACTTTTTCAATCACTACATTTTCTACTGGCACATCGCGATGACCAGCGCGGCTGGTGGTGGCTATTTTTTTGATTTTATCGACCACATCCATGCCTTCAGTGACGCGACCAAATACGCAATAACCCCAACCATCGGGAGATTTATTTTTGTGATTCAAAAACGCATTGTCCGCCACGTTGATAAAAAACTGTGTGCTGGCAGAATGTGGGTCGGGTGTACGCGCCATGGCGATAGTACCGCGTACATTGTGTTGCATTGGGGTTGCCTCATTTTCAATCGCCGGCTGCTTGTTTTTTTCCTTCATATCGGGATTAAAGCCACCACCTTGAATCATAAAGCCATCGATCACGCGATGAAATATCGTATCCTGGTAATAGCCATTTTTTGCATGTTGCAAAAAATTTGCGGCGGTCTTCGGCGCACCTTCAAAATCAAGTTCAATGGTGATATCGCCGTGGTTGGTTTGTAGCGTAATCATAGAAAGCTCCTGTAGCTGGGATAATTGACCCCCATCCTAGCCTTCCCCCGCAAGCGGGGGAAGGAATTAGCACTAGCCACTTCAATGGTTCCTTCCCCCGCAAATGGGGGAAAAAACTGGCTCTAGCCATCTTAGTGGATTCCCTCCCCCGCTTGCGGGGGAGGGTAGGGAGGGGGGTTCAGCGTATCAGGAGTTATCTAACAACTCAATCACTTCTGCATCAGTCAATTGCGGGAACTGTTCGTACCAGAAACCCACGCCATACAACATATCTGGTTGCAGTATGCAAACCACTTCGTCAACCAGCGCGGCGAACTCTTCACACACTGATTGTTCCGCCACTGGCACTGCGATGATCAACCGTTTAGGCGCTGCATGTTTAATGGCGCTAACTGCGGCACGCATGGTGGCGCCAGTGGCAATACCATCATCGACGATAATAATGGTTTTATCCCTTATATTTGGCAATGGACGACCTTGACGATACACGCTATTGCGACGCAGCAATTCCGCTTGTTCATCCTGCATAATATGCTGAATCGTTTCCTGGCTAATCTGGCAACTCTGAATTATCTGTGGATTAACCACCTGCACAAACTCATCACCATCATAAGCAATGGCGCCCAACGCCAACTCTTCGTGTCCTGGCACACCCAGTTTACGCACCAGACACAAATCCAACGGCGCCTGCAATTGCTGGGCGATAGGTTTAGCCACGGCAACCCCACCCCGCGGCAGCGCCAACACCAGCACGTTGGGCTGGTCGGCATAGTGCGCCAACGCATCCGCTAATAGCTGTCCTGCCTGGGTACGATCCGAAAAACGTTGCATGAATTAATCCATATTTCTTAGCATCGACTCAACAAAGCCAATCTGAGTCAATTGAGTCAATTTTTTAGTTTAAAATCGGCTCAATCGGCTCAAAAATAGCGTAAAGCCTCGCCCAAAACGCAAAAAACAAAAAAGATTAAAAGATTTAACGCAAAGACGCAAAGGAAACATCAAAATTTCAAAAAAATGATTTTTTAAAATGTTTTATGTTTTTCTCTGCGCCTTTGCGTCTCTGCGTCAAATCTTTTTTCTTACTCATCACCCCTCACTCGACAAAACAGCGTCTTTAAGTAGTCTGTTTCTGGGATAGCCGGATGGCGGGGATGATCTAATCCCTGGTGACCCTCACTTAAAATCTGCAATTCACCGTGATTTTTTACGCTGGCATTTAACACCACTTGGCGTAATTCATCCATCGATAAATGCTGCGAACACGAT
Source organism: uncultured Gammaproteobacteria bacterium (assembly GCA_963777715.1). Classification (GTDB taxonomy): domain Bacteria; phylum Pseudomonadota; class Gammaproteobacteria; order JAURND01; family JAURND01; genus JAURND01. The sequence goes on from CAVZRN010000003.1 coordinate 40,428, forward strand.
GCTGAGATAAAAAATCCTTGCGGGTTTAACAACCGCAGCGCCATCTCGTTGAGACGCTTATAGGCGATTAATCCTTGCGGAATATCCTTACGTTTTTTAATAAATGCCGGTGGGTCTAAAATAATCACATCGAAGCGTTGCTGCTGCGCCGCCAGTTGTTTCAACTGCTCAAACACATCGCCCTGGATGGTATGTACGCGTTTTTCCACGTGATTTAATGCAGCATTGTGTTGCAGACGACGCAACGCGTCAGCAGAGCTATCAACCGCCCACACCTCGCTCGCACCAAACACTGCTGCCTGAATACTCCAACCACCAATATAACTAAATAAATCGAGTACACGTCTCCCCTTCACATAGCGCGCTAACTCAGCCCGACTCTGACGATGGTCATAAAACCAGCCAGTTTTTTGCCCTTGCCAAATAGAGGTACAAAACTTAACGCCATTTTCCTCCAACATGACGTCAACGGGAGGATCGCCATAGGCTGGCGCAACGTATTCTTCCAGTGCTTCTATCTGTCGCATACCATGATCGTTGCGCCACAATACTGACTGCGGGGCAACCACTTGTTGCAGTGCGGCTAACAACAGCGGTTTAAGCGCCTCCATGCCAGCGGTGGTAATTTGCACCACCAAGTGATCGCCATAGCGATCGATAATCACGCCAGGTAACGCATCACCCTCTCCGTGTACCAGGCGATAATAAGGTTTGGGAAATAATTGCTCGCGTAGCGCCAACGCCGATTGTAATCGACGGGCGAAAAAAGCTTGATCGATCGTTTGATTGATATCGCGCGTCAACAAACGTGCGCATAATAAGGTATGTGGATTGATGTAGCCAATACCCAATGGTCTTGCCTGACTGTCTACAAATTGAATCAATTGTCCCGGCTGAAACTGCGACAAGGGTGTCTTACGCGTATCGATTTCGTTGCTGTATATCCAGACGTGTCCATGACGTAAGCGTTTGTCTTCGTGTTTTTTTAAATAGACGGGGGAGGGGTGCATACAAATACGTCTTCCAGGATTTGGGTGACTTCTTAACGCTGTTGAGTTGTCAACACTCTAAAGGCAAGTAAGCAAAATACCACAGCTGTTGCCTTATTCAACCATCGCTGGACATTAGATTTTTTAAATAGACGATTCTTAGTACGCGAGATTAATAGTGCGTAATCGTATCTCTAAAGTGCTTATACTATTTAAATACATCTTCCAAAGTTTTAGCATCCAAAAATTGCTCTTCCCATACGTGCAACACTTCCAAATTAGCTGCTTGAATACGCTTTAAATAACGAGTTGGGACATCGCCAAAACGGTGCTTAAGCAGTCGAATCAACAAGTTAGTTTCTCCTTTTTGCATACCGATGCGTTCTGCGGTAGTGACGTATTTTTCCATATTAGCTTCTGCCTGCGCTATGCCTTTTTGCATGCCGATGCGTTCTGCGGTGGTGACGTATTTTTCCATATTAGCTTCTGCCTGCGCTATGCCTTTTTGCATGCCGATGCGTTCTGCGGTGGTGATGTAAGCCATTTTCTGTTCCTCCTCAATATGAGTGATCTCTTTATGATAGTTTAACATAAGTTCTTTGGGTAAGGCGATAAGCCAATCGATCAGCGTATAGAGTTGTAATACATCCTCCCTATCCCAACCCTTCTCATATAATTTACGGGTAAGCGCCAGCTTTGTGTCATACCGCGCCTGTGGGTTTTTACGCGTTTTTAATACTGCCAACTGGGCCAGAATAACCGTTGCAAACGGATTATTCATGGCTTCCAATTCCTGGCGCTTATCGGCATAGTCCAGTATCTTTACGACCAGATAGCGCATTGACAATGAGCAACCGTAATAGCTCTCTTCATACTCATTAGGACGCCAACCAGGATTACCATCAGTTAAAATAGCAATACTAATAATCGGCCTTTTATAGAAATCACGCAGTCGGTAACGGTAAACAAACATGCGCTCCTCTAACATGTGATCAGGATTTCCCTGCACTTCTATATGAATTAATATCCATAATTCATCGCCACCCTTCATCCATACCTTCATCAGCTTATCAACTAAACGATTACCAGTTTTAGCATAACGAGCAATAGCACTAAGTTCTTTATCTAATGATTCATAGCCCCTTGTCCAATCGATCTGTTGCGCAATTTCGGACAGGCAAAATTCCATAAAATCGCGGAAATAAACTTGCAAGATGTTTTTCCAGGGCGTGTCTTGATCTTCTCTTTTTTTAGTTCGTTTCTTAGTAATGATTGTAGCGGACATACGCAATTCCTAAGTTGTGGGTATGCAGCCACACATCTTAATCTAATTAACGTATTCACAATACCGTAGTTCCGAATATTTTATTGGAGTTTAAATTTCGCAGAGATTCCGATAGATATTTACAGCAAATCCTCTAGACCATAGAGCATCTGATTGAGCGCCATCACCTTACGACATGCCAGGCAAACGCCTGGCATATACGCTTCGCGACTGGTGACATCGTGCTTAATACTCAGCATCTCACCCGCCTGACTCAACATTACTACTTGATGCGCTAACAAATTGGGCAGGCGAATTGAGTGGATATGCACATTATGGTGGGTTGCGCCACGCGCTCCCGGCAGTAATTCAGTTTCTGTGCGATGGAGCGGCGACTGGTTTCTGGCTTGCGCGATTAATTCCGCGGTGTGCAAGGCCGTTGCCGATGGCGCATCAGCCTTTTTCTGATGATGCATTTCAATGATTTCGACCTCGGGAAAATAACGTGCACAATCTTGTGCATAGCGCATAGCCAACACCGCACCAATGGAAAAATTAGGCACAATCAACCCACCTAATTGTTTTTCCGCACAACGTTGTTGTAATTCTACCACCTGCGCCGCATTTAGGCCGGAAGTACCAATCACTGGGCGCACACCTGCTGCAATAATGGCCAGGGCATTAGCAAACGCAACCGCCGCAGTAGTAAAATCCACCACCACCTGCGGTTTTGTTCGCGCAATCACCTCGGTTAAGTCATCCGACCTTCCGGTTTCCGCCACCACTAACAGATCGTCAGTGTTGTTGAACGTCTGCACCGTAGCCTGCCCCATCTTACCGGCAGCGCCATTCACTAAGACACGAATTGACATAAACGTCCTGACCCACTAACACACATCTGGTTTAGTTTGAATCGCCCTGGATAAAACAGACACCATGGCAACATTGGATGTAAGGCGTGCAATTTCTATCGGTGTCTGACCATCTGGTTTAGTTTTAGCTAATGGATCAGCACCTGCGACAATAAGCGCATCGGCAATCAACAACGCTGGAGTAGATGTTTTTTGCGCAACAAAATGCAGCGGCGTCACCCTATCCATATCTTCGGATAGATTCGGGTCAGCGCCCTCTTGCAGTAACGTTTGCACGGCTTCGACGTTCTCTTTAACAATTGCTTGAATTAATTGGTTTGTTTTCATAATGATCCTAATAATGTAGCCATATCATATTAGACCATAAATTATCGAGTGCACCTAGGTAAAATAGTTTGACCCAGGTTAATTTCCGCTTGAAAAAACACCTGCCTGACCCTATCTAACAACAAAACGATTACTCTTTCCCGTAACGGAGAACCCTCGAATGAGCTACAAAAAAATCCAAATTCCCAAAAAGGCGACTCCACCTGGCGATCTCGAGCAGGTAGAGTTGGATGATGATAGCGATATAGACCAACTGGATGAACCATTAAAAGCACTGTCACATCCGAGTTACGAAGAACTGGAAGCTAAACTAAACGAGGTGGAAGAACAGCTCAATAAGGCCAACTCCACGCTGGAAGAACAAAGGAATCAATTACTACGCAACCATGCGGAACTAGATAATATTCGCAAAAGATCAGAAAAAGATGTACAGAATGCACATAAATATAGCTTAGATCGCCTAATTAATGAGTTATTACCTGTCATCGACAGCATGGAACGTGGGCTGAGTATTGATGTCGGCGGCAATGAATTTGCGCAAAACATGCACGCTGGCATGGAGATGACCTTATCACTCCTCATGAGTGTGTTGGAAAAATTTTCCGTAAAAGCAGTCAATCCACTGAATGAGCCATTTGACCCGACCTTGCACCAAGCCATCTCTACCCAGGAGGATGCTAATGTTGCAGCAAATACGGTGTTACAGGTATTGCAGAAAGGTTATGTGTTACACGATCGACTGATACGGCCGGCCCTGGTGGTCGTCAGCAAGTAACCCGCTTAATTATCTTGAAATCTTATGTCAGCTACCCAATATAAGTAGCTATACATTATTAGAACTTGGAGAAAAAATTATGACTTCATCTACGATTATCGGTATTGACTTGGGCACCACCAATTCTTGCGTTGCGATCATGGAAGCAGGCGGCAAGCCACGCGTGATCGAAAACAGCGAAGGTGATCGCACCACCCCCTCTATCGTCGCCTTCACCAAGGATGATGAGGTGCTCACCGGCCAATCCGCCAAACGCCAGGCTGTCACCAATCCCCATGACACATTCTATGCGGTTAAGCGCTTGATTGGCCGAAAATTTACCGATGAAGTCGTACAACGCGATATCAAGATGGTGCCCTACAAAATCGTCAAGGCCGACAATGGCGATGCCTGGTTAGAAGCGCGCGGCAAGAAAGTAGCGCCGCCGCAAATTTCCGCACAGGTATTAATAAAGATGAAAAAAACCGCCGAAGATTATCTCGGCCACGAAGTCAAGGAAGCCGTTATCACCGTGCCTGCTTATTTCAACGACTCACAACGTCAAGCCACCAAAGATGCTGGCCGCATTGCTGGCTTAGAAGTCAAACGTATCATCAACGAACCCACAGCTGCCGCATTGGCCTATGGCTTGGATAAAAAAGGCGGCGACCGTAAAATTGCTGTGTACGATTTAGGCGGCGGTACCTTCGATATTTCTATCATCGAAATTGCCGAAGTCGATGGCGAACGTCAATTTGAAGTATTGTCCACTAATGGCGACACCTTCCTCGGCGGTGAAGATTTTGATTTACGCTTGATCGATTATCTGGCAAGTGAATTCAAAAAAGAACAAGGCATTGATTTACACAACGATCCCCTGGCATTGCAGCGTCTAAAAGAAGCCGCGGAAAAAGCCAAAATCGAATTTTCATCGTCACAACAAACCGATGTCAACTTGCCCTACATTACTGCCGATGCTTCCGGACCCAAACATCTTAACATCCGCGTCACCCGCGCCAAATTGGAATCATTGGTGGAAGATTTAATCGAACGCACGGTAGAACCTTGCAAGGTTGCACTCAAAGATGCTGGATTAAAAATTTCTGAAATCGATGAAGTAATTTTGGTCGGTGGTCAAACACGTATGCCCAAGGTGCAGGAAACCGTTAAAAACTTCTTTGGCAAGGAACCACGTCGCGACGTGAATCCTGATGAAGCAGTAGCGGTCGGCGCTGCCATTCAAGCTGCCGTCTTATCAGGCGAAGTGAAAGATATTTTATTATTGGACGTCACCCCACTATCCTTGGGTATTGAAACCATGGGCGGCGTCATGACCAAGTTGATCGACAAAAACACCACTATTCCTACCAAGGCGACGCAAGTATTTTCCACTGCTGATGATAGTCAAACTGCCGTCACTGTTCACGTATTACAAGGCGAACGTGAAATGGCATCGGCGAATAAATCGCTAGGACGTTTTGATTTGGCCAATATTCCGCCAGCGCCACGCGGCATGCCACAAATCGAAGTGACCTTCGACATCGACGCCAATGGTATTTTACATGTGTCTGCGAAAGATAAAGCCAGTGGTAAACAGCAATCCATCATCATTAAGGCATCCAGCGGTCTATCCGAAGATGAAATTAAACGCATGGTGAGCGATGCGGAAGAACACAAGGATGCAGATAAAAAATTCCATGAACTGGTTGAAGTACGTAATCGTGCTGATTCCATGATTCATGCCACCACCAAATCTCTGCAAGAATTGGGCGCTGAAGTATCTGGCGAAGAACGTCAACGTATTGAAACAGCCGTTGCTGAACTAAGGGACGCAATCAAGGGTGACGATAAGGCGATCATTGAGAAGAAGACGCAAGCGCTTACTGAAGCATCTGGCAAGATGGCTGAACGCTTGTATGCGAAAAAAGGCGCGACTGGCGGCGATGGTAATGGCGCTACCGATACTGGCGAGGGTGCTGGTTCACACGCTGGCGGCGATCATGGTGGCACGGGCGGCCATGCTCAGGGTAGCTCCAATGCGAATGACAATGTAGTCGACGCTGAGTTTGAAGAAGTGAAGGACAGCGAGCGTAAGTAACCATGTCTAAAGATGATACAGATTACTACGAAACCCTCGGAGTCGAACGCAGCGCCAACGATGAAGAAATTAAAAAAGCGTATCGCCGTTTGGCGATGAAATACCACCCAGATCGCAACCCTGGCAACAACGAAACCGAAGAAACGTTCAAACATGTCAAGAGAGCCTACGAAGTATTAAGCGACCCACAAAAACGTGCGCGCTACGACCAATTTGGTCATCGTGGCGTAGACCCTAATATGGGTGGTGGCGCGCAAGGTTTTGATTTCAATGACATTGGCGATATGTTTGGTGACATTTTCGGCGATGTGTTTGGCGCTCGCGCACGCCAGGGTCGACGTTCGCAGCGTGGCGCTGACTTGCTGTATCATTTAGAACTCAACCTGGAAAATGCCGTACACGGCAAGACACAAAAAATTCACATCCCTGCCTGGACCAACTGTAGCGAATGTAGTGGCTCAGGCGCCAAAAAAGGCACACACCCGATCACCTGCGCTACGTGTGGTGGACAGGGGCAAGTACATCTACAACAAGGGTTTTTTTCCATTGCGCAAACCTGCCCTGAATGCCGTGGCCAAGGCCGCGTCATCCGGGAGTATTGCCAGAAATGCCGTGGTCAGGGACGCGTACAACAAGAAAAAACCTTATCGGTTAAAATTCCTGCTGGTATCGATAACGGTGATAAAATACGTTTGCAGGGCGAAGGTGAAGCAGGCTTACACGGCGCACCCCCGGGTGACCTGTATGTACAAATTAAAATTAAACCACATCCTATTTTCACACGCGAACAAAACGATTTACATTGTGACATCCCAGTGAGTTTTACCACCGCTGCGCTCGGCGGAGAAATCGATGTGCCAACGCTGGAAGGGCAAGTCAAACTCAAAATTCCACCCGAAACGCAAAGCGGCAAATTATTCCGCTTGCGCGGCAAGGGCGTCAACTCGATTCGCAGCGGACGCAAGGGCGATTTGTTCTGTCGTATTAGCGTAGAAATACCGGTTAATCTCACCCGCGAACAAAAAGAATTATTAAAGCTATTAGCGGATTCGCTGACCAAGGGCGGCGAGAAACACAGCCCAAAATCTAAATCGTGGTTTGACAGCATGAAGCGGTTTTTTGAGGAATTGGCGTCGTAGCACACTCCCTGTCCATCTTTCAATTGTAAATTATTCGTTTAACCCCTATCACTAATGGCGCAAAGCCCCTGGGAGCGCTGTAGGGGCAACCCTTGTGGTTGCCCGAATCTTTTACGGGCAGGCAACAACAAGGCCAGCCCCTACATTGCGGACGAGCCGTCCGCGCTCCCAGGAGCTTTGTGCCGATTGAGATGATATGCATTCTGGGATACAATATGCCAAAATGCATGGATATTTGGCATGACCTATCCCAGATTGCTTAACATAGACCCCAGCTCTCATCAAAGCCTGTTCTTATTCGGCCCACGCGGTACCGGCAAAACCTTCTGGCTGAAACAGCATTTCGCCACAGCCACCTACATCGACTTATTACACACGCAAACGTTTGTCGAACTGCTGGCAAATCCTAGTCGACTACAATCTATGTTACCCAATGACCCATCGCAATGGGTGGTGATCGATGAAGTACAAAAAATACCTGAGCTGCTCAATGAGGTACATCGATTAATTGAACATAACGGCTATAAGTTTGTATTAACCGGCTCAAGCGCACGTAGTCTACGGCGCAAGGGTGTCAATCTATTGGCCGGACGCGCACTCTCCTACCACATGCACCCGTTGACTGCGGAAGAATTAGGCGCTGATTTTTCATTAGACCGCGCACTTAAGGCCGGACTACTGCCTCATGCTCAAACAGTAAGCGATCCTACGCATTATCTGGAAACCTACGTCAGCACCTACTTACGTGAAGAAGTATTACAGGAAGGTTTGGTACGACAGTTAGGTGACTTCGCGCGCTTTTTAGAAACTGCCAGTTTCAGTCAGGGGTCCATCGTAAATGTATCAGCTATTGCGCGCGAAGTAGGCGTAGACCGCAAAATTGTCAGTAATTATTTTAGCATCGTAACTGATCTCCTGATCGGTTTTATGTTGCCCGCATTTACCAGGCGAGCCAAACGCCGCATCGTTACCCATCCTAAATTTTATTTTTTTGATGCTGGCGTGTATCGCACTATTAGACCAATGGGGCCACTGGATTCACCCCAAGAAGCAGAGGGGCCTGGATTGGAAACGCTGGTATTGCAACACTTACGCGCCATCAACGATTATTATCGCCTGGGCTTTCATTGCTACTATTGGCGCACCAGCAATGACGTAGAAGTTGATTTTATCCTCTATGGCGAAAAAGGTTTATTTGCGTTTGAAATAAAACGCAAAACGTCGTCATGATGTCAAAGACCTTGCTGGATTAAAAGCATTTGCTAAAGATTATCCCATGGCAAAACTATTCTTGCTGTATGGCGGCGACAGGACATACTACGAAGAAAATATTACTGTGTTACCCATTGTCAGTGCTTTAAAAAATCTACATGCCCTACTCACCACTTAAGAACAACCAAAATAAGACAACCCATAATCAACAAATGCCTGCACACGCAACGGTAGCGCCACATCATTACGATACACCATATAGATGGGTATAGGTTCTGGCCAATCACTTTCTAAAATGGGCTGTAGTGTATTATTGTTTAATTCCTCAGCAACATAGATTTCTAAACTCTGAATACAACCTAAACCTAATTTGCACAACTCAATTAACCCGCGACTGGAATTAGCCTTGACATTACCGTTGACCGTAACAGTATGGTTTCGGCTGAAATGCCAAGTAAACAGCCCGATAAAATGATGCAATAAACAATTGTGTTGCGCTAATTCAGCTGGCGTTCTTGGTATGCCCTTCTGTTTTAGGTAATTCGGCGCTGCATATATTCCACGTTTTAACTGCAGTATCGGAACAGATGTGTATTGTTCATTGTCGTAACGCGATGCGCGTATAGCAACATCAATTTCATGATTAATTAATTCGCGATTTTGGTTAGCGAAATCCAGCGTTAATTCAATCTGTGGATTTTGCTGCATGAAGTTGTTGAGCAATTGATTGAACAGTGCTACTTCTGCGAAGGCAACTGGCATGGTGATTTTAAGCGGACCCTGCAAGGCGCGTTTTTGTGTTTGAAGTTGTTGAGTCAATTCTGCCAAGTTGCCTAAAAAGATTTTACTCTTGCCATAAAAATATTTTCCTTCCTCGGTGAGTTGTAACCTACGCGTGGTGCGTTGCAACAACCTAACCCCCAATTGTTGTTCCAACCAATGGATGCGTCGCGTAATGCCAGCAGGTGAGGTAAAACGCTTTTCCGCCGCCTTGTTAAAGCTATTAGTATCGACCACATCGATAAACGCCTGCATGTTGCTGATCCAGTCCATATGTCCCCCATATTATTGCGACTATAGGAATAATTAATTGATTATATATCAATTAATATTTTAAAAGAAATAGTTATAATGGCTAATTGTTAAATAAGTATCTTTTCACCTTTCAATGAGAGGACAAAACCATGACAAACATTCTTGTGCTGTACCATTCCAATAGCGGGCAAACCGAAAAAATGGCTAAGTTGGTTGCAACCGGGGCGATGCAGGTGACAGATGTGCAAGTGCGACTGAAATCCGTCGACCAAGCCAGCGACGATGATGTGTTTTGGTGTGATGGCATGGCAGTGGGCAGCCCAACCAACCTGGGTACGTTATCTTGGAAGATGAAGAAATTTTGGGATGACCATAGTCGCACATTATGGGGGAATATTGATGGCAAGATCGCCTGTGCTTTTTCTTCCGCCGGTAGTTATGGCGGCGGCAGCGAATTGACCTGCTTTAGCTTGCTCAGTTTGTTGATGAATTACGGATTACTGGTGTTTGGCGTTACACAATTTACCGGGCGACGATTTTCCCCGCATTATGGCGCGATCTGTGCTGGCGCTCCAGAAAAAGATGAGGAAAAAAACGCCTGCCTTTTATTAGGTCAACGCCTGGCAGAATGGACAGCGAACCGAGTAAACAGTGGTGGTGCTGTAGAATAGATGGCTGCGGAGTTACTTTCTTCGACCACACTACGATAATAGCGCCAATCAGCGCCACCACTCCGCCACTAATTGCTTCAATTCCCGACTTTTCTTCTTCCAATTGCCTTAAACGGCACGTAACTCCGCTACCATTTTTTACGATTATTGCCCATCTTCTCTCATGGTATTGGGAAATAATTACACTAAAAACTCTTTTGTTTTAAAATAAACTGATTACTCTTTTGCACTAACCCCTACACTCACTATAGTTATGTATATGGCTAAATAGAAGTATAGTAAATAAAACAGTAGGGAGAGACAGTGATGGAAGTACAAACATTTCAGTACGTTACAGGTAAGGGATGGTCAGTTGATACTTTTCCGATGCTAGATTCTGAGAATACCTTAGTATTAATTTTCGCCGCTCCTGAGTTCATCAACAATCCTTCCCCCCTCAAGGAACTTGCCAAGCATTACCCTCATGCAAAAATTATCGGCTGTTCTAGTGCGGGAGAAATATCAGGCCAATATATAACAGATCACAGTTTGTCTGTGGCAGTGGTGCGTTTTGAATCAACAACACTACGCATTGTAAAAACTGAAATTAAAACTGCAGAGGATTCTTTTTCCACCGGCAAGTTAATTGCCGAACAATTAAAGGGAAAGGAATTGTGCAACATATTTATATTATCCGACGGATTGCAAGTCAATGGTTCAGAGCTAGTAAAGGGTTTAAATGAAATAGCAGATGAACACACCATAATTACCGGTGGTTTAGCGGGCGATGGCAAAGACTTTAAGCAAACATGGGTCATATTCGATGGTGAGATTTATAGGCAACATGTCGTTGCAGTAGGATTTTATGGGAATACTATCCAAATTGGACATGCTTCACGTGGTGGATGGGATATTTTTGGACCTGAACGACGCATTACCCGTTCTAAGAATAATATTCTTTATGAACTTGATGGCCAACCTGCGCTCGCGCTTTATAAAGAATATCTAGGAGATAGAGCGAAAGATTTGCCTGCAGCGGGTTTATTATACCCATTGGCCATTCGCAAAGATACCAGCGACGAAGGGCCATCGGTGCGTACTATTTTAGCAGTTGATCCAGTAGCACAATCACTCACGTTTGCGGGGGATGTACCCACAGGAGATTTAGCGCAGTTGATGCGTGCAAATTTTGATCGTTTAATTACCAGTGCGAGTGAAGCAGGGGAGGTTGCTGTTGGAATAATGAATAATAAGGCAGATGGTAAGGCTAAACCAATACTGGCTATTGCTATTAGTTGTGTTGGTAGACGTTTATTGTTGGGAGAACGTACCGAAGAAGAAACGGAATCCCTATTAGAGACATTGCCAAAAGGCGCTAAACAGATAGGTTTCTATTCGTATGGAGAAATATCACCCTATACAACGGGGTCGTGTAACTTACACAATCAAACCATGACCCTGACTACACTGAGTGAAATGTGATTAGATGCATATAAGAGCATAAGCGAGATTGCATATGAAGTTACATAAATTATTATTACGACAATTGCATCGCTTAGGTATTGAGAATGGTACTCAAGCACCATCTCAGGATCAGTGGCAACGATTTATTGAATGTATCAATAAAACCTATGTTGAGGCTGATGAAGAACGATATATGCTGGAAAGGTCGATGGAAATTTCATCGCGAGAACTGCATCAGTTAAATGAAAAACTTGAAGCCGCACAACACATTGCTCAGTTGGGATACTGGCATTACGATAGAAACAATGAACACATTGTTTGGTCAAAGGAATTGTATGCCATATTTGGTTTGAACCCTGCTAATCCGCCACCTACCTATAAAGAATTCCTGGATATGGTGCACGAGCAAGAGCGTTCTCAATTATATACCTTGGTTGAACAGTCACTTTCCGAACAGGTTAAAAACGAATACGAAATGCGTGTGTTAAATTCAGATGGGAAATATCGCTGGTATTATCTGATAATAAGCCCGATGAATGAGCCAAATGTTTTAGCAGGCATTGCAATGGATATAACTAAGCGCAAACAAGCAGAGATCGAAATTAAAGCATTGCATCAAAAACTACTCACTACAGCACGTTCTGCAGGCATGTCAGAAATTGCCACTTCAACCCTGCATAATGTGGGTAACATTTTAAATAGTGCTTATGTTTCGATATCTATGATTAAGGAAAACATAAACCCACCACATTATCAGAATTTATTTCAAGCAATTAAGATGATGAACAAAAATATCGATTCGTTGCAGGATTATTTAGTCAACGATCCAAAGGGAAAATTAATCCCAAACTACCTGGTGCAGGTATCTGGTGCTATAGAAAATGAACATAATGTGATTATCACTGAAGTTGTTAATCTTTACCAACACTTACAGCATATCAAGGATATTGTAGCAGTGCAGCAAACGCTAAGCGGAGTATCTGGTGTATCAGAAAAAGTTTTTTTACCAGAGCTAATCGAAACTGCAATACAAATGTCTGGAAATACGTTTGAAGATGACAATGTTACGTTAGTTAAATCCATTGAAAAATCATCGTTTATATTAATCGATAAGTCTAAACTATTACAGATCATGGTGAATTTAATTAAAAATGCCAGAGACTCTGTTCTGCTCAATAAGGCAGCATCATTTAAGGAAATGGCGCTAACGGTTAAAGAGTCAGATCCACAGACAGTAATGATTTCAGTCACCGATAACGGTGTAGGTATTGCGCCAGAAAATCTTGCCAAGATCTTTGGATTTGGGTTTACTACCAAGATAGATGGTCATGGTTTTGGTTTACATTCCAGCGCATTGGCTGCAAAAGAAATGGGTGGTACGTTATTTGCTGAAAGTGAAGGATTGGGATTAGGGGCTACTTTTACATTAAAGTTACCGCTAAATGGGATTAAAGAAGGACAGAGGGAAGAATTATGACGGATGACGCTGCTTTACGGATTATTACCATTGACGATAATCCTAATATTCATAAAGATTTTATTAAAATTTTAACCGCTAATCGTTCTTCGCCTAAACTTGATTTATTAGAGCAAGAATTATTTGGTGCTGAAAAAACAGCAGATGTGGTTATGTTGCCTAAATTTGAAATTGATACTGCATCTCAAGGTCAAGAAGGAGTGGCGCGAATTAAAAATTCATTGTCTGAAAGTAGGCCCTATGCGCTAGCATTTTGTTGATATTCGTATGCCGCCAGGGTGGGATGGTATAGAAACAATTAAGAACATTTGGAAAATTGATAAAGATATCCAAATTGTTATTTGTACCGCCTTCTCCGATTATACCTGGGAAGAAACAGTGGAGAAGCTGGGAATAAGCGATAATTTATTGATATTAAAAAAGCCATTCGACAATATCTCTGTCCGACAACTTGCCTGTGCGCTTTCTAGAAAATGGCAATTGCTACATGATGTTCAGAAAAATACGGAATTCCTTGAAAAAAGTGTACATGATCGTACTGAGAGACTGCAGCAATCGGTTTCTGTATTGCGAGCAACGCTTGAGTCATCGACTGATGGCTTGTTGGTGGTAGATAATGAAGGAAAAATAATTGATTACAATAAACAACTAGTTGATATGTGGAATATCCCTAAAGAAGTATTTACATCGAATGATGGTAATATTGTGATGGAGTATATTCTTAACCTGTCAAAAGAACCGGATGCATTAACCCTACAACGTCGATCTAATCCCAGTAGCACAGATATTCTTAAAGTTAGAAGTGGTAGTATTTTTGAACGCTATTCACAACCTTATAAAATAAATGGGTCAACGGTTGGTTGTGTTTGGAGTTTTCGCGATATTACTAAACGCGCCTATTTGGAGGCACAACTAGAACATCAAGCGACACATGATTCATTAACCGGCTTGCCTAACCGGGTGCTCTTGGTTGATCGTATTCACCAGGCAATTGACATCGCATCCAGAGAAAATACACTATTTGGTATACTATTTATAGATTTAGATCGATTTAAATTAATTAATGATAGTTTAAGTCATGAGACAGGGGATGAACTGCTGAAAGCGGTTGTGCAGCGATTAGGTCTAATTACGAGAAGGGAAGATACCATTGCCAGGCTAGGTGGTGATGAATTTATAGTGATTATACCAGCCTTACATCAGGCTACAGATATGATTACGTTTGCAACCAAATTACTACATGCCTTCGGGGAGTCGTTCAAAATTTCCAACCGAGAGTTAGTGATTACAGCAAGTGTTGGAATCAGTCTCTATCCGAATGATGGCAGCACTGTTAATGAATTACTACGTAATGCAGATACGGCAATGTATCACGCCAAACGGCTTAGTGGGAATCAATTCCAATTCTATACCAATGCTCTAAATCGCCAAAGTTCCAAGCGTTTGGATGATGAAGTAGAATTACGTCATGCTATTGCAAATAAAGAATTTTTCTTAGTATATCAACCACAATTTTCCCTACAAGAATCAAATATGATTGCTGTTGAAGCGTTGGTTCGTTGGCAACATCCTAAGGGGGGACTTATTCTACCATTAGATTTTATCCCGCTTGCCGAGGAAACAGGGTTAATTATTCCAATCGGCGAATGGGTGTTGGAGGAAGCTTGTAGACAGAATAAAGCATGGCAGGATAGTGGCATATCGCCATTTCGTGTTGCAGTTAACACCACTACCCATCAGCTACAACAAGCTAACTTTGATGTAACGGTTGCCAATATCTTACAAAAAACTAATTTAGATCCGAAATACCTTGAACTGGAAATTACTGAAAATGTCATTATTACCAACGCTGAAGTCGGCCAAATGATTAATAAATTAAAAAAAGTTGGTGTGAAAATTGCATTGGATGATTTTGGAACGGGTAATTCAAGTTTAAATTACCTGAAAAATGTACAGATAGATCGTCTTAAAATAGATCGGTCATTCGTGCAAAATATTGAGTTAAATAGTAGTGATGAGGTAATTATTCAAGCTATTATTGCCATGGGAAAAAGTTTGAACTTTGAGGTGATAGCAGAAGGGGTAGAAACAAAAAAACAATTAGATTTTTTAGAAACTAAAGAATGCAAAGAAGTGCAGGGGTTTTATTTCAGTAAGCCCCTATTGCCATCGGATTTAGAAAAATTTTTAAAAACTTCCAAATAAGTTTTCTACATTACTGTAAGAGGGCGGCGAGAAACACAGCCCCAAAATCTAAATCGTGGTTTGACAGCATGAAGCGATTTTTTGAGGAATTGGCGTCGTAATCCCCAAATAAATCTTTTATTCCAAAAAGGATTTATAATCCACACCGAATAATTCTTCCAATCGCCTGGCTATCGTTCGTCCAATACCACGAGTGCCGTTTTCCATCTGAGAGATGTCAGATTGTGTGACTTTAATTTTTTTTGCCATTTCAACTTGGGTTAAATCTTCACGTATACGAATCCCCCGCAACAAAGCGCCTGGCTTTGTGTACTTCTTGTTGATATCCGCGAAGACATCCGCAGCACTAACAGATTGCTTAGGTAAGCGATACTTTTCAGCTACCCTACTTGGAAATTGATATGCCACACCTGCGTGACGCATACGAACAAAATCATCATGCTCAGTATGGTGCTTTCTCATGTGTTCCGACATAGTAGACCTCAATGACGTTATTTAGTTTATAGACTTCCCAACAGCAGACATAAGTGGGACTACCTCTAACCAAGTGACAATGCCGCTTGTCCTCTTGTTTTTTTCCATGCAGCTTACCATAGTTATGCCAGCACTTCCCCAGAGCTGGGCCTTTTGTTTTTAAATCATCAATAAGCACTTGTAATACAAGCATTAGCTTTTCATCTAGCTGTTTTGCCTGCTTAGTTGCTTTGTTTGTAAATATTACGTCCCACACCATAATTGTATGATATACCATATTTTGCAATATTGCAATTAATCCAATACTCAGATAGCCTTATTGCTGAACATTGACCTGCGCTACCGGCACACTAGCGGATAGCTACGGAGTTATTTTCTTCGACCACACTACGATAATAGCGCCAATCAGCGCTACCACTCCGCCAGTTAACGCCAATAATGGCGGTATTTCGCCCAAACATAGCCAACCTAAAAATGTGGTAATAATCGGCATGGCGTAAATGGCGCTGCCCGCCTTCGATGCTGACACAAAACGTAATACATAGCACCAACTCACATAGCCGATAACGCCAGGGAAAATACCTAAATATATGGCTGCCAACGTCGCGTTGATTTGAGCCGTGGGTATTTCATGCCATAAGTTGGGCAGGAACACTAACATAATCACCGTCCCACTCCACATACCATATGCCGTTAACGTAATCGGATGGTATTTGCTAACCAGGTACTTATACGAAACCGAGTAAACCCCACCGGAAAGCGTTGCGACCAACAAATATAACACGCCAAAATCCCACCTGGCGCCACCCATATGCGCAACAGCGATCAGGGCAACGCCAAGGATGCTAACCACCATACCAATACAAGCCAGCCAGGACAGGCGTTCACCGAGGAAGCACACCGCCAGGATCGCTACCGCCACAGGGAGTTGACCGATGATAAAGCCAGCAACGCCTGCATTTACCGTTACCTCTCCGTAATTTAAGGCAATATTGTATATGCCAAAACCCACCGCGCCAGCAATAAATACCCGCCATGCTTCACGCCACGGAATAGCGTGCCGATGCGAAATGAATAGATACATCACCAGCATCCCTGCTGATGCGATTAAATAGCGAAATAATGCTAAACTACCCGGGTCATAGCTGCGCAGACCGATACGAATGGCAACCAGGGCAGATGACCAGAAAAATACCGTCATCCCAGCGAATAAGAAAATCTTTAGTTTGGAGGGAGGATTAGCGGATGTCATATGCTAGAATATGCAAGCTTTAACAGGCACATATTGTAACATAGATAACTTTCGATACTCATGGTTAGTTTCCAACAACGCAGCACCCAACTAGAACGCATGGATGATTTGACCCTGTCCAGCGATGAATTACACCAAACCCTGGGCGAATTATCCCACGTCAACCGTTGGCTGGGTGGGAAAAGCACCCTGCTCAACGCCATCAACAAAATTTATCGCCGCTCTCGCCACTACCTGCAGCACCAGCGCTTATCCATTGTTGACCTCGGCTGCGGCGGCGGCGATTTATTACGCGCCATGAAACGTTGGCTGACACAGCGCAATTATCCAGCGCAACTCATCGGCGTTGACGCCAATGCCTTTACCTTGGACTATGCAAAAAATACTTCTCAGGCTTATCCCGATATTGCCTATCAGGCCAGCGATATTTTTTCCACCGCATTCGCCAACCAACGCTTTGATATCATTACACTAAACATGGTGTGTCATCATTTTGATGATGCGCAATTAGCCACGTTGCTACAGCAACTTTATCAGCAAACCAACGTCGCCATCGTCATTAATGATCTACATCGGCATTGGCTAGCCTATTATGCCATCACCTGGCTAACGCGCCTGCTACCCTGCTCTGATCTTATCAGACACGATGCACCGCTTTCCGTGTTGCGCGCCTTCCGTAAACGCGATCTGCTGCGCCTGTTCGCATCGCTGCCAAAATCAGCACTACATATCCGCTGGAAGTGGGCATTTCGCTGGCAGGTGATTGTGTGGTGCGGGTAGGGGCGGCTCGCGAGCCGCCCGCAAGCCTTTGAGGGCGGTTCACGAACCGCCCCTACGAAATATCTGATAACATAGGATACCCACATGCCCATTCGCACATTCCAGGACAAAACTCCACGCATCGTACCATCAGCCTATGTCGATACAACCGCTGTAGTAATCGGCGATGTGGTGATTGGCGAAGATAGTTCCATATGGCCGACAGCAGTAATACGTGGCGATGTGAATAGCATTCGCATTGGCGATCGCACCAGCATCCAGGATGGCACAATTATCCACGTGAATCACGCGGGCAAATTTAATCCCAAGGGCAGCCCAACACACATTGGTAACGACATTACAGTAGGACACCGCGCCACCCTGCATGGCTGCACTATTCACGACCGCTGTTTAATCGGCATTGGCGCTATTGTCATGGACGATGTAGTGATCGAATCGGATGTGATACTCGGCGCTGGCAGCCTGGTGACACCAGGCAAGATATTAGCGAGTGGATTTTTATGGTTGGGCAGTCCGGCAAAAAAAATCCGCCCATTGACTGAACAAGAGCGTAGTTTTTTATTATACAGTGCCGAACATTATGTGCTGTTGCAGCGAAAACACAGTCCGCCTAGATAATAGGTTTTGCAAGAAGTTTATTAATTTAACTAATAGTTAATATAGTCTTAATAAATTCACCCTATACTAGTAAAATATTTCCACTGCTTGATAGGGGCTCCTGATGAACGTTCACACACTTACCACCTTACGTGATTACCTGGCACACTGCATTCAGATTATTGGCAACGATCTGGATTCAAATCCATCCTCCCAATCCTTACACGATGATTTGCAACTGATCTATACTAATCTCACCAAGGAATTAGATGTCTTAAAAGAAGCAAAATTTTCACCCGACACACACATCCGTTTAGAATCCTTACACCATCCAATCTGTCAGAAAGCCCTGGTACGTATAGTAACGACATCGCCTAAAATACTTCCTACGGAACTGAATGGTTTAAAAACCCGCCTACATGAACTTTTGCCGGGCTTTGTTGCTATCTGTGTTACCCTCAACCTGATTGATCGCCAGCAATTATCGATTAGCAGCAGCCGTAAACGAAAATTATATGCCTATGAACAACACACCACGACAGCCATAGATCCTGCATTGCTTCCTGCTCTCGCGGCCAGCATTGAATCGCTGTCCATGCATGGTGCGCTCAACCAATTCACATTAGATACCTTATTAGCCAGTTGTGATCGGACAAAGCCTAAGGAGTCAGCCCACACATTAGCTGGCATTTTTGTCGCGTTTAAACAAACTAATACTCTTTGGACGACTGAACATCAATCCGCTATCGCACAATTACCGGATGAATACATCACTCGCGTTGCAACAGCGCTCGACGGCATACAGAAAATAACCCTACAGCCAGACAGCAATATTACCGCAGCGATGTATCTGTTGCTGATTAAATATCCCTCACGCGCTAAAGAGTTGGATCATGTATTTCATACACTACACAGCACACAACTTTTGTCCGTCCAGGTCTTAAACCAGCTAGACCTATATCTAACAAAACAGCAGCGAAGCAACAAGGCATCATTAATTGAATTAACCAACGTCCTGGTTCAATTACAGAAAGATAAACAGTTAACCGATGAAATGCTTGCTTATTACGCCAATAGTCAAAAACCTATGGCGCTTTATAAATTAAGTCGCTTTGAGGTAACGCATGAAGTTGAAAGAGAACATCTGCAAAAAAGCTCGGCGCCTTCTGTGTTACACGAAGTGTTTAAAACCGATGTTAAATTGGCGCGATCAGAACGCCAATTGCTGCAGGAAAATCTACATCCCGAGTACGGTGTGGATATTTTGGCAAGATTGCAAGCACATAATGCCCAGCTGGTAACGCTCGATTTACGCTCAAAAATTCTCTCTTACACACCTACACATTTCTATCCACTACTTAGCGCAATAATAGATGCTTGTATAAAGGCCGACATACTCGACACTGAGTTATTACAACACCTGTTAACCAGTAATCTTGACGATTTTAATATAATACTATCTGAAACCAGCCGACAGAATCTACCACTACCATTGCTGCGTTTTGCTGTATTGCAGTCTAATCCAACCTACGTACGTGTAACTCTGCAACTGTTATCAACCATCCCCTCTGAATCAGATGCACAGCAACTGGTAATCGCCAAATATCTATACCAAATTGTGGAGGCATATTCCATCAACAAGGTTGAGGATTTTTTTACCTACTTTGGCGTAGATTCCAATCTTAAAACATTATCCGATTGGCTATTGGTTGATCCTGGTCGTGTAGATGCATTGATAAAGATTAAATCCCTGTTGACAGCTCCCAAAAAATCTCTTAACGAAGCAATAGAGTCTTTTACATGGGACGCCGCAGAATCCGATTGGGACGATGAGCGCAAAAAAGCAATCCATGGATTACGAGAGATAGATAGCAAGCAAGAATCCATTAAAATGAATAGCAGAGCAATAGAGTATCTGAATATTGTTACACAATATGACCTGGACAAAACCGCTAGCGCCGAGCATTTTTCTCAGATGGTGGAAGCATTAGCTTCTCTCCCGCCCTACGTAGACACGAGCCAGAATTACCCTATAAAAATAAACAAGGATGAACAAAAAAAATTACAACAAGCTATTCAAACTCATCCGAAGCCGAGAGATTTTATTCAAGCAATTAGCCTCATCAATTCTTCTCGAGTATTTGATGACAATGCACAAGCCATATTATTGCGACAAATTCTTACTAAGAGCAATGCGCCCAGTAAATCGAGAGCAGATTTTATATCTACAAATGAACAACTAGTGTCTTATTTTAACCCCGATTTAGCAACCGCCCAAGAACTCCAACAACGTATTTTAACGCGGCTTGCTACCATTGAAGGTGATACAGAACAAGCGCTAACAGCGATAGTTACCGCCATAGTTTATTTAGCACAATGCCGTCTACTAAGCTCTGATGCTGTGGACATAATTTTAGTTAATCCCCGGGAAGCCATACTAAATGCATGCATATTTCATGCCACTCAGCTTCTACAAAAAATATTATCTCCTGAAGATAGCGCCACGATCATACAAAGTTTTCACCAACATACTGGGGATAAAATCGATCTTGCTGATGCAATCATACGTTGTTGCGAAATGTCACGTAACATTAAAAAGAAAATGCGCCTGAACTTTATTAATTGTCTATTTACTACCAAACATCCACCATCACTCACCTTTGCCTATGAAACACTGGCAAAAAATAAAAAAGCATGGACTAAGCACCATGTTATCATGGTACAAAAGAGCAAAAATCCAGCAGAAACAAGTAAATTATTATGTTTGGCGCATTCTTATGGTTTGAAAAATTACAGCAAGACCATCTCCTACAGCGAGATCATCTCCACGCTTAAAAAACCTGTCGAAGTATTAAAAATTACCAATATATTAAAATTTATATCTCCAAATCCAAAGCAGCTTAAAATCATCCTGGATAATGCTGATACATTAACCCAGCCAGAAATATTTGCTTTATTAATTCGAATCGCTAATGACTTAGAAACTGCATTCCAAAAATTACTGCCTCATCCTTCACCGATCCGCGGCGAAACAGAAGGACGCCAGGTATTCATGAATGCAGAGAAAGAGATGCGTCAACGTTATTCATCCTATATTACAAATTTATGGGGTGAAATAGGTGATATCTGTGAACCTAAACAAGAAGGAATCTCTGCCAGCAAGACGGTTGAACTGTCTCCGACTAAAAAAATCAGCCATCTCCTATTGGATACTATCGCCCAAATACAACAACCACTGGAAATACAAAGACCTTATCAACTGGATGAAGTATTAGCGTTTTTTAATGAAGATATGAATAATGTAGTTAGCAATATTATTACTGTTCAAGCTATATTGACTCACCCAGGGATAACTAATTTGTTGGCTGACTATATTAACAAATTAGGTAGGGCCATGGCGCAACTGGAAATAACCTATAAATTTAGAGCAGCCGCTAATCAACATTCTACTGAGCAGGCAATAATAGCTGCCAGAGAAGAAATGACGCAAAAATATTTTCCTGCTTTTAAACAGTTATGGGAACAAATAGCAGATGCCTGTAAATCTACCAAGGAAGAAAAACAGGATAGTAACGAAACACACCGATTACCAGTAAAAAAAATAGCTGCTATCTTATTTCAAGCTACTTCTGATCCACTGCTACAAGATCAGCAAAATGTGCATACCAGCAGTGTATCCAGTTCGGTTATCGCTTCATTTCGTGGCCTACATGCAAAATATGCCCAGGAAATTACGCCACTTACATTAAATGTTATCGCTCAGGAAATTTGGGGTTATGTAACTGGCTATGCAGCCGAATCCTCGCAAAAATTAGCAGCTAAACGTGCATTGCTCGAATTATTTCCTAAAGATTTTTCATTTATTTCAGTGCTTGAAAAACAAAGTTGTCCACGCGACCGATCTTCTTTTCAGATTAACCTGGGGAACGCCACTACTATAAACGCCACTGAAGGGTTAATGCTTGCCTGGTGCGCGGCTACTGATGAACAGGCGGCTATCGCAGCAATATTGGCAAACTCACCTGGCACTGTTATTACCCCAGATAGCATCGCCAAACAAATCGAACATAATAAAGAATGTTTCATGCGCGGCATATTCTTAAGTCAACGCGCATATAGTTCAAGCGATCCCGACACTAAGGAGGCAAAAAGCAAAGAAGTAACGATACCTGACGCACCTGGCTGTCCGGATGGCACTTTTTCTGCGATTATCAATGGACTAACCAGTGTTAATACGCATGTGCAAATTCAAGAAGTTACGCAAGAGGGTGCAGGCGACAAGTTACAGCATTTGGCCCGGA
The DNA here is from genome assembly GCA_963777715.1 of uncultured Gammaproteobacteria bacterium. Taxonomy (GTDB): domain Bacteria; phylum Pseudomonadota; class Gammaproteobacteria; order JAURND01; family JAURND01; genus JAURND01. The sequence continues at coordinate 63,318 of CAVZRN010000003.1, forward strand.
AAAAAGCCGTCGAATACCTGGCCGTCTTATATAGGCAAGATAACCCTGCTTATACCAACTTGCGAGATAAGATAGTTGCAGAAGGAATAGAACTTATCTGGGAACAAATAGAGCAAGCAGTAGCGACATTATTGTTAGCCGAATATGGTAGGTTATATCCCAATGGATTAGCTGATATACGCTTTCAACAAACGCTTAAAGCTGGGATTTACGTTGCTCTAACTCCGCAGGATTGTTCAAAATTAGATGATCTACTTAAGGATTTACAGGAATTAAACACTGCTGGTATAGTGCTTAGCCCAGAAAACGAACAACTGTTTATTCAGCACGATCGTAATCGTCAAAAAAGATTAGTAACCGCATTGCAGTTATCACAATCATTGGAACTTCCGGATAAAGATAGTTTCTACAAAGCGCTTATTACCAGCCCCAATCCGATGAACTTTTTACGGCAACATCATCCTGCCTTATTTGCATCAAAAGCGGGGAATAAAGAGGAAACTAACCCGGCACAAGTAAGAGGAACGCTTTTTAATAACACGGGGCCAACCGATAAAAAACCGCCTCACCTCAAGCTACGCCAGTAATTGTTAGACCAGTTGATCCTAGCCGCCCA
>CAVZRN010000004.1:0-135844 GCA_963777715.1 uncultured Gammaproteobacteria bacterium
GCTGACGTCGATAAAACGGTTGATGATTTTGCGGCACGTGGCTTTCGCTCATTGGGTGTGGCGCGAGCAGAAGGGGACGGCGGAATGGCAGTTTCTGGGCGTGTTGCCCTTGTTTGATCCACCGCGTGATGATGCCAAGGCGACCATCGCGACCGCAGCTGCAGATGGGCGTGAAGATCAAGATGGTGACGGGTGATGCGCTGGCCATCGCCAGGAAACCGCCAAAAAATTAGGCATGGGTACAAATATCCTCGATGCCAGCGGCCTGGGCGATGCAAAGCATGAAGAGACTGCGGCCGGGGCTGAATCCGTCGAGAAAGCCGATGGCTTTGCCCAAGTATTTCCTGAGCAGAAGTTCCACATTGTGGATGTTCTGCAAAAACATGGCCATATCGTTGGCATGACCGGTGACGGGGTGAACGACGCCCCCGCACTAAAGAAAGCTGACTGCGGCATCGCCGTTTCGGATGCAACGGACGCAGCACGCGCCGCGGCGGCCATCGTGCTATTCACGCCGGGATTGTCGGTGATTATCGACGCCATCAAGGAGAGTCGGAAAATTTTTCAGCGCATGAACAGCTACGCGATTTACCGCATCGCTGAGACGCTGCGCGTGTTATTGTTCATGACGGCGGCAATCCTGATTTTCAATTTTTATCCCCTCACGGCGGTGATGATCGTGATGTTGGCGTTACTCAACGACGGCGCCATCCTGTCCATTGCCTATGACAACGTGCATTACAAGGATCAGCCTGAGGTTTGGGATATGCGCATGGTATTGGGGATTTCTGGTACTGGGCTTCATAGGCCCTGTGGCCGCATTCGGCCTGTTTTACCTCGGCGACCGCGTTTTTCACCTCGACCATCCCCATCTTCAGCCGATGATGTATCTGATGCTATCCGTGGCCGGACATATGACTATCTTTCTGACACGCACCCGTGGCCCATTTTGGTCGATCCCCCCGGCACGGATTTTATGGATAGCCGTACTGGGCACACAAATCATAGCGACGTTGATCGCGGTCTATGGAATCCTTATGCCACCTCTCGGTTGGAAATTGGCCGGGTTTGTATGGGGGTATGCGTTGATATGGGCACTTTTGAGTGACCGCGTAAAGCTACTCGCGTATCGAATTTTCGATCCCATAAAAAAGACCAGTACGTGATGAGAGTTGGACATTTCAAAATAGGCTTGTTAGAGTCACGAAACGTTATAGGAATAAAGTCAATACATTGTGGAGAATAAAAATATGGCAAATCAAAATGGTTGGCATGAAGGTAATATGCCCCCTCAAAATGGGGTATATTTAGTGCGTATTACACCAACAGAAGGGTGGGAATTAGGTCTTGAAAGTCATCCGCCAATATTGGTTGCAAGTTATAAGAAAAAGGGAAATACATGGGCAGTTCATGGCAAAATTCTTCCAATTCAAGATTTTGGAGAAAACATAATTGCTTGGCACGAGTTACCACCTGAATGAAAAAATAGAGGATTATGTTACATCAGTTGTAGGCTGGCTAGGAGGAGGGCTGTTTCTATTCTCTATAAAAGCTTCTCTATTATCGAAAATCTTCACTAAAGAACCATGCTGGGTAGTATTTCATTTCAAGGAATAAATGTTATGTCAAAAAAATTGAATGCACTTTCTCTTGCAATTGCCATCGGCGTCAGTGAAGGTCTAGGTATGATGCTATTCGCCTGGGCAGGATGGCTTTGGGGTTATGGCACTCCCGTAATTCAACAAATCGCCTCTATGTTTATCGGGTATGCCCCTAGTTTTGGCGGGGGGATACTTGGTGCTCTGTGGGGATTTGCAGATGGCTTTACTTTCGGTATTGTTGTGGGATGGATCTACAACCTTTGCTCACGCTGTGGCAATGAAAATCCGTCAATGCCCTCAGAGAGAAAATGACCACTCTGTGTGCCGCATCAAGTTTTTGTTGCCTTAATTATTTCTGAAGGGAAAGTATTTTGGCTCACATGGTGAGATAAAATATTGCAAAAGCCTGGGTTTGCTAAATAATGCTGGTGCAAGCATCTCCTTTGAAATATCGTTCTATTCGTGAGCTTTCATAATTCACGTGGACATTTTCCGGCCTGCGCAAGGCTGGTTTTACTGGAGGTTGGCTATAAGCTGCCGACATTGCATTAGTCGAAAAAGCACACGCGGAATACAGACCCAATTTCTCTGTGCAATTTAAAGCACTAAAGTTATTTATAAGGAATATGTACCACAAAAGGAAGGCTTTAGGGACCCATGAATAATGCTTTATCCAGCAAGCGCCCTTTAGGTTATTGGTCCGCCGTCTCCATCGGTATCGGTGGCATGGTAGGTGGTGGCATTTTTGCTGTATTGGGGCTTGCCATTCAGCTTGCGCATGGTGGCGCTCCATTAGCTTTTGCTTTAGCAGGTCTCATTGCGCTCATTACGGCTTATTCATATGTACACTTGTCAGTAAAATATCCCAGCTAATGTGGCACAGTCGTTTTTCTAACTCAAGCTTTTGGCACAGGTAATTTTAGTGGTAGCTTGAACGTGCTGCTATGTTTAAGTTATGTGATGATGTTATCCTTTTTTAACGGAAATCCGCATTGGTATTCAGGGGATCGCCTTTGATCGGCTTGACTTAGATGTTTGGGCGGATGAATATAAACAGTGCAATGGGCGTCCTCCTACTCAGAGGAGAACGCTATGGGATGCAAACGAATCCAAGAACTGGTCAAACGCGGCCAAATCTAGCATATCAACAAAAAGGTCGACGGAGCTAGAATTCGAGAAAGTACTGGAGTTAATTAAGTTGAAGAAGCGGAAAAGTAAATCCATTGCCTAGGGGAGGGGGGTACTTTACATAAGGTGCTTCTTATGTAGGGTAGAGCTGGGATATTCTGGTGCAATACATGACGTTCTGCTACAATTAATACGTAGGGTCAATTCTCAATATTAACTGCTCATGAAGGATAAGAGGAAAAATGCCCCATGAAAAAATCTCAAACTACTAGAGGAGTGGATAGTATGGAGAAGACCAAGCAGGATGTGAAGGCGATAACATCCCATCGTGCTTCTTCGTATCTATCTAAAGCGGCTATGGAAATTGCAAAAAATAGCCTTGAGGAATTTAAATCTCAATCAGATGAGGCTTTTTTGTTGAGAGCCAAAATTAATAGGAAACTTGGCACGTTGTGATCCGGATAACTGTCCCCCCTTACGTATATCAAGAGTCATCAGCACACCATTCTTTGCTCCAAGGAGATATATTAAAGGTGGATGGGCAATTTCGCTCCTATTTTGACAAATTTTACCCTGAAATCGTTTATAGGGAGTCTGATAAAGATAGATATGTCATGGTATTAACGCAATCCTGTGATTTGGTGAAAACCGGAAAACGGAAGCCGAAGCTGAGTCATGTTAATGTTTGTCTGATTAAAAGCCTTAAATATATAATACAAAAGTTAGCTATTGATGAGATCAAACCTGCCGTTGTTGCAGGTAAGACCATTATGCAAAGAGAAGTACTTGATCAATTAAAGGATAAGCTTTCGAAGCTATTAAATAACTCTGACCAGAAAACCTATTTTTTCCTACCAAAACAACAACCTCTTCTTGAAGATATGGTTGCTGTTATCCCCTTATCTTTTTCTTTTAGAACAGATCATTACGATTTACTGTTGGAAAGCAGGGTATTGGGACTTAAACCCGAGTTTCAGGCAAAAATAGGGAATATCATTAGCCAGCTGTATGGAAGAGTTGGTACCGTCGATTTATTTGATCATGAATGGGATGATAAAAAGACTAGAAACTATATAAATGAGTTGTTGTCTGACCTAAATTTGGTGCAAGTACCTGATAGGAGTTTTATTGAATATATCCAATCAAACCTAAAAGATGAAAGTCAAGAGCCTACAATCGATGCTTTAATTCAGGAGTGTCAGGCTCTAAAGGTTGAGGAGAAATTCAGACCAATGAAAAATGAGATTGTTAAAGCAATTGAGCGCGCCATGATTAAACTTTTCGAAGATAAAGATAAGGTCGCGCTATTATCTTCCATGACAAAGCCAGATTTATCAAGAGAGATTAGGAAGATTTTACGGCCTACCCATGAAAACTCTTAGCTTTCATCCCCCCTTCCTTGAAGTTATTGAGCCAATTGTCTTAAATCTAGCGTTTTTCTGTCCCTACAGTATCCCCCAAATCTATTGTCTAATCGTGTCCCACTAGTTTTTTCTTAGGTTAGGAAATATAGATAAAAAATACGAAAAGGGGTTTTACGTGGGCGAGTAATCAGGTACGATAGCAATACTATCCAGTTAACCTTTTGTAAGGCTAATGATGGAGGTATCTGCTGGGCGTTTTTGTGCCTTGCAGGTCAGAATACATAATACTTTAAGTTCTCAGGCCTAAATTGGACGTGCGTGCTTTTTGCGTGACTCAGTGCTGCTTTATGCTGCACTACCAGGCATTTGCAGTGGGCTGCCGCCTAATAAACTGTTGATAAATAAGGTAGTTACGATATAAGTGACTGTCTCTTAATCAATTGGTCGTAGGTTCGAACCCTACACGGCCCACCACCCCTTGTTTTATATAGAGCAAGACTTAAATAACTGAAGTTGCTATCTATACTGCTCCAGATGGTCAAATCCGGCTAGATGTTCATCTCTTAGAAGAGACAGTTTGGCTTACCCAAAAGCAAATGTCAGATCTTTTTGATAAAAATATCCGTACCATTTCGGAGCATATTCAGAATATATTTAAAGAAGCAGAACTTGAGGAAAATTCAGTTATCCGGAATTTCCGGATAACTGCGCCTGATGGTAAGACTTATGATACCCAACACTATAATCTCGATGTGGTTATTTCTGTGGGTTATCGGGTACGATCTAAACAGGGTACTCGGTTTCGACAATGGGCTACAGACGTATTAAAAAAACACTTAATCCAAGGTTACACCACCTATAACCCACGCCTGGCGCAGCAGGGGTTGCACGAACTACGGCTAACGGTTGAGTTGTTGCAGAAAACTTTACGCCACCATGAGTTAGTCAATGATGTTGGCTCTGAAGCCATCCAGTTAATTTTGAGTTATGCAAAAACATGGAACTTATTGTTAGCATACGATGAAGATCGTTTAAAATTACCTGAAAAAGGGCGCCAGACAAAATTTCACCTAGACTATAAAGCTGCAATTAGGGCTATCGCTTCCTTAAAAACGGATTTATACGCGCGTCAAGAATCGACACCACTTTTTGGTCAAGAGCGTGACCATGGCTTAGATAGCATTCTTAATGGCATTGAGCAAACTTTTGACGGTGAGTCATTATATAAATGTGTCGAAGAAAAAGCCGCTCATTTAATATATTTCGTTATTAAAGACCATCCTTTTGTCGATGGTAACAAGCGTATTGGTAGCTTTATATTTTTGCTTTATTTGAGATTGCAAAATCTACCGATTAGGTTAAATGAAAACGGTTTGACAGCCTTGGCATTACTTATTGCAGAAAGCGCCCCATCACAGAAAGACTTAATAATACGGTTAATTGTTAATTTGCTAGTAGATTAAATTAACTTTAAACCCTGCGAGGCTTTTGTGGAGTAATGCACCAGTAAAATCTCGTAAATCAAGAAGCTATACCGCTTGCCAATGAAGATGCGAAATTTGCTGCACTAAATTGAAAAATATAGTAAAAGACATTCATGGAAAAGATACTGACCCCAAAGGAACGAGAAAAATTACTTTATCGCCATCGTAAGGAACGCGACAAACGAATCTGCGACCGCATTAAAGCTGTTTTAGCATATGATGATGGTTACAGTTGTTTGGAGATTGCTCATATTCTTCTGCTAGATGATGAGACCATACGTCGCCATATTGATGAATATCTACGAGAACAGAAGCTTAAGACTGGAAATGGTGGCAGTGTTGGTAATTTAACCGATAATGAAGCAAGCTAATAGAGCACCTGCAAGAAATTACCTACCTTTATGTAAAAGACATTTGCCAGTATGTTGGGAAAACTTATGGGAAAAAATACAGTATTAGTGGCATGACTAAATGGCTGCATAATCATGATTTTTGTTATAAGAAAGCTCACGCAGTGCTTGCCAAAGCGGATAAAGAAAAGCAGAAGAAATTTGTCCAATATTATAATCGTTTGAAGAAGAAAGCTGGGGAAAAAGAACCTATTTACTTTGCAGATAGCGTGCATCCTCAACACCAGACACAGTTGACTTATGGCTGGATTTTAAAAGGTATTCGCAAAGAAGTTGCGACAACAAGTCAGCAAAAACGTTTAAATTTCATAGGTGGCATTTGTTTAAATGGCCATCGATTCAGTTATCTTCAAGTTGAAAAAGTAGATGCAATGAACATATGCGATTTTCTTTGGCATTTACGACAAGCAAATCCTGGGAAGTACAAGGTACATGTTATCTGGGACAATGCAAGGCCACATCGAAATGATGAGGTATACCGTTTGGCGAAAGAGCTTGGAATCAAGCTGCATTACTTACCACCTTATTCACCTAATTTAAATCCGGTTGAACGAGTCTGGAAATTAATGCATGAGAATGTCAGGTATAATAAATACTATGGGAAATTTTCTGAATTTACGGAATCAACGCTAGAGTTTTTTAAAACTATTGGTAGAAAGAAAACTATTTTACGCGCACGAATTACTGATAACTTTCAAATATTGCATTCACCGTTGTTCGCATCTTGAAGTGTAATGGGTATATATCAACAGGTTGAGGAATTGAAAAAGGTAGGCGAGGTTATTTGCCATGAAAAAATTGACAGTTTTATGGGTAATTAATGAGTCGTGTTGCTTAGCTATAAACAATATATTTTTAGGACATTCAAAAAATGAAACATATCGGCATTGTAGACATTACCACAGTTGGTGCTTGCATTTGTGCCAATGAAATTGTAGCTGAATCAGCTAAGTACGATGTGAGTGGGAAACATCCTGAATTCACTATGCATGCTTCTTCTTGCCATCGCTGCTGAAATTGCCAAAAATTCCCTTAAAAAATTATCTTGCGATGCAATCATTCTTGGATGCACTGAGCTTCCAGAAGTATATAACGAACAAAATTTAGGTATGCGAGTAGTTGATACCACACGCTTGTTGGCGCATAAAGCGTTAGAATATGCTAAGTGTCAGTCGAAGCCTCTGCATGAGCAAAAATCTTCCCTTCACGCCACGCTTTATACGTCTGTGTGATGCTCCTATTTATCTAGGCATGGATCGAGCGCTACGTTTTCATAATCTCGCAGGTCGCTATCAGCCTGGTATTCAATGACTTGGCGATTGACTGAAAATAATCCGTAAAGTGGGTTCTCCCTTCCTTAAAGATTTGTAGAAAGCTATTGGGTACGGTTTTTACTCTTCTCAAATTCTATAAACACATCCGCCATCCATCCAGGCATAGAAGTAATAATAGATTGCAACGCTTTAAATTCCGACTTTGAAAGTTGCTTTTGGATGATCTCAATCGTTTTAATAGTAACGTGTTGTTTACCCAGGTACCACAGGGCAGTAAATGCAAGACCTGCTGGTTGCCCTGCGAGCAATAGTTTGCGTGGGCTGATGTGTTTTAACGTAAGCGAATCTCTACGTTGTCAGGTAACGAAGACAACGAAGCGTAGACAGCGAGGAGCAGCCAGCAAGGCTTGTTGACGGCGGAGCAAATCCGCGTATAAATGGCGAACAATTAAAACGTAGTTCCCCCTGGCTAAAGAAATATTCGCTGCTGCGCCTGCGGTTCTCTTAAAATATTGTTAAGGATGAATAGCAATAAGCTAGAGAAGAGCTGACGCTCTTCTCTAGCTTAGTCATGTTTAAAAATGGTTTTCCTCATCAACTTCGTCCAGAGCACAGTTTGAAATAGTGGGTGGCGTGATTGCATTCATGTGTCGCCGTACTTGGGAAAAATAATGAGATTCAATTGCTAAAGCGAGGCTCGAAAAAAATTCGACCAAACAATACGCAACCTCATCAGAAACACCATCAGGTAACATATCATCGAGGTTGATGTTCATTGTTTTTATTTACCTCCAGCAGAGTTAGATTTAGGTATGCGTTTAGCGCGGATTTCTTTCCGCTTTACACTTTTTTCTTTTGCCTCTTTAAGTCGAAATGACTCTGCCTCTATGCTGATTATTTCAGAGTGGTGTACCAACCTGTCAATCAGTGAAACGACGCAAGAAGCATTTGGGAATATCTCTCCCCACTCTGCGAAAGGTTTGTTGGTAGTGATCAGGGTGGATTTTTCTTGATATCGACCCGAGATAATTTCAAATAACAAATCGGCGTGGCGGTTTGAGTAAGATAAGTAGCCAACCTCATCAATAATCAATAGTTGTGGCTGTACATAGTGTTTTATCTTCCTACGCAATGCGCTCGCTCCATCCTGGGACGCCAGTTCATTTAGCATGTGACCTGCAGTTGTGAATAATACAGTAAACCCGCCAATGACTGCCTCATAGGCAATGTTGCTAGCAATGGTGGATTTTCCAACGCCGTTTGGGCCGCAAAAAATAACATTGGTTGATTCTTTGATAAACTCCAGTTGCATCAACTCATTGACTGCGGCTCGATCTAACTTCTTTGGCCAACCCCAATCAAAATCAGCTAATGATTTAAAATGTCCGATGCGTGCACTGCCGAGTCGACGCTCAAGACTGCGGTGTGATCGCTCAGCCTCTTCCCAGGAAATTAAATTTTCTATCCAATTTGTCTCACCCACTTCTTCCCAGTGGGACGTGATTCCGTAAAGTTTTAATGTGTTTGCTCTTTGAAATAACGTATCATTTTTCATCAAATGCTTTCTCTATAAAGGATTGTAGTTGGTCATATTCATTCAGCTTATGAGGGCGCACAAAAAGCTCACGTACACGCTTGTCGTCAGGCAAATCAATCGATAAAGGGGGAAGTTGTTGAAGCTCATGGCGACGTTTGTCTAAGCTTAATCGGACTGCGTTTGGATGGGGTACGTTGCGCAATAATGCTTCCTGGATAGCCATCTCCAATTCGGCGCGGCCGTAGCTATCCAGTAACTGCAACAGTTGTGAGGTGATGGATGCTAACGAATAGCCGCGTTCTGCTGCCTGAGTCAGTAGTGTAACGCTCGACGGAACAGCATGTGTTAATCGATTTTGTCCTCGGTGTTGGCGAGCATGTTTCTTCATCGCAACCAATTCTTGGATATGAATTTCTTGTTCAATTTGACAGCCTTTGTCGTAACTCCGTTCGTGTTCTGCAATAATATGAGCACCCTCTAAAATAAAAACCTGAGTGGGTGTGGCGGACACGGTCAGCACACGACGAACATGAGTATACGGTACCGAATAATCATTTAAATCAAAACGTACATAAGGGGTTTTCCCTACCTTAACCTCCTGTCTTTCATTCGTTTGGTAAGGGTTATCAGGCAGTCTAAATAATGTTGGTTGTTCCTCTAAAAAAACATCACGAACCGATAAGGCAGGATGTTCAGGACACGGTCTATTCGCCGCCACACCATGACACCACTCTGTCGCTTGATGGTTCAGTTCTTCTATTGTTTTCCATTCTCGCGCGGGGAAAAAATTGTCACGGACATAACGGATTGCTCGTTCCACTCGTCCTTTTTCATTGCCGCGTGCAACAGCAACAGGGCGTGGTTCAAAGCAATAATGAGCAGAAAATTCTAATAAGATGGGGTGGAAACGAATGGCATCTCCTTGACGCTCAAGCACTGCACTTTTTAGGTTATCGTACAATAAAACGCGCGGGACACCGTTCCATTCAGTAAATGCCGCCTCATGTCCACGAAGAAAATTAGCCATTCGCTGATCTAAATAAAAACGTAAAAATATTTTTCTTGAAAAACTGAGCACCATCACAAAAGCCATTAATGGTCGCCTTGCCTTGCCAATGTCGACATAACCAAAATGTCCCCAATCAACCTGAGCTTGTTCGCCAGACAATGTTCTAAGGCGTAAATATGCTTCTGCTATACGGCGTGGTCTATAGAGAGAAATTAAATGCCGAAAATGATCAACCCCACCACTATAACCACGCTGACAAACCATGTCGTATAAACGACTTGCCGTTAACGTTGGATATTTTTCAAGTGTCTCAAGGACAAATGGCAGGTAATCTGTTATAAGCGATTTTCGTTTTATAAAATTTGCTTGAGAAATTCCTGCTTGAGACAATACCCTTTTCACCACGCTGTGGTGTATGTTTAATTGACGCGCCATCGTTCCTATTCGCCATTTTTCTACGTGATAGTAACGCATGATTTTTGCTTCTAACTCGGCTGATATAGCCATAAAACAATTCTCCTCATAAATTTATTTTGGTTTGTATCGCCCAAGATGAACGGAAATACGGCTTAACATGGGAATATTCGTTAAAAATCCGGTACGAATAAACAATGAGCACGATTTGCCACAAAAATTACACACGTTAACAGTAGTTGTGCGTTCATTTGGCACGCGAGGTAGTAAATCATTGGTGGGTAGTGCAGGGGAACCCTGATCCGTCACTTTTTTATTTTTACGCGCACGATAACGCCGCTGACGCTCAGCATGTTTTTGTTTGCCACGGAAACTTTTTTGGTAGAGCGGGTTCGCCATACGAAGCGAGTGCACACGAGCTGGCTGTGAACAGTTTGTTCCGCAATAAATATTGCCTCTGTCACAGTCACTACAAATAATGACTTGAGAGCGGCAAAGCAGACATGTAAACAAACGAGCACTTTTCTTCATCGACGTTTTGTGCCGATGAGATGAGATTAAAGCTGGACTTTATGCGAATAAATTAGGATAATTTGTTCGGGTCGTGTGCTAATGGTAACAGTCGACTGTCAGGTCAATGTAACTGCTGCCGTTCTTTCGTTCATTTTTCTCACCGGCCCAACCTTTCTACCGAAATTTTCCGAAGTTGTCACATTGTTTCTGCAACCTTAAACTAATCTTAAATTGTAAACTTTGCCGGAATGGCGATTGTGGCGGGTTATTATATGCGGTTTAGGTATGCGCTGCTTTTACGCGGGTTTTGAAAGCCATCTACATAACTCACTGTACTTGAAATAACGACTTTTTGTTCAAGAGCGCGGTGAGTATAATCTTTATAAGATTGCCGGCGCAAGCAAGCTTGCGACACGGCAATTTAAGGGGAGAGAAAGGCGCTTCTCCCCTTAAAAATCCCCATCGCCCGGTCGTACTTGCGATTGCAAAAACCGCAATCCCAAGTACGGAGACTATATATTTCCAATAAAGCAGCATTAATCGTCTCTTTTTTAGTTTTATGATGACCAATAACCTGAGCTTCTTCTAGTAATTTTTTATTAAAAATCAAGTGATTTTTCACGTTTCTCTCCTAAATAAATATACTTGAACACAAGACCAAGAAATCAGTGCGACACAAGCCAGGGCTTGACCTAATGGCACTAACTTAAGTAATCGCACTCAGCATTCATAGGGGCAGGCCCCTGTGCCTGCCCCTACGAACACTTTGTGCTATTCCTTAAGGTAGTGCCATTGAATTCCGGGACGACAAGTCGCTTTTAAATAATATTGGTGAACACGTCGCAACGCTCCTTTGTCCACCCCTGACGAATCCTCACGAATTTGAGGAAATTAGCCAAATAAATACTAAAAAGAGAATGACTGCTGCATAACTAACTCCTAGAATAAAGTTTCTTGACAACTTACTATAGGAGAAAGTTATGCAGGCGGGCAAATTATTGCACAATGTGCTTTTAAAATCATGCAATATCCACAAAAAGAGGTTAGAAGTATTCGTATTAGCAGCAGAAACGTTAGTCAAGTGTGCTCGATTAAGCGTTGTGGGTTTGGGACGTGGTCTCATAAATAAACTAAAAACCAAATATAATATTACTCGAATGGATCGCTTAATTGGCAACGAGCATTTGTATCGGGAAGCATTGGAGATTCAGACAGCAACAGCTGGTCTTATTTTAGGTAGTAAAACAAAACCATGTATTATAGTTGATTGGTCGAGTGTTAGTGTGGGAGAACGTTATCAGTTGCTACGAGCAGCCACACCGGTAGGAGGACGAGCCTTGTCGTTGTATGAGGAAGTCCATCCATTAAAAGCTTACAATAATCCTGAGGTTCATAAACAGTTTTTAATGCGCTTATCACAAGTACTGCCCCCTTCTTGTTGTCCGATTATCGTGACAGATGCGGGTTTTGGTATTCCCTGGTTCAAACAGGTATCGGCACTTGGGTGGGATTTTATAGGTCGAGTTATTAACCGAAGTAGTTACACATTGGATGGGATGCAATGGAATTGCATAACGACATTATTATCCTATAAAAAAGCAGTAATTGATCGTATAGGAAAGGTATTACTAACAAAGGATCACAAGTTTTCTTGTTACTTACAAGCCTACAAAAATACGCGCAAAGGTCGTATTAGAAAGAATGTTTATGGAGACAAGGCATCCCGTCATGTAAGTGTGGCAAATGCTAAGAGTGCCCGTCAGGCATGGGTTTTGGTACATTCGTTAGGTGGGGGAAAACGAACATCGGTCAGAGTAGTTGAGCTTTACGCAATGCGTATGCAGATAGAAGAGAGTTTTAGAGATATTAAGAATCCACAATTTGGTTTTGGGTTAAGATATTCTCGCTCATTAGGCGTTAAGCGATTAACTAACTTACTGTTAATAGGCTTAATAGGAACATTATTGGCATGGTTATTGGGGTTATGTGCCAAAAGTCGTAACCTCCATATTAACTTTCAGACGAACAGCATTAAGAGCCGAAATGTGTTGTCTGTATTTTTTATAGGATGCCAAATCGTTAAGTATCCTATTCTATTTACTAAACAGGAATTACACAAAGCGATCCAGCAAATACAGGGCTTCGACAATGCCAAAAACGTTTATTATTCGTGAGGATTCGTCAGTGTCCACCCTACAATATCTTTTCCTGTGTCATTGCGCTCAAACGCGAAAGCAGTGTTTAACACCTTCTGAGATACCCATGTAACACCGCCAAATACCCACACATAATGAACAGCAAACCAATGCTATACAAGGGTATTGGGTTAACTAGCAGCAGTGCGAATAACCAACATGAACTAAACACGCATGGAATTATAATGCCTTGGGTGATGCCACGCCCTATAAAAACAAGAACACAAATGAGTAAGCCTGATAAGACGATGCCAGAGAACCAGAGTATATCTTCACGCTGTGACAATTGAATATTTTCTCCTGCTTCTGCGCGTGCCTTGATGCCAATTAGGGTTCGCCTTTCCATAATAAAGTGCAGTGGAACGGCTATATAATTCGCAACTTTTGACCATGGATTTGAGCCTGCAACCTCTTGTGTTCGAATAATCAGGCGTGTTTGTCCACTGTTCACTTCTTTTAATAAAAATGTTCCCCACTTGTCCAAAACAAATGTTTCTTCTGGCTTAACATAGAGTACGCGGAAATTGTAAGGGATGATGCTGGCTTTCTCATCAATTGATCCGCGGACAACATCACCTACCACTATCTGTTTGAATTCAGGTTTAATTAAATCCTGATGACGAGTTTTATACCCCAGTATTTTTTCAATAAACTCGTAACTATAGAAACCACCTCTGTCAGCACCTAGTTGTATTAACCATTGCCAGACGTTAGATTTGGGGGCATTGATCGTTATAGCTCGAGTAGAGGTGATAGTAAGAGCCTTATCATCACCCGCCATTGGCATGGATACTTCTTGCTTTGTTGCGCCCCAGGTTGTAATGGTCGGCTTTAGAAAAAGATCGTATATTGCTAATTGCAATAGGGTAATAAAAATAATAATTAGCAGGGATTTAATTAGGTTGCGCATGACAGTCTTCCCGTTTAACTGTACTTCCTAAGTGCATAGGCTAGCAGGGGATCGAGTACTCTATATTCCCCCTTTTTTAAACTCGGAATATTGATGTCGTGTGTTTTAACACGGTAAATCATGTCTTTTTCTATTAATGATTTCATTCCTGCTCTAACGCTCGATAATGAGAGACCTACGTCAGTTAAGAATTTTTGACTGCTGGGTTCGTCAATTGGATTTTGCGCAATGGCTTTAAGAATGTCTTGCTGGTTGGTTGTTAATTTTTCTAACTCGGAAATTAAGCGGCGCTCTTCAGTTTCATAGCAGGCCACCCATGCCTGAGTTACATCATCAACCACAGGTATTTTGACGGTAGGTGATTGCCCTTTCCAGAGTTCATTGCAAAGTAGATTTACGTAAAAAGGATGTAGTTCGGTCAGGGTTAATATTCTGTTTAAAACAGTATCGTCGATATGCTTTCCCCACTTATTCTTAGCAGCCACTTGAATATATGGTTTGTAATCTTCTGAAGACATCCTGCCTAGCAATATTTTGTCACATAACATGTAGAGCGGTTTATTTTTATCATCAAATAGTTGTAACAATAAATGCCGATTACTGCTCGAAAACACAAACACCACGTTTGAGGTATCTTGGGCAACATTACGGATAGCACCTTGAATGGATCGGGAGTTATCTGCACTTGCAATATCTTGAAATTCATCCAGGAATAATAGTACTTTCTTTTTTTTAGATTCCGCCAATTTGGCTAGAGATTTAAGCGAATCAAAGATTTGTTCTACTGAGCCGAATCCAGCTGCTTCATGCGAAAACTGTAAACCAAACCCACCTGCCTCCATGACCACTTTAAAATGACTGAAGAAGCCTTGTGCGGTAATTAAGGCTTTTTGAGACAGAGGGATAATCTGGGAGATAACGCTGGCGATACCATCAAGGATACGTTTAGTAATCGCCCTTCCATCATGGGCCAGGAATAGGTCAATGGCGGCGCAAGGAATCTGCATATCGAGCACTACTTGATGCACCAGGCTGGACTTTCCATACCGCCGAGGCGACACAAGCACGGTATGGCGGCCTAACTGGATATTGCTGCTTAATAACTCACGCTCCTGGGTTCGGTTGCAGAAACGCGGTGCTTTTGCCAGCTTGGCGGGGAAATAATCAACAAGAGAAGGCTGCATAATCTACCTTTCAGAGGCTACAGGTCATATGCAGCAGGTTACCTGCAGCATATGACCCGCAGCATACCATATGCTGTGGGTCAAAACAAGGGCATTGGTTAGGAAATGACTATTTAGGGCGGGAGAAGGTCAGTCCCCTGGGGTGTAGAGTTCGCTATAAAGTTTGGCGACATCCAGACGACAAAAAGCATTAAAGCTGATATACATCGTACCATCCTTATTTTTATACTTGTCATTGTATTTTGATTGAATGTGGTTGTAAATTTTTTTCTCTTGCGCAGAGAGTTTGTTCCAAAAATCAAGACCACACTTATGTTCTGCTGCTGACGCCAAGGTTACATCGCCAGAAGCACCCATGGCACACGCGGTCGCAAGTTCCGCAGCATTTTGACACGATGTCGTAGCGCGAATAGCAGCGCTTACTTTATCCATCGTTCCGTAAAACCCGGTCATTCATGACGGGGATATAAGGAACTCCTTCGATCATTTTTTTTTTTGATTGCTCAATACACTACGGTATTGTGTTCACTTCAAATCGCACTATAATAGTTGCATGAAGCGACTGCAAGCCTTTAAATTCCGTATTGAGCCGAATGGTGCGCAACAACGCGCCATGGGTCAGTTTGCGGGTAATGCACGCAAGGTATGAAATTTGGCCTTGGTTCGGCAACAACAACACCATGCGGAAGGTGAAAAATTTACCACTAGTTTTGGTATGAATGCGTGGTTACTGGCCTGGAAAGAAGAATTCCCCTATTTGCAACAATCACCCTCTCAAACCTTACAACAAGTCACCAAAAACTTAGAGCGTGCGTTTAAAAATTTCTTTGCCAAACGCGCCGATTTTCCTAAGCCTAAGAAAAAAGGCCGCTCATCGAACAGTTTTCGTTTTCCCCAGGGTTGCAAGTTAGAACAAAAAAACCGTCGCATTTTTCTCCCAAAGTTGGGGTGGATGCGCTATCGCAATAGTTGCCCGGTACTGGGAGAGATTAAAAATGTCACGGTGAGTCAGCGCAATGATCTGTGGTTTGTATCGATACAGACAGAACGTGACATAAACCAACCGTTACCAACAGCGACTGCCGAAGTGGGTATTGATGTCGGGATTGCACGCTTTGCAACCTTGAACGATGCCAACTACATCCTGCCACTGGATAGTTTTAAGAAACATCAAATACGCCTTGCGCGCTATCAACGGCGCATGAGTCGTAAGGTAAAATTCAGCCGTAATTGGGAAAAAGCAAAAAAACGAATTCAAAAAATTCACCACACGATTGCCAATGTCAGGCACGACTTTCTGCATAAAACCAGTACAAAGCTCAGCAAAAACCACGCGTTCATTTGTATGGAAGAGTTGCAGATAACAAACATGTCGAAATCTGCCAGGGGCACACGTGAACAGCCAGGTCGCAAGGTGAGACAAAAATCTGGCCTGAATCGCTCGATACTCGATCAGGGTTGGGGCGAATTTCGGCGACAGATCGCTTACAAACTCGATTGGAATGGCGGTATTTTTCTGGCGGTTGATCCGAAAAATACCAGTCAAACCTGCCCAGCCTGCCAGCGCGTCTCAAAAGATAATCGCAAAACGCAAGCGGAGTTTGTTTGCGTCAATTGCGGCTATAGCAACCATGCCGATGTCGTTGGCGCAATCAATATTTTAGAGCGGGGTCACCGCTTGTTAGCCTGTCGAGAGATGACGCAGTCAGGTCGCTCGGTGAAGCAGGAACCCACCGAAGCGATTCACGCTGTTGCAGCGTAAACGCCGTAGGAATCCTCACCCTTTAGAGTGTGGGAGGATGTCAACAAGGTAACTAGCGTCAATAGATTTAATCGGACAATCGATTGCCAATGCTGGATTAGAAAAAGCGAAGAGTATAAAAAAATATAAAAACCACTTCATAAGCATCTGTTCCCTAATCATTACGCCAATCAATAAATGCTTTGATTAATGAGAATTATTATTCAAAAGTATAATTTTCCCAATATGTTGGCTACTTTCCATTAATTGGTGCGCTTCATTTACATCAGCCAATGGAAAAACCTTGTAAATAACTGGTTTGCAACGTCCTTGATCCAATACCGGCCACACTTTTTCCTTTAATGATGCTGCAATTACGCCTTTTTCCGCTGCACTGCGTGGTCGTAAAGTAGACCCTGTTATAATCAAGCGCCTTGCTATGAGTTGCTTCAAATCAAAATTTTCAACAATAGCTCCTTGTAATGTAGCTATTTCAATTAATCGCCCATTTGTTGTAAGACAGTTAACATTCCTAGCGAAGTAGGGCGCCCCAACCATATCCAACACCATATCAACACCCCTGCCACCGGTCAAATTATGGATACTAATTTCAAAATCTTCTTCCCGATAATTGATGGCAGCCTCTGCGCCAAATTTAAGACAGGCCAAGCATTTTTCTGAACTTCCAGCAGTAGCATACACGGATCCAGCAAACTCATGAGCTAACTGAATAGCAGTGAGTCCAATACCACTACTGCCTCCATGTACAAGTAGAGATTCATTTTTACCAAGATGGCCTTGTTGAAATACGTTTGCCCATACCGTAAAGAAATTCTCTGGCAATGCTGCTGCATGAATAGCATCATAACCTTTTGGCCAAGGAAGGCATTGAGTGGCTGGCACCACACAATACTCTGCATAACCGCCACCATTAGTTAAAGCACAAACCTGGTCGCCAATACTGAACGCAGTGACAGCAGTTCCTTTATCTATAATTTCACCAGCCACATCAAGCCCAAGGATAGGGCTTGCATCGGGCGGTGGTGGATATGTACCTTTTCGCTGTCCTATATCGCCTCGACTCACGCCTGCAGCCATAACACGAATTAATACTTCGGTGGAATTTGGTTTAGGTATAGGGCCAACTGCAAGCTGCATATTATCAATTTCATCCTTTGTAGGTGTAGTCATATAATGCATCTTTTCTGGTATTCTCATGATTTAACAGCTACCTTTTAAATTTTATTACACATTATAGGCGGTGCTTCCAGATTAATTGATTGGTGGCTAAATTCCAATCTATTGAAAAGTCTACCATTTGTTTGCTCTTTACAGTTACGGGTTTTTGATCAATAAGCGGTAGGGGAAAATAGGCTTGTGTCCAACTAAACGGAGTACGCTTTTTGAGTGGATCGTTGCTTAAGAATATATTTTTATATAGTTTGGCTCTAAACCAGCCAACGAAACCGTGTAAAGTGCCTTTTCTTTGAATGGAGTGAGTGCTTTGCAGAGATAATTTTTCTGTAATGGGAACATTACCTGTCAAATCTATACTGCCCATTTTTACTGGATTACCTAAAAGCTCATCAGCCAGGACTCGGTGATGATAGACGGTCGTGGTGGCATGAGCAGCCATGTTAGAGAAGTCTAAGCCATAATGCTTTTTTTTCCAAAAATTTATTCTCTGATAACAACGCGCTGATTCTATTGGCGCTATGATAAATTCGATTTCAGAGGGAATGATAATTGCATCCTGTTTTAAAAAACGTTTTTTCGCGTCATTTAACAGAGATATTAGACCCTCTTCAACGCCGAAATTCCCCAAGGTTTCTGTCATCAAAATATCCGCTTTTTCTGGAAGATTGATGTTATGTGATAAACCATGTAGCAGTTTAATCTTGTTTTGTAGCGTCTTAGGTTGTGCGTCTATAATCGTCCTTGCCAGATTGATAGTAGATTCCACTTGTTCAATTGCATATATTTTCTTTGATTCTGGCGACGAAGCTGCAAGTAGGGTGAGTGGGCAAAGACCAGACCCTACGTCTACCCATACTGAATTAGGCAAATCGTGATTGGCTTTGTTGATGGCTTGTTTGAACGCATTGACCCTGATGCTATCTGCAATCATTAATTCATGAAAGGTGTGAGAGCCAAAGATACCTAATTCAGTAGGGTAGATGGTGAGAACCTGGTAAGGGTTAAAATCTTTAGCTTTATAGTCAAAGTAACTTTTCATAGAGTTTTCTTAAATCTAAACCTCTTTTTTTAGAACGTTTTACATCTTTTTCAAACGTCTTTTTGCGTTGAATTTTTAGCAAATTAAATTCCTAACTCATTAAATAAATCATCAATATTCTTAGATTTTATGAGTTCAATACCTTTATCAGTTTCTTCCAAGACTTTGCGTGTTTCTGCATTAGGTATTTTTAGCTCTATAAACCATTCATGCTCGCGAGCAATTTTTTTATATAACATTGTAATAGCTTGAGTGGGCGTAATGCCGAGTTCGTAAGCACGCCGTGCAGCGAATCTAGCTTCCACTTTGTCATTTGGTTCACCAAGGTTGGCGTGCATAGAAGCGCGACCCACTTCGACTTTATGACGTAAAAATTCTTCATATTCGCGAACTTCACGCTGTTGCTGAATAAATTCACGCATTAACTCACGTAATACTTGCGATGCTGGTCGATGTGTAGCTTCTGCTTCGGCTATAAATTCGGCACGTAGCTCCGGCTCTAGTTTCATGGTAAAGACCGCCTCTTTTTTTAACATAATTAAATTAACTCCTATACTTTATACTAATCTAGCATATACATATTTGCCATGTCTCGTATAGTTAGTAAAGTGGAAATGATACAAATATTAAGTAGAGCCCATATGTTTATAACCACTTCCGGTACTTAAAATATTTGTAAGGTAGCCAAGCTACCAGCGCCATTAAACCAACAGCAAGTAGATACCCATATTTCCATGATAATTCAGGCATGACATGGAAATTCATACCGTAGATGCTTGCCACGAGTGTGGGGGGTAGAAAAATGGCAGCGGCAACAGAAACTATTTTAATAATATTATTCTGCTCAATGCTTACCATGCCCAGGGTGCCATCTAACAAGAAATTAACCTTGCTTGAAAGAAAGCTGGCGTGATCGCTTAACGAAGCAATATCCTTACTTAGGGTTGTTAAGCGCAAGTGTCCTTCATTATCAATCCTTGAACCTGCTGTTTGTCCAAAGAAGGTGATTAAACGGTCGAAGGTTACCAAACTTTGACGCGCCTTGGTATTAAGATCGCCATTAGCGCCAATTTGCTGTAGGAGCTGATGGTAATCTGGTTTCTCTGCAGTATCCTGCTGCGGTCGAAAAATATTTTTTGAATATTCATCCAGGCGGTGACCCACAAGCTCTAATATATCTGCTAAACGATCAACGGTTGCATCTAACAATTCAATCAGCAAGGCTGTGGCATTGTTATGGGTAACATCAAATTTCTTCAAATGGGCGGTAATGATTTTAAACGATTGTGGTTGGATATAACGTATGGTGATTAACTGTTGCTGTGTTAGAACAAAGGTGACGGGATCAAGTTTAAAATCCGGCGAATCAGATTGGGCGACCATCGTCGCTGTCATAAAGAGTATGCCACTTTCCTTATACAGACGACTGGATAATTCAATTTCTACCATTTCTTCGCGTGTGGGAATAAGTAGACCTAGCGACCCTTCAACCTGAGCTTCTTCTTCCTTTGAAGGAGAAAGTAAATCGATCCAAATAGCTTCTTTTAGGAATGCTTGATCGTCAGCTACGATTGCTTGAGGTTCGAGTATCCTTACATCGGGAAAGACAGTAATCATCGTAATCTATCCTGGTTTGGTTTTTCCATGATTCATCTGCAGCAGCTCATATGCTATGAGATAAAGTTAAGAGGCCAACTCCGCCAGGCGTCCCTGCTGTGTGCGAATTTTATCCACCGCTGCTTGTAGTTCTTGCGTGCGTAGGCGCTCTTTCTCAACCACTTCCTTGGGGGCTTTGGCAACGTAGTCTGCATTGCTTAGCTTGCCTTGGGTGCGGGTAATTTCTTTATCCAGCTTAGCGAGTTCCTTTTCCAAACGAGATAGTTCGGCCTGGGTGTCAATGATACCTGCCAGCGGAATTAACACTTCCAGAGTGTCCACTAAGCCCATTGCGGCGGGCGGTGGCGTTTGTTCTTCAGCCAGCCAGGTGACTGATTCTAATTTGGCGATGTCTTGCAGGAATTGCAGGTTTTGCTTCACTCGCGTTTTGTCTGCGGCGCTGCCCTTGCGCAACAGCACCGGCAGTAATTTACGCGGGGCGATGTTCATTTCTGCACGGATTTGCCGCACGCTGAGAATAATTTTTTTCAGCCACTCAACGTCGGCGCTGGCAGCTGCATCTATTCTGCCAGTGTCTACTGTCGGGTAGGGCTGTAACATAATAGTTGAGCTAGATTTACTCGATCTGGATTTTTGTGCTAATGGCGCGACGCGCTGCCATATTTCTTCAGTAATAAACGGCATGAGGGGATGGATTAACCGTAGCAGTATTTCTAATACGGTTACTAAAGTTTGCCGCGTGCCTTGTTGGTGTGCGATTGATACGTTCTCTCCCAGCAACGTTGGTTTAGAAAATTCTAAATACCAGTCACAGTATTCATTCCAAGTAAATTCATATAGAGCTTGCGCCAATAAATCGAGACGATAGTGGCTAAAACATTGTGTCACCGTGGCAATGGTTTCTTGTAAGCGGCTAAGTATCCAACGATCGGGTAATGTTAGTTCGACAGCTTGATGTGTCGTGATGTCATGCTCCGCCGTATGCAGCAATACATAGCGCGCAGCATTCCAGAGTTTGTTGCAAAAGTTGCGATAGCCTTCAATGCGTCCCAAGTCAAAACGAATATCGCGACCGGTGTTTGCCAGGGCGCAATAGGTAAAGCGCAGCGCATCTACGCCAAACGCGGGGATACCATTGGGATAATCGCGTCGAGTTACTTGTTCAATTTTTTTAGCTTGTTCTGGTTGCATCAATCCCTGGGTGCGTTTTTTCACCAGAGTTTCAAGATCAATGCCGTCGATTAAATCGATGGGGTCGAGGATATTGCCCTTAGATTTCGACATTTTTTGACCTTCGTTGTCACGAATCAGGCCAGTGATGTACACGGTTTTAAAGGGAACCTTGCCGGTGAATTTCAGCCCCATCATCACCATGCGCGCCACCCAGAAAAATAAAATATCAAAACCCGTGAGTAACACATTGGTTGGGTAGAAGGTATTGAATTCTGGCGTTGCCGTTGGCCAACCCAAGGTGGCAAATGGCCATAAACTAGCAGAAAACCAGGTGTCCAACACATCATCATCCTGGCGTAGTGGTAGTGCGCCTAAATGATATTTTTTGCGCACTGTATCTTCGTCAGCGCCGACGTATGCATTGCCTGCGTCGTCATACCAGGCTGGAATACGATGTCCCCACCACAATTGTCGACTGATGCACCAATCTTCAATATTTTCTAACCAATGATAATAAGTTTTATTCCAATTTTCTGGCACAAATTGAATGTCACCATTTTTAACGGCGGCAATTGCAGGTTCAGCCAGCGGTTGCGCCCTGATATACCATTGGTCGGTGAGGTACGGTTCAATGATGGCATTGGAGCGATCGCCACGTGGTACTTGTAATTTATGCGGCTGGGTTTTTTCTAACAGGCCAAGTTTTTCTAAATCTTGCACGATACGTTTGCGCGCCGCAAAACGTTCTAACCCTTGATAGGTTTCTGGCACGTTTTCATTTAAATGCGCTGTTGGTGTGAAGATATTGATCAACGGTAAATGATGCCGTTGTGCAATGGCATAATCGTTAAAATCATGCGCGGGTGTAATCTTGACACAGCCGCTACCAAATGTAGGATCGACATAGTCATCCGCAATAACAGGAATGCTGTGATGAGTCAGCGGATGATATAGATATTTGCCGATCAAATGTTGGTAGCGTGCATCCTCGGGATGAACCGCAACCGCCACATCGCCGAACATAGTTTCAGGACGTGTGGTGGCGACGATAATATGATTCCTTGCTTTCGACAACTGGATAACGCAAGTACCACAATGATCCTTGTTCTTCTTGTGAGATAACTTCTAAGTCAGATACTGCGGTGAGTAGGCTAGGATCCCAATTCACTAAGCGTTTGCCGCGGTAAATTAATCCTTCGTCGTATAATTCGAGTAAATACCGCGATCACCGCGCGGTTAATATCATCGTCCAAACTAAAGCGCTCGCGCGTCCAATCTAATGAAGCGCCCATGCGACGTAATTGGCTCTTGATGGCGCCGTCGGATTGATGTTTCCATTGCCATACTTTATCCACAAAGGCATCGCGTCCCAAATCATGACGCTTCACGCCAGTCCTGCAATAATTGCCGCTCTACGACCATTTGTGTGGCAATACCGGCGTGATCGGTGCCGACTTGCCATAAGGTGCTATCACCACACATGCGACGATAGCGTATTAAGGCATCCATCAAGCTTACTTGAAAACCGTGACCCATGTGTAAGGTGCCTGTGACGTTAGGCGGCGGCAACATGATGCAGTAGGGTTTACTTCCTGGCTGTGGAATAAAGTAGCCAGCGGTTTCCCATTGCTGGTACCAGTGTTGTTCAAGTTGTTGTGGATCGTAGGTTTTTTCCATGATGAATCTGCTTTTGGCCAAGAATATATAGCGTAGTCTATCGTCCCTACACTATTACTGCAAGGTGGTCAATACGGTAAAAATTACGGTATTGTGAAGTATTTTTTCCTGCTAAGCTGATCTCGAATCTGCGTAAAAGATTCAAATCAAATTGTTATCAACTTAAATGGAGAACTTATTATGTCCCTTAATCGTTACCTCATTGCGTGCAGTATGGCATTAGCGTTGGGCTTTTCAATCCCGGCCAGTGCAGCAGAAAACACGCAGGGAGCAACCACTACTTCTGCGTCAAGTGCAACATCCTCATCTGGGGAAAAGGCTAACAGCGAAAAAGTGAATATCAATACCGCTGATGCCGAACAACTGAAAACCTTAAAGGGCGTTGGCGATGCCAAGGCACAAGCTATCGTAAATTATCGCACACAACATGGTGCGTTTAAATCGGTAGATGAGCTGGCGAGTGTTAAAGGCATGAGCCAAAAAACTTTGGCGACGTTAGTTAAAAACAATCCTGGCAGGATTGTGATGGAGTAGGAGAGTGCCCCCTTTGAAAAAAGGGGGCATTTTTATGGTGTCTTTCTGGTTAAGCATCTACCAATGTATATACCAATTTATGGTATACAAATTTAATCTATTGTGTTATTATGCAAAAATATACTGTAAATCTATCCCCCAAAGCTTTTAAACAATTGAAAGAGCTTCCTGCTAATATCCAGATGTTAGTTGGTAAAGCTATTACTGCTTTTGAGAATATGGGACCTGTACCAAGACATTGGGATGTTAAAAAAATAGAGTATAACAGTTACCGTATCAGACTGAATTACCGCTACAGAATGAAATATATAGTGGATTCGGATTTTTTATTGATAGACATTTTTATATAGGACACCGAAAAGATGCATACTGAACACTTGAGGGCGATAAAAATTCATCATGAGTTGGCAGATGTTAATGTTGTGCCGCGTAGCATTATCAATGCTAGTAAGATCAAACAATTAGTTTATCGGGCGCTGGATGATTATGCGGCTAATGAAACTGTTCCTGCGGCAGTTGTGCATCAGGAACTAAAGGAGCGGCATGGAAAGTACTACCTAACGGCGGGTTACCATTTAAAAATTTTCCGTTTTCGCGCAGATTTAACCCAAGTGCAGCTTGCAGAGTTGGTTGGTATACGACAACACCATTTATCAGAAATGGAACATAATAAGCGGCCGATTGGAAAAAAGCTTGCCAAACAAATCGCCAAAATTTTAGACATTGATTATCGTACATTGCTTTAGCAAAATATCCCTATTTAACAGGAGATACAATTATGGGTATTAATGTTAATTTAGATAGTGAGCTAGTTAATATGGCCTGTTCTTATGCTTGCGCAAAGAATTGCTCTGTGCCAAAACAGATTGAACATTGGGCAAGAATAGGCCGTATTGCCGAAGAAAATCCAGACCTTAGTTATAATATCGTGAAAGAGATGTTGTTAGGGATGGAGGACATGCGGTTAAATAATGTGCAAGAGTATGATCCAGACGCTCTTACGCGTAGTTAGGAAGTTAACCGTAATTAAAGTTGTACTTAGAAATCTATTTTAAGCATTTACTAAACCGATGCACTGCATCCACCAACACCGCTACATTTTCCAGTGGCGTGTCTGGCTGTATACCATGCCCCAGATTAAAAATATGACCTGGCTCATTGCCATAATCATGCAGAATAGTGCGCACTTCCGCCTCAATGCGCGCAGTTGAGCCATACAATACCGCAGGATCCAGATTTCCTTGTAAGGCAACTCGATTATTCACACGTTTACGCGCCTCGCCGATATTGATGGTCCAGTCAATGCCTAACGCATCTGCGCCGCTATCTGCCATGGTTTCTAACCATTGCCCACCGTTCTTGGTAAATAAAATAATTGGCACGCTTTGTTGGTGTTGGTTGCGAATGGCGGTGATGATTTGTTGCATGTAATGCAGCGAAAACGCGTGGTAATCACCCGGCGTCAATATACCGCCCCAAGTATCAAACAACATGACGACTTGTGCGCCAGCAGCGATTTGCGCTAATAAATAATCGCTCACAGCAAGGGCTAAGGTGTGTAGCAGTTGTTGTAGGCTGGTAGGATCATTAAACAGCCATTTTTTTATTAGACTAAAGGTCTTGCTGGCGCCGCCTTCAATCATGTAGGTCGCTAGTGTCCAGGGACTGCCAGAAAAACCGATGAGTGGGACCTTATCGTTTAATTCGCGCCGCACTAATGCCACGGTATCCATGACATAACGCAATTGTGTCGCCACGTCCGGTACATGCAATGCTTGAATATCGGCTGCTGAACGAATCGGGTTAGTGAACTTGGGTCCTTCGTTTTCAATAAAATGTAACCCTAAGCCCATGGCGTCAGGGATGGTTAGAATATCGGAAAATACGATCGCTGCATCTAAAGGAAAACGCGCCAGGGGTTGTAAGGTAACTTCGCAAGCCAGTTCGGGGGTCTGGCATAGTTGTAAGAAGCCGTTAACCTGCGCGCGTATTTTGCGGTATTCCGGCAAGTAGCGCCCGGCCTGGCGCATAATCCAAATCGGCGTTTGATCAACAGGTTCGCAACGCAGGGCGCGTAGCAGGCGGTCGTTTATAAGCATAAAAATTTTTATATGAGAGCCTTGCTGTCAAATAACTGTTTACTAAGATTGGCACAAACGGTCAGATTTTAGTCGATTTTGGTGCGAAAAATTCTCGAAAAAGCGCAGCATATGTGGGTTGATATGTGAGCATTTTGAGAGAATTTTTCCCGCCAAAATCGGCAAAATATGGCCGTTTCCTTCCATTAGCTAAATATCTCAGTAATGCATTCTCAACTCTAGTCCTGTTGGCGGCAACACATCCCCATCCAACACGACATTATTTTGTTGCAACTCCAAACGTCCTTCGGCATATAGTTGAATAATCTCAGGATACAATTTGTGTTCCAGGGTATGCACCTTATGTTTTAACGAATGGACATCGTCATCGGGTGAAAGCGGAATAGCGGCTTGGGCAATAATCGGACCGTGATCAAGCTCCTGAGTTACCACATGCACAGTAGCGCCGTGGTGTTTGTCCTGCGCAGCGAGCGCTTGTTCGTGTGTGTGCAGCCCAGGGTATTTCGGCAGTAGGGAAGGGTGGATATTGACGATTTTATTCTGAAAACGCGCAACAAATTCCTTGCCTAAAATCCGCATAAATCCTGCCAGGATAATCAGTTCTGGCTGGTATTGTTCTAAGCACTCACACAATGCGTGATCGTACGCCTTACGATGTTTGGCAGAATTATCTCCCGTGAACACGTGTGTGGGAATATCGGCGCGTTTGGCGCGTTCTAAACCATACGCGTCTTCCTGGTCGCTGATGACCACACGCACTTCGGCGGGCATACCATCATTGATAGCATCAATGATGGCTTGTAGGTTACTGCCATTGCCAGAAATTAATACGGCAACACGTAGGGGGTGTTCAGGGGAGCAAGTACGCATAACTAGATAATAACCTGGGGTTGTTGTTGAGAAGAAGATTCAATGTGGCCGATACCCCAGGCAGTCTCACCAGCCTGTTGCAAAATAGCCAGGCTTTGTGCAACTGCTGATTCATCGACACATACAATCATACCAATGCCGCAATTAAATGTACGATACATTTCTTGATCTTGCACCTGTCCTTTTTCTTGTAGCCACTGAAAAATAGGGGGTGTTGTCCATTGTGCCGGGTGCAAGCGCGCTCGAGTATAGTCAGGTAATACGCGCGGGATATTTTCTAATAAGCCACCGCCAGTAATATGCGCCATGGCGTGTACATTAATGTGTTTGAGCAGCTCTAGCAAGGGTTTAACATAAATTCGGGTGGGACGTAATAACGCTTCGCCCAGGGTGTAGTTGCCGATCGAAGTTGTTAACTGTGCGCCGCTTACTTGTAGTATTTTACGGATGAGGGAAAAGCCATTGGCGTGGGGTCCTGAGGCAGCAATACCGATGATGGCGTCGCCTGGCTTTACCTGGCTGCCATCGATGATGCGAATCTTTCTCGACAATGCCGACGCAAAACCCGCGAGGTCATAATCTTCGCCCTGGTACATGCCCGGCATTTCCGCGGTTTCGCCGCCCACCAAGGCAACCCCGCTTGCTCGCAGCCCTCGCACGATGCCGGGTATCACGCTGGCGGCGACTGTCGACGTCCAGATGACCGGTGGCGAAGTAATCGAGAAAGAACAGAGGCTCGGCCCCTTGCACGACCACGTCATTGACGCACATGGCGACCAGGTCGATGCCGACGGTGTCGTGTTTATTGAGCATCTGCGCGAGTTTGAGCTTGGTGCCTACGCCATCGGTGGAAGAGACGAGCACTGGCTTTTGGTAGCGTTGTAGTGGTAGTTCAAACAATGCGCCAAATCCGCCCAGGCCAGCTAGAACGCCAGGGCGACGGGTGCGCGCCGCAATCGGTTTGATACGGTCGACCAATTGATTGCCCGCGGTGATGTTCACCCCCGCGTCCTGGTAAGTCAGGCCACCTTGTTTTACATCGTTCATAGGATTACCTCGATTAAACAATTAAACAATGGGCTTATCATAACCGGTTTTAATGAAAAGCCAAGTGATTACCCCGATATATACTCCTCTCGCCCAATAACCAATAATTGACCATTGATGACGGATTACTGATTTAGGAAAGTTGGGTTATTGGATTTTGGGAATAAATTACCAAAAGAATGACTACAATATTTTAAAAATTCATGTATAATGTGTGTTGATCGGGTCAAGTTTTAATTTTTTTACCATATTGTAATATTTTATGGTTAAAAACCAACAAACAAAATTTACCCCGATTTTCAGTGATAAATTTATTATGTACCAATGGATTTAGCGATTCCTGCGGTTAGCCATAGGAATCGTTACAGTGTGTTAGTCTCCCAACAACGTCGGAACAAGAGGTGTTAACATGACGGAAATTAAAATTGATGACCAAAATGACCAAGATATGAGTGCGGAAGCTCGTGGCAAGCGCCTGCGAGTTGTGCGTATGATGACTGGTCTACCCCGTAAGGGATTTGAAGAAAAATATGACATAAGCGCCAGTACTATCCAATCATGGGAGGCTGCCAAGGCGGGTGGTCTTACCAAGAGGGGTGTGGCGCGTATTTTGGATGTATTAAAGCAGGAAGGTATTTTTTGTACGATGGATTGGTTGCTCTATGGTATCGGAGCTTCTCCACAGCCCACTAGTATGCGTGTGCCGCAAGTGCGTGAAGAGGAGGCTACTTACCAGGTAGATGAAGAGGAAGTAATCAAGCAAGAATTACTGGCATTTAGAACATTAAATCCGGATGCCGTTGACATATCATAGCGGATGATGGCATGGCGCCGCATTTTAAGCTAGGTGACTGTGTTGCTGGTAAGGTACGTACTAATGATGCCATTAAGGATACCGTTGGGTTAGATTGTATCGTGCAGACAGCAGATAACCAGACATTACTCCGACGTGTCAAGAAATGTGCTCAACCAGGTCGCTATGACTTGGTTTGCACCAATCCTAATACGACCGTTCCAGCCTTTGTGTTGTCTGCTCAGGAACTGGTTAGCTCGGCGCCTGTTGTTTGGCATCGATCGCGTGACAAAGCTTAGTAAGATAGAACCCCCTCCCTAACTCCCTCACAAGCGGGGGAGGGGACTGGTTCGTAGGGGCGGTTCGTGAACCGCCCGAAAAAGTTTACGGGCGGCTCGCGAGCCGCCCCTACGAAAAAAAACAATGTGAATTGCTGGTAATCAAGCGGAGTATTGTTACAATAGTCTGCATGAACATTCCCAACCTACTAACCTTTATCCGTATTTTACTGATTCCAGTATTGGTTGTTCTCTATTATTTGCCGACCACATGGGCTCATAAGGCAACCGCAATTGTATTCGGATTAGCTGCATTTACGGATTGGCTCGATGGGTATTTAGCGCGTAATTTACAGCAGGGGACACGGTTTGGGGCTTTTTTAGACCCAGTTAGCAGATAAGCTGATTGTCGCAGTAGCGTTGGTATTAGTCGTTGGCGAAATGAATGTGATGTATTTATCCATACCCGCAGC
Source organism: uncultured Gammaproteobacteria bacterium (assembly GCA_963777715.1). Classification (GTDB taxonomy): domain Bacteria; phylum Pseudomonadota; class Gammaproteobacteria; order JAURND01; family JAURND01; genus JAURND01. The sequence continues at coordinate 29,562 of CAVZRN010000004.1, forward strand.
GGTCATTGTGGGACATGAGATTGTCATTTCTGGCTTGCGCGAATGGATGGCTGAGATTGGTAAACGTACTCATGTGGCAGTCAATTCAATGGCCAGAGTTAAAACGGTTGCCCAGATGCTCGCGTTGTTCTTATTATTGTGGTACAGCGCGCAATCGCCGGTATTTATTAAGTGGTTAGGTATGGTATGTATCTATGTTGCAGCCGTGTTAACGTTATGGTCGATGGTTTTATATCTCAAAGCTGCATGGTCAGACTTGACATTGTCCGCAAATAAACAATAATAGCGGGTCTGATAGATATGTAGGGGCTGGCCTTGTGCCTGCCCGTAATATTTTTTTGTAGGGGCAGGCCTTGTGTCTGCCCATTTAATGTAGGGGCAACCCTTGTGGTTGCCCTATCGGGCAGGCGCAAGGCCAGATTGGGCAGGCACAAGGCCAGCCCCTACGATATTAGATAGTTACTAGACGCGGGAATAGCTCAGTTGGTAGAGCACAACCTTGCCAAGGTTGGGGTCGGGAGTTCGAGTCTCCTTTCCCGCTCCAGATTCTTTCATGACTCCTCTTGATCGTTATCAAACATTAGTTGCTTCCGGAGAAATTTTTGCCGAGTCGCAACAACTGGCGGTTATTCAGCAATTGCAAGCGATGTATGAGAAATTGCTCATTAAGCATGCGCCGTTATTACAGCGAAAAAAAAACCTTCCCAGGGGTTTGTATCTATGGGGCGGTGTGGGTATTGGCAAGACACTATTGTTAGACACGTTTTATTATTCGCTACCGTTTAAAGAAAAATGGCGTACGCATTTCTTACCCTTTATGCGGGATGTGCATGTGCAGTTACATGCGCTACAGGGTGTCAAAGATCCATTACAGCATTTAGCTAAACAGTGGGCAAAAAAAACGCGAGTAATTTGTTTTGATGAGTTCTTGGTAGAGGACGTTGCGGATGCCCTATTGTTGGGTGGTTTATTGGACGCATTGTTTCAGCAGGGAATTTGCATGTTATTTACCTCTAATTTTGCGCCTGATGATTTATATCAACGTGGGATACAACGTGAGTTGTTCCTGCCAACCATTGCAAAAATCAAACATTATGCAGATGTAGTGCATTTAACCACTCAGCAAGATTATCGTAAGACCTATGCTGATCAGTTGCAGTATTATTGGTATCCGCTGACGACGACGGCGCGAGATAATTTGCAACGCAGTTTTGATCACTTTTCTAAAAAAGCGCCAATCAGTGTTACGCCATTACGTATCTGCGAACGTGATATACCTATTATCAAGCAGGCGGGTGGTGTTGTGTGGTTTGATTTCCCGGTAATTTGTGGCATTCCACGCAGTTATGATGATTACTTAGAACTTGCTAAACAATTTGATACCGTATTGATTAGTAATCTGGTTGCAATTAGCACCCATGAAAATGATTTAGCACGTAGCTTTATCCAGTTGGTGGATGTGTTGTATGCGGCAAACATACGGTTAATTATTTCTGCTGCATTACCAATAGAAAAAATTTATACACAAGGAAAATTAGTCTTTGAATTTGCACGTACTGTGTCGCGGTTATTGCAGATGCAGTCGGAACATTGGGTATCAGCAATGCCCTCTATCATTAGAAATCATCAAGAATAAAAAAACGCTATGGAAAAACTCTGTGTAACTGGTGGCATTTCCCTCTCAGGGGAAATTACCATTTCGGGCGCTAAAAATGCGGCGCTACCTATTTTGGCGGCTACTCTCCTAGTGACGCAGCCAACCACATTGCGCAATATTCCGCACTTGCAGGATATTACGACGATTCTGGTCTTGCTACGCAACATGGGTTTGGAATTAAACTACAACGGTGATGGTCAGGTAGACGTCATATCTGGTAAGGCTACCCAGTTTGTAGCGCCGTATGATCTGGTTAAAACCATGCGGGCGTCCATTGTCGTGTTGGGCCCCTTGCTCGCGCGTTATGGCTATGCCAATGTATCACTGCCAGGTGGTTGCGCTATTGGTTCACGCCCTGTTGATCTACATTTAAAGGCATTGCAGCAATTGGGCGCAGATATACATATCGACCAGGGTTATATTCATGCCAGCGTCAATGGGCGCTTGCGCGGCGCAGACATTGTGTTTGAAAAAGTCACCGTCACTGGCACTGAGAATATACTCATGGCAGCAGTATTGGCAGAAGGTGTGACACGGATAAAAAATGCGGCGCGTGAACCAGAAGTCACCGATTTAGCCGAATTTCTCAATAAAATGGGTGCGCGTATTTCCGGAATAGGAACTGACACACTGGAAATTGAGGGTGTGGAAGCATTGCAAGGTGGAGAATATAACGTACTGGCGGATCGCATCGAAGCAGGCACGTACTTAGTGGCGGGCGCTATTACGCAGGGTAATATCAAAATCACGGGCATATCGCCACACATCTTGAGTGCAGTGTTATTTAAGTTAGAAGAGGCGGGAGCGAGTATCACGGCGGGTGATGACTGGGTAGCATTAGATATGCGTGGCAAGCGTCCCAGGCCGGTAGATATTACCACTGCGCCGTATCCTAACTTCCCAACCGACATGCAGGCGCAATTTATGGCGCTTAATACCATCGCCGATGGCGCCAGCACCATTATTGAGAATATCTTTGAAAACCGCTTCATGCATGTCGATGAATTGCGACGCATGGGCGCAGACATTCGTCTGCAGGGCAATATGGCTGTTTGTTATGGTCAGTCACAGCTTAAGGGTGCGCCGGTAATGGCGACTGATTTGCGTGCGTCTGCTGGCTTAATTTTAGCAGGGTTGGCGGCAGAGGGTAAAACGACCGTAGATAGAATTTATCACCTGGATCGTGGCTATGAAAATATGGAAGGCAAATTATCCAAACTAGGCGCACAGGTATTACGGCTTAAGGAGTAGAATCAAACCATGATGCCTGCTCACTACCTTACCCCCGACTGGCCTGCGCCAGCATCGATTCGTGCCTGCACCACCTTACGCCCAGGAGGGCATAGCCAGGGTGCCTATGCCAGTTTTAATATGGCTCTTGAGGTATCCGATAACATTGAGCACGTGAAGAGTAACCATCAACAATTACGTACCGAGCTGGATTTAAAGCAGCAACCAGTGTGGTTGCGACAACAACATGGTATTCATGTGGTTTGTGCCGATAAAGTGACAGAGCCCTTTCCGGAAGCAGATGCTTCTTACACCAGTTGCCTCGATGCGCCGTGTGCTGTGCAAACCGCCGATTGTATGCCGATCTTGCTGTGTAACCGTCAAGGCTCGCAAGTGGCTGCCATTCATGCAGGTTGGCGCGGGTTAGCGGGTGGGATTATTGCTGCCACATTAGCGGTGTTGGGTAAGCCAGCAGCGGATTGGTTAGTATGGCTGGGACCTGCGATTGGTCCTGATAGCTATGAGGTGGGGGATGAAGTGCGTGCAGCCTTTATTGCAGCGGATGCAGAAGCGAGTAGGGCGTTTAGACCTTCTCCCGCTGGCCGTTGGCTGATGGATATGTATCACTTAGCGCGTCGGCAATTACAACAATGTGGTATTCCGACGGTGTATGGGGGAAACTTTTGCACCTATTCGGATGCCACACGATTTTATTCCTACCGCCGTGATGGTAAAATGACCGGACGTATGGCGAGTTTGATTTGGATTACTAAGACGTAAAAACAAAAGATTTGAGAAGACGCAGAGACGCAGAGACGCAGAGAAAAACATAAAACACAAAAAAATTATTTTTATTTTTTGATCTTTTGAGTTTTTCTTTATGTTTTTAAGTTAAATCTTTTTTTATTTGGATTTTTTATTTTTTTAATCTTTTCTCTGCGTCTTTGCGTCTCTGCGTCAAGTTTTTAATATTATAAGGGCATTATTATGAAATTAAAATTATCATTGCTCGTATTAGGCATTGGTTTAATCAGCGTTTCCAGCCATGCCGCTATTCCAGTACAAGCGAGTGTCGGCAATCAATCGACGCCTAGCCTGGCGAGTGTGTTAGCCAAGGTGATGCCAACCGTCGTTAACGTGATGGTTATTGGTGAGACGCCAGCCTCCTATCCAATGCAGGACAATTCGGGTAATCCAGGTCAAAACGATCATAATAATAATCAACAACAAGAGAATTCAGGCAATAACCCAGGCACTGATGCGCCACCTGCACCAGAGCCACCCCAAGGCCCACCAGGTCCTAGCCAACGTTTTGGCGAGATGGGTTCAGGTGTTATTGTCAAAACAGAAGGTGATAAGGCGTATATCGTCACCAATGCACACGTCGTACGTGACGCGAAGCTGATCACCATTACTCTAAGCGATGGTCGGCGTTTTAAGGCGCGGTTAATCGGTGCGGACCAAATGTCCGATTTGGCGGTATTACAAATTAATGCGACCAAATTAACCGTCGCGCAATGGGGTGACTCCGATAAATTACAAGTCGGTGACTACGTTGCCGCCATCGGTAATCCATTTGGGTTACACCAAACTGCAACGTCTGGTGTTGTGAGTGCATTACATCGTAGTGACTTAGGCATTGAAGGGTATGAGAATTTTATCCAGACCGATGCATCGATTAACCCCGGCAATTCAGGCGGCGCCCTGGTGAATTTGCAAGGCGAATTGGTGGGTATCAATACGGCCTTAATTGGTCCTATTGGCGGTAATGTTGGTATTGGTTTATCGATCCCAAGTAATATGGTCAGGGATGTTGTGGCGCAAATATTGCATTATGGCAAGGTGAACCGTGGTGTCTTGGGTGTGATGGTGCAGGAATTAACGCCAGCATTGGCTGATGCGTTTAACATTAGTGGTAAGAAGGGGGCGTTAATTACCAACATAACTGCCGGTTCGCCAGCAGATAAAGCTGGTTTAAAATCACAAGATGTTGTCATACGCATCAATCAGACCGATATTACCAGTGGCGCACAGTTACGTAACATTCTCGGCTTACTACCGATTGATACTAAGGTGGCCTTGTTAGTATTGCGCAAGGATAAAACGCTAACGTTACAAGCAACCATTGTCAGTCCAAAGGCATTGAAGATGCAAACGGAACCGCCCGCAGTGGCTTCTTTCTTAGATGGCGTCAGATTAACCAGCTATGATGAGTTAATTCCTGATTTTGGCGCTGTGAAGGGGGTTGGGGTGTTAGATGTGGATGAAACATCGGATGCTTGGATTAGTGGCTTGCGCACTGGGGATGTGATCTTGGCCGCCAATGGTCAGTCAATTAATAATTTAGATGAGTTGTTGCACCTGGCTAAGGGTGATTCTAAGCGCTTATTATTAAAGATCGGCCGGGGGCCGGGGATTATTTTTCTGGTGATTAACAACTACAACTAATCAATGTTTTGGTATTTATAGTCATCGTGCCTGATTTTTTGTATTAAGCGCCAGATGAGACGACTATATAAATGATAAATGGCGCAATGCCCCTGGGAGCGCGGGCAGCTTGCCCGCATTTATCCACTGGCAAACATGCGGGCAAGCTGCCCGCGCTCCCAGGGGGCTTTCAACCACAAAATAGGTTTAACGTAACAGTGACGTTTTTTACACTTCTAACCTAAAATTCAGGTGAAATGGCTATATTGCAGCAACCTTGACAATTACGTTAAGTTAATAGAAACTAGCCTTGTTTCCAAACCATGTAATACTTTTAACACTACTCGAGGATATTATGAAAAATACCGTACGTTTTGGTTCAGTTTTATTGATGGGCGCCGTGTTGTTTTGTGCATCCAGTGCATTTGCTACCCAGTCTGTTGTACGAGATGAAGCAGTGCAAGAAAAAGTAAAGAGCATGACACCGGAAGAAAGACAGCAGGCAGCTAAAAATGCAAAGACTAAGTACAGCAATTTGTCGGAAGAGCAGCAAGACAAGTTAAAAGCGCAAGAAAAAAAGCGTTTGAACAAGATCCATGAAACCAACGTGGAACAACGCGCATCTAATTAACCTGAGTTCAATTCAAAAGGGTGGGCAATAATATGTCTGCCCTTTTTTATATGTTATCCAAATATTGCGCCAAAAACCTCGGCACTCTTTCTTCTAACCAATAGCGCGCACGCCAGGGGGTATGACCACTGATAAAGACGCGAAAAACCTTGATTCATGTGTGTCTCCTGCGTGGTAGGTGCGTGATAAGCGATTAGGCTCACCGCTACAACCACGAAAATGCAGCAGCCCTGCGCCCCAGCCATGCTGATGCAAGGCGCGCAGCATACCGCGCGCATAAGGAGAATCTATAGAGCCTTCTAACCCGGATAAAATTAACACAATACGTTGAGGATTGATGTTGCTAAGCCAGTCTATATCTACAAAATCACCATCCGCTAATTCAAAACGCTCACGTTGAATGGGCAAATTTTTAATAGGACGACGACATAAAGTGGGCTATAACGTTTGCAAATGGGCGTTATTTAACCACCAGGCGGGTTTAAAATTTCCCTTGTATTTAGTTTGCATTAGGTTTAAACAGTAAGTAAAGTTTATGCACAAAATAAATCAATGCAAACAAAATCACCGCAGCATAGATAATTATAAATTCGGCTACGGTATGGTGTTTATTGTCTAATAGCGGGAAAAATTGTCCAAGAATGATGGCTCCGATAAATAACATCGACAGCAACTGTGCATATGGATAAAACTTAGCCTTATAGGTAAGCACATTAAGGCCGCCGTGCTGTGGTAAATAATTTTTCCTGAATTGATAATGGCTCAGCGCGATGCCGAACCAGGCAATAAATCCTGCTAACGATGAAATTTGCACCAGATAGGAAAATAGTAAGCTATTATTCACTACCGATGAAATAAATACCAGGGAGCCAACCAGGGCGGTTGCAAATAATGCCACCAGGGGCACGCCGTGCCTGGTAATATAGGCACATGGTTTAGGAGCATCTCCGGTATGCCCCAAGTGCCATAGTATACGGGTGGCGGTATACATGCTGGCATTCGCTGCGGATAATAAGGCGATCAAGATAATAAAGTTGACGAGATCTGCGGCGTAGTGCGAAATATAGGTGCTGAAGATAAGTGTGTAGGGACTCATACTGACATTATCTTGGTACGTCAGACGCGGATCAGTATAGGGAATGAGTAAACTAATAATGGCGATAGAGACGACATAAAATAAAGTCAGTCGCCAGAATACTAATTTAATCGACTTAGGAATGGTGACTTGTGCATTTTGGGTTTCGCCGGATGCAACCCCGACGATTTCGGTACCCTGAAAAGAAAAACCAGCGAATAAAAAGATAGCGATAAATCCGAGCCAGCCAGTGTGAAACGGCGCATCGCCTATCTGCCAATTGTGTATGCCGAATTGAGGCTGTTGGAATAAGGCAACACCGCCTAAAATGATGAATACAATAATGACGGAGACCTTCAAAAAGGACAGAAAGTACTCAATTTCTCCGTAAACGATGACGGAAAGAATATTGAATAGTAATACCGCAGTGAAGAATAGCAATGAGAATATCCAACTGGAAACGTGGGGAAACCAATAACTCATAATGAGGGATGATGCTGATATTTCGACAGCAATGGTAATTGCCCAGTTAAACCAATAGTTATAACCCATGGCGAAGCCGAAGGATTTTCCGACATATGTTTTGGAGTAATCACAGAATGTGCCGGAACTGGGACGGTAGGCACTCATTTCTGCCAGGCTAGTCATCAGGAAATAGACAATGATTGCCATCAGGCCATAGGCTAATAAGGCGCCGCCAGGCCCACCGACGGAGATGGCGTAACCACTGGCCAGGAATATTCCGGTGCCAATGGAACCGCCAAGGGCAATCATATTGATGTGTCGGCCTTTTAAACGTTGTGATAATGTAGTCATAATCCCTCAAGTGATGAAAAACACGTCAGCTTAACCTGATTCATTATACCTTTCAACCTAGTAAAAACACCCATGACACAGATTATTTCATTACATAGCGTACTACCTGATTCATTGAATGGGTTGCGCCTGGATCGGGCGTTATCGCTATTATTCACCGACTATTCGCGCGCACGGCTGCAGACCTGGATCCAGGAAGGCAAGGTGCTGGTTGATGGTAAACAATTACGCGCCAAGGATAAAGTTAAAGCTGGACAAGAAATTCATATTACCACCAGCCTGACGGCCGAGACATCTTGGCAGGGGCAACCGATAGCGCTAGACATTATATTTGAAGATGATACGTTATTAGTGGTGAATAAACCGGTGGGGTTGGTCGTGCATCCAGCTGCAGGTAACCCGGATCGCACCCTGGTGAATGCGTTACTACACCATGCGCCGGAATTGGTGCATCTACCGCGTGCAGGCATTGTGCATCGGCTTGACAAGGATACTTCCGGGTTATTAGTGGTAGCACGCACCTTGTCGGCGCATCATCACTTGGTGGCGCAATTGCAGGCGCATACGGTAAGGCGTGAATATCTCGCCATTGTGAATGGGGTGTTTACTGCGGGTGGCACGATCGATGCGCCAATCAGGCGTCATGCACATCAACGTACGCGCATGGCGGTATTGGAATCTGGCAAAACAGCAATTACCCATTATCGTATTGCTGAGCGGTTTCGCGGACAGACTGCCCTGCAAGTATTTTTAGAAACCGGACGTACACATCAGATTCGGGTACATATGGCGCATATTGGCCACCCGCTGGTGGGTGATGTCACCTACGGCAGTCGCTTACGATTCCCGCCGCATTGTACGGCTGCATTACAGGACGCATTACGCCAGTTTAAACATCAAGCCCTACATGCGCAGCGACTAAGTCTAGTGCATCCAAAAACGCAAGAGTTGCTGCATTGGGAAGCGCCGCTACCGGAAGACATGCAGCAGTTGTTAGAATGTTTGCGGCAGGATCGCGAAGGTATGTAAAGGCTATGTCTTAACTTACCACCTGGTAACTTACCAACTGGTAAGTTACCAGTTGCAAACCTAATCAGTTTTTCCAAGCAATACGACTAAAGAATTTCTAATTCCATCAGTAACCGTCTTAACTTCGTGCTCTACATTCGTATCCATTAAGAAAACAGAATGGCCTTGTTGACATACAACTTGTGGCTCGTCACCGTACAAGCATAACTCACCACCAGCATAAGAAGAAGTGGTACGAATAAGCGCTGTTACTTCATAAGCAGGATCACTTTCCCTGTCGGTATGAACTCCTATGAAAGAATTTTTTTTCATGGAATTTAATTGCATTCGTAGTATTGCCAGGTTTTTTAATTTTGTTTGTTGTTCAATCAGTTTAACAAAATTTGCGCGTTCAAGAATGTTTAATATTTCTGAAGTGTGGGGATGGTTAACTGTTTCTGAGCAACCATTGTTTCTAACAATAAATCTTGCGACGGACAGATCGACATACTCACCTCTACCATCTCCATTTTTTGGAGTTTCCAAAATTTCGCTTGCGTTTGTAAGAACATTATTGATGATGGAGTCTAAATCGCTCCAGTCGGTTTTTGAGAAAACATTGACATAACCAGTAAGGTTATAAGATACTTTTTCAGTATGGTTGCCCATTTTTGACCTCCAAGAGTTTAGTTTGATTATATAAGCCTCGCGCAAAAACGATTCTCCCCTTTTTTTCATTAAATTTACTGTAGTAGAATCGTTAGCTACAGCCAACAAGTATATTGTATACGAAATTATGGTGAATTAATATGGAACGTAAAGAGCTATACCTCGTTTATTTTAGTGAATTTACTGCCAGGTTTTGCACGTGGGCAATACTATCGCAGTTGTTAATGCACCTCATAGGAATTCATTGGCAAACCTCAACCCAGCAATTGTATATGGTCGGTGCTGCTGTATCTGTGCTTTATATGAGCACCATGTTTGGTGGATTCCTAAGAGATTGGTTGCTGCTGGGGAAGTTTGTCGTCCTGCTGGGGATAGGGTTAATTTCCCTGGGGTGTTTCGCATTGATGGCAAGTGATCATTTTTTCTATGCTGGTTTGGGTTTAACCCTGCTGGGCGCAGGGATGGTTACACCTAATACGCCTTTATTATTATCTTTGGAAAATACACACAGTGATAGAGCATTCACAATTTTATACGGTGTGACAAATGCTGGCGTTATTTTAGGCTCTGTATTGGGCGGCATTATGAATGAGTATTTTACTTGGCAGAGCATACTCCTTGTAAATGAAGCCATGGTTATGATTTGGTTTTTATTTTTTATTTTTAGCTCTTGGTTATCGGCTATAAAAAATGTAGGTAGAGTAAAGTTTGTTCAACTTGTTGCTGTATTAATCATTATTGAGTTGGTTATTTATTTTTATCTTAAAGTCAAAGCAGTCTCAGTAACTTTATTGATCATTGCAGGAATCAGCTATTTAGGGCTTATAATTTTCTTGATGGTAAAAAATAAATCTGCTAGAAAACCACTTGCTTCATCAATTTTCCTTATTATTTTTGCAATTGTGTTTTTTAGTGGGGAACTTCAAGTAACTTCTACATTGGTAGACTATTCGAAACATTTTGTAGCGTTAAACATTCTACATGTAACGATTCCAGCAGGTTCATTGCTTGCGCTAGAATCAATCTTTGTTGTGCTGGGCGCCTTTATTATTGCTAGAATAAAATTACTATCCAATGCTTCGCATGTGCAAACAAAGGTGCTGATAGGGTTATTTTTTGGCACGCTAGCTTTCGCAGTGTTATACAGCTCTACGTTCCTGGCATCACATCACCTTATTTCAGTATTATGGATAGTGCTTTCTTTCTTATTACTGGGTTTTGGAGATGTTTATTTGATGCCACCTATTATGGCATATGTGACGGAATCAGCACCACCAGCTTACAAGGGAAGGCTAATGTCGGGCATGTATTTTTCTCTCTCCTTATCAGGATATTTTTCAGGGTTAATAGGATCATCGCTGTCAAAACACTTTACGGGTGCAAATATGAATTTACATTTTTACCGTACAGGTTTTATTTTGATGATTTTGTTATTAGGTATAACAGCGGGATTGGCCTTAATAGCAAGGATTATTGGTGTATTTTCCGATTTAAAACATTAGCTGTTTGTGTTTGACCACATTCTACAGCTTGCGCGCATGCGGATTCCAACTGTGTTTTTGAATAATCGATTGTATCAATAAGTAGCATAACGCTTTCTAAATTACCCTGATGACTTGCCCATTCTAATGGTGAAAGCTTGAAGTCATCGATAGTATGAACGTCGGCTTTTGCGTTGATCAGGTACTTTATAGCATCTATATTGTTTAAGTAGCACGCCCACATAAAGGGCGACGCCTCATCTTCGTCTTTAATTTCAAGCGCAGCGCCATTATCAAGTAATAAACTCAGCATTTCAGTTGGAACATTAGGGTAAGTAGCATAATGCAGTGGCACTGCAGAGCGACGTGTTTGGGCATTAATATTACAGCCGCAACTAATTAAATATTTCGCAATCCCAACGTGACCTAGCTTAACGGCCACGTGCAATAAAGTATCGTGCTCTGAATTGTATAGATGGAGTTGCATTCCATTTAATGTATGCAGTGTAGCACCTTCAGAAATTAATCGTTGTGTTTCGGTCAAGTCACCGATCTCAACCATTTTCAAGAGCTGTTTATTTAAAACGAACTCTTGATGCTTCTTTTTTAGAATACTTTTAATTTCTGGCACAGTTTTACCATTATTGTTCGCGTTTTTATTCATATCTCCATTCTCTCGTGATAAGGGATTGTCCATTGCACGACAGTGCCGCAAAACGTAATTTCCCCATGACTCAATGTTTGATTTAAGTGCAAGGATTGATAATATTTTTCCAGGCCATTCAAGATCAACTTACACAAGATAGGGTTCTTTTCATGTAAGACTAACACGTAATCGCTATCCTGTGGTTTTCTTAAGGGATCGATAACGATAATCGTTTTAAAATAAAATGGAGCTGGCAGGGAAGATTGCTTTATAACAATTGCGTAAGAATGCTTCCCCACTTCGTCTGCTACGACGGTCCAATTATTCCATATTCCAAAGTTTAGCAACGGCACCTTGGTTTCCGCCTCTTTAACCTGCTCCCAATGAATAACGGGGACTTGAACCAGGGTATATTTATTGTCAAACCCATCGATATCATCACCAGGTTTTAAATTAAGCGGGCGCTCCCCTACCAACTCATCAATAGAGATCCCAAAAAATTTTGCCAATGGTTTTAAGGTGGAAAGTCTTGGGTCGCTTTTTGATGCCATCAATAAACGATTAATCGTTGATACGGACAAGCCAAGTTCTTGCGCTAATGTATCGATAGTAAGTTCATGCTTTTGCATTAACATTTTTATGTTGTTATTTTTGGATTGTGCGCCCATAAACTCGGATTACCTAATTTTTAATTACCACGTTGTTTAACGTCTTAGTATAGCGCTCCTTATTGGTATAGTCATTTTGTCTGTGTCATATATGGTCCAATGCTGCTAACTTAACGAGAACAGTATGTTGGCGCGTAGTTTCTGGGAGCGCTGTAGGGGCAACCCTTGTGGTTGCCCGAATCTTTTACGGGCAGGCACAAGGCCAGCCCCTACATTGCGGGCAAGCTGCCCGCGCTCCCAGGGGCTTTGTGCCATGTTTTTACTAAGGCAGAGAAAAGCAACATAATTAAGTTAGTAGTATTGATATATGGTCTTGTTTGTTGGGTTCCGCTTCTTGCGCTTTAACCCGATAATCGTGTTAGACCATGAATTCACAAATAACACGTAATTTGTTCTTATAAGACACTTTTTAATGGAAAAATGTTTTTATTGTTGACATGAATAGATTCGTTGGGCATAATTTTTGATAAATAGTGTCTTATAAGAAATTCTTTTCGTCCGCCAAAGAATGCAGCGCTATTGCTAACCAGGATAACGGAGCAACACAGGCTATGGATATAAATAATTCACTTAAATATTGGTATTATTCTTGGAAGGAGACACCAAAATGGAACTTAAAACGTATTTTCGACCCAGCATCTTTTCACAAGTCAGCCATGAATTACGCATTCCCTTAACCGGTATTTTGGGGATGATACATTTTTTAAACAAAACGCCTCTGAATGCAGAACAAAAAGAATACGTAGAAAGCATCCGCATCTCGGCTGAGAAGCTCGGCGAATTAGAGGCCAAGATGTACGACCTGTTAAAAAATCATCTTATGGATGATCACCATTGATGGCAGCGATCCAAAACGAATTCAAAATTCTGTTGGTTGAAGACCAGCCTATTGTGCTGAAAATCCATAAAATGATGTTGGAAGAAATTGGATATAGACCGGATACCGCTGAAAATGGCCAGCAAGCAATCATAATGGCACAAGCTGATCAATATGGTTTAATTTTGATGGATATAGGGTTGCCAGATATCAATGGCATTGAGGCAGCCCTTCAGATTAAACAGACAGAACGGGGTAAGGCGACTCCCATCGTTGCGTTGACCGCTTACGCTGTTCAAGATGTGAAAAAACAATGTCTGGCTGCAGGTATGGATAAAGTATTAAGCAAGCCCATGACGAGCGAGATGCTGAGGCGGCTCCTTTATGTTTATTCTATGCTTGGTGGCGGAAGCGCCTTAGGTTGACCACTATACACCCACGCATTCAATAATATCTTGGTCACCGATGCCAGCGGTATTGCAAAGAAAACTCCCCAAAATCCCCATAGCCCACCGAAGATTAAAATGGCAATAATCACGGCGACGGGGTGAATGTTCATGGTTTCAGAAAATAAAATAGGTGTTAATACGTTACCGTCTATCACCATGATGATAAGGTAAGCAATCATTAAATACAGGAAGTGTATGTCAAATCCCCATTGGAAATAACCAACAATAACCACGGGAATGGTAACCAGGATGACGCCAACGTAGGGTATTAATGCGGATAAGCCAACCAGCACACCCAATAAAACCGCATAATTAAGCCCGAGTAATAAAAATACGATGGTGGTGATGAGCCCAACAATGAATATCTCCAGTATTTTTGCGCCAATATATTGTCCCATCTGTTGATCGATTTCCCACCAAACTTCGCGCAGTAATTGACGTTTTGCAGGAAGAAAGCGTGCTAACCATTGCAAGATAGCATCACGATCCTTCATGAAAAAGTAGACTATGAGGGGCACTAAGATCAAATAAACGATCACCATCATTCCCTTGGATACCGTAGTAATGGAGAGTGCGATGACGTGTTTGCCAATATTCGATAGATCAGATTGAAATGAACCCAACCAAGTTTGAATTTGCGCCTTGGAAACATAGGCGGGATATTGTTGTGAGAGTTGAATAAAGTAGCTCTCTGCTTTTTTTGATTGTATGGGCAGTTCAATAAACAGTAATGTCAGCTGATCCCAAAGCAATGGCATCAATATCAGTATGCCAAAAATTAACACACCAATGAATAACAGAAATACTAAATGTACGGCAATGCTATTAGGCATCCAGCGTTTTAATTTTTGCACTACCTTATCCAACAGGTAGGCGATAATAATACTGGCCAATACTGGAATCATCAGGCTGCTTAGCCACCAAAAAGCCAGTACGATGATGATAAGGAATAGCGTTAATGCGCCAAATTCAGTGCCGATAAAACGGCGTTGTAACCATTCTGAGATGGATTGCATCATGGCAATTGTCTCAGTAGTGAGATCATTTGGTATGCTGCATCAACTGCATCACATCCTTTATGTCCATAAGCACCGCCTACGCGTTCCTGGGCCTGTTGCTCGTTTTCGGTGGTGAGTACGCCGAAAATAACCGGTATATGATGGTCCAGGGCAACTTTTTGACATCCGGTACTGACTTGTTGACATACATAGTCATAATGTGTGGTTTCGCCGCGAATAACTGCGCCCAGGGCAATAATGGCATGGTAATGGTTGGTTCTGGCTAAGTGTTGCGCCATGAGTGGAATTTCAACAGCGCCCGGCACCCAGATGATGCGTTCGTGAGTTAGGGATAACTCGCGCATGCGTGCTAATGCGCCCTCCAGTAATTTTTCCGTAATATCTGGATTAAAACGGCTCACGATCAGCGCAATACGTGCGGGGGAGGTTAGGGGTTCTTCTATAACTTTCATGGGGCGTTTAGGTTTCATATTCTTATAGTATGTAGGGGCGGTTCGCGAACCGCCCGCAAAGGTTTACGGGCGGCTCACGAGCCGCCCCTTTATTAACCTAGCTAACCAGCGAAAGTAGGTGGCCTAATTTTTCACGCTTAGTGCGTAAATAATCAACATTATTTTGATTGGGGTTCATTTCAATTGCTTCGCGTGAAACCACATCGATATGGTAACGCTGAATACCATCAATCTTTCTCGGATTATTGGTAAGGAGCCGAATGCGGTGCACACCCAGCGTTTTTAGTATTTGCGCTGCCAGGCCATAATCGCGTTGATCGGCGGAAAAACCCAATGAGTGGTTTGCTTCAACCGTATCGAGACCACGGTCTTGCAAGGCATAAGCCTTAATTTTATTGGTTAATCCAATGCCGCGGCCTTCTTGATTCATATACAACAATATGCCGCCTGCGTGGCTGATTTTTTCCAGCGCTGCTAATAATTGATCGCCACAATCACAACGCGATGAGCCAAATACATCACCCGTCAGGCATTGTGAATGGATGCGCACTAAGCAGGGTTCATTTTCCTTAATCTCCCCACACAATAGGGCAATATGCTGTGTATTATCGAATGCATTATCAAAGATTTTGATACGAGCATTACCGTAATTTTTTAGTGGCAATGCAGCAGATGCACTTTCACGGATGACAATCTCATGGTTCATACGATAAGTGATGAGGTCGGCAATGGACAGCAGTGATATACCATGTTTAGCTGCCACCTTAGTCAGATCATCGCGTCGCGCCATGGTGCCGTCATCGTTTAACACTTCACACAATACGGCGGCTGGTGTTAAGCCGGCTAAGCGCGCTAAGTCAACACAGGCTTCGGTGTGTCCCTGACGCACCAGTACTCCGCCGTCTGCTGCGCGTAGTGGAAAAATATGCCCGGGTGTGGTGAGATCGTCAAAGGTGCTCTGGGGGTTAGCGGCGACTTGCACGGTATGTGCGCGATCATAGGCAGATATTCCCGTGGTGATACCCTGTTTTGCGCCGATAGAAATCGTAAACGGTGTGCCATGCTTAGACGTATTTTGTTTGACCATCATCGGTAAACTTAAACGATCAACGATGTCGTTTGCCATGGGCATACAGACTAATCCGCGGCCATAGCGTGTCATAAAATTAATCGCTTCGGGTGTAATCTTGTCTGCAGCGATGACTAAATCGCCTTCGTTTTCGCGCTCTTCATCATCCAGAAGAATAACAAAACGTCCTTGACGTATCTCATCAATTGCTTGTTTAACAGTAACAAATGGGCTAGTGGATGTGGTAGTTTTCATGGCTGGCTCGACGGTTATAAATCCCCCCAGGGGGATTTTTCTAATATTAACATTCCTTCTGGGCAACAACTTTCGCTAAATAATCATACTCTACATTGACTAAATCCCCTACGTTCAAGGTAGATAAGTTAGTAATGCGCAGTGTTTCCGGTATCAACATCACCGAAAACGAATCGCTTTTAACCGAATTCAAGGTAAGGCTAACGCCATTAACGGCAACGCTACCCTTGGGGACAAGGAAGGGTTTAGCGGCAGGCAGTAATCCCTTAAAGCGATATTCAACATAGTCTACATGGTGTTGTTTGGCTGCTACAGTACACACCTGATCGACATGACCCATGACAAAATGGCCATTGAGACGATCATTGACACGTAGTGAACGTTCCAAATTAACCACGCTACCGATGTTCAAATCACGCATTGAAGAGACGGCCAATGTTTCGGGGGAAATATCACAGGCAAATTCTCCGGGTATACATTGAACCACGGTGAGGCAGGCGCCATTGACGGCGATACTTTCGCCAACGACTAAATCGGTATAGTCGCAGGCGATGCGGAAACGTTTACCGGCCGATAATTCGTCGATATCAAGGATTTTGCCGCAGTGGTTGACACAACCTGTAAACATAATATCACCGTTGTAGGGGCAGGCCTTGTGCCTGCCCGTAAGAGTTTTCGGTTTCGGTTAATGTAAATTCACAAACCACATCATCGCCCAACGGATGCCATGCTACAACGCGTGCGTGGGTGAATAAATCATCACCATTGGCAAAGGCGGATTGTGCGTCTAAGCCAAGCCATTTTAGCGCCACGTAGACAAACCCGCGGTGAATACGTTGTTCGGTCATAAATGCCTTAAAGCAGACGCCGCCCGCTTCAAGCAACACATCGTGCATACCATCTTGCCCCATGTGCGCCAGCACGAAATCTAAGTCAATTTTACCATGATTTAGCGTTGTTGGCACGCAATGCACCCCAATGGCTTCCAGACGTTTTCTGTGATGAGCGTTAGCATTGGGGTCGTGAAAGACGGTGAGTTTTTCCGCCGTGTTTAATAGTTGTGCAGTTGGGGGTAGCGTCAGGTGCGTATCTAACACATAGACCGGTTTACGATGGACATCGTCAGGCAGGCGTACATTCAATTGTGGGTCATCACAAATCACGGACTTGGCCGTGGTCAGTATGGCGTCGGAACGTTTACGCCATTGATGAGTGAAGACCTGTGCCTCGGGGCCGGTGATATTGATACGTTTGCCCAGATGTCCGGCGATTTTACCATCTAAACTCATGGCTAGTTTAGCTGTTATCCAAGGGCGTTGGGTCTTGGTTCAATAAAAATAGCTTTGATAAAAATCTTGAATTTCCGGCAGATCGAGTCGTATACATTCAATACCGGCGGCGCGTAACTGCTGTTCGCCCTGTCCTGCCACCAGGGGATTGGGGTCGGTAAAACCATAGTAGACGGTTTTAATGCCGGAGTTAATTAGCAACGTAGTGCAGGGTGGTGTTCTGCCGTAGTGGCAGCAAGGTTCCAGGGTGATATAGGCAGTTGCATCTTGTAATGGTATTGTTTCCGGTGAAAGTTGTTTGAATGCTTCTGCTTCTGCATGAGGATAGCCCGCGCCATGGTGGACGCCGGTAGCGATTACCTGCTGATTTTTAGTCACCACAATGCCAACAGCGGGGTTGGGCGCGCAAAAACCGCGACGTTGTTGTGCTAATGTAAGGGCTTGTCGCAGGTAATCAATGTGGGAAGGGCTGGTCATGGTGTGACGGTTTGCTTTCCCAATGCCTGTGCCGCCTTTAATACCGCCTTAGCATGTCCGAGTACCTTCACGCTGCGCCATTCTTGACGCAAAATCCCTTCTTGATCAATGAGAAAGGTGCTACGTTCGATACCAAGGTATTTTTTTCCAAACATACTTTTTTGTTTAATCACATCAAAGTAATGACATAATTTTTCCTCTTCATCGCTGATTAAGGGGAAGGGTAGGCCGCAACTGGTTTTGAATTTATTATGTGACTCCAGGCTATCTTTTGATACACCCAAAATATAGGTGTTATTGGCAGCGAACTGTGCGTAAAGATTCTTAAAATCTCTTGCCTCTATGGTGCAGCCGGGCGTACTATCCTTCGGATAAAAATACAGCACAATCGTTTTTCCCTTGAGTTCGTTAAAACTCTTATGCGTATTTTCGGTGGTAACGAAGGTAAAATCTATAACGGGTTTTCCTATAATTGCAGTGTTCATTTGATCCCCTTTTCTGGTTCTAAAATTCCATCAACGTTTAGTTCATCACACAATACCATAAAACGCTCGCGTAAATCGGAAATATTGATTGTTGCGGGGACTTGTACCCGCATTACCAGCGCCAGCATCTTAGTATCAGTGTAACTTGTTTTAAACGTATCCGTTTGTAAGTCAGTGATTTGTATCTCTTGCCCGGTAAAAAAATGCGTGAGTTCATTCATGATCGCGGGCTTATTCATGCTCACAGTTTGCACCACGTAGGGTAAATGGTCGCTATCGAGCTTGAGTAGTGGGGAGCGCTTGACTTCTAACCACCAATTTGACTTAGTCTTTAGGGTATGCAGGACATCTTCCATCTTGGCAATGGCGTTCCAACTGCCAGTTATTCGCATTATGCCGCTCATTTCATTACCCAACATCACCAAACGGCTTTCTTCGATGTGGCATGCGCTTTTAGCCGCCAGGTAAATTAAATCATCCACCACGACTTTTGCATTGGGGGCTAGAAACAGGACAATCAGATTTTCCATGGACATGACTTGGGTTTGATGTTGGAGATTACGGTATGAGCAGTATAATGGTTTAGCTATGCGTTTGAAAGCGTAGCGCTCTATAATGTCACGGCTAAATTAGGAGCAGCGGTTGTGTTGTATCCGAATCTCATGTAGCATACCAGGCTGGCCTTTTAGACACCTGAAGCGAAGTATAATATGCAATTTATAGATTTAAAAGCGCAATATCGTCGTATAGAACAGGAGATTGCTCGCCGCACTCAGGCAGTGTACGAGCACAGCCAATTCATTATGGGCCCTGAGATCAAGGAATTTGAGCAGCGTTTAGCCCGCTACATTGGGGTTAAGCATTGCATTAGCCTGTCCAGTGGGACGGATGCACTGTTAGTTGCCTTAATGGCGCTGGGTGTAGGGCGGGGCGATGAGGTAATCACCACGCCGTTTAGCTTTATCGCCACGGCGACCATGACCAAGCTGCTGGGCGCAAAACCGGTATTCGTGGACATCGATCCACGCACCTACAACATTGATCCCCAAAAGATTGAAGCTGCGATTACGCCACAAACCAAGGCCATCATGCCGGTGAATTTATACGGGCAATGCGCCGATTTCGACGCCATTAACGCCATTGCGAAACAGCATGGTTTACACGTGATAGAAGATGCCGCCCAAAGTATTGGAGCCATTTATAAAGGCCGTCAATCCGGTAATCTTGGCACTATAGCCTGTGCGAGTTTCTTCCCCTCCAAGCCGTTAGGTTGTTATGGCGATGGTGGCGCCTGCTTCACCGATGACGATGAATTGGCGATCGTAATGAGTCAAATTCGCGACCATGGTCAAGATCGACGCTATCACCACGTGCGCCTGGGAATAAATGGCCGCATGGATACGCTACAAGCGGCTATTTTACTGGCGAAATTAGATATTTTTGACAGTGAATTGACACAAAGACAGGTCATTGCTAAACAATACGATGCCTTACTGGCTAAATACGTCACGACTCCGTTCATTGAGTCATACAATCAAAGTGCCTACGCACAATACACCATCCAGGTGGATCAGCGTGATCAGGTCATCGATAAATTAGCTAAGGCGAAGATACCGACCGCAGTGCATTACCCGTTACCGATTAATCAGCAGCCGCTGTTCTGTCGTGTGAATGGCGATACGCCGCGACCGGTCAGCCTGCCGCATTCGGATGCTGCAGCACAGCGTGTATTAAGCCTACCGTTCCATCCATATATGGAAGAGGCGGAGTTGGCGCATATTGCTGAGACACTTATTCAAAGCCTTCCTGCTGGCGCAACAGGAAAAACCACTACCCTGTTATCTAAACAGCAGGGCACAGGCGTAAAAGGTCGCAGTAAGGGTGCGCTGTAATGAAGGGCATTATATTAGCCGGGGGGTTGGGTACGCGTTTATATCCAATCACCAAGGCAATCAGCAAACAACTGATGCCGGTATACGACAAGCCGATGATTTACTATCCCTTGTCCACCCTAATGCTGGCGGGCATTCGCGATATATTGGTAATCACTACGCCAGATCATATTTCCTCCTATCAAGCATTATTGGGCGATGGCTCGCAATGGGGTATTCATCTAACCTATGCGGTACAACCCAGCCCTGACGGATTAGCGCAGGCATTTATCATCGGTGAACAATTTATTGGTCGCGATTCTGTGTGCCTGATCTTAGGCGACAATATTTTTTATGGCGGTGGATTCCCGTTGCTGGTGCGCGAAGCAGCGCAAAATAATCAAGGCGCGACTGTATTCAGTTACTATGTGCTGGATCCAGAACGTTATGGCGTGGTGGTATTTGACCAGGATGGCAATCCCGTCGATATTGAAGAAAAGCCTAAACATCCGCGTTCCCATTACGCATTAACCGGCTTGTATGTCTACGATAATAGCGTGATTGATATGGCTAAACACTTAAAGCCGTCATCACGCGGCGAGTTGGAAATCACCGATCTAAATCGTATTTATTTACAGCAAAATAAATTAAAAGTAAAAATGATTGGTCGTGGGGTCGCCTGGTTGGATACAGGAACTTGCAAATCATTATTGGAAGCATCCCAGTTCGTCGAAATTATTGAAGCGCGCCAAGGCTTAAAAATAGCGTGTCTGGAAGAAGTGGCATGGCGTATGAAGTTTATCGATGATGAGAAACTGGAAACCACAGCAGCCCAGTTAATGAAAAGTGGTTACGGGCAATACTTGCTTAATTTACTTAATGAACGTGTGTACGAAAACGTCTAAACGATTGGTCGCATGAATAATTATCAACCGCATAACATTTTGGTAACCGGCGGAGCCGGATTTATTGGCAGCCACTATATTCGTTACGCCCTCCAGCACGATCCTAACATTCGCATTGTTAATCTGGACCTATTAACCTACGCAGGTTCGTTAACTAATTTAGCAGAATTGCCCGATACCACGCGTTATCATTTTGTTTGTGGCGATATCAGCGATAGAAGTTTGGTGGATCGATTATTGCGCGAGCATACCATCGACACCATCGTGCATTTCGCTGCAGAAAGCCATGTTGATCGCTCTATTATAGGCCCTGCAGCATTTATAGAAACAAATATCATCGGAACGTTTACCCTGCTGGAAGCAGCGCGGCAATATTGGTTAGATGAACAGCAATGGTCAAGCGAGCAATGCCGCTTCCATCATATTTCAACCGATGAGGTATACGGTTCACTGGCGGAAAATGAACCCGCATTTACCGAACAAGCGGCGTTGTCGCCTAACTCACCGTATTCAGCCAGCAAGGCCAGTTCCGATCATTTAGTGCATGCGTATTTCAAAACCTATCAGTTGCCAATGACCATTAGTAATTGCTCCAATAACTACGGACCCAACCAACATCCCGAAAAATTAATACCGACCATTATTCGTAGTTGCGTGAATTGGCAACCTATCCCCATTTATGGCAACGGCAAAAACAAACGTGATTGGCTGTACGTGGGGGATCACTGCCAGGCAATTGACACAGTGATTCGTAGTGGTTGCATAGGCGAGAAATACAATGTGGGTGGCGGTGACGCAGAAGAACACCAAAATCTGGAAATTGCGCAGAAAATTTGCGCCATTTTCGACGATGCGTCTCCGCGCATTAGCTCGTATGCGGATTTAATCACCTTTGTGACTGATCGCCCCGGGCATGATTGGCGCTATGCGGTTAATAGCGCTAAAATAACGGCTTTAGGCTGGAGAGCTGCGACATTATTGGACGATGGTTTGCAAATAACAGTGAATTGGTTTATGAATCAGACAAATAAAGAGATGGTTTATGGGCTTGAATGAATGTCAGCTGATTGAACTACCCAAACACAGCGATACGCGTGGTAGTGTCACCTTTGTAGAAGATGGCGTGCAGATCCCATTTGCCATCAAGCGCGTATATTATCTCTATGATGTTGCCGCAGAACAAAAACGTGGCGCACATGCTCATAAAAATTTACAGCAACTTGTGATTGCTGTTGCGGGCAGTTTTGATGTGGTATTAGATGATGGTGTGAGTGAAAAAATTATCTCGCTCAATAAACCAGATGTTGGCTTGATAGTGACCGCCATGATATGGCGGGAGATAGTTAATTTTTCATCGGGCGCGGTTTGTTTAGTGTTGGCGTCTGAGCATTACGATGAAGCGGATTATTATCGCGATTATTCGCAATTTTGTCAGGCAACTATGCAGGCAGAATCATGATAATTCCATTTCTTGATTTAAAAGCAGCCTACCTCGAATTAAAAGCAGAACTAGATGACGCGTATAACCGTGTGATGCACAGCGGCTGGTACATTATGGGGGAAGAACTAAACGCGTTTGAGCAGGAATATGCTGCATATTGCAGCGTGAAACACTGCGTAGGCGTCGGCAATGGATTAGAAGCGTTGGAATTAATCTTACGTGGTTATGGCATCGGTGCGGGCGATGAAGTCATTGTGCCGACCAACACCTTCATCGCCACATGGCTGGCAGTCACCTATGTGGGTGCGCGTGTCGTTCCAGTAGAGCCGGACATCAACACCTATAACATTGGCGCAGCGGCTATTGAAGCGGCTATCACCAAGAACACCAGGGCGATTATCGTGGTGCATTTATACGGCCAACCTGCGGAAATGGATGCCATTCGTCAATTGGCTAAACATCACAACTTGCGCGTTATCGAAGATGCGGCGCAAGCGCAGGGTGCAATGTATAAGGGTCAGCGTGCGGGAAATTTAGCGGATGCGGCGGGTTTTAGTTTCTATCCCACCAAGAATTTGGGTGCGCTGGGTGATGCGGGCGCAATTACCAGCAACGATGATGATTTAATAGATCGGGTAAAACACCTGCGAAATTATGGTTCAGTCGCTAAGTATGTGCATGAGCAGAAGGGGAAAAATTCTCGTTTGGATGAACTACAGGCGGCATTGCTGCGTGTAAAGCTAAACTATTTAGACGAATGGAATCTGCGACGTACTGAATTAGCGGAGCGCTATATTACACAACTGACGCAAGCACATGTCGATATTCAGTTACCGATCGTTGCCGCGCATTGCAAGCCAGTGTGGTATTCCTTTGTGATCCGCAGTCCACAGCGTGATCGACTGCAAGCATACTTACAGCAGCAGGGTATACAAACCATGATTCACTACCCGATACCGCCGCATAAACAACAAGCCTATGCAGAGATGAATGCGCAAAGTTACCCGATTGCTGAAACCATACATAATCAAATACTCAGCCTGCCGTTGGGTCCGCATTTGTCAAGGGCGCAGGTGGACTATACAATTGAGAAAATTGCTCATTATTCGTATGGGTAATCCCTTGTGGTTACCCTCGTTATTCGTATGGGTAATCCCTTGTGGTTACCCGTTATTTTTCAGTAGCAAGAGAGGCATCTATGCAAAAAATTAAAAAACTAATCATCGTTGGCGCTGGGGAATTTGCCGAAATTGCTTACGAATATTTTACCCATGACTCTGAATACGAAGTGGTAGCATTTAGCGTCGAACGTGAGTATATCGAACAAGCGCAGTTATTTGGATTACCGATATTGCCGCTTGAAGACTTGGAAACGCACTATGCGCCGGGTCAATACGACGTGTTTGTTGCAATAACATTCACTAAACTAAATCGCATCAGAACTCGGCTTTACCAAGCCGTCAAGGCCAAGGGTTATCACCTTGCCTCCTACATAAGCTCACACGCATTTGTATGGCGCAATGCAGTGATTGGCGAAAATTGCTTTATATTTGAAAATAATGTGATTCAGTATCACGTCAACATTGGTAACAATGTCATTTTATGGAGCGGTAACCATGTCGGTCATCGTTCGACCATCAAGGACAACTGTTTCCTATCCTCACATGTGGTAGTCTCTGGTTATTGTGAAATCGGAGAAAATTGTTTCCTAGGCGTTAACAGCACATTAGTCGATAATATTACCATTGGTAAGGACGCCCTAGTTGCTGCGGGCGCATTATTAACCAAGAGCGTGGAAGGTGGCTTGATTTACAAGGGCAGTCCGGCTAAGGCGTCTGGTATAGGCACGTTGGATTTTTTTGGCATTGACACAACTCCTAGCAAGACCATATAAGTGAGATTTTTATGAAGTGGAGCAAGAAAGGTTTAATATACGGCCCCAGCGGGGAGCAATCTTGGATGGCGCATTCTGCTCTACAGCCAACCCCCATCTTAATGAATAATGAAGTCATTAGGATATATGCTGGTTTTCGTGATGGTGAAGGAGTAGGGCGGGTTGGATTTGTAGATGTAAGTGCAGCGAATCCAAGTAATGTAATACGAGTTAGTGATAAGCCATGTTTGGATATTGGTGTGCCAGGAGCATTCGATGATAATGGAGTTATTCCTTCCGCGGTGGTACGCCATGAAGATAAACTCTATTTGTATTACGCCGGTTACCATCTGTGTAACAAAGTAAGATTTACTGTGTTCGGTGGCTTGGCTGTTAGTAGTGATGGTGGTACAAGCTTTACTCGTTACTCCCGAGTTCCGGTTTTTGAGAGAACGGATACTGAATTATTGTTTCGTGTGCCGCATTCAGTGTTATTGGAAGGTAACAAATGGAAGTTTTGGTATGGCGGGGGGGATCATTTTATCACTGAAGGTAATAAGTCGTTGCCTGTCTATGACATTCGGTATGTAGAATCAGAAAATAACTTTTCAATTCCTTTAACATCGCAAATCATATTAACGAATCAAAATGATGATGAGCATCGAGTTGCGCGTCCCTATGTTGTCAAGCAGCAAAATCTTTACCACATGTTTATATGCGTTGGCACAAAGTCAAAAGGTTATAGATTGGGTTATGCTCAATCTACAGATGGTCTAAGCTGGCGCAGAAACGATCAAGAACTAAATTTAGATGTATCCGAAGAAGGTTGGGATAGTGAAATGATGGCCTATCCAAGCGTGGTGGTTGCAGAGCAGGGAACCTACTTGTTTTACAATGGTAATGATTATGGTAAGAATGGTTTTGGCTATGCGGTATTAGAAAAATGGTAATTGTTCAAAAATATCTACCTGACTATAAGCAACTTTGTGATGCCTTTGTTGACAGGTCAAAGAATGGAGTCTTTCTGTTTAAGAGAGATTACACCGAATATCATAGTGGAAGGTTTTTCGATCATTCGTTATTATTTTTTAAAGATCAAGATTTAGTGGGCTTTATGCCGGCAAATATAAAGGATGGGGTGCTGGTAAGCCATGGAGGTTTGACATTTGGGGGTATAGTTTCAGATGGTAGTATGAAGTGTACATTAATGCTTGAAGTTTTTGATGCCTTAATGACTTATGTAGATAAAATGGAAATTAATCAAATTATTTATAAGCCGGTGCCACATATTTATAGTTCTTTTCCAGCAGAAGAAGATCTGTATGCCTTGTATAGGCTAAATGCTTCGCTTATTCGCCGTGATGCGTCTGCTACAATAGATATGCAATCAAGGAATAAATATACCAAGGGCAGGAAGGCTGCTGTTAAAAGGTCTGCATCATTGGGAGTTGTGGTGAAGAAAACAAATGATTTTTTTAATTTTATGGAAATTGAAAAAAAATTGTTACAGGAAAAGTACAACGTTAATCCAGCACATACTCATGAAGAATTAAGTTTGTTAGCATCTAGGTTTCCGGAAAATGTAAAGCTTTTTGCCGCCTATTTAAATGATATTATGGTGGGGGGAGTTATTATGTTTGAAAGCCAGCAGGTTGCGCACGCTCAATACATAGCGGCCAATAAGGAAGGTCAATCTGTCGGCGCTATAGATGCTGTTATTGATAGCCTGATTAACACAGTATACTCGACGAAGCGGTATTTTGATTTTGGAATTTCGACAGAAAATCAGGGGAAATATCTTAATCAAGGGTTGAGTCAATACAAAGAAAGTTATGGAGCTAGAACAACAGTATATGATTTTTATGCACTAAATCGATAGATTTCCGGTCATGAGCTATTAGTTGATATTTTAATATGGCGATACATAAAATTCTCAGGGCTACTGCGATTATTGGTGGTGCTTCTGTTATTAGTTTAGCGCTGACGGCACTTAGGTTTAAGTTAATAGCTGTTTCTTATGGGTTAGAGGGAATGGGTATTGCTTCAGTTATGTATTCCTTATTGTTTTTCGGAGGTAGTCTATTTAGTTTGGGGGTGGGAAATGTGGCAGCTAAATATGTAGCCATAGCGAATAGTGAGGGAGAAAATCAGTTAAGTCAGCTCTACCAGTCATTAATGTTTGTAATAAAGATTCTGGTAGCATTAACTATTGTTTTTTTTATATGTTCAAAAAATTTGATTGCTAGTTTAGCATACGGGAATAGTTCATATGCTTGGTTAATTTTTTTAACATCTTTAGCTATTGCTGCCCAGATAATATCAGCAAACCAGCAGGCTTATCTGAATGGTGTAGGTAAATATAAACAAACTGCTCAAGTAGTGTTGCTAGCTGCAGTATTTTCTACAGTAGTATCCGTAACTTTGTTATTAGAATTTAAATATCTGGGCATCTTGGCAAGTGTATTGTTGGCACCTATGGTAGCTGCGATCATGGGGTCATGGAAAATCAAGGCGTTACGCAGAGGTATAATTACATATAAAATTAAGCCAATTGATAAGCTAAAAAATGCTTCTCCGACGCTTCAAATGGGGATTGTTTCATGTGTTTCGATGGTTCTTATCAGTGGTGCGCATTTTTTCTTAATCTTGTTTGTTAGGCATAAGCTCGGGTTGAATGTGGTTGGTATATTCCAGGCAGCCTGGAATGTTGGCAGTGCTTATTTATTATTTTTTTTGTCTAGTTTGATGTCAGAATATTTGGCAAGAATCAGCGTAGTTTCAAAGGAAAAGATCACGCTAAACCAAGCCGTTTTTGATCAAACTAAGGCAGCGCTTCTTATATGTTCGCCAGTTAGTATTATGATGATGGCATTTGCCCCATTGGTTGTATATGCACTATATAGTACTGCGTTTGAATCGGCTGTAGATATTATTAGATGGTATGTGCTTGGTGATGTATTTAAAATATTGTCTTGGTGTTTGTCTTTAATGTTATTGGCCAGGGGGGCAAAATTAAAATATATTTCTGTTGATATTGTAGCAACAGTGGTTTATTTTTCGCTGAGTCTATTATTATTAAATTATATGGATATTACTGCCATTGGGGTGAGCTATGCATTAAGTAGTTTTCTCGCCTTCATAGTAATTTTGATTTTGTCTAATCGAGAAACAGGGTTTAGCTTAGATATGAGGGTGGTGCGTTTAATGGTGTATTTGCTGATTTCATTGGTTGCAATCTATGAAATCTCAATACATTTTAATCAATGGTATTGCTATATTGTTGGCTGTATAATTTGTAGTTTTTTTGTGGTCAATTTATTTTCGAAAAAACATGTATTATCACCATAGATTTTTAATTATTCTGGGTATGAAATAATGAATGGGCTGCCAAAAGTTACTATTGGTATTGTGACGTATAATCATGAAAAATTTATACAACAAGCATTGGATAGCGCCTTGTCGCAAGATTATCCAAACTTAGAAATTATTGTCGCGGATGATTGCTCTTCGGATGGTACGCGAAATATTTTAATAGAATACCAGAAAAATCATTCGGATAAACTAAAGATAATGTTTAATGAGAAGAATTTTGGCATTACGGGAAATAGCAATGTGCCTTTGTTTGCTAGTTCTGGTGAATTATATGCATTTTTGGCTGGAGACGATGTGTTTTTGCCAGGAAAGATTGCTGCGCAAGTGGCAGAGTTTGTAAAAGATCCTGAGGTAGTTCTTTGTTACCATCCGGTAGAAATATTTGATTCTGAGACTAATAAAATACTTACTATTACTAATCAACGGTCAAATGAAGACGTAAGTAATGTGGGTGAACTTATTATGCGTGGCATGGCAGGAGCACCTTCAGTAATGATTAAGAAATCTGCATGTCCAAATGGTGGTTTTGATGCTCGGTTACCCCATGTGAGTGACTACTTGCTGTTTATTGAAGTGGCTTTGAGGGGTAAAATAGCCAAAGTAAATGGTGTATATGCTAGATATCGAAAACATCCACAAGGGGCTAGTAATCGCGCTTCTGATTTTCATGGCGAATCACTTTATGCGCTTGACTTGTTGTTAGAAAAACATCCAGAGCGTCCAGAATTGCAAGAGTATTGTAAAATAGCCAGGGCAAGATTTATGGCAGGGGAAGCTTTTAGACAATTAGATGTAAATCTCAAATCTGCATTTGATCTGTCTCGCCAAGCTTTTAAACTATGTCCCAATATTTTTTATTATAGAATGTTTTGTTATCTATGCTTTTTTTTAACTAAATGCGAGTTTGTTGCTTGCTTGGTAGTTCCGATTATTCAAAAAGCAAAATTCACTATAAAAAGATATTTAACTTAATTTTAAAAAATTAATTGATAATAATTTAGATTTATTAAGAGACAAAATTATATGCCCAATGATCGTCCACTAGCTGCTAAAAAAGAAAAACCCTTGTCGTTTATGGCAAAGAGTTTTCAGCTTGTTAATTTCCCAATAGCCTTGATTATAATTTTTTACATGCCGCAATCTATATACGGATTCTTTAAATATAAAAATACAAATTCTATTATTTTTATAGCATTGCTTGTTTTGGCGGTTATTGTGTATTATTGCGCTTTTTATTTTGCAAGGTGGAAGTTAAGGGGAAGTTTTAGTGTGATGTTTCCTGTAAAATTTAATCTGAATGTATCTTGGTTGTTTTCCATGTTAAGCATATCGTATGTCGTGGTTATGGTTTATGCATGCATCACTTACACCATTCCACTAGTAGCAGCTTTAAGGGGTTTTAGTGCCTATGATTTATCTAATTTAAGACAGTTATGGCTTTTACCAAGAACGCCATGGGAAGTGGTGTTACCTTATATTAGTTTAATGCTAGGTTACACAATTATCCCTTATATTATGGCAACCCTGTATTTAAATAAAAGCAAGTGGTTATTAGTTTGCCTTGTATTTTTTTTAATATCTCTTATGCTGAATTTGCAGAAAGGTGCAACTTTTGTCGCGGTGTTACCGCTTATTATTGTTTGCATATGGAAGCATAATTATAAAAATGCTGTTAAATATTTTTTATTAGCTTTTTGTTTTATTCTTCTAACTACGTTTCTTGCCAGTGGAGGGGTGAGATCATATGCTATGTTGTATGCTCCGAATAATGTGCCAACCGCTTCGTATGATATGCCACATGCTGCAACTACTGTATTATCTGCCTCAGATACTGCTTGGTTAAAGGCCGAAAAGGTGCATCAAAAAAATTTCGTACCTTCTGCTGTTGTGCCAGAGTACAATGTGTTCTATCCCCTGGAAAATCGCTACATTTTTTTAATTAATAGAACAGTTTGGATTCCCTATCTTACTGCATACTATTGGCTTAATTATAAAACAGATAATATGGCTAGTGGTGGCGCAGGGTTGCAAGCGATTCATGGCTTGAATCTCTTGACTGGAAAACCGTATGAGTCACTGGAGAAGAATGTATTCGTCTACATGTTTACAGGTCAAAATGACACAGGTACAGGAGCTGCAAATACCGTTTATTTCGTTGATGCGTTTCTGAAATTTGGGTATGGTGGAGTTGTTGTATATTCAATATTACTTGGTTTTATTGTTTTTAGAATTTCAATCTCTTTAGATATGGCGCTTAAGGCGGCAGCCTGTGTGCCGTTTTATTTGCTTACATTCGCTTCTTTAACTTCAGTTTTGCTCAGTGGTGGCTTGTTATTGCTGTTAATTTTGTCATTTTTGAAAACTAATTATGAAGATAGCGCCGCGGCTCATTTGATATGAGAATATTGTTGGCACAGAGAGTAAATTGAGTTAATTTTTTATGTGTGGAATTGTTGGTGAGTTACACTCAAAAAAAGAGAATATCTTTGATGTTGAAAGGATGCTTAATACTATTGCTCATCGCGGCCCGGATGCTATTCATAGTTGGGTCGATGAGCACATTGCCCTAGGTCACGTTCGATTATCCATTTTAGATTTAGGTCCGCGTGGCGCGCAGCCAATGCACAGTGCATCCGGTCGTTATGTCATTACCTACAATGGCGAAATCTATAATTTCCCCACATTAAAAAAAGCATTGAGCGAGCATGGCTATCCCTTTAGTGGTGGTAGTGATACCGAAGTGATATTGGCAGGATTTGAATTGTGGGGATGTGGGAAAACCCTGCAAATGTTGGATGGCATGTTTGCCCTTGCTGTGTGGGATAAAATTGACAAGAAGCTGTATTTAGCGCGTGATCGGTTTGGTGAAAAGCCGCTGTATTATTATCACCAGGATGACTGTTTTATATTTGCATCGGAATTAAAAGCATTGTTGGCGCATCCTGCCTGTAAGACAGCAATCAATGATGCGGCCATTCCGTTATTTTTACGCTATAGCTATATCCCAACGCCACAGACGATTTACACTAATATTTATAAACTGCCACCGGCACATTTACTCTATATCCATCAGGGTAAGCAGGTGTTAGAACCCTACTGGTCTGCGACCGAGGTTGCTGAGCGAGCACGCAAAAATCCACTGGAATTGAACGATTCACAGGCGTTGCAGGAATTTGCATCGCTGTTTAAGAATACCGTCTCTTCTCGCTTGATAGCTGATGTACCGGTGGGTGCTTTTTTCTCGGGTGGCATTGATTCCACTGCTGTGGTTACTACAATGAGTGAGGTGCAACCACATCTTAAGACCTTTACTATTGGTTTTACCGATGCTGCCTATGATGAAACGCAGTATGCCAAGCAAATTGCTAAGCATTTAAACACCGATCATGCGGAACTGATACTTACTCCGCGTGATGTGATGGATGTTATTCCGAGTCTTGCCAGTATGTATGATGAGCCATTTGCCGATGCCTCACAAATCCCCACATTTTTAGTCAGCAAATTTGCGGCGCGTGATTTGCGCGTGGTATTAAGCGGTGATGGCGGCGATGAGTTATTTGGTGGTTATAACCGACACATTTATGGCGAACAACTGCGCAATCGCTTGCAATATGCTCCACAATTTCTTCGGCAGTGGCTGGCGAAGGGTTTGGGTTGTATCAAGCCGGATTCCTGGCGCACTCTCTATACATTGGCAGCGCGATTATTGCCGCCGCAACGGCAACTTGCGGTGTTTGAGGAAAAAATACAAAAACTCAGCGATTTATTGAGAGCGCCGACTGAACCAGGGGCGTTTTATAACTACATTACCGCGATTTCTACTAATACGTCGGCCTTATTATTGGCAGAGCGTTTTCCCGTTGTGAATAGTGAGATGGATACGACTACCAGCTCCTCATCCTTACTTTTGAGCCAGGACTTTACTCATTGGATGATGCTGGCTGATACCCTTAATTACTTACCGGATGATATACTGACGAAGGTAGATCGCGCAGCGATGGCGAATAGCTTAGAAACACGCGCACCGTTCTTGTCGCCTGATTTGTTTGAATTTGCCTGGCGGTTACCATTGCAACAAAAGATACGTCAGCGCGAAGGCAAGTGGTTATTACGTGAATTTTTAAAACAACAATTACCAGCGCATTTGGTGGATCGCCCGAAGATGGGTTTTAGTTTACCGTTAGCCGCGTGGTTAAGACAGGAATTGCGTGATTGGGCAGAATCTCTGTTGAGTGAAATGAGTTTACAACAAACTAGTGTTTTTTCAGTGCAGGCAGTGCGGCAGTTATGGCAACTGCATGTCAGCGGACGTCGGAATTTCTCCAAGATTTTATGGAACATCTTAATGTTACAAACCTGGTTGTTGCAGCATGGCAACTAAACTAATTATTCTCTCTAATCAATCGTATTCATTGGTGAATTTTCGTTACCATATGATATGTGATTTTTTGGCAGCAGGATTACAGGTGGAAGCATTGGCGCCAATGGATGCTTATTTTGATGCATCGCAGAAGAAACTGGCTGAAATACACGTACCCCTGGCAGCCATTGCATTGTGTAATACTGGCTTAAATCCAGTAAGGGATGCAACTTTCTTAGCCAGGCTATTTATTTGTTTTCGTCGTAAAAAACCAGATATAGCATTTTTTTATACGATCAAACCAGTTATTTATGGTTGTTTAGCAGCAAAACTGGCCGGTATTCCCAATGTTTACGCCATGGTTTCTGGCTTGGGTTATATATTCTCTGGTGAATCGTATAAGCAACGTTTATTGCGTCGGATGGTAATATGGCTATATCGATTGGCGTTGGCACATGTTAATAAGGTATTTTTTCACAATCAAGATGATGCCGATTTATTTGTGCGCCTGGGTATCGTGAAATCACAACAAGTGGTCGTTACGGATGGTTCTGGGGTTGATACGGAATATTTTACACCGTTACCTCATCCGCCACTGCTGACGTTCTTATTCGTCGGTCGACTGATTCGTGATAAGGGTATTTATGAGTTTGTGGCTGCAGCAAAACAGATTAAGGCGGAATATCCAACATCGCGCTTTTTAATTGCTGGAGGGTTACACGATAATCCGTCCGCATTATCACAAGCAGCATTGGATGATTTAATTAAGGATGGTACGGTGGAGTATTTGGGTGAGGTGGCTGATATTCGTACTGCGCTGCAACAAGCATCGGTATTTGTGTTACCATCGTATCGTGAAGGATTGTCGCGTGCCGCGTTAGAAGCATTAGCCACTGCACGGCCGATTATTACCACTGATGCGCCAGGTTGTCGTGAAGTAGCGCCAACGGCTGAAAATGGTATTAAGGCGCCAGTGCATGATGTGGCTGCGTTGGTAGCGGCGATGCGTTATTTTGCTGAGCAGCCGGAGCGCATCTTTTCTATGGGAGAAAAGAGTCGCGAATTGGCAGTAACGCGCTTTTCTGTTTCCACAATCAACCGGACTATATTAGAATCGATGGGTATATCCACTATAGATACTTCAGTATGCAAACAACCTCTCAATTAGCAGTTATCGGCCTGGGCTACGTTGGCTTGCCAGTAGCAACTGCGTTTGCAAAAAAACGCCCAGTGATTGCCTTCGATATTAGTGCGCAGCGTATTGCACAACTCAAGGCTGGGATAGACAAAACCGGAGAAACCACAGCGACAGATTTGCAGAATGCGAATTTAGTGTTGACGTCCGATCCACAAGAGCTCAGTCAAGCGGAACTATTTATTGTCGCGGTGCCTACGCCAATCGATTCAGCTAATCAACCAGATTTTACCTTTCTCAATAGTGCATCCAGCTTGATCGGTCCCTATCTTAAACCAGGTGCGATTGTGATCTATGAATCTACGGTCTATCCGGGAGCTACCGAAGAAGTATGTGGGCCTATTTTGGAAAAAACTTCTGGCCTGAAATGTGGTCAAGATTTCTTTTTGGCGTATTCACCTGAGCGTATTAACCCAGGTGATCGTGAGCATACATTCAGCAAGATTCGTAAAGTAGTTGCCGGGCAAACGCCAGCAGTATTAGATATTGTCGCGACGCTTTATGAAGAAGTAGTGGAGGCGGGTGTTTGTCGCGCTACCAGTATCAAGGTAGCAGAGGCTGCAAAAGTAATAGAAAATACACAGCGGGATTTAAACATCGCCTTAATTAATGAACTCGCCATGATTTTTCATGCGTTAGAAATTGATACACATGAAGTGTTAGCGACAGCTGCGACCAAGTGGAATTTTCTACCGTTTAAGCCTGGGTTGGTCGGCGGCCACTGTATCGGTGTTGATCCTTACTATCTGACGTATAAGGCAGTAACGCATGGATTTCATCCAGAAGTTATTTTAGCGGGTCGACGCACTAATGATCAAATGGGAAAATACATTGCTGAACAAACCGTGAAACAGATGATTCATGGTGACATTGCCATTAAGCGATCAAGGGTGGCGATATTGGGGTTAACGTTTAAAGAAAACTGCTCAGACATTCGCAATAGCAAGGTGTTTGATGTGTATAAGGAGCTGCGTGATTTTGGTGTTGATGTGCTGGTGCATGATCCACATGCCGATGCCAGGGAAACGCAACATGAATATGGCGTAGAGTTACATGATTTTGCGACATTGCCACCAGTAGATGCATTAATTTTAGCAGTACCACACCAGTTCTATTTGCAAAAATCATTACAAGAATTAACGCAGTGTTTAAAAAATCCATTTAAATTACTGATCGATGTTAAAAGCGCCTTATCGCAGGAAGCACTTACTCAACAGGGAGTTAAATTATGGCGTCTATAGCCTATGAAAAACTATTAACGCATTTGGATAACCATTCCTACACCTGGTTAGTCACTGGCGCTGCCGGCTTTATCGGTAGTCATTTAGTAGAAAAATTATTGCGACTCAAACAACGCGTGGTAGGACTAGATAATTTTGCGACTGGATATCGGCATAATATACAAGCAGTGCTGGATGTATTGCCAAAAGAAGCAGCGTCATTATTCAACTTTATTGAAGGTGATATACGTGATGCTGAATGTTGCCAGCGCGCAGTACAACATTGCGATTTTGTCCTGCATCAGGCAGCCCTGGGCAGCGTGCCGCGGTCGCTTAAGGACCCTGCCACCAGCCATGCTGCCAATGTCGATGGTTTTTTAAACATGTTGCTAGCGGCAAAGCAGGAAAATGTACGTCGTTTTGTGTATGCTTCGTCCAGCTCCGTATATGGAGACTCACCCTTACTGCCGAAGCAGGAACAGCACATAGGCAACCCATTATCGCCCTATGCAGCGACCAAGGTGGTTAATGAAATGTATGCGAGGGTGTTTGCACATTGCTACGGTTTGCAACCTATCGGCTTGCGTTACTTTAATGTGTTTGGCGCACGTCAAGACCCTAATGGATCGTATGCGGCGGTGATTCCGTTATGGGTAAAAAGTTTATTAACCGATCAGCCTGCGTATATCAACGGTGATGGAGAAACGACACGAGATTTTTGTTATATCGACAATGTGGTGCAAATTAATTTATTGGCTGCGCTTACTGAAAATACTGCAGCTATTAATAAAGTATATAATGTAGCAGTAGGCGAACAGACCACGCTTAACCAATTGTTTGCTGAAATCGCCAAGTTGTTAGATAAATCTGATGTATCTCCACAATATCGCGAGTTTCGAGCAGGGGATATACGCCACTCACTAGCTGATATCAATGCAGCAGAGCAGTTATTAGGTTATGCGCCAACGCATAAAGTGCGTGATGGGTTGACGGCTGCTGTTTCATGGTATGTCAATAATTTGTGAAGCTATAAAATGGTGCCTGATGAAACATGTGAAGATGGAATTTATGCGGTTTCTGTTAGTGGGGACAATTAATACAGTAACTGGCTATGCGGTATATTTAAGCCTGGTATTTTTTATTCCTTATCTATTCGCCTACACCATTTCATATGTGGTTGGCATCTGCGTTTCGTACTATTTAAATACTCGCTTCGTCTTCAAAACCCATTTTTCGTTGAAGAAATTTTTAAAATTTCCCTTGGTTTATTTGTTTCAATACATATTTGGGATATGTGTTGTATATTTGGTAGTACAAAAGCTAGGTTGGCATAAAGCGTTGGCGCCGATCTTAGCAGTTATATTAAGTGTGCCATTTACCTTCTTGCTCAGTAGATTAATTATCAAGCCAAAATCGCCCAAGATATTATCTCCGCCACTCTAAACCCTCTCTAACCTGTCTTCCTGCTGTCCCACAACTTGTCGCAATAACGCATACACTCCAATTCCCATGATAATAGCGACTGCTAAGAACACGCCATACATGAGGTTTGACATCCAATGTCCTGTTGACATGAATAACATTTGTTCTGGAAATTTAAGCAATAAACCAGGTGTGATAGATAGTAATTGGTCGTTGTGCCAGGGGGCAATATTAAGGGGAAGCCAGAAGCGGGTCATCACAATGCTAATAGCAATAATCGAATAGGTGAAATACCAGGAGATATTATATCTGCTCAGCACTTGGCAGGTTAAAATGGCAAACACCGGCCAAGCATTGATAAATTGACGTGACTCAGGACAGATAGCTAATAGGACATACAATAGCATAAATAAGATTAATCCTGGCCCATGTTGTTTAGCTAACAGACATATCTGTTTCCATAAAAATACGATTAATAATATGCCAGGTCCAAAGAAAATAATATGTGAAAGCAGATTGGTTGCTGGATTTACGATAGAGGATAATAAGATCACTGATAAATAGGATCCCGGTGTAAGAGGGCCAGCGCTACTATCAGAGAAGATAACAATGGTGGCTTTTACTAGTATAAGAAGAATAAGTGCTAAGCCAATTCGTTTCCAGCATGTCTGATGTTTGAGCGCATAAATTGCGTAATCGTAATCGATTAGTTTGCGTGAAGCGAAATAAATATATAAAAACAGGCATACTATACTAATAGTGATGAGTGGTTCGTTAATCTGATTTGCACTACTTAGTGCTTGCATATGTTTTACAATATGTTTATACAACACAGCTACCACTGCTATCAAGCCTATGCCCGTAGCTATATAATGGCTGCTTTTGGTGATTTTTTCGCTAATATGGAATGTGCTGTTGGGAGTGGACTTAAATATCAGCAATGGTAATGCTGCATATAGCATGGATGGGTAGGTAAATGAAGCTGCCAGCGTTACAATGATTAGTCCAGGCAGGTTATTTTTTAAATAATAATAGAATGTTGCTATACCTAATGAAAATGCGCTGATATCGGTTAAAGTTACACCATAGGTAGAGTATTTGATAACCGGATAGATAAGGAAAACAAGAGCAAAGGCAACGTAGAAAACCGGCCTATCCCAGCGCAAATGTTTGGCAATCAACCATAACATAATAGCGCCCCAAATCAACATACAGCAATTAAGTAAGTAAAATGCGTGGATGATTGCAATATTAGAACCAAGGTTATAGTGTAGTAGTTTGGCAACAAAATAAATAATGGAGGAGGGGAGTAGTCGCTGTATGTAGTAAACAGAAATTCCATACTTTATCGTTTCCCATGGCGAATGTTGTGTCCACTCGGCATAAGTAGCGCCATCCCAACCTAGGCCACCATTATAGGGTATTCGTTCGCCATAAAAGTAGTTATAAACGTACCAGATGCATAACAGGATTAACGTGAAATAACCAATAGCTTTGTGAAGAGTATCTGATTTAATGAGCGTTTTATTCATGGGCTGTTCCTTGAGGCAAGAGAATATACCCCACGTAGGATACTTGAGCTATTCTTTGCTGTCTAGACGCTTGAATAGACATTTGGTTATTAAAATTTTATACTTAAACCAACTAGTTAGAGCAAACCAGCACCATGAAAAAAATCAGCGTAGTTACCCCATGTTATAACGAAGAAGACAATATCAGGGACGTATATGAGCAAGTCAAGGCCGTCTTTGCTGCTCTTTCCCAATATACCTATGAGCATATCTTTATCGATAACGCTTCGCAAGATAAGACCGTAAGCATATTAAAAGAAATTGCTCAAACGGATAAAAACGTAAAAGTTATCATCAATTCACGCAACTTTGGTCATTTTCGTTCTCCCTTTTATGCCATCCTGCAAGCGAAGGGCGATGCTGTTATATCAATCGTAGCTGACTTACAAGACCCCCCCAGTATGATCCGTGATTTTCTGCAAAAGTGGGAGGAAGGTTTTAAGATTGTGGTAGGGGTCAAGCCGACCTCGCAAGAAACATTCCCGATGTCGTTTATTCGAAAAACGTATTATCATTTTATCACTAAAATTGCCGACGTGAAGTTAATTAAAAATTTTACCGGTTTTGGTTTATATGACCAGTGCATTGTTGAAATATTGCGCGACATCGATGATCCTTATCCTTATTTTCGTGGCTTAATCTCGGAAATCGGCTTTCCAGTAGCAGAGATACCGTACAACCAGCCAGTACGCAAGCGCGGAATCAGTAAAAATAATTTCTACACGCTTTATGATGCAGCGATGCTTGGTATTACCAATCACTCTAAAGTGCCAATACGTCTAGCAACGATGGGTGGCTTCCTGCTGTCAATGCTAAGTTTCTTGACAGTAGTGATATTTTTTATTTTGAAATTGATTTTCTGGAATCAATTTCCCATGGGAGTTGCGCCTATTCTCATGGGTATATTTTTCTTTGCTTCAGTACAATTATTTTTTATTGGGCTATTAGGTGAATATGTCGTCTCTATTCACACCCAGGTTTTAAAGAGACCATTGGTTATCGAGCAGGCGCGTATCAATTTCGATCAATAAATAAATGTAGGGTTTTTTATGAAGGCAGTTATTTTAGCTGGCGGTATGGGAACGCGTATCAGTGAAGAAAGCGTTGTGCGTCCCAAGCCGATGGTAGAAATCGGTGGCAAGCCGATTTTATGGCACATCATGAAAATCTACTCCGCCTATGGCATACATGATTTTATTATTTGCCTGGGTTACAAGGGCTATTTTATCAAGGAATACTTTGCCAACTATTTTTTGCACATGTCGGACGTTACGTTTGATATGTCCAGAAATAATATGGAAGTACATCAGAATAATGCGGAACCTTGGAAGGTCACCCTGATTGAAACCGGTGAAAATACCATGACAGGTGGTCGTCTCAAGCGAGCAGCGCCTTATTTAGATGATGAGGATTTTTGTCTTACCTATGGCGATGGTGTTGCCGATATCAAGATCGATCAATTAATCGATTATCACAAACAACATCAACGTCTGGCAACCTTGAGCGCTATTCAGCCACCGGGTCGCTTTGGCATCTTGTCGATGGATGAGCATAAAGTCATTGGCTTTACTGAAAAACCGCAAGGGGAGGGTGGCTGGGTTAATGGTGGTTTTTTCGTATTATCCCCTAAGACCCTGGACTATATCAAGGATGATCAAAGCATCTGGGAGAGAGAGCCATTGGAACGTTTAGCAGCAGATCAGCAACTATCTGCCTTTGCCCATCATGGTTTTTGGCATGCCATGGATACGCTGCGCGACAAAAATCATCTCGAAGAACTTTGGGCTAGTGGTAATCCTCCCTGGAAGATTTGGTGATGGATGTAACATTTTGGAAAAATAAAACCGTTCTTATTACCGGACATACAGGTTTTAAGGGCGGCTGGTTGGTATTATGGCTGCAAAGCCTGGGCGCTAACGTTATTGGTTTTGCATTACCGCCATCGACCCAACCTAATTTATTTACCTTGGCAAATATTGCCGACGCCAGTCACAGCGTGCTGGGAGATATTCGGGATTTTAATACCGTGCAGCAATTGCTGTTAGACACCCAGCCGGAAATTATTATTCATAT
The DNA here is from genome assembly GCA_963777715.1 of uncultured Gammaproteobacteria bacterium. Lineage (GTDB taxonomy): Bacteria > Pseudomonadota > Gammaproteobacteria > JAURND01 > JAURND01 > JAURND01. Next base: position 69,485 of record CAVZRN010000004.1, read on the forward strand.
GGCGGCACAGCCGTTGGTGCGTCACTCCTACGCAGAACCTCTGGAAACCTATGCAACCAATGTGATGGGTACCGTGCATTTGCTGGAGGCTGCGCGTAGCGTCAAAAGCGTTAGAGTCATTTTGAACGTGACCACGGATAAATGCTATGACAATAAGGAATGGGTCTGGGGCTATCGCGAAAATGAAGCGCTGGGAGGCTATGACCCCTACAGCAGCAGTAAGGCATGTGCAGAATTAGTGACGGCTGCCTATCGTAATTCTTATTTTCACATCAATCGTTATGATCAGCATAGGGTGGCCATTGCTTCCGCGCGTGCAGGTAATGTGATTGGTGGTGGCGATTGGTCGCAAGATCGTCTGATTCCTGACATTATTCGCAGTTGTTTGGAGAAACAGAGTAGTGTCGTTATTCGCAACCCCAATGCACAACGTCCCTGGCAACACGTGTTAGAGCCGTTACATGGCTATTTATTGTTGGTGCAGAAATTATACACCCAACCAGCGGAATTTTCGGAAGCATGGAATTTTGGCCCTGATTATCAAGATACAAAGCCAGTTAGCTGGATTGTTGACTATATCATTAAGCTCTTAAATAATGGGGCAAGCTGGATGTTAGACGAACAACCGCAACTACATGAAGCTGCCTGTTTGAAATTGGATTGCTCAAAAGCCAGGAGTAAATTGAATTGGCAGCCGCGTTGGAATTTAGAACGGGGGTTGGCGGAAACCGTCTATTGGTATCGCGCCTATCAGGCAGAAGAAGATATGCGCAATATCAGCTTGGCGCAAATTGAATCTTATATGAACCATACTATTGGAAATTAATTATATGACTAATAAATCTTTTATTCATGTTCCTTACGGCAAAACTGTGCATGGCGAAGAAGAAATCGCAGCAGTTGTTTCTGTGTTGCGTACTTCCACGCAAATGGGAAAACATGTGCGCGAGATGGAACAAAAAGTTGCGGCGTTATTTGCTAAAAAATATGGCATTATGCTGAATTCTGGTTCATCAGCAAATTATTTGGCGGTTGAGATTTTAGACTTGCCTGCAGATTCAGAAATCATTACGCCAGTGTTGACGTTTTCAACCACGGTTGCGCCGCTGGTAAAGAATCATTTAATCCCAGCATTTGTCGACGTAGAGCCTGGCACATTTAATATCGATGCGCATCAAGTAGAGGCAATGATTTCCCCCAAAACCAAGGCGTTGATGATTCCCAATTTATTGGGTAATCTGCCAAATTGGAAGATGTTGCGTGAGATTGCCGACCGTCATAATCTTATCGTGATTGAAGATTCTGCCGACACTCTGGGTGCTACGTTAGATACGCTTCCTGTTGGACGATTTACCGATCTAAGCACCACCAGTTTTTACGGATCGCACGTGGTTAATTGTGCTGGCAACGGCGGTATGTTATGTGTCAATGAGGAACGATTAGATTCGCGCGCAAAACTATTGCGTAGTTGGGGGCGTAGTTCGTCGTTATTTGTGGAATCTGAAGCCATAGAAAATCGCTTTAATGTCGAAGTAGACGGTATCAACTATGATGCAAAATTTGTGTTTGAGGCATTAGGATATAATCTGGAGCCTTCGGAAATGGGTGCGGCTTTTGGCTTGGTGCAAGTGAGTAAATTAGATAACAATATTAGTTTGCGTGAAAAAGCCTTTAAACAGCATATGGAATTTTTTGAACAATATGAAGACTGGTTTATTCTGCCTAAACAATTACCCAACTCCAGAACCGGTTGGCTGGCATTTCCACTGACAATAAAGGACACGGCGCCGTTTTCACGCACGGAATTACAAATATTCTTTGAAAAACGCAACATTCAAACACGCACAGTCTTTACAGGTAATATTTTGCGTCAACCTGGATTCCAACACATTAAACACAAAAAATCACCACAAGGCTATGCACACGCGGATTCAGTGATGCGTGGTGGAATATTGCTTGGATGTCACCACGGATTAACCCAGGAAATGATGGACCATATTCATGATTCCTTTAAAGTATTTGCTTCAAAAATCTGTGTCGGGCAATGTCAGCTATGAAAATAAAGGCCAGTGATTATATCGCCAAATTTTTGCGTGCTCAGCAAGTTGACTGTGTGTTTGAAGTGGCTGGCGGTATGATTACTAACATCTTAGATGCGCTATATTTAGACGGTTATGTAAAAATCATTAGCGTACATCACGAACAAGCTGCTGCCTTTGCCGCCGATGCCTATGGAAGACGCACAGGAAAACCCGGCGTAGCTATGGCAACCAGTGGTCCTGGCGCCACCAATCTTTTAACTGGCATCGCCAGTTGTTATTTTGATTCGTCACCCGCTTTGTTCATCACCGGTCAAGTTAACCTGCATGAACAAAAGGGAGGGAGTCAAATACGACAGCTAGGTTTTCAGGAAACAGATATTGTCGCTATGGCAGAGCCGATCACTAAAAAATGCTTTCGGATTACTCAGGCCTCTCAACTAGAATCAACCTTAAAGCAGGCCTATGAGATCGCAATTAGTGATCGTCCTGGACCGGTCTTGATCGATATACCCATGAACGTGCAACGGGTTGAATTGGATGTTGAACCGATAATAGCTCTGCAAAGAAAAACTCGTGATGATTTTTTTGTACTAAATAATCTAGGTGCGAATGATCCAGGTGCGAATGATTTATTTGCAGCGATCAAAAAAGCGAAAAAACCACTTATTCTAGGAGGGGGAGGAATAAATTCAGCGCGTGCGCTAGAACCGTTTTTGAAATTTGCTGAACTATTACAGATTCCTGTGGTTACGTCACTGCAGGCAATCGATGTTATCCCTTTTGATCACCCCTTACGTGTTGGATTTATTGGCAGTTATGGCAACCGTTGGGCTAATTTAGCCATTGGCGCGGCTGATTTGTTGCTGGTAATCGGTAGTCGTTTGGATATTCGCCAGACTGGCGCTGATATTGCTGGATTTTCTGCTAATAAAGTTATTTTTCACGTCGATTGCGATGAACACGAGGTAAACAATCGTATTAAAAACTGTATTCCCATTATTGCTGACATCAAGCAGTTTATACATGCTGCTATGCAAGAGGCTTCCAAAAATACTTTTACAGCACAAACTGCTTGGTTGGATGAAATTAATACGCTACGCGCAGCGTGGCCTGATACACAGGAATTAAAAAATATTACCTGTATTAATCCTAATATATTTGTGCATGATTTATCGCGCGCCTGCAAACAGGCAGCTGGTTTTGTAGTAGACGTGGGTAGTCATCAAATGTGGGCAGCGCAATCTTTGGAAATTCAGTCCAATCAATTTTTTATGACATCCGGTGGCATGGGGGCGATGGGCTTTTCATTACCGGCAGCGATTGGCGCTTGTTTTTCAGGCGGTAAAAAACCGGTGGTGGTTATTGTTGGCGATGGCAGTTTGCAGATGAATATTCAGGAATTACAAACGGTTGTCCGCAATAAGCTACCGTTAAAAATTGTCGTGTTAAATAATCGTGCACTTGGCATGATCCGCCAGTTCCAGGATAGTTATTTTGAGGGTCGTCATCAATCTACTTATTGGGGTTACAGCGCGCCCGATTTTGTATCAATCGCGAATGCTTATGGTATTTCGGCTCACAGTATATCAATGCCGGAAGACATCCCTTCTGGCATTAATCGACTTTGGGAAGACAGCGATCAACCGGCATTATTACAGGTAATGCTCGATCCACATTTAAACGTATATCCAAAAATTGCCTTTGGAAAACCTATTACTGAGATGGAACCCTTTGCTACCCCTGATGAAATGGAAGGGACTTAACGTCAGTTCAATATAAAAAATATCCTATTTTTTATATTGGAACTGTGTTTTTTAGCCTGGATCCCAGATAATTTGCTCATCCCTGAGGCAAATTTCTGGGATAACCTTCAGTTCATTAGTATTTTGTTGTGATTTATCGAACTGAAGGTTACTTAAATAATGCAAAAAATGTTTTTAACAGGCGGCAATGGTTTTATCGGTAAAAATTTTCGTGAGCAATCCAGCCATTGCTTTAATATTTATGCGCCTGACAGATCAGAATTGGAGTTAACAAATCAACATCAGGTAGATACTTATTTTAGCAACAAACAGTTTTCCTGTATTGTGCACGCAGCAGCCGTAGGGGCTTCGCGAAGAACCTCTTTAGCGCCGTTGACGGTCTTGGATGCAAATCTACGTGCATTTACCCATGTTTTTTCGCAGCGAAATTTAGCTGAGCGTTTTATTCATCTTGGCAGTGGCGCTGAATATGGCCGTCCATTGAGCATGCACCAAATAGATGAATCTCAATTAGGCAAGGTCATCCCAACGGATGAATACGGTTTTTCAAAACTGCTTTCTACGCTGATGTTAGCCGCAGAGCCACCTGCAAAAGCAGTCACATTACACTTGTTTGGCGTTTTTTGGCCCCTACGAGGATTATCACGTGCGTTTTATATCAAACGCCATTGTTCGCACCTTGTTAGGATTGCCTATCACGATAAACCAAGATGTTGAATTTGACTATGTCTATATCAATGATTTTATCGAGATACTGCATGAATTCATCAAGCGTCCTGCCATCTACTCTAACTACAATGTTACAACAGGGCAGCCGATAACACTTTTAGAGCTTGCTGAAATAGTCAGGGAGGTGATAGGAAGTAAACAAACTATCGTGGTTGAAAAGCCCGGGAAGGGTAATCATTACACGGGTAGTAATGAGCGTCTGCGGAGTTTTTTAGGCCCCAATTACACATTTACTCCCATTAGGCAGGCTATTGAAGAATTAGTAGAATGGTACGAAAAACACCTTAAAACATTGGACTTGGTTGATTTTGGCAAAAATTATTGATGAGTCAGTTAATATCTATAATTTATTGCCATAAATTAAAGTTCCCTTGAATGGTAAAAAGGTCTTTGTAGTTTCCTTCAAAATTGCTATTATAGCCAGCTCGCTCATGGTATCTGTGCGAGGAAAATATCACTATTTCTCTTTATGGGCCGTTAGCTCAGTTGGTAGAGCAGCGGACTTTTAATCCGTTGGTCCCGCGTTCGAGTCGCGGACGGCCCACCAACAAAACCCTCGATAAATAAGGCACTTACAAGCACTTGCAAGCATTTCCCGCCGATCAACCCAAGCCTTCTGTGTAATTCCTGTGTAATTGTGCAGGGCTTCCGGGTCTCCCCCACTTTAGGTGGCATTTAGTTATTAGCATAAAACCCTACCATCTAAAGTAACACCATATACTTCATACTTCCTTTTAGCTATAAATAAAAAAATACTGTAAAATTATCGGAAACTTAATCTTCTAGGGATACTTCCATGGTACAAGCAATCAGACAAGAAATGACCATTGAGAAAGAGAATACTCTTGAAATTCGCTCGCCCATGCTAAAGCAGGGTGCTCATGTAGAAGTCATAGTCTTAGTTGAAACCGATACAGCCCACAATGTAAAAAGCCTAAGTGCCTTGCTAGGGAAGGGGAAAGGTAGCTTTAAATCTTCCGAGGAGGCTGACACATTTATCCGCAATGAAAGGGATATGTGGCAATGAAGCATCTAACAATAAAAGGAAAAAGTATTTATTTGGATGCCAACATATTTATTTATCTTTTGGAAGGATATGCAGATTTTATTAGACCACTTACACAAATTTTTAATTGTATAGATTCTGGCAAACTTAAAGCATATACAAGCGAACTTACGATCGCTGAGGTATTGGTTAAGCCGATTACTGACGATAATAAAAACCTGCAGCAACTCTATAAAGATACTTTAGAGGCCTCTAATAATTTGGGTATTATTCCCATTAGTAAAGATATATTAATTGCTGCGGCACAATTACGTGCTAAATCCCTACAAAATAACAATAATATCCGTTTGCCGGATGCTATACACGTGGCTACAGCTAATATTTGTGGGTGCGATGTATTCCTAACAAATGATCAGAAGCTGCAATCATTGTCAAACATTAATGTCTTGCTTATGTCAGAAATGGCTAAATCACCATTAATTACGCTTGTATAAAATTCAGATCAACGTCAAAAAGCATATTAGTAAAAACCGGGTAGCAAGGTTGCTTTTGAATTGTCGCGGTAATTTTAGGATACAATTTTTGTGGAGCATGTTTTTCTCCTTATTTCTTGGTCGATCAAGGAGTTAGCTTAGGCTAATTCAGTTTAAAGTGTCCTCTTATTTGGGGTAGAGCCATTTAAATTCTTAGGAAAATTATGGGAAACCAAAATAAATTAAAATCTTTTTTAATCCTATGCGCATGTTTATTACTTATCCCCATATTAGGTATTAGTGTGAGTACCCTTGTTGAATCCAAATATGAGAGTATTTTTGTCAAGGTTGTGACAGAACAATGGCATGTTAGTGCTGAAAAATTAGCTGCCAATGATATTAGCTTTGTAAGTGTTTGCAGAGGGGATGATCCAGAACTTAAAAACAAAGAGCTTTGTTCATACGTTCATGAGATTCAAATGCTTCGAATCGTTAGCCTGTATACAATTTTGCTGGGCTTTGCTTTGATTGCGCTCATTTATATAGCTAAGCTGGTTGCGGGGGAGAGTCGTTCTCGATTAGCTGTGGTCTTTAGTCCCTTAACTGTAATAGCATTGATTATACTTTCCATTTCTGTATTAATTCAAGGTGCTATTTTGACATATAGTGTCTGGATCGCTGAGTCTGTGTATTTGGAAAGAGTCCATATATTCTTAATAATTGGTTTCGGTTTATCCGCTCTTATGGTCAGCTATTTGCTGATTAAGGCGGTTTTTAGCGCGCTTCATCGAAAACCACTCTTTGTTGTTGGTGAAAAAATAACACCAATTAATGGAGGAAAGCTTATTGAGTTTGTCCGTAATATTGCTACGAAAATTAATGCTAGGATGCCTGAGAATATTGTAATAGGGATGGAACCAAGTTTTTACATTACTGCTGCAAGCGTCCAGATTGATAGTAATGAAAAACCATTAAATGGGACAACTATGTATCTATCACTTCCTTTTCTAAGCATCCTTTCACGAGCTGAACTTCAAGCAGTAATAGGACACGAATTAGGTCATTTCAAAGGTAACGATACAGTATACTCTATGAGGTTCTATCCAGCCTACGCTGGGATTGCTAATGCAATTACCTCTTTTCAAGGATACAACTCTATCTTTATTATGCCTCCAATCGCCACTCTTAGCTTTATTTATAATGAATTTTCTGTGGTAGAAAAAACTATAGGAAGGAGGCGAGAGTTGGAGGCAGATAAAATTGGAGCCTCTTTGGGTGATGGAATATATCTTATTTCTGCACTTCTGAAATTTTCGCAATATTCTGACATCTGGGGAAGCCTTAGGGAGTTTAATGCAGAGAAGATTTCAAAAGGTGTGATATATATAATGATTTGCCGGGAATGTATGTAGAGGTTTCAAAAACTAGATATGAAAATCTCGATTTTTCTGCATCAACAAAAGTGCTATTTCAATCTGCAATGTCACACCCGACGGATACTCATCCAACTATTAATGAACGTATGGCGGCACTTTCAATAGAGCAAGTTAGGCTGAGTAAAGAAAACCTTGCGCCCTCCGATACCTGTTTAACTGATTACTTTGATGATCCTGGTATGCTAAATGAATCACTATCTATAAGTGAGCACCGTTTAATGCTCGCAATAGGGAAATCTAAACTACCCCCGGAGAATCAAACGTCAAGTGAATAGCCGGCTTGTAATCTGGAGTTTAATTTTGGCAAAGAGGTCAAGTCTTAGTATTCATAAATTCATGCATTCCCCCTGCCACTAATTCATGCCGAAACCCAGAGGCTTTAATGCCGCCAATGGTAGGCGTGGATCTGACATTTATCCGACATGGTTTGGTCTAGCGATCATTAACAAATGACCATGCCTTACTTTTTTTTGTGGAATGAATCTATGAGTAATTTTAATATTTTTTCATAATCTCTTGAGAGCGCAGTAATAATACAAAAATAAAAAATTGTAAGTAATGGCTGTTTGCAGTTTTGAATCCAAGAAAATGAGTGAAAAAGCAAAATCAAGGTTACAAAGATATATAAAGCAAAGCTTAGCACAACTGTCCAACCAAATATCGCAGTTACGCATTCATAGCGATAACTGCCATGTTTGTCGCTAAAAATATTTGCGATTAATATTACTATGGATGGAATCAATATCCCTGTAAAATCCATGGGTGAAAACCTTTTTTATTTTAATAGATTATATCTTTGCTCCAACTTATCCATCGCTGCTTGAATATGCTGCCCATTCTGATGGCTATACCGCTCTACCATCTGCAACGTCTTATGTCCTGATATTCGCTTCACAGTTGGTAAATCAACCCCAGCCTGCACCAAGTGTGTAATGGCCGTATGCCGCAAAGTATGGCGAAGAATTTGTTTGGGATCAAGTCCGGCATTTTCCACGACACGTCTAAAAGGTTTCTCGATATAGATGGTATGTCCGCATTCAGAAGTCTTGGAGGGGAACAGCCATATTTGATTAGGCTCGACCGATTGTAAGAGTTGATGCAGATAATTTGCCAGGTTTGATGTGATGGGTTGTTCCCGCGTGCCAGCTTTAGCCTTGGGGATGTAAATCATCTTGCGGTTTAAATCGATATTTTCTAGCTTGATCGATAATATTTCCATTCGGCGCATGGCGGTTTCTAGGCCGATTAAAATAAAGGGATAAATCTGGGAGGTGGGATCGCTTTTGGCCGCTTCAGTCAGGCGGTTGATTTGCTCGACAGTTAAATACACAATACGGCCGTGGTCTTCCTTGAAGCGTTTAAGGCCGTGAGGTTTTTTCTCAAGCCAGCCCCATTCTAATGCCTTGTTGAACAGATGCGAGAGTATTGCTAGTTCTCGATTGATTGTGCCAACGGTAGCTTTTTCATCCAAGCGGTGTTTTTTGTAGCGTTCCAGGTCGGAGATGCTGATCTGGTTTAAAGGGAAGTTTTTAAAAAATGGAGTGATATGGAGGGCTAGGCGACTTTGTTTGCTAACCATGTCTTTTCCATTTTCGTTGCCCAATCTTTGTAAATATTTTTCAGCGGCTTCCTCAAAGCTGATTACGATTTTTCGTCCCTTGGGTAAATTCAATCGGCCTTCTTTGGCGCTAAGCCGAACTTTCTCAATAAATTCTTCCGCTTGCGTGCGGGTAGTCCCATCTGATTCTTTGCCAATTACGCGATGAATTCGCCGACTGTCTACCATGATGTTGACGGTATAACGACCATCACCATTTTCTAGGCGTTCAAACGTGATGCCGTGTTCCATGATTTTTTCATTGGCTTTTAGTTGGCGGGTAGCTGCTCGGGTAATTTTTGAAAATTTTAATGTCATAGTGTCTCACAGAATATTTAAGTAAGCGATCGTATTTTGTCCCTTAATTTGGGACGTTTATTTTTTCCCTATTTTGCTGCATCCTTCCAGATAATTCTTCCAGATGTTGGGGAATTACACAACTATCATTTTTTGGGAGGTTTTATTCTATGAATGTCACTGGCAATCCGATTCAATCCTTACAAATCTTTATGTTCCCTGATGGCCGACTCGATGCTAAAAATGCGGCGAATTATTTGGGGTTAAAGGAAAAGACCCTGGCGATGATGCGCGGGAATGGCACAGGCCCACGCTTTATCAAGCGCGGGCGTATTTTTTATTTCAGGGATGATTTGGACGCTTGGCTAAATGCAAATGGTCGCTTGCTCAGTACGGCGCAAGGGTTGGCGCTCAAAGAGAAAAGGTGTGCGCTATGACCATTGGTAATCCATTTCATTATCGTGTTCGGCAATGTTACCCCATGCACTTGAGTGAACTACGGCGTTACCCGAATGCTAATCTTATTTTTATTACCGCAGATCACCATTGTGTGCATTTTATCCGCCAGTTAAGAGGCATTTGTTTGTACTGTGCGGATAACGCTATTAACTACGATTTCGCTTTTAGCTTTGAACGTGAGGCATGGGTGCTTTATTCCAAAAAATCACTGTTAGCGCGCACGATGCAATTGGCGCAGGGTATACAGCTATGTGGTGCGAGTAAAATCTTAGTTGTTTCCATCAATACCCAATTTATTTCAAAGGCTGCTTATGCCAAATACACTCCCACCCGTCATTGAGTTCCCCTCTTTAAAACAACCGGAAGCATGGAACGAGCCAGTTTTGTTCGGAGAACTGGAAACACCACCCATTCAAGCGAACTGGTTACCTGGGACATTAGGCCAATTTGCCGCTGCTATGGCTGAAAGCACGGAAACGCCGGAGGCGCTCAGTGTGATGACGGTTCTGGGTGTTATATCCGTAGTGGCAGCCAAACGTTTTGTGGTCTGCCCCATGGAAGGCTGGCAGGAGCCGGTCAATATATACACCTTGATTGCGCTACCACCGGCAAATCATAAGTCGTTAGTATTGAAACACGCCACCCAGCCACTGAAGGATTGGGAAAGGCAGCAAAGGATGCAGCTTGAGCCTGAGATCAAACAGCGGGTGTCTGAGCGCAAAACCCAGGAAAAGATTATTGACGGATTACGCGCAAATGCTGCCAAGATAAAAAACCCGCAGGAGCAGCAGGCGCTTATTCAAGCCATATCTACCAAGGAAGCTACCCTGCCAACCGTTCCAGTAGCGCCCGAGCTTTTTACCAGTGACGCCACACCGGAATCGTTAGCTGCTCTGATAAACGAGCAAGGTGGCCGCTTCGCTATTTTTTCCGATGAGGGCGGCATTTTAGAAACATTGGCTGGGTTATACAATAATGGTGCTGCTAATGTGGATATTCTGCTTAAGGGAATTGATGGTGGGGAAGTGCGCATCCGCCGCAAAGATCGTAGTGTGGCATTAAATCCATTTTTAACCATCGTACTGACGGTGCAGCCTACTGTTATCCAAAGCATGAGCGAAAAGCGCGCCTATCTGGGTAATGGCGCATTAGAGCGGTTTTTGTACGTACTACCGAAAAGCAATTTGGGGTATCGCACGCACAATAAACCACCTATCCCCAGTGAGCTTTATACTGCTTATCATCGAAGCATTTACCAATTATTGGATGAATTTGCATCTTGTAAGGCTGGGGATGTGTATCAATTAACACTACAGCAATCTGCTGCTCGCTCCTGGCGAGATTTTCAATTAACTACGGAGTCAGAACTCAGGCCAGAGGGAAGATTGGCTAATTGCCAAGGCTGGGGCGGGAAAATCAGTGGCTTTGCATTACGCATTGCGGGTTTATTGCATATTGCGGAATATGGCTCAAGAAGCTTGATGATCTTGGAGTCAACCATGAAAAATGCACTGGCTATTGCAGCCGCACTTAAACAACATGCCCTAGCGGCGTTTGGTTTGATGGGAGTTGACCAGGCTACTGAAGATGCAATAGTGATTTATCGTTGGGTGAAGCTGTGTAATAAGCTGACCCTTACTCAATCTGAATTGGTTTTGGCTATGAGGAACAGAAAGCTGGGGAAATCAGAACGGTTGACCAAGGCACTCCAGGTATTGCAGGAGCGATATATTATTAGTGAGCCGAGGAAACTAACGACTCGCAAGCCGACGACGGTTTATATGGTGAATCCTCGGATTTTTGCAGTTGAAGAGCGATAGGTGATAGTTTTTTTAATGATCGTTATGACCAGAAAAAGAGAAAAAAGAGAAATTTGTAGCGAGTAGATAATCACTTCTTTCTCTTTTTTCTCTTTTTCTGGTCATGTGCCGATATATGCGCTAGAGATTGATGCCCTACTATGACCTGCTGTTTCAGCAATTTCTTGACGTGCCACGTCATCTAATGATGGGCTAACAGAATGCACATCATTGCCAGTCTGCTTAATAGGACTAGCATGTCCTGTAATTTCTCGATAAATCTCATTCAAACGCTCATGCCGCAACCCATGACTAGTAATACCATCCTTTCGGGTAATGCCGTTTATCTTACAAATATAATAATAGTGGTCATGCCATTGTTTAAAATTATAAGCCTTCGGTGTCATCGAATGATTGGGGTGTGACACCAATAATTTTGCCCGCGCCAAAACATCGCGCTGGTAGTCTGTAACAATTGGTACATTACGATCTCGTCCGCCCTTGGTTCCCCAATTGACTGCCAAGTAAGCGCCTTTATCAGCGCCATGAGGTTTCAATAGCGCAGCTTCCTTCATGCGCAACGCAAAGGCGCGTTGTAACTCCATCTGCATAGCAACAAATTGATCCTGGTTTTGAATGGTCTCTAACTTATGGGCAAGTGTTTGCTGCTGGCCGCTCCAGGTTTTATCAGTTTGCGCCACTAAATGCCGTTCTACGCTTTTGGGGTTTTGCACATAATACTCCGACCCGCGAATCATGCCTTTTTTGCCAATCCATTCGGCAAAGGTACGAAACACGCTGATGCGATTTTGGATGCTTGAAGCCGATAAGCCCTTATTTTCCCAAGCATGACCTAAGGCCAGCATGTGGCGCTCGGTAAAGCCACGCACATCGGGTAGCTTATAACCTAATTCGCGCAGTTGCTTAAACCCCAGGTCGAGTATTTCGCGGCGAGCATGTTGGGTAGCAAAACTAACTGTCTTGCCACCAATGGCTGCTTTCTTGTTATGGTTTTTCAGGATGATGTTTAAGGTATTTTTCCAGCCCATGATTTTCTCCTATGGAGAGGTTTTTTTCTTTTGTGGCGTTAAACGCCTGGCTATACGTGAGTGTTATACTGACACCTGCCTGCAACGTTTCCGCCACAAAACAAGTCTTGCTATGCGCAAGCAGAGCTTTCGCCCTGGTCGTCCCACAGTATGTAGCTGTGGGGTACTGCTCATTGCCAGAAAGATGATTTCCCACTGCCAACGTGGGGGTCTTTCTGCCATACACTGTCTGGCTAGTAATGTCCTGAATAGAACACCTGAGATACAACAAGCCAGTGGGTAAGGAGCGCCCAATGTGCACAGATTTTCACCATTTAGAAGGCTGATGAAATGCCTTGGTCGAAGACCAGTGGAATAAAAACTATCGCGAAAGCGAATGAGTTTAATGTTCTGAAAAGAACCGCAAAGCCAAGTAGGTAACTTGTTGGTGATTAAGGGATAGAAAGAATCACAGACTAACGACGTCTATGATGGAGAAAACTCTTGAAGAGAACAAATACCCATTTGGTGCATGGATATGATGTGAACAATCTTACGATTGCGACTAAAACTTCCCACATCAGGCTTAGTCTTTTGCTGCTGTTTAAAGTCGAGCAGCGAACGACAGATAGAATCTACGTTACCAGAAAAATTAAAAAAATCAATAGGGATTTTTAATCGGCAAAGTGATTCAACTTCTGCGTCAGGGTATGTTTCACAGTTGAATTACTGCTAAGAAGCCTTATCTGATAAGGCTTTATGAGTGCGAAGAACGCACTCTCTGTTGACTGGCGTCAACAGAGAGTGCCGCATTAATCAACATTCAGTAGTTTAATGGCAGGAAATAACTGCCCCAATTCGACATCTAAAGCTTTAGCCATTCGTATATATTGCCAGCCATTAGTCAGCTATGTTGAAATTCATTACTCTAGGCTATACTTATTATCCACGCGTATGGAGATTAAATTATGAGCATCACTGAAACTCTTGAATATACCCAGCAGGCTAAAGATATTGCCGATAAACTTACGCTGCTAGGAAATAAAATGATCCACGATCGTGTCACTCAAACAAGCTACGATTATTCTAATCCCGCACATAGACATCTCACCTCGATGAAATACCAGTTAATGGATATGCAAGAGTGCCTGGATGAGGTGCTTTACCAGCTGGAATGGCAGCAATATGTTTGGGGAGAAATAAAAGCTTTAGGGGCAGCAACGTTACTCGTTGTAGCGGCTTCCATTCTTGTTTTCTTTTTTACGCATTGAGAGTTGCCACAACGGATTTTTTGGCTTAGCAGAGCTGGTGCGGTGTTGTTTGGCCACCCTCTCGCAAGAGCCAAAATATTCAGCTTTTTATTGGTTCGATACGCACCGCGTCATGCTCCGCATGACATCACACGCCACTTGCCAAGGCAGACTTTCGTGGCGATTTTGCTAGGGCGCTTCCATGAAACCGTGGCAACCCGCCACAGTTCCATTCCAAAGAGCCAACAAGTTGGCGTCAATTATTATAGTGGGGAATCCAAAACGCGAGTATTATTGGTTTAAGTGGGCATATACCACAGCTATATGGTTTCTTGTAAAGTCTCCTGAGCATCATTAGACTTTTAGGCGGTTTGCGGCAGTCTCAGGTTCCTTGTTGATAGGGGCTTATTTGCTGGCTTAGCCACTTCTTGGTCAGTTTTTGTTTGATTTTATACTGCAATAATACCCAAAATGGGGTATTATTGCAGTATACAATCAAATAAGATCGGAAGTTTTATGGAACCTCAAAAGCCAGCTGAGAGTCAAGGTATACGCCTATTACGACAAATATTTTTGTACGGTAAGCGTATATTCAATATGCAAGATATCATAGCAGCAGCTTTAGTCGAAAAAATTCCTCGGGGCCAGGTTCCAAAGATAGTCTCTAATTTGGCCAAACAAGGGCGGATACTCCGACTACATCGCGGGTTATATGCAAGTATAGGGTTATTGCCAGAGCAAACACATATTCATCCTTTTGTAATATCGTCATTTTTAATTCGATCTTCTGCCATTAGCCATTGGTCAGCTCTCTTACATCACGGCTTAACTGAACAAATATCACAAATTGTAACTGCCTCTACTCCACAAAAAGTAGTGACGCCTTCAATGCATAAAAAGGGGCAATCAAAAACAAAACATAGATGGGAAATTGCTGGTAATTACTATGAATATATTACTGTGCAACAAAAACATTTTTTTGGCATTGAAAAAATATGGATAGATGAACATTTCCAGGTGCCAATTACTGACAAGGAACGTACGTTACTAGATGTGTTTATTTATTCTAAAATGTTTGGTGGTACGGGGGAAGTATTGGGAATATTAGAAAATTCCTTGCCAAGCATAGGTGTTGAAAAATTAGTTAATTATGCTCTTCAATATGAAAAAAAATCATTAATAAAGCGTTTAGGATGGGCGCTGGAATATTTTGGGGTGTCAGCCAAGCAGTTGGAGCCACTCTTGAAGGTTCCAATGCAATATTACTGTCGCCTTGATCCTGCTAAGGCAGCAATAGGACCTTGTGATAAACGCTGGATGATTCAAAATAACTTAATAAAAGTGGGAAAGTAATGAAGCCATTACGCATTAAGATGCAGAACGAGTGTATCCGTAGGAATTCACGATTAGATGTAGTTGAAAAAGACTATGCTTTAAGCTACCTTTTGGCTGGAATTGCAAAGCAACCGGAGCTTAATCATTCACTTGTATTTAAAGGCGGCACTGCATTAAAAAAAGTATTTTTTGGAGATTATCGTTTCTCCGTAGATTTGGATTTTTCCACATTAGAGGCGCCTAAAAATCAAGCATTGGAAGACGCATTGCAAGCTGCCATTAATATAACAAGTAACTTATTATCCAATTACGGCCCTTTTGATGTTCAGTTGAAACGTTATCCAGAGCGTAAACCACACCCCACAGGCCGAAGCATTTAACGTGAATGTAAAATTTCCTTGGCATAGGTCTATGCTTTGTACGGTTAAGATTGAGGTTACTCACGATGAACCGGTAATATTGACCCCTGAGCACAAACCTATTTTACATGGTTATGATGAAGCGCTAGATTGCACTATTATTTGCTATCATATTGAAGAAATTATTGCGGAAAAATTAAGAGCATTATTGCAAACGCACAAAAAGCTTGTCACTCGAGGTTGGAATAGGCCTAGAGCACGAGATTACTATGATTTATGGAATGTCTTAAAAAATTATGGTTCGGCAGTTGATAGTGCTCGCTTAATTAAAACCCTCAATAAAAAGTGTCAACATCGCGACGTTTCTTATCAGAACATTGATGATTTTTTTACGCCAGAATTGGTAAAGGAAGCGCATCAACACTGGCAAGCTACATTAGGAAACCTGGTTGTGGGATTGCCTGAATGCGCTCAAGTACTGGATGAAACAAAATTGCTGATTAACAAAATTATTTTTTAATCTTGGTGCGATAGCTATTACTAAAGAGATGGTTTTGCTCAGGAACACTATGCTTTTGATAGTCCTAGTGCTGCAGGGGCAATGGTTAATAGGTGGTCAACCAATGGTACAGCTGAGTGGAAGGTACAGCATTCAGGTGTAACTTACAAAGAATGGGAAAAAAAGCAATTTATGAAAACGGATTAAGGTTTGTCGTATTTGAAAATATACTGCAATAATACCCAAAACAGGGTATTATTGCAGTATAAAAGCTAAAGCCAGAGACGGGCAAATAGCATGACATAATTGAACCATATCTTCCAAATCTCTGTGTAATTCCTGTGTAATCGTGCCAAGAAAACCAGGGAATTTAAGGGTAGTGGAGGGAAGTATGTGGCACCATCAGCCAGCAAAAAAGGCTGTAAAACCAACAACTTAGAACAATCCAGAATTTTACAGAAAGCTATCAAACGGCACTTTTAATCCGTTGGTCCCGCGTTCGAGTCGCGGACGGCCCACCAACAAAACCCGCGCCAAATCAAGTAGTTAGCCAGCTTTCTTAATCCACTCCCTGCTTATCGAAAAATCAGAGTTCGTGATTTTTTCGTGACCTTGTTGTGGATTAGCCGTTTTACCACAGTGTAGCAATGTTAAGGTGACATGCTTAATCTTTCTATCTATTTTAATGCGCCAGTCAATTTAATCTTGAACCCGATTGCCCTGTCAGCATAGCCAATCCGTCGTTTAAAGCTTATTATAGCTATATTATAATATCGCTTATATCCAACCCCTAAGGAGACTTTTCAATGCCTTCCAGAAATAACCATCTGCTCCAATCTGAGACTAAAGACCAAGCTTTTACAGGGGAGCCAGATGATAAGAAACTGATCATTCAGATGCACAAGCCAATGTGGGAAGAACTGAGACATTTGGCATTCAATCGTAATATCAGTATGGCAGAGCTATGTAGGCAGGGGATTAGCATCCTGTTAGAGCAATGCCGAAAAGACGGCGACTCTAAAAAATAGTTTGACAATATTGTAATATCTAAATATTATAATATTTCAAGATAAGGCGTGGCATGTATGGTTTGATCACCAACACGCCACTAACCAAAACAACTACTAATAAGGAGTAGCTATTATGGCTGACAACAGCTTAAATGAGTTCCACGTGCCAGTAAACGAAGAAATACGCTCCCGGTCGTATGACGGCGTAAACGAGTATCTTTCTAAGGCAATGGCGCTTTCTCAACTCATGATACATGAGGATTTTCTAAATTACTCTGAAGCGCTCATTCGTGATTACTTGTGGGCACTGAGCGAGATGATGGAAAAAGCCTATGAGCATTGGCTGTCATTATTGGATTGTCCCAATGTCACTCACAGTGCTCTGGACATCAAGTCGGCATCCACCATTGAGACAGCAGAATGAGTATCGCTCTGGTCTTAGGCCATTTGAGTGTCTGCAGTCGAGCAAAGGGGTGGGTCGTGGGTCTAAATGGTTCTTACTAAAAAGAGGGCAATAATGGGGCGGTGTCCAGCCCCCCCCTGTGTCGGGATAGTTGTCGATAGCCTACTTCAATTCAAAGCAATTGCTTCCTTTTAGCTATAAAAAAATACTGTAAAATTATCGGAAACTTAATCTTCTAGGAATATTTTCAAACTGATTATAACCTTACTACGGTATTGCCACATTCCTTATCGCAGACTAACATGCTCCACTCTTTATAAATGTTAGGCTAAGGATAAATTTATGGCTACTGATACATCCACGCCTGTTAAAAAAAACACCAAGCGTGCTGATTTTGATAATCCGTGGAAACACAGCTTGCAATTTTATTTCCGCGATTTTATGGAATTCTGTTTGCCACAGGTTGCTGACAAAATCGACTGGTCAAGAGGATATGAATCGCTTGAGAAAGAATTAAACGCCATTACGCGGGATGCGGAAATTGGCAATCGCATCGCTGATAAATTGATCAAGGTGTGGAAAAAAGATGGCAATGAGGCATTGGTATTGTGTCACCTTGAAGTGGATGGAGACCCCAGGGACAAACTGCCCAGGCGTATGATGATTTATCGCTACCGCATCTATGACCTGCGGCGTCTGCCCATCATCAGTATTGCCATCCTGATTGATGACGATCCCAATTGGCGGATCGATCATTATCGTGAGGAGTGTTTTGGCACCTATCAGGAAATACGTTATATGGTTGTGAAATTATTGGACTACCGCAACAGGCGACAAGAACTGGAAGCCATGGATAACCGCTTTGCCATCGTTATGTTGGCTCAATTAACTGTATTGGAAACAAAATGCGATTCCAAGACACGATTACAGGCTAAAACAGCCCTTACCCGTCAACTGTATGAAAAAGGCTACACAAGGCATGATATTATCCAACTATTTACGTTAATTGACTGGTTAATTACATTGCCCGAAGACCTTGTGGTACAATACAATCAGACACTTAAACAAATTGAGGAGGAAAGAAAGGTGCAATTCATTACTACCCCGGAACGTGTTGGCAGGATGGAAGGTTTTAAAGAAGGCTTGGAAACTGGCATACAAAAAGGGTTAAAAGAAGGCGAGGCTACCATATTAATTCGTCAGTTGCAGCGCCGTTTTGGTCAAATACCCCCTAAATACTTAGCACAGATACAACAGTCAGACGTTGACACCTTGTTAATGTGGTGTGAACGTGTTCTTGATGCCACGACATTAGAAGAAGTGTTTGACTAAACCCTCTTGCGCGGCTGTGTGCAGAAAAACCTATACCATCTTTTTTGATCTAGCCCCGACATCTAATAATGCGTAGTTTTGTTTATCCAATTGACATGCAAGACAAATTTTTTCCAATGCTAAAAAGTGGGGAAGTGTGATGACATGATGAGTGTGAAGAACGTGATGACAATTATTTTTATTCTTAACAAATTCTTAAAAACAATTCTTGCTTTTTTTCAACTACCGTAGTCATAATACGGGCGTACGGCCAAGGTGCGACTAACACCCAGACCGTACTAACCACAACCAACCTTCCTAAGAGGGCAATCATGGCTAACGTTAGCATACCCGATTGCGCATCCGCGCAAAACACTTTTTCGCATCTCAACCCCCACTTGGTTAAGTCACCCCGCCCCCATTCGCTCGCGCATCTTGATATGTGCGGCGTTTCCAGGGGAATGATCGCACCTCCCACCAAATCTCGGTTACCCATGATACGTTGTGGGTGGGTGGCGGCCTTCATCATACGAACCTGGTGGCGAGTTGGGCTGCAAGAGGGAGGGTAGACTAAACAGAGAGGGCGGGCGGGATGTGCTGGTTGTGGCATCCCGCCCCTAACCCTAAGAGGCATAGGTCTTTCCCTTCACTACCGATGTTTAATAAAAGTTCCGTCATTAAATTCTTGAAATGCTTTACGTAATTCTTCGCGTGTATTCATTACGATAGGGCCATACCATGAAATGGGTTCGTTAAGTGGTTTTCCTGAAACAAGTAAGAAACGTACGGAATGGTGAACGGTGGTAACAGTCAAATGTGTGCCGCCTTTTTTATATAACACGAGTGTCCCATCGTGACATGGACAGGGGGAGCGCATATCAAAGTAATTGACCCCACTTGCATCATGAGAAAATGGTGTGCGGCTGTGATCAAAATAAGCTTCACCATCGATGACATATGCGAATACAGTATGATTTTCTTTAACCAGATGAGTGAATGACTTGCCTGCAGGAAGTGTGACATCAAGATATTCTGGATCCGTCACGATATCTTGCACTGGCCCCTTGGTCCCATTGATTTCACCACAAATAATGTGCACAGTCGCACCATCTGGTGTAACCACGATAGGGATTTCATTTTTTTTGATGCCACGATAACGTGGGTCCATCATTTTGGAATTTCTAGGGAGATTAGCCCAAAGTTGGAACCCGAGCATTTGTCCCTTGCTATTTCCCTTTGGCATTTCCTGATGAATGATTCCACTCCCTGCGGTCATCCACTGAATATCGCCACTTGAAATGTCGCCAGTATGACCCATGCTATCACCATGTTCCACATCACCTTCTAATACATAGGTAATCGTTTCGATCCCACGGTGTGGATGCCAGGGGAACCCAGCTTTATAATCGGCAGGGTTTTCAGAACGAAAATCATCGAATAATAAAAAAGGGTCTAGCAAGGGTACTTCATGAAAACCAAAAGCACGTTTGAGATGTACGCCAGCACCTTCAATGGTGGGTTCGCTTCGCCAAATTTTATCGATAATGCATTGTTTTTTTAAATCTTCCATGTGAAAACTCCTTGTTTGTTCACTGTTTTAAGAAGAAGGAGTCAAGTATTCACATGACACTACTGAACATGTGTCATGTGAATACTTGACACCCTGTATTTCCAGGCTAAACAGACTGGGATTTCTGGCGCTTCGTTGGTTTGGACTTGTCAATTTTTAATCAAATAACTCCTGTGGCGACAGCTTTAAAAATTTTTCTGCAGTGAGGCCATGATCGCCGATTAATAAAGTTTTGTGAGGTTTAAAGGCTTTGTTAAATGCACTCATACCTGGTAAGGCTTCCTTACGGTGACCGCTTTTAACCTCGAGAGCGATTAAACGTTTGCCACGTTGTAAAACAAAATCGACTTCCTGATTCTTCTCTCGCCAGTAAAAAATATCAATATCAGTTCCTACAATACGGTTAAGTATGTGTGCGCCGATGGCTGATTCCACTAGACGTCCCCACTTTTCCGGATTTTTTCTGGTGTTGTCATAGGTGTCCATCATCTGTGCTGACATGAGCGCGGTATTTAACACTTGAAACTTAGGACTAGAGCCGCGTTGCCTTACAGTCTGTCCGGCAAATTTACTCAGCCCGGTTAACAAACCGGCTCCCGTCAGTAATTCCAGGTAATGTGCCAGGGTGGTGGTGTTGCCGGCATCCTGTAATTGCCCCGTCATTTTTTGATAGGATAAGATTTGACCAGAATAATGGCAGCCTAGATGAAATAGATTACGCAACAGGGCGGGTTTGTGTATCGGCGCTAGTGATATAATATCACGTGAAATTGTGGTTTCTATCAATGAATCGATAATGTAACGCTTCCAGCGAGTTTCATCAGTGATCAGGGGAGCCGCGCCCGGGTAGCCGCCGAAATACACAAACTGATGAAAGTCCCAGCCGAATGCCTGCTGCATTTCCTCAAACGACCAGTGTCGTACTGGTATGAGTTCAAACCGTCCTGCCAGGCTTTCGCTGATACCTTTCTGAATTGACAGTGGCGCAGAGCCTAGCAGCATTACATGTAGCTGCCGTTTATGGCGAGTATCGTCATCCCAGAGTTGTTTGACTAAATCCGTCCAGTTGGGGATTTTTTGAACTTCATCTAAAATCAGGATGGCGGGTGCAGATCCGGAAAGATTGAGTTGTGCGGTTTGCCACTGTTGTTGCAGCCAAACCTGGTCATTGGATGCGGGGTCATCGGCTGAGGCATAGTGCATTGGCAGCTTACTAGCCTTTCCCGCCTGCAATGCCAGGGTAGTTTTACCTACCTGCCTAGGGCCCGCCAATACCTGGATAAAACGCCGTGGCTCAACCATGCGCGCCAAAATGGTATTAATTATAGGTCGAATGAACATAGAGCCTCTAATTACTCAATGCATTGAGCAAAATTACTCAGTCTATTGAGTAATTTTACTCAATGGATTGAGTAAATCAAGTTTTACTTTGCGCCTGGTCAGCGCCACACACGCCAAACCAGCCAGTATTAACAGCATGGCTATGAATGTATTAAAGCTTATGTGTTCGTCCAGGATAATAGCGGAACTGACTAGTCCGATTACGGGTACTGCTAGTAGTAACAATGAAATGGTAGTGGCTGGTATTTGTCGATTTAATTCAATCGCTCCCCAATAAGCGAATGCCGATGCAATTGGGCCTAAGTAAGCGAGCTCAGCGGCCAACGACCATGACCAATGAATGGTTGGACTTGGTTCAAAAATAAAAGCGGTAATTAGGATGAAAATCGTGCCCAGTAGCATTTGCCAGGGTGCTAATTCCAGGGGAGTGCTGTGATGCTTGCCGAAACGTATGTGAATAATTACTAGCGCCCAAACAAATGCTGCCAATAATAACAAGCCATTGCCCACCAGGGCTACGTGGTTGCTCCAATTGAAGGTTAATGGATTAAATAGGCACACCACTCCCAGGATGCCTAAGATAATTCCTGATAATCCAAGCTTGGATAGTGGTTCTTTAAAAAATAGCACTGCAATGGGTGTCACCCATAATGGTGTGGTGTATGCCAGGATAGCGCTACGACCGGCTTCAACATGAGTTAATCCCAAAGTAATTAACATGGTAAATCCACCCATTTGCGCTAAACCGACCGATAACAACAGCGGTAGATTTTTGCGGTTAGGTAGAAGCTCACGCCCAGAAATCAGTAATGCTACGAATAATGTTAAGCAGCCGATACCCAGACGCAATGCTCCTAACCATAGGGGAGGGATATCATGCAAGGTAAGCTTCATGATTGGCCAACTTAATCCCCAGGCAAATAGTATGGCTGGTGTTAATAGTAATAGCATTACAAGCTTAAAATTTGCCTGGTTTGTGCTCATGATTTATTCTTGTTTATAATTCCTGGATTGGTGGTAGGGGCAACCCTTGTGGTTGCCCGATGTGGTTATCCGAAATATTGAGGTGGCACAAAACCTTACGGGCAGGCACAAGGCTTGCCCCTACAACAGCGACGTTATTCCGCACGCCCAATCTTTAATGCTTTTGCTATTTCCGCTACATGTTTTCCTTGGTATCGAGCGATCTTTAATTCATTTTCGCTGGGTTGTCGGTCGCCCATAGCTCCGGCTAACGTTGAAGCGCCATAGGGCGAACCACCCGTAATTTCGTTCATGTTAGTTAGCCCTGCTTCGCTATAAGGCACTCCGACTACAATCATACCGAGATGAAATAGTGTGGTATGAAAGCTGGTTATGGTAGTTTCTTGTCCACCATGTTGGGTACCGGTGGAGGCAAAAACGCTGCCTACTTTTCCGACTAATTTATTACCTACCCATAAACCACCGGTTTGATCTAAGAAATTACGCATCTGTGCGCACATATTGCCAAAGCGAGTGGGGGTGCCAAAAATAATCGCGTCGGCTTCGGCAAGTTGCGCTGGTTGTATTATCGGAATATGAGCAAACTGTTTGCGTGCGTTTAATGCGCCACTTTTCTCTAATATCGCATCCGGAACCAGCTCAGCAACCTGGTATAATGCTACAGTCACATCGGGCACTGAGCGAGCGCCTTCCGCCACAGCTTCCGCCATGTGATGGATATGGCCATACATACTGTAAAAAACGACTTGTAGTGTTGTTTGCATAACATGACTCCTGTAATTAAATGCAAATTATTTAATTTCTAAATCTTTATCAACGCCAACCTGCTTCAGAAACGTTGCAATGGTATTATTTACAAACTCAGCTTGTTCCAAGTTGGAAATATGTCCTGCCTTGGGCACGATAGCAATTTGCGCATTTGGAATGCGTGCTGCCATATCCTGCGCTTCCTTTGGTGGTCTGGGCAAGTCTTCTTCACCCACCATAACAAGAGTCGGCACTTTAATTTGTGCTAATTTCTCTAATAGACAGGTGCGATTAAAAATTGCCCTGCCCAGGGCTACCTTTCCCGAAACATGTTGCACTGGGGTGGCTAATGAACGTTGAATGAAATGATTAATTAATGCAGGTTGTTCTTTTGCGGTGTTTGCAGCAAAAAAATACGGCGCTACTTTCTCAGCAAAAGAAAGAGTTAACTGATGCGCTCCTTCCAGTTCATCCAGTATCGCAAAATAAGTTTGTTTAGTTACTTCCGGTTCTGCGCCTACATAGGTGTCCATTAATACCAAGGCGGAAATTGCTTCAGGATGGGCCAGTGCTAGGTGCGCTGCCCACATGCCGCCCACGGAAAGACCGACGAGTGCAAATTTCTTCAATGCTAATGATTGTGTAAACTGCCAATAATCGTTCGCCAGCTGTTCAACGGAGTAGGGTGTGTTAGGCAAGGGGTCAGATTGGCCATGGCTCCATAAGTCCGGCACAATGCAACGATAACGGTGCTGAAAGTGCTGAATTTGTGGCTTCCACATATGCGCATCCCATAAATAACTATGTCCCATTACGATGGGGTGGCCACTCCCTGCCTGTAAATAAGCCATTTTTGCGTTATTAATGTTTAGGTTTAGGTAGTCCATTGTTCGTTCCCTCTGAGTTTAGTTTTACCAAATATACTGCAATAATTCTCTGGATGCCAGAATTAGGTGTGCTAAACTACTTACTCTTAATGTAAGGGGTTAAGATAATGAATACAACAGGCAAAATGGTTATTGTTTTAAGACTGATACAAATCGGTGTTGCGCTCATTCCAGCAGTGATTGGTTTTTTATCATTGCTGAATAATGTTACTGGCTTTGCTGATACCGTAAACCACGTCATCACACCATTGATTACCATGAAGGGGCATTCGACACAATTATGGCGATCATTGCCGGAAGCGTTTTCTGTGCCAGCGTACATCGCCATGTTCATCATAGAATCGTTTATTGGCATATTTGCGCTAATTGGCGTTATTTGTATGTTGAAAAATATTTGTCAGGCTGAGAATTTTGAGCTTGCCAAGCGTTGGGTGTATTTAGCATGTGGATGGGGTATGGTCGTATGGGGTGTTGGATTTTTCGAGATCGGTGGCGACTGGTTTTTGTCCTGGCAAGGGACAGATGTGGCATCTTTCCAAGCCGATGTCACCCGATATATATTTATGCTGTTAGTCACGTTTATCTATTTAAGACTTAGCAAGGATGCTTAGAAAATATAGTTGGTTTTAATCCAACTTACATTCTTTGTCCGGATGTTGAAAAATAATAATCCCCAGTGCTGAGACAATCGTCAGGCCAATCATTAAATAAATCGCCATATTAAAGTTGTTGGTAATGTCGGATAGTAGGCCGGTAATATACGGCGCTAAAATACCTGCGAGCGCAAATGCGCAATCCATAATACCCAGACTAGTGCCAGCACGATCCTTAGCCAGGTCTGTATTGATAGCGTAAAAAACGGCATTGGGCATCATGCCAAAACCCAGGCCGAGTGAGATGCCGACAATGGCGCTGGTAACAGAATGTGATTGCACTACCCAGATGAAACATAATGCCGATAAAATTTGGCAACTCCAGATAATGTGCGATCTAGCGATACGTAAACTACGGTAGCGCTGCCAAAGCCAATCGGAAAGAAATCCTCCCAGTAATAACATAATGGCGGCTACTAACCAGGGGATAATTAAAAATAGACCAATGGTTTTTAATTTGATGTGGTAGATCTGTTCAAAGTAACCGGGCAGCCAAATAATAGAAAAGAAAATCAAGTAGCCGAATGCAAAAAATGCAATATTATTACTTAGCAGGGAAGGATTAAATAACATAAAGCGCCAACTGGTGCGCTGACCGGCGTTAATTTTAAATTCCTCGGGATGAGCTGCGGCATGTTGCAAACGTTGTAATTCTTGTGTAGATACGTGTTTGCTGTCACCAGGCTTGTCGCGGAACAATATAACCCAGATGACTGCCCAGATAATTCCTAGACTCCCCACGCCTACAAACATAAGCCGCCAGCCAAATAGGGTAACCAAGACGCTGATCAAGGGAGCGCCAATGACAGATGACAGTGGTACGGCAACTAGCGCAAATGCAAAGGCGCGTGCTTGTTCGTGTGGTAATAACCAGTCGGCAGTGACACGTGATAGGGCGGGGAAGCTGGGTCCTTCGGCAACGCCTAGTAATACACGGAATAAAAATAACCACCAAAAACCTTGTGCAAAGCCTAATGATATGCACGCGATCGACCATATGATAGCAGAAATTGACCAGACTTTGTGCGCGCCATACCGATCAACCAATACACCACCGCCAACGGTTAAGATGAGATAACCGACGCCAAAGCCAGATGCAATTAACCCAAAATCTGCGTTGGTCAATCCAAAGGTTGTCTTGAGCGGTCCAATCGCATAGGAAAGCGCCATGCGATCCAAGTAAGTAATGATGATTGCAATGAATGCGAGAGCGATGATACACCAGCGGTAATTTTTCATTGGTATTCCTTAGGTAAAATATCGATTTGGTGATAAGCACTATCGATCACCCGCGCGTTTCCCGTACTTTTTCTTCCTGATCAGGCCATTGTGCATATTGTGGCAGGCCATCGCATAAAGTGTACCACGGCGCCTTGGAGTCGACGAAAATATTGCCTTCGGGCCGATTGCCTGGGTCTTGTTCCAAACCACCCAGTGGTAAACCGATCACATCCGGAAAATGTTTATACAGCGTAATCAGGCAAGAACCACAAATGCGACAAAACGTGCGTGTAGCATTGCCGACCGTGTATTTTGCCACTTGCATCTCGCCTGATAACCATTTAAATTGATTACGCTGGATGGAAGCGCGTGTTCGAAAAGCGGCGCCGTGCCAGCGTCGGCATTTGGAACAATGGCAGTTAAAAATCGGGCCGAGTTCCCCGCTGATTTCATAAGACACCGCTTCACATAAACAGCGGCCGGTTAGTTTTTTCATTGCTATTTCCTTTAAATAATGAGATGAGGTTATTATGAGTGAAACAAAACGCGAAAGGAAGGTTGGTAATAACGATGTGGATCCCGATATGATTGATGCTCTGGAAGGTGAGATGGTTCTTTCGATAAAGGATTATAAAGAGGACAATGTAGCAGAGGCAATTAAAGAAGCATGTGGTAAAATAGCTAGACTGATCGTTCAGATATCAAAAGGTGTTCCCCAAGGGGTTGCAATTGCGGCTTTAAAAGTAAATTCATTCGAATGCGTTAAATTTGATGCCAATGTTACTGTTGAATATATTGCAAAAGTTATCCCGCATCTTGGTCAAGGTACGCAATTGATTATACCGGGTGATTGCTTACCGGATAAGGCAAAAAAAATTGCGGCACTATTGCCAGCGCCTGATCGTGCCCTTTATGTGGCGCTGCCGTTGGGGGATGATGGGGAGCTGATGAATTATTTAGCAGAAAACCTGAACCCTCGAAATCGCATTTGCTTGAAACATCTTAACGTGTTAATAAAAAATGATGTTCAAAACATACTGAAAAACCCTGTTACTACAAATAAACTGCAGATACCACTACCTAAGCTTACGTTGCCCCCTGTAACAAAGCAGTTAACTGTCACACACCAGCGTTTGCTGGATAAATTGAAAGAAAAAAAACAAGACAGTGTTGCATCAACGAATACTGCTGGCCTGTTTTCTCGCCCAACATCGCAGTCTACAGGTAAGACTGCTGCCAGTACGGAAGCAGAAAAACCAAAAGAAGCGCCAAAAGCAGGAAAAACGGTAGAGCCAAACAAAAATAAGAAAAAGAAGCATAAGAAAAAGAAGCAGGGTACATCCGTTACGTTAACTGGGGCGTCATAATACTGTATTCCCCGCCTTCACCAACTGCTGCAGAAAACTGCCGCCAAGGTAGTAGCATAAATCAACGGGATGAGCGACATTCCAGATGGCAAAATCAGCTGCCTTGCCGATGGTTAGGCTGCCATATTCATCAGCAATGCCTAACGCCCTGGCGGCATGTTGTGTTACCCCAAGCCATGCCTCTTCCGGCGTTAGGCGAAACAGCGTACAGGCCATGTTTAAAATCAAGGGTAGCGATAAGATCGGTGAGGTGCCAGGATTACAGTCGGTAGCTAATGCGATGGGAATGTTGTGCTCACGTAGTTGTTCAAGCGGTGGCAACTGTTTTTCGCGCACATAATAAAACGCGCCCGGCAATAACACCGCGACGGTATTAGATTTAGCTAATGCTGAAATACCAGCAGGCGATAGGTGTTCGAGATGATCGACCGATAATGCCTGGTATTTTACCGCCAGTGCTGTTGCGCCAGAGTTTGATAATTGCTCAGCGTGGCATTTAACTGTCAGGCCATGTTGCTGAGCAGCAGCAAACACGCGCTCGGTTTGAGCAACATTAAATGCAATGGTTTCGCAAAACACATCCACGCTATCTGCGAGTTTTTCTCTAGCGATTGCAGGTATCATCTCGTTACAGATAACATCGATATAACGATCTGCATTGTTACGATATTCTGTTGGAACAGTGTGCGCGCCTAAGAATGTGGTGCGCACGGTGATGGGTAATAGCTCACCGATGCGTTTTGCCACGCGCAGCATCATGAGCTCAGTCGCTAAATCCAAACCATAACCTGATTTAATTTCTATGGTAGTCGCGCCGTTTTGCAGCATCATCTGCACACGCGGCAGACTCTCTGCGAGTAGTGTATCAAACGCTGCATTGCGAGTGGCGGTGACGGTGGATTGAATGCCACCGCCTCGGCGTGCTATGTCTGCGTAACTCACTCCGTGCAGGCGTTGTTCAAATTCATGCGCGCGATTTCCGGCATACACCACATGGGTGTGGCAATCGATGAGTCCTGGCGTCAGGCAGCGTCCTTCCAGGTCGATGACGTGCTCTGCCAATTTTTCTGATCTCTCGGGCAGCGCCTGCATCGCGCCAACCCAGGCAATCTTACCCTGCGTGGCGGCAATGGCTCCATGATGAATCAACCCATACCCCTTGGTACAGGTGATGATCGTGCCATTAATCCAAAGTGTAGCCCATTGTTTCTTCATAAATAATCCTTGCTCAATATTCTTGCCATTATCAGGCAACTACACCAAAATACCAACCATGATATGGACTCAACATTATATTCCCCCCAACCCAACCATCTGGCGCGGTCGCGCCGATGCCCCTATTGATGCGTATTTTTTTCAGATAATTAAGCCAGTTAATTTGCTGGATAACAGCACATCTATAACATCACAATCGGAGCAATCTACATTTGCATTGCTAGGATTTTGCTGCGACGAAGGTGTGCGACGTAATGGTGGACGTGTGGGAGCAGCACAGGGACCGGCCGCCCTGCGTAGCGCGTTAGCAGGGTTAGCTGTGCATCGCAGTGATCTAACCTGTTACGATGTCGGCGATATTACCTGTGTTGATGGTCAGTTAGAGAATGCACAACAGGCGCTTAGCGAAGTAGTGGCATTATTATTGCAACAAGGCATGACGCCATTAATCATCGGCGGTGGTCATGAATTGGCCTGGGGACATTATCAGGGTATCGCACAAGCCCTTGCTAACGATGAAGTCGGTATCGTCAATATGGATGCGCATTTTGATATGCGTCCATTATTGCCAGGTAATCAAGGTAGCTCTGGCACGCCATTTTTACAAATTGCTAAAGCGCTGCAATCCAAGGGACAGGCATTGCATTATTATTGTATTGGCATTCAACGTATGGGTAATACCCGACAACTATTTGATACTGCCGAACACTATGACACAGAAGTATTTTTTGCTGATAATTTTGATCATCAGCAAGTAAACGACGCTGCCAATAATTTTGTCAATCGCATTATTACACAACACTCGCGTATCTATCTTACCTTATGTATGGATGTGCTAGCCTCTGCATTTGCGCCGGCCGTAAGCGCGCCGCAAAGCATGGGTATTTCGCCGTGGCAGATGATGCCATTGGTTAAATTGTTAGCCGCATCAGGACGTGTGATTAGTTACGATATTGCCGAATTATGTCCTGTGCATGATATCGATCAACGTACGGCTAAATTAGCAGCGGCATTGGTGTATGAAATCGTGCATAGTCATAAAACATAAAAGACTTGACGCAGAGACGCAAAGACGCAGAGAAAAGATTAAAAAAAAGAAAAAATAAAAAGATTTAAATAAAAAATTTTTAAACAAAACACATAAATAAAATAATTTTTTTAAGTTTTTTAGGTTTTATGTTTTTCTCTGCGTCTTTGCGTCTTTGCGTCAAATATTTTTTTAGATGAAAGGTTTCAATTATGTTAAAAACCCCACGTCACGACCCCACACGTAATATCCGCGCGCCGCACGGTACAAAGCTCACTGCCAAAACCTGGTTGACCGAAGCGCCCTTGCGTATGTTGATGAATAATTTAGATCCTGATGTGGCGGAAATTCCCAGCGACTTAGTGGTGTATGGCGGCATTGGTCGTGCGGCGCGTAACTGGGAATGTTATGACAAAATCATTGCTGCATTAACCACATTAAATGCAGATGAAACGTTACTCATTCAATCGGGAAAACCAGTGGGCGTTTTTACCACCCATGTTGATGCGCCCCGCGTATTGATTGCAAATTCTAATTTAGTGCCACACTGGGCAACGTGGGAGCATTTCAATCTACTGGATCAAAAAGGCTTGATGATGTACGGCCAGATGACAGCGGGTTCGTGGATTTATATCGGCAGTCAGGGCATTGTGCAAGGCACCTATGAAACATTTGCAGAAGCAGCAAGGCAGCATTTTGCGCATCAATCCAAGCCATTATCCAGTAAATGGATATTAACCGCAGGACTTGGCGGCATGGGCGGTGCGCAACCGTTAGCTGCAACGATGGCGGGCATGAGTATGTTAGCGGTGGAATGCGATGTGGAGCGCATTAAGCGTCGCCTGGGAACGCGATACCTGGATAAACAAACCAATCATTTAGATGAGGCATTAGCCATTATTCGCGAACACACGAGAGCCGGCAAACCGATTTCCGTGGGGTTGCTTGGTAATGCAGCGGACGTATATCCCGAACTGATCAAGCGTGGCATCAAACCAGATTTAGTCACCGATCAAACCAGCGCACATGATCCATTAAATGGTTACCTGCCGCAAGGTTGGACGCTGCAACAAGCAAGAGAGTCGCGCCAAAGCGACCCTGAGCGCGTGGTAGTGGCTGCAAAACAATCGATGGCGATTCAGGTGCGAGCGATGTTGGCGTTTCATCAGCAAGGCGTACCGGTATTTGATTATGGTAATAATATTCGTCAGATGGCTTATGATACCGGTGTGAGCGATGCATTTGCGTTTCCAGGATTTGTGCCGGCGTATATTCGTCCGTTGTTTTGTCGCGGCGTGGGGCCATTTCGCTGGGTGGCGTTATCCGGCGATCCAGAGGATATTTATCGCACCGATGCCAAGGTCAAACAATTAATGCCGCACGATACGCACCTGCATCGCTGGTTAGATATGGCAAGGGAGCGCATTGCCTTTCAAGGATTACCAGCGCGCATATGTTGGGTTGGCTTAGGCGATCGCGCAAGGTTGGGATTAGCATTTAATGAGATGGTGAAAAGCGGCGAGTTAAAAGCGCCGATTGTCATAGGGCGTGATCATTTAGATTCTGGCTCGGTGGCTAGTCCCAATCGCGAAACTGAAAGTATGCGCGATGGCTCCGATGCCGTATCCGATTGGCCGTTGCTTAATGCCCTGTTAAATTGCGCCAGTGGCGCGACGTGGGTGAGTATTCATCATGGCGGTGGCGTGGGCATGGGTTATTCGCAACATGCTGGCATGGTGATCGTCGCTGACGGCAGTGATGCGGCAGACATGCGTTTGCAGCGCGTGTTAACCAATGATCCAGGTTCTGGCGTGATGCGCCATGCCGATGCGGGTTATGAAATAGCAATTGAATGCGCAAAGCAGCAGAACTTAAATTTACCGATGGCGTCTCTATGAACTTCACACTAACCCCAGGCCAGTTAACCTACACGGATTTACATCTTTTATTGCAGGAAGACACACAACTAACCTTAAATCCAGCTTGTTTTGCCGACATCGATGCTTCAGCACAAGTGGTCAATCACATCATCGCCGCGAATAAAACCGTGTATGGCATTAACACCGGTTTTGGCGCACTGGCAAACACGCGCATTCAATCGCTTGATCTGGCATTACTGCAACGCAGCCTGGTATTGTCACATGCAGCAGGAACGGGAGAATTGCTCAGTGATGACATCGTGCGGTTAATTTTGGCGCTGAAAATCAATAGCCTGGCGCGTGGTTATTCGGGCGTGCGCCGCGAGATCATCGATGCATTGCTTACATTGTTTAATGCCGGTGTTTATCCGTGTATTCCAGCGCAGGGCTCGGTGGGCGCCTCAGGGGATTTAGCGCCGTTAGCGCATCTGGCAGCCGTTTTATTAGGTGAGGGTAGCGCGCGTTATCACGGCAAAATAATATCTGCCCAGCAAGCCTTGCAACAAATACAATTAACGCCGCTACAGCTTGCGCCCAAGGAAGGTCTGGCATTATTAAACGGCACCCAGGTTTCCACGGCATTAGCATTGGTGGGATTATTTGCCGCAGAAAACGTATTTTCCACCGCATTAATTACCGGCGCCTTATCGCTCGATGCGGTGCGTGGTGATGTCACGCCGTTTGATATGCGCATTCACCAGGTGCGCGGGCATCAAGCGCAGATACGCACGGCTGAAATATTGCGTGAATTATTAGCAGGCAGTCAGATCAGTAAAAACCGCCCA
Organism: uncultured Gammaproteobacteria bacterium; assembly: GCA_963777715.1. Taxonomy (GTDB): domain Bacteria; phylum Pseudomonadota; class Gammaproteobacteria; order JAURND01; family JAURND01; genus JAURND01. Next base: position 101,997 of record CAVZRN010000004.1, read on the forward strand.
AAAGATGCGCGCGTGCAGGATCCCTACTCCCTACGTTGTCAGCCGCAGGTGATGGGCGCGTGCCTGGCGCAGATATATTACGTGCGCGATATTTTAGTGACAGAAGCTAATGCGGTCTCCGACAATCCGCTGGTATTTGCCAGCGATGATGAAATTATCTCCGGCGGTAATTTTCATGCGGAACCCGTGGCATTGGCGGCTGACGCGTTAGCCGTCAGCATTGCAGAAATCGGCGCGTTATCTGAGCGGCGCATTGCCTTATTGATCGACCCGCATTTTAGCGGCCTACCAGCGTTTCTGGTGAATAACTCGGGCGTCAATTCCGGCTTTATGGTTGCACAGGTCGCCGCAGCAGGATTGGCCAGTGAAAATAAATCACTTGCGCATCCAGCAAGTATCGATAGTATTCCAACCTCTGCCAATCAAGAAGATCACGTCAGCATGGCGACATTTGCGGCGCGGCGTTTGTTGCCGATGGCAGATAATGTTGCAGGAATTGTTGCCATTGAATTACTCGCCGCGTGTCAGGGTTTGGATTTCCTGCGTCCCTTGCAGACATCGCATCGCTTGGAGGCAGTGCATCAGTTGCTGCGTGGGCATGTGGCGTTTTACGATAAAGATCGCTATTTTGCCCCCGATATTGCTCTCGCCCGGCGCTTGGTTCAATCCAGTGAGGTTGTTCTGGTAGCAGCAGTAAAAATTATATAATTATTTTGCAATCAGATATCAACAGGCATTATCTGAATTAGCCGAGCAGTTGGAAACCCTATGGCTTGATATGTGCGCGCGTCAACGGCAATTAGTTGATACTAATCAACCGGTTCCTCAACGCCTGTTGATACAAAAACGAAAGCGAGCGATGACCCAACAAGGGTAAATTCTGACTTATCGCAGAAACACGAGATTGATGCTATTTATATTAATGGCGTTCCTGTTTTCCCAGAAGAGATCGAAATAAATGAGGCAATCGCGCGAAGTTTAACTTCATAAATAGTGTAGTCATTGCCCCTGGTTTTTGTATTAAGCTCCAAGCGGGATGACAGCTGGAGAGTTATACGCCAGGCAAAGTCAACTGAAATTTAGATGCGTTTGCCGGGACGATATATTCGCCAAGATTTTCTTCATATTTCCTTAATCTTACAATGGTAGATTGAATCATCCCAATTCCTTAAGATGAGGTTGTAATGAGCACTGATAATCCACAAGAAAACAAAATCATCGCAGAATATAAATCACAGCCAGTCGATGAGAAATCGACAGTCAAACCATTATCCATTCGTGAATGCTATGTATTGTTGCGTCAAGTTGATCACTTAACGGAGCAGGTTAAGCAATTGCCTCACCCTGACTTTGCCTTGATAAATACGCTGTTACCCTTTAAAGAAAACAAAAGATCAGCAGAATCGCGTCAGGTTAATCCCAGGGTGAATGAGATATTAGCACAGTTGGAAGCTTTAAAACTCTATCACGAACAATTGACTACATACGGTAATTATTTCGAGACGCTGTGGGCTGATATTTGTGCGCGCCGATCAAAAGCCAACGTGAGGACGTTTGAGCAACATGCGGCAGAGTCTGTATTGCTAAGTGCATTGGCTGATAAATTGTATCAGGTGACGCAGAAGAATGTGGCAGCGCAGTCGTCTATCCGTGCATTGGAAAAGCATGTCCCTAAATCGAATAAATTGTTAAGCGTACCAGATAATAAAAATCCGGCACGGGACAAGACCATGGAGATAAAAGATGTGGTTGGCAACATACATCATTTGGCTGGAGCTCCTTCTTTTCTCGACATGCGTCTGGTGCAACAACGTTGGAAAACTTCATTGTATGCTTATAAATACAGTAATAGCAAATACCCATTTACGGGTGAATTACGGACTATCCATCAAAACCTGGAGGCATTGAGCAAGATTCAACTTAAAGATGTTGAACAAAATGTTAATGCTGTAACCAGAAGCTACGCACCACTGGTATTCTATTATTGTCTCCTTAATCCGCTTTATGCAAACTTTGTATTACAACATCCAGCGCGCTATGGCGTTACGTCGCCACAGGCTTATTTAATAGAGTTATGTCACGATTGGCTGACAGAAAACAGCATCCAGGAACTAATTCGCTTGCAATTGAAGTATCAAGAAGAATTTACTTCCTGTTATTTTATCCAAGCATTAGAGTTTATCTATCGCAATCCTAATTATTTGATGAGAAACTTTATAAAACCAGCCATTCAAGAAAATGTGAGGCGTACTCAAGTAAGGCAGAGGGAAGCTGATATGATAAGAAATGGCACTCCTATGCCGGCCAATTGGCCTGATTCATACATAAACGAAGTTATGCAAGCTCAATGGGGATGGTTAAATGCTGGCATTAGAACGGAAGATGTGATGGGCGCGTCTCTGGATTCGTTATTAACAAGCCTGATTTACTTTATGCTGCAAAGGTCTGATTTTGGTTTGCATGATGCTAACAGTCTTTCTAAAAAAGTAGATCGCGGAAATCCGCTTTGGAACAAATTTTATATGGAAATATTTTTCATTACTGAAAGAGTTAAAAAGCCAGTATCTATATTCTATACGGATTTTGCTGCGTCGTCCGCCGCAGAATACTATCCCTTATTTGCCACGGGTATTATTGCCGCCTGTTCTGCTAAAAAAAAACTAGATACTGTAATTTTGCTTGATGTTTTTAGGGGGGTTTATAAATTTAATCCGCAGATCGCGGAATACATACTGGATCGATATGTTATGGATATGGGCGCGTGGGAGATATCGGATATTTTGTTATCGGTGGGGACTAACGCCCGATACCATCAGCGCTTGTTTGATAAGTATACTAATGTGAAAGACTGGCTAGGGTCCCCGTACATATCCCTTATTAGCACTTTTGGTAAGGCTAATGCAGTCAATGCTGCAATTATAGAAAAGATCAGTAAACATCCTTTTGCAGCCGCGCCGATACTGTTCCACAAGATAGCAAAAAAATTAACACCCCAGCAATTAGAACGTATAGCAATGATATGTGTAAAAGACTATCCCCACATTGTGTCGTGTATCATCGAAGCGCATGGAGAGCGTCTTGATGCAGCAACGCAAGTCAAGTTGCTCGAGTTATTACCGAAAGCAGGGCGTGAAGTAACGGTTGCTTATTTGCAGGGCATCAACCGTTTAAAGCTCGAAAATAAGCAAGTGTTCCAGTTGCTGTCAATTATTGCAGATGAAAAAACCATGCTTAAGGATAATAAGCGCGAGATTAAAACGTCAGACGGAATGATGGAAACGTATTGCGATGATTCTACCGATAAACCTGCTTCCAATAGTTCGCCACCCAGCGTCTTTGGTAGCAGCAGCAGTTTTTATGGCAGCTCTGCCAGCAGTTCAAACAGCAGCTTATCTTCAGGGTCGATAACCTTAGATGAAAAACGAAGTCAGACAACCTCATCGCCGGTATCAACTTTAACTCCTGAAAAACAGGAAGAGGATGTTATTTATATCAATAAAAATCCAGTTTCTGTGAAGCAAATAGAACAGATCAAAGAAGCTGGGTCCGTAATGCCATTATCACGCCGCGCTCGCATCTTTACTGGCGATTGGTATAATAACCAACTCACAAAAAATTAAGGAGGATTCCCCATGCATCATCTCGCACTACGCACGGCAGCGACCTTTGTCTGTGCGGCCGCATTAAGCTTTTCCACCCTTTCTGCCCAGGCAGCGCCGGTCACCTACCAGCTTGACCCCACCCACACCGCCGTAGTCTGGCACATTAATCATATGGGCTTTTCTAACCCATCTGGTAAGTGGATGGCGCAGGGCACGTTAGATTTAGACGCCGATAAACTGCAAGACAGCAAGGTGAATGTGACGATTAATGTCACAGATATCGTCACTGGTATACCAAAGTTAGATGAACATCTGCGCACGCCAGATTTCTTTGATGCGGCAAAGTTTCCCACCGCTACCTTTGTCAGCGATAAAGTCGATGTGACGGGCAAGGATACCGCCCAGGTGCATGGCATGTTAACCGTGCACGGTGTCACCAAGCCGGTTACCTTGCAAGTGAAGCTCAATAAAGTTGGCGTCAGCCCGGTGAGCCAAAAACAAACCGCTGGGTTTACGGCATTCACTACTATCAAGCGCTCTGACTTTGGTATCACCAAATACCTACCAGCGTTGGGCGATGAGGTGAAGCTTGAAATCGAAGCCGAAGCTAACCGTCCACAAGACACTGCTGCGCCTGCTAAGTCAGGGTAACCATGCTGCTGAGAAATACGCAAGATCGTTATGGCGCTGTCGCGGTGTTATTACACTGGTTGATGGCGCTGTTGATTATTGCGCTGCTGGTGGTGGGCTTATACATGGTGCGCATCGCGTTTAGTGCGCAAAAGTTGGCGCTGTATGGGTGGCACAAGGAGTATGGCATCCTGGTGCTGTTCCTGGTGCTGCTGCGTATCGTTTGGCGTATCACTAATCGCACTCCATCGTTGCCGCTTACTGTGCCGCTTTGGCAGCAGTTGGCGGCGCATGCAGCGCATTATGCGTTTTATGGCTTTATGATTGTTATCCCATTAAGCGGTTGGTTTATTTCATCCGCCGCCGGATTGCCGGTGTCATTCTTTGGTTTATTTGTGTTGCCAGATGTAGTGCCGGTCAGCAAAAATTTATATGTGTTGTTTATTGCTGCGCATGAGTGGCTCAGTTATGCGTTAATTGCAGTGATTTGTGTGCATGTGGCTGCAGCACTTAAGCATCATTTTATCGATAAAGACGACGTATTAAGGAAAATATTATGACATTAAAAAAAGTTTATTTATTTATATTATCTATGCTGTTAAGTATAGCAATCTATGCGGCGGCTCCCGCATGGCAAATAACGCCGCAACAAAGCAAGATTACCTTTACCGCCACACAAAATAATGCGCCGGTGACAGGTAGTTTTAAAACCTTCAGCGGTGACGTGTATTTTGACCCCGCGCAGTTGGACAGCAGCCACGTGCGCATCAGCGTGGACATCAACTCCATTGATTCTTCCTATCAGGAAATGAGTGATACATTAAAAACCGCAGACTGGTTTAACGTAAAATTATTTCCCGAGGCAGTATTCGCGGCGAATAAATTTACCAAGACTGGCAACAATACCTATCAAGCAATAGGCACGCTCACCTTGCGCGATAAAACCCTGCCGGTGACATTGGATTTCAACGTGGATGATTATTCCGCCACGCATTTTCACGCCAAGGGCAGCACGGTGGTTAAACGCACCGCGTTTGGCGTGGGGCAGGGTGAATGGGCAAAAACCGATGGGGTGAAGGATGAAGTGAAGGTGGAGTTTGTGTTGGGTGCAGTTAAAAAGTAGAAAAAAGATTAAAAAATTTGACGCAGAGACGCAAAGGCGCAGAGAAAAGATTAAAAACAAAAAAATAAAAAATAAAAAAAATAATTTTTTTAAATGTTTTTGTGTTTTATGTTTTTCTCTGCGCCTTTGCGTCTCTGCGTCAAAATCCTTTAATTATTTCTTTCCAAAATATCCAACTGTTGTTCCAGGTATTCAATCTTCTCCAGCAAATCCAGCGCCAGTGCAATCCCAGACATGTTGATTTCTAAATCGCGATAGAAACTCGTCGCGATTCTGCCGCGGCGCAATGCGGTGGAATCAAAGCGCCACTGCTCTGGAGTATCGCCTTCGGGTTGTACCAATTCATGTTCCACCATTTCCACAATAGTGGTTTTTTCCACATGAATGGCGTGGCAAAACTCATCCAGGGTTAAACAGGAAGATTGTTCAATAATCACGGCAGATATGGATTTGTCAGGCATAGTGTGACCTCACTGCGTAAATTCGCTGCGTGGATTAAATGGCATCACCTGCGCCATTTGCTCATATAGTTGGCGCTCTGCGTCGTTGTTGGCTGGTGGCGTGTAGATGGTAAGGGTGACGTATTGATCGCCCGCTGGTGAACCAGGTAGTCCACGCCCCTTTAAGCGCAGTTGTTTGCCGGTCTGTGAGCCCGCTGGAATCGTCATGCCAACGTTGCCAGCCAGGGTAGGGACGGTAATCTTAGCGCCGAGCGCTGCTTCCCACGGTGTAAGCGGTAAATTTAGGTAAATATCACGCTGCTTAACATGGTATAAATGATGATGTGCCAGTTGAATTTCGAGGTATAGATCGCCCCCTGGGCCTCCTCCTACTCCTGGACTGCCCTGTTGTGGAAGGCGAATTTGCTGCCCCTGGATTGCGCCAGCGGGAATTTTCACCTTTAAGCTGCGTGTTTCCATACGCATCTGGCCGCTGCGTGGGTCTATTTGGGGCTGTTGTAGTTGAATCATGCGCTCGATGCCAGAGAAGGCTTCTTCCAGGGTCAGGGTAATTTTAGCGTGTTGGTCCTGGCCGCGTTGTTGGTAACGTGGCTGCCTGGCGCCGCCATGGCCGCGTTGGCCAAATAATTGCGCAAAAAAATCGCTAAAGCCACTTAAGTCTTCAGCGCCAAATCGATTGGCGGCATCGCCGGCCTGTTGGTACTGCCAACCAGGCGGTGGCGTGAAGGATTGACCATCGCGCCATTGGCTACCCATCTGGTCGTAGGTCTGGCGTTTTTGCGGGTCTTTTAGTACTTCGTAGGCTTCCTTAACCTGCTTGAATTGTTCTTCAGCATTTTTTTCAGTACTGACGTCGGGATGGTATTTACGCGCCAGGCGGCGGTATTGTTTTTTAATTTCTTCTGGCGTAGCGGTTTTTTCAACGCCGAGTATCTTGTAATAATCTTTGTATTCCATGAGGATGCTTGGGGATTGGCAGATATGGGTAGGATACCATAAAAAAGTCTATTGCTAGAAATATGGCTTATCTATAGAATAATGCACTATACTGGAATATAAGAATTACAAGAAACCAAGGATAGCATCGCTATGTCTGATCTAAACGCTCCTGCCGATACTGAGTGGGTAAACGCCAAACCCACTGATGACCCCCTGCTGACCTGCCTGTACTTATTGACTAAGCTCTATCACCGTCCCTGTAGCGAGGACGCGCTGAAGGCTGGATTACCGTTGGTGGATCACCGACTGACGCCAGAGTTATTTGTGCGTGCATCGCGCCGTATACATCTAACGGCGCAAATTATTAAACGTCCGTTGACGAAAATTAAACAATTAGCCCTCCCCGCAGTATTGCTGCTGAAAGATCAACAGGCGTGTATATTGTTGCGAATTATTGACAATAAGCGCGCCGAAATTATGCAACCTGAGGCTGGTGCGGGCGCGGGGTCAAGTGAAGTCAATTTAGCCGATTTGGATAAAGAGTACCTGGGGTCGGCAATATTTGTGCAACCTGCCTATGAATTTACCGATCGTAGTGGCAACAAGGAAAAAGGCACCAGTAAACAGCATTGGTTTTGGAGTGTGTTTAAGAAAGCGTGGCCAGCCTATGGTGAAACCCTGATGGCGTCCTTCCTGATTAATGCGTTTGGTTTAGCATTGCCGTTGTTTGTGATGAATGTGTATGACCGTGTTGTGCCGAACCATGCTGTAGATACGTTGTGGGTGTTAGTGATCGGTATTATTATCGTGTTTACGTTTGAATTTATCATGCGCACCCTGCGCGGTTATTTAATCGACGTTGCTGGTAAAAAAATAGATATTAATTTATCGGCTAATATTTTCGAGCAAGTATTAGGGCTGCGTATGGGAGTGCGCCCTGGTTCAGTAGGCGCATTTGCCAATAGCATCCAAGGCTTTGAATCGTTCCGTGATTTTATTACCTCCAGCACCATTACGGTATTAATAGATCTGCCCTTTGTGTTTTTATATATTGCCGTGGTCGCCATGATTGGTGGTGATTTAGCGTTGGTGCCCTTAGTTGCGGTGCCGATTGTCATTATCGTGGGCTACCTATTACAACTACCGATCAAGGATATTATTGAAGATACGCATAAATATAATAATGAAAAGCAGGCTACCTTGATTGAAACATTAATGGGTGTGGAAACCATTAAGAGCGAAGGTGCGGAAGGTGCGGTACAAAGTCGATGGGAGCACGTGGTTGGTTTGGCCGCACGTGCAGGCGTTAAAATTCGCTTGATTGCGAATGCCAGTATCAATTTCTCTATTCTCGCGCAAGAGATTGTAAGCATCGTCGTCGTTATCATGGGTGTCTATAAAATTACTCAGGGTGATTTGACGGTGGGTGGTTTAATCGCCTGTACTATTTTAGCCAGCCGTGGGCTTGCGCCGATGTCACAAGTCGCGGCATTGTTAACGCGTTACCATCAAGCGGTGCATTCCATGCAGTCGATTGGTAAGGTAATGGATTTACCCGTAGAGCGCTCAACGAGTAGTTCAGTGATTCATCGTGAGCAATTGGCGGGCGCTATCCAATTTCGCCAGGTAAGTTTTCAGTATCCCAATCAAACGTTGCCAGCGCTCAAGGATTTTTCACTCGATATTCGTGCAGGCGAACACGTGGGGATTCTCGGCCGTATTGGTTCTGGCAAAACCACCATTGCTAAATTGGTGCTGGGTCTTTATCAGCCGACGTCGGGTTCTATCTTGATTGATGGCGCTGAAATAAAACAAATCGATCCGGTCGATTTGCGTCATCATATCGGCTATGTCCCACAAGATATTTTATTATTCTATGGCAGCATTAAGAGCAATATTGCCATGGGTGCGCCCTACCTGGATGATGACGCGATCATCAAGGCTGCAAAAATTGCTGGCGTTGATCGTTTTGTTAATCAAGATCCGGAAGGTTATGCGCGCCAGGTGGGTGAGCGTGGCATGTTGTTATCCGGTGGTCAGCGTCAATCCATTGCTATTGCACGTGCATTTTTATTGGATCCCCGCATTTTGTTAATGGACGAGCCGACCAATGACATGGATGATATGACAGAAAATCAATTGAAAACTAATTTAATGCAATACATCCAGGGTAAGACGTTGTTGTTGATGACGCATAAACCATCGTTGCTAGCATTAGTTGATCGTTTAATTATTATAGAGAATGGTCACTTGGTAGCAGATGGTCCAAGAGATGAAGTCATAAAAGCATTATCCAGTAAGGGAATTGCAGTACCGAAAACCTGGAGTTCTTAAATGGACAACGCATCGCAACCGACTAAGAAATGGTCGTCTTATGTGGGTCATACGGTTAAATCATGGATTCACAAAATCCACCAGAAGCTATTACGGGGCGTTAATCGCTTTGACGCTACGATGGACCCCCCCAATCCTCCCGCTGTTGAGCATCAAATTGGCGTTGCCAAACCCACACGCTTATATGGGCATATTATTGCCTGGCTAACGGTGAGCTTCCTGGTCATTATTATACTATGGGCGAATTATGCCATTATTGATAAAGTAAGTGCTGGTGAAGGTAAGGTAGTGCCTGCGAGTCAGGTGCAGTTAGTGCAAAACTTAGAAGGCGGGATTATCAAACAGATCTTTGTGCACAGCGGCGACATTGTAAAACAAAATCAAGTGCTTATACAGTTGGATGATACACGGTTTTTAGCCAATTTTCATGATGTAGAAAGTAAGGTGTGGGCGTTAAAGGTTAAAATAGCGGGTTTATCTGCGTTAATCAATAATCAACCATTTACGGTATCTGCCGATATTCAACAAGCAGTGCCTGACTTAGTGGCGCGTGAAATGGCATTGTATGTCACGCAAAAAAACATGCAACAGCAATTAATAGAAAATAATGGGCTCAATAAAAAAGAATATACTATCACTAAACCATTAGTAAGCAGTGGCGCTGTTTCTGATATGGAAGTAGTGCAGTTGCAAGGTCAGATGGCGCTATCGCAACAACAACTCAATAATTTTAATAGCAAGGTATTGCAAGACTTAGATACGGCGCGGACTGATTTAATTACTAACGAAGCCGCACTCCTGGATGCAAAAGATCGCCTGCAACGCACCACGATTCGCTCTCCGGTGAATGGAGTCGTCAAAAATATCAAGATTACCACTATCGGCGGTGTTGCTGAGCCTGGCGCCACCTTAATGGAAATTGTACCCCTGGCGGATACCCTCATCGTCGAGACACAGATCAATCCGAAAGATATTGGTTTTATCAAGGTGGGTCAACAGGCTGAAGTTAAGATAACTGCTTACGATTATTCCATTTATGGCGGCTTATCCGCTAAGGTTGAATCAATTAGCGCCGATACCATTACTAATCCCAGGGGGGATAGCTTTTACGTGGTGCGGGTGCGTACCGATAAAAACTACTTAGGCTCCCCAGAGCACCCGCTGCGCATTATTCCTGGCATGATGGCCATGGTAGATATTCAAACGGGTAAACAATCCATATTACATGCCGTTCTGGCCCCGCTGTTGCACGTAGAAGAAAACGCGTTGCATGAGCGATAGATAATATACCCATTACACCTCAAGATGCGATATTGTAAGCTCCCACTGAGGCAGCATTTTTGAACGTTTATTACTACCATCATTATCCTAACACATGCACTTGCTGAGACACTTCCAACGTCACATGCGGAAGCGAGCTGGAGGCTGATAGGGTATAGACATTCAGCGTATGGCCATCTGTCGTGGTGGTAGAACTGGGGGTGATGGATTGAAAGGCGCCATTATAACCATTCCACTGTGAACCGCTGCCCACCCTTATTGAGTCATTTGGGCCGCCGATGATAACCAACGTCTGATCGCTGCCGGTCATGGCCGAAACCGTAATTGGGCTTACCCCGGTCAATTCAGTACCCGCGTTATTTTCCTGAATTACCGGTTGGGTGAGGAGTATTTCCTGGATATTGCTGATACTGGAAGCTAAGCTGTTCAGACCAATGGATACGACCCCTGGCTGACCACTCGGTATGCCAGAAAAAGGTGCATTGGCGGCTTGTTCTATTTCCGAGTTCACCATGGCGCCCCAGTCAACGCGTAGGATGTTATATCCGCTGCCGCCAACGATGGTGTCGGTATTGGAAAAAGTAATGGGTGAGCCAAAACTAAACATATCGGCCGGGTTTAGATCGTAGTTGTCGTTGTTCAACACAAAGATGTTCGTGCCACTGCCACCGTCTAATGTATTGTGACCCCCCACGCCGCCGTTGATAATGACAGGGCTGGAACCGGTATAATCGATGGTGTTACCCCCCGTGCTGCTGCCATATAAATAGGTGAAGCCGGAAAACGTGTCGCCTGCGGAAACATTACCATTATTCGACAGGGCAGGACCCTGTAAAATAGTGCCATTAAAGTTGAACTCCCCGGTAATGGCGGCCGTGTCAGAAATGCTGGAGGCGCCGTTGCTTAACCCAAATCCCGTGGTGGTATTGCTGAACGTGACGCTGGCAGCCGGGTCGAATTGTGAAATGGCCGATGATGTCATCGTGCCGCTATTCGCCGTGGTTGCTTCAAAACTTAAATAATAGGTCGAGCTGTTTTCGATGGAAAAATCAGTACTCACGGGCACATTGGTATTGGCGATATTGACAAATTGTGCAGCAATTTGCGTTGGGTCAGCTGGATTGAATAGCATGGTAATCATGGACGGTGCATTGCTGCTTGAGCTGGAAAAATCCGAAGAAACCACGTCTAACCCACTGCCTGCCTGAGCGATTGTTGATGCCGTAGAACCATTAAAAATGTTTACACCTGCGGGTTCTGACTGTGTGTCGACCTGTTCAGTGCCGGTAAGAGTGATAACCGGTATGACCCCTGAAGCATCGCCAGGTGCTTGTATATCGATAGTGCCGGTGATGCCAGGGTCATTTCCTGGCGTAGGTTCGGGTATAGTGAATGTAATGGTTTCTATACCACCACTGATATTAGTAACAGCGCCTACCGGTAAGTTACTGGCAGTAAAACCATCGGGTAACTGAATGGTCAAGGTGCGGGTGTCTAATGTGTTGCTACTACTTTCGATAAACTGGGCGGAATAGGTCAGGGTGCCGGTTTCATTGGCGTTAAACATACCTGTGTTGTTGGCGTCGGTGTAGTAAGCGGTTACCAACGGCGCCACGGCAATGGACTGAACTGGCACGGCGGCTGAAGCAGACAGGACAGAGTTCATCGTTTGCGTACTTATATCGGTATCGAAGGCAGAAACATTGATATTTAAATAGGGTTCCTGAATGAGTGGCTGCACATTCAGAGTCAATTGAAGATCGGTAATCGCAGGTGTATAGGAACTGGGGATGAATTCGTACATGGCGTTACTGCCCGATAAGCCAAGAAATGACAATGTACCCCCCACACTGGAGCTGGATAAGGTGGCAACGCCGGGGAGACTGAATTGCACATTATTACCCGACGGATCCAATTCGTATCCCGAAGGAAATGTTATGTTGACGTTAAGTGCTGAAGAGGAACCAGTGGATATAACACCACCGGTGACGTTGGTGGCAATGGTAATGTCAGGAGAACCATTGTTTAAGGTCGTGTTGACGGAAGAGGATGAGGATGTTGTCGCATCGCTGCTGATGGGGAATAAGTTTACTAAAAAATCGGTACTGCCGCTGGTTGTTGGGTTATCCAGGGTATCGATGGTGAAGTTAGCAGAAGTTGCATTACCACTGCCACCGGTAAATGTCACCATGTAGCCGCCATCGTTGTTGCTATCCGGTGTGATAGTAACGCCCGCGGGCAGTGTGCCAAACATCAGGGCGCTATAGTTAGTGCTCAACAATGCAGTTTCATTCTGAGGGGAAATTTGTACCGATGCCTGGTCGCCGGAATTTAAATTACCCGTGTAACTCACGGTATAGTTGAGTACCGATGTGCCTGCTGCGCCGGCATTGCCTGTGGTGTCGCCGCTGAGGGAAAATGTAGCATTGTCTGGCGCATTAATCGTCGTAAGCACTTCGCTTGGGTTAGCGCTGGCGTCGGTGCTGGGAGTATCGAGTGTTACGGCCAATGTCTTACTGCCAGAAGTGAAACTGTCGGCAGCAATTGGCGTATCGAAACTTACGCTGGTGCTGCCACCGCCAGTAAATGTCAGGGTGCCGCCACCATCATTATTGCTGTCCGCCGTATAAAGCACGTCGCTAGGTAAACTGGTAAATGCAATCGGGAAAAAATCCGTATTCAACGTTGCCGTGGTATCAGCCGAGGTTAACGAAATATGAATCGACGCCTGATCGCCGGGGTTTAAATTACCTGTATAATTCAGAGTGTAATTGGTCTGACTGGCATTACCCTCGATAATGCTGGTATCGCCGGTCACGCTGAAATCCACATGGCTGTTTTCTATGGGGCCGCTGGATGCTGTATTGTTGGCAGGGTTTGGATTACTGGGTTGATTAATGTTATCCGTTGCCGTGACAGTGAATATAGGATTCGTCAACAGGCTGGGATCGGTAGGCGCGGTCATGGGTAAATTTTCGGTAAAATCCTGTATGCCGCTTGCGCCAACGGGTACGTTAAATACAATGTTTTCCACATTGCCGACAAAGGAACTGGTGGCGGTAACTCCGCCGGTTAAACCCGCTAAGGTACTGTCAGATACCACAAATCCTGGCGCCAGTTGAACGCTGACCGTATGCGAGGTCAAGCCACTGGTATCCGCGCTATCGCTGCCAAATATCGTATTCACCGTTAACGTATCTGCGCCACCGGGTGTAAACGTGCCACCGGTGGTGTTATCGACCGCGCTGACGGTTGCAAGAGGCATTTCAGCGACACCGTTTATTGTCACCGGAATGGATTGCACGCTGGATGAGCCGTCAGGCATATTGTTGCTGTTTACCGTATTGGCGACGAAGGTCACTGTGCCGCTTTCCAGGCTGCCTGCAGGAGGCGTGATCGCCAGAGATAATGTCTCCGTGTTAGCGTAATCGGTGGGATTAATCGCAATCTGGAACACCCCGGGAGACGTTTCAGTCGTTGTGCCAGCAAAGCTGCCACCATCGCCGATGCCTACCATATAGCCAGGTGGCGCCGTGACCGTAAAGCTTTCAATAACATCGGTGGGATTGCTGGCCGTGACGTTAAAGCCATATTCAGGGCTGGTGCTTTCAGGCACGCCGCCAGGAGGGGGGGAGAATAACACTTCCACGGTAGACGAAGGTGGTGTGGTTGGTGTTGTTGGCGCCGGTGGCGTTGCTTCTGGCGTTACAACTACAAGGGTTTCAACCGGCGGTGGTGCAGGATAATTGACGCTGGTGTCAATGGATGTTGTTGCAGCAGCAACAGGAGCCGCGTTATGTGCGGCTGGCGCGCTGCTAATATCACCCTGTACCACATTCCTGTCCGCTTCGATATTCCTCGTTGCGCCTTCAACGGGGGGGGTAAAGAAATTATTGGCGGTATTCTCACTACCAATGCCATTAATATCCAGTGCGTTATGCGCATGCGTATCATCTAAATTCTGTGTAACTGGATGGTATTTTTGTGCGGTGATGGTTCCATACATCAGCAACGCTGCGTAAAGAGCGCCCGCACTTGGCGCAACAGCAGTCAGGATATTTGCAGAAGAAGCGACGAAATATAATTCACCACCATCAGAAAATCGTTCATCCTTAGACGTTTGTGAATAAATGCCTTGTGCCTGGGTACGTGATTGCGAGCCACGTAGATGATAATCGAGTAAGTAGATCTTTTTGCCACGCAATGTACGTATATTACCATTGGTATACAAAATGGTCAGGACCGAATCTTCCTGCGTATATATAGTATCGCCGATGTTCAGATCATCGTGTAGATGTAAGGTGCGTACTTCTCCTGATTTATCGGTTGCTGTTGCTAATCCCTGTATCTCTGTAACCTTGCCGATGCTCACGTAGCTACTCATAGTTTTTCTCTCTAAAATATATCAAATATGCCTACCCTCTTTCCTCGCTGGGATAGAATATCCATGCCTAAAACCCCCCAAAACCTTTATACACGTTACTTATAGGCTCTTCTTTTATAAGAATAGTACAATTATTGTTAGTTTCCAGTGTTAATATTAGTTATGGCTAAAAAATATCCTTTTTTTAGACATAACTGTGCTAGGTTTCGTTGGATACCGAATCATTTGCTCATAAATTCAGGTTAAAATTCACGTTAATTATTGGCATACACGAGAAAAGCCCTTATAATACTAGACCTCTTTAATTGGAACGTTTTACTCGTACATGGATTTCACCAATGATTAAACTACCTATTAAAAGTATCCTATTGCTTGCCAGTACGGTTCTCAGCATCTCCTGCTGGGCAGATACTCTGCAACAAGCTGTGGCAAGGGCTATTCAGCTAAATCCTGAAGTGCGTGAGGCGGCTACTCACAAGCTAACCACCGATCAGCAATTGCGCGAGCAGGAAGCGGGTTACTTACCCACCCTGGATCTTAGCGGTGGGTATGGTTCCCAACAAAGCAACAATCCTAATGGAGTCGCTTCCTCTGGTAGCGATGCTGAAGTCTTGGGTCGCACTGAAGCAGCGCTCAGCCTGAACCAAAATTTATTCAGGGGATTTGCTACCAAGAATGAAGTGAAGCGGTTTAAATATACCGTTAAATCGGCGGCATATAAGGCGGGCAGCACGGCCGAAAATATTGGGCTTAATGTAGTAGAACAGTATTTGGACATGTTGCGTCATCAGCAATTTGTACAGCTGGCGCAAAGTAATTTGGCGGTATGCCAAGGTGTATTGAAGGCTATTCGCAAACGTACTGAGGCGGGTGTTGGTAAGAGGGCGGATTATGAGCAGGCAGAGGGACGAGTAGCATTGGCGCAATCCGAAGTGGTACAACAGCAACAGGCGTTGCTAGATACGGAAGCTGCCTATATACGCGCCGTTGGTTCTCCACCATTACATCTCACGCCACCGGGGGCGCCTCCCCAGGGTCGGTTGCCTGCCTCGCAAATAGGCTTATTGCACCTGAGTATGACCAATAATCCAGCATTAAAATCAGCCAACGCCGATTTAATGGCTGCACGTGCAGAGCATGCCACTTCGAAATCAAAAAACTACCCAGAAGTAGACTTAGTCTTAAGGGCTGATCGTGATACCAATTTAGATGGCCAACCCGGAGTCAGTAATAGCAACCTGGCTATAGTGCGTGGTACGTGGAATCTATACAATGGCGGCGCTGATTTGGCGAAACAGCGGGAAACTGCCTACCAAGTACAAGAAGCTGCTGAAACCAGAAGTCGTATCATATGGCAGCTCGAGGAAGATGCTCGAATTGCATGGGATGCCTGGAAGGAATCGGCGCGGCAACTGCCATCGTTAAAAAATCACGAGACCTATTCATTGTCGACATTTCATGCCTACAAGGAGCAATATGATATTGGACAGCGTACGCTATTAGATGTGTTAGACGCACAAAACGAATACTACCAGGCCAGTCTTAGTTATCTAACGGCGGAATATACCGAAATGTTTGCACGCTACCACATCTTAAACATAACAGGTAGTTTGTTGCCCTACTTGGGTGTGTCGCCGCCGGTTGAAGCTCGATTGTAAAAAACAAAAAAACTTGACGCAAAGACGCAGAGACGCAAAGAAAAGATTAAAAAAATAAAACATAAAAAAATAAAAAATATTTTTAAAAAAACGTAAAAATGCTAAAGATCTCGGAACGCTTCAAATCATAATAAAGGCTTATAATAAACCCTTTGCGTCTTTGCGTCTTTGCGTCAAATCTTTTTCTTTTTGCTTTTTTTTACTACGGAGTTTGAATGCACTTGACAAATTGGCTGGATAAATTCTTAAAGCGTCGCCAGAAATTGGAAGATAAAGTGACGCATTTATATCAGCAATACGAGCAAAATAACGACCCAACGACGCGACTGATTGCTGATACCCACCCTAATAATGTAACAGGTGTGCATTTGTTTGCGCGCGTTCTTTTATGGACTGTACTGCTGCTGTTAATTGTTGCAATAGTTTGGGCCAGTTTTACGGTAGTTGACGAAGTGACCGTTGCAGAAGGTACGGTTATTCCTGCCAAACAAGAACAAAAGATTCAAAATTTAGAAGGGGGCATCGTCAAGATCATTTTAGTGCATGAAGGTGAAATGGTGCAGGCAAATCAAGTATTAATGCAATTGGATGATACACATTTTCGTCTGGACTATCAGCAGGGACAAGATAAAGCGTATGCGTTGCAAGTTAAAATTGCACTTTTATCTGCAATACTGGATCATCAACCCTTTGTTGTCACGGACGCGATAAAAATTAGATTGCCAGATTTAGTCAATCAAGAGCAACAACTTTATGCGTCGCAAGTCAAAGAATTACAGCAGTTACAGACAGCGTATGTATCCTATAAAAAAGAATACGATAATGCAGCGCCCCTGGTGGCGCAAGGCGCTGCTTCTGATGTAGAAGTATTGCATTTAGAACGACAAATGCGTCAAGGGCAGCAGCAAATCAATGATTTTCAAGCGCAAAGATTACAAGAATTAAATACCGCTAAGGCGGATTTACTGAGTCAAAATGCTATTTTAGCTAATTTACAGGATCGTTTGGCGCGCACCACCATACGTTCACCAGTGAAGGGGATTGTTAAACAAATTAACATTAAAACTATTGGTGGTGTTGCACAACCCGGAATGGAGTTAGTAGAGGTTGTTCCTGTGGAAGACACGTTGTTAGTGGAAGCGAAGGTTAAGCCGAAGGATATTGGATTTCTTCGTCTTGGACAACCTACGATAGTAGAAATAACCGCGTATGATTTCTTGAGTCACGGCGGCCTGGCGGGAAGGGTAGAGCAAATTGCGGCAGATACTACAGTTAACGATAAGGGAGAAAGTTATTACCTCATTCGAGTGCGCACCAATAAGAACTATCTAGGTGCCAGTAAGCAACCACTGTATATTATTCCTGGCATGGTGGCGAAAGTAGATATTATAACTGGCCATAAAAGTGTATTAAACTATCTGTTAAAACCTATTCTCAAGGGGACGGCTGAATACCGTCAACAAAGTTAAAGCCGTCATCCCGGAATATCGTGTAGGGGCAACCCCCTGTGGTTGCCCTGACTGAGGGCAGGCACGGGGGCCTGCCCCTACGGTGCCCGAGATGACAGAGCCATTTGTTTACTCAAGATACCACAGGACTACTACATGATTGTCTTTCAAACCGTCGCTTTTTCACTCGAATTATTCGCTATTATCCTAGGTGTCATATTATTGATTTGGGGATTACGCAATCAAGGAACGGGCACACGCTTAGCGCGGATTGTGGGTTTATTTACCAGCAGTTTTGCGTCGTTAGTATTATTGTATACCCTGTATTATACCCTTCATTATCAATCAGCAGGAAATGTACCAGGAGGAAATGTAATAGCACAGCCAACCATGAAACCCGTACAATTTGAGGGGCCCCAACCTATTACTACCCCTCCTTCATCTTCTCCACCTTCCCCCAATTCTCCCAGCCTGCAAGAGTCGCCATCACCAGCGCCCCCAGCCAACAAGCCTGACAACGCCTGGCGTCCGACGCATTTGTAGCCTCTTACCTACCCCCTCCCTAACCCTCCCCCGCAAGCGGGGGAGGGGATTGGCGCGAACCATCTCAGTGGGTTCCTCCCCCCGCTTGCGGGGGGGTTAGGAGGGGGGCGTGCCATCATCCCTCAATTGCATTGCGTAACATAATCGCCATGTAGCAGTCTTGGGTTAATTCAGCAAGTGAGGGATCTATTTGTACCGGATATTTCTTGACGTGGCTTGTTAAAAAATCTTGTTGTTGCTGCATACAATAGTGACGTATTTGCTGCGTAGAGGGTGGGTCATATACCAGTTGCCCGTGTTTGAAAATTGGCGCTAACAAATCTTTAAAACAATCAGCGGTTGCTGTAAATGGATTAGCGCCTACTCCATGGATAATTTCATAAATAACATCCCCAATAAGTCGTTGACCTTTGTAATAACGCCGTACTTGTTGTAATCCTGGTAGCGTAGTTTTATCCGGCGTGTCAGAAATTTTAATTTTATAATCCCATTGTTGGTGTGCATTTTTAATTGCGACTAATTTATATACCATATCAAACGCGGGTTGATCATAGGCTGTGACCAGGCGTGTGCCAACACCCCAGACATCGACTGCCGCATGTTGTGTTTTTAGTGTGGTAATTTGATACTCATCTAAATCGCCGCTGGCAATAATTTGTGTTGCTGTGAAACCAGCCTGGTCAAGCATGTGTCGCGCTTTTCGGCTAAGTGTGGCGACGTCGCCAGAATCCAGGCGTATCGCTAATAAGTCATGTCCTTGTTGACGCAACTGTTGACCTATATCAATGGCGTGTTGCACGCCCTGTAAGGTGTTATAAGTATCCACCAACAGTGCTGTATTTTCTGGCATGACCTGTGCGAAGTTGTTGAACGCCTCTAGCTCGCTATCAAATGCCATGATCCAACTATGTGCTTGTGTGCCCTTTATCGGAATCGCATAACGGTTGCCTGCTAGTACGTTGGATGTGTTGGCGCAACCACCAATATAGGCTGATCGGCTGGCAGTAGGGCGCGTCCCACCCTTGTGCGCGACGCAGACCAAATTCAATCACGGGAGTGGGATGTGCTGCCTGGCAAATGCGTGCTGCCTTGGTAGCAATCAGGCTGGGAAATTCCAGGAAATTAATCAGTGCTGTTTCCAACAACTGACATTGCAAGATAGGCGCTTGAATACGTAATAGTGGTTGCTGCGGAAACACCAGCGTGCCTTCCGGGATAGCATCAATCTGCCCGCTGAAATGTAAGTTGGTCAGGTAGGCCAAAAAATCATCCGAAAATAATCGATGATCTTTAGCATTAACCACGGTGTGTAAATAATCAATATCCGCAGGGGTAAACGACCAATGTTGGATAAAGTCGATGACCTGCGCCAATCCGCAACTGATGGTAAAATTCCCGCCAAATGGATGGTGACGAAAAAATACCTGAAATACCGCTTCTTGCTCAGCCTTACCTAATTGCCAATAGCCTTGCGCCATGACGAGTTGGTATTGATCCGTTAATAAGGCAGAATGTGTTGGCATAATATATAAAAAGACGACGGTTTTGAAAGAAGTCTACACCCAACGCACGGGCTTAGGCACCAGACTATCAAAACCGGCCTGATGCCAATAGGGATAAATCGGGGTAAGCCTGCTGACAGTATCCAATGCTGCTATATGTTCCGGCGCTAATTGCCAGCCGACTGCAGCCAGGTTTTGTAATAATTGTTCTTCATTACGCGCGCCGATCACAATGTTGCAAACGGTAGGTCGGCTAAGCAGCCAATTGAGTGCGATCTGCGAAACAGCTTTACCGGTTTGCTTCGATATATCGAGCAAGACATCTACCACATCGTAAAGATAGTCATCCGGTATTATTGGCCCACCCACATCGCCCCCCGCCTTAATGCGACCTTCGGGCAACGGTTCGTCCGTAACGAATTTTGCCGGTTAAGCGTCCCCAACCGAGTGGACTCCACACCATCAAGCCAAGTCCTTGATCTAAGGCCAATGGCATGAGTTCCCATTCGATTTCGCGCCCGATGAGTGAATAGTAGCCCTGATACACCACATAACGCGCCCAGCCATATTTCTCAGAAGTGGCTAATGATTTCATGGCGTGCCAACCAGAAAAATTGGAGCAGCCGATATAACGTACCTTGCCGCTTTGAATTAAATGATCGAGTGTGCGTAATGTTTCTTCCACCGGAGTCACCGCGTCAAAGCCGTGCATAAAATAAATATCCAGGTAATCGGTGTTTAGTCGTTTAAGGCTGGCTTCACATTCCTTCAGTAAATGGTGACGTGAAGAGCCAAGATCATTGGGACCATCCCCCATGGGGAAAGTAGCCTTGGTAGAAATCAGCGCCTTATCACGCTTACCACGCAATGCCTGGCCTAATATCGTTTCTGCGACGCCATCGGAATAAATGTTGGCGGTATCAAACAACGTAACGCCAGCATCCAAACAAATGTCGATCAGGCGAGATGCTTCTGCTACATCAGTATGTCCCCAGGTTTCAAAAAGGTTGCCCTTGCCGCCGAAAGTTGCAGTGCCAAAACTTAATACAGGTACTTTTAGGCCGGAATGGCCAAGGGATCGGTATTCCATAATATCCTCCTGGTTAAAGATTAAAAATTAAAAGACTTGACGCAAAGACGCAAAGACGCAAAGGGTTTATTCTAAGCTCTTAACTATGATTTGAAGCGCTCTGAGATCTTTAGTATTTTTACGTTTTTTTAAAAATATTTTTTATTTTTTTTATGTTTTAATCTTTTCTTTGCGTTAAGTCTTTTTTCTTTTCTTTTTAAGTGTTTACGGTTTTTAGCAACATGGCCTCCAGCGTCAAACCTGGACCAAACGCACAACTGAAAATAGTTTTATCATGATCGTTTAACGTTAAATCATTCCAAATTGCTTTCAATACGAACAGTACTGTCGCCGAAGACATGTTGCCATAATCACGCAGAATTTGGTACGAGTAACGATTGTCATGGGCGGAAATGCCTAAGACACTTTCGCAGGCTTGCAAAATAGATTTGCCGCCTGGATGAATAGCATAGAGATCAACATCATTTAACTCGATGGTATGTTGCGCCAGGCAGCGCTGCATAAAGCTGGCGATACCTGATTTGATGGCTTGTGGCACGTAGGCGCTTAGTGTCATTTCAAAACCGCTATCGCCAATGTGCCAAGCCATTTCTTGCGAAGATTGTGGCAAAATATCACAGTGAAAGTTAGCTATGTTTAAGTGACGCGAAGTGGTGGGATTTGCCTCAACCAATGCGGCTGCCGCGCCATCAGCAAAAATTGCGCCGGAGATTAAATGGTCTGGCTCAAGTTTTTGTTGCAAATGCAATGTGCATAGTTCAACGCTGACTATCAATACTTTTGCTATTGGATTGGCGCGACAAATGTCGTTAGCCACTTTTAGTGCATTGATGGCTGCATAGCAACCCATGAACTGAATAGCAGTGCGCTTGGTCTGTGTTGGTAATCCCAGGGCGTGAACAATATCAATGTCTAAGCCTGGCGCATACATGCCGGTACAACTCACCACAATTAAATGTGTTAGTAAGTTGGTATCAACAGGTTGTCGCGTGGAAAAGCAATCATCAATTGCCGCCAGCGCCAGCGGCAGCGCATGATCGCGATACACTTGCATACGTGTACTGGTGGAGGGAAAGTTATCGCTGGTATTGTTGGGGAAAAAACTCAGTTCGCCATGGTTCTTGGTATAGTCGCTAAGGATACTGTGACGCGTAGTAATGCCGGTGCTGCGATACAACACCTTCATGCGTTTTCTGTCGGCTGCTTGCAGCGCTAATAGATCGCTCATGAAGTCAGCTACATTGGATTGTGTGCCACAATGATTGGGTATGGCAGTCCCCAATGCGGTAATAGCTGCATTCATAGATTATTCGAGCTCTTCGGGTGGGATAGTTTTTAGCTTGTCAGCAACGCCTTCCCACTGTGCTGCATCCGGCGGACCTGGTTTTTTAGTCGTAATCGTTGGCCATTTCTTTGCCAGTTTCGCATTGAGTTCAACAAAATGTTTTTGATTCTCTGGTACATCATCTTCGGCATAAATGGCGTCTACCGGACATTCTGGCACGCATAGGTTGCAATCAATGCACTCATCGGGATCGATCACCAGGAAATGCTGGCCTTCGCGGAAGCAATCCACCGGGCACACTTCGACGCAATCGGTATATTTGCAGCGTATACAGCTATCGGTTACTACGAAAGTCATAAAATCGCACTCTTCAAAGGACGGGTGATCTTAGCAGTTTTTTTCTTTAAAACCAATTCACTTTACCTACCACTATCCATGCAGCATAATACCGCATAGCCTAAACCATAGCCAAGCTTGACATGACCAAACCATCCAGCCGTATGCAGCCACAAAACACCTCGCCGTTTGCGGATTATTTTCGTAACCGCCTACGCGAGGGGATCCTAATCGCCGTGGGCGGGGCGGCATTATTTTTATTACTGGCGTTAGTTACCCACACGGCTAGCGACCCCGTGTGGTCACAAGTGAAACATGCGAAGGCGGTATTAAATTTGGGCGGTCGGGCTGGCGCTTTTTTATCCGATTTCTTGCTGTACCTATTTGGCTATCTAGCCTACCTATTACCATTTATGCTGTTTTATGCGGCCTGGCTATACTTCCGTTACAGTCCTATTCTGGAACAAGATTACGTCATGAATTTTATTTTGCTGCGTGCAATTGGCTTTATTTGCCTATTCGTACCAGGCTGTTTGTTGGGTAGTCTGCATTGGCGGTTAGAGCCACCCTGGCTAAGTGGGGGCGGCATCGTCGGTCAATGGAGCGCCTGGCACATGGTGGGCTTGTTTAACACCCTGGGCGCCAATTTAATTTTAGCGGCCTTGTGTTTAGTTGGACTTACGTTATTTACCGGTATGTCATGGATAAAATTGGCGGACTACTTAGGAGAAAAAGTATGGAATGGGATGGCGAGAGCTCGTGCCTTTTTATCTCGGCTGGATGATTGGGTGCTAACCTCTGGCGATAACGGTGAGGTGTTGGAGCTGGGGGCGAAGGGTGCGAATCGATTAGGTACTACCGAAGAGATAGCTGCACGCATCAGGCCAAGGATTATGCGTACTGAGCCAAAAATCTCCGACGCCAGCGATGAAGATGAACGCCTGGCAATCGATACGCACGAACCCTATATTACTCGTCCTACTGGGTCGGTAGCAAAAAAACGTGTGATTGCGCCTAAAATTGAAGCGCAAGACGTATTATTTGAACCACCGCTTGCCGGCACCTTGCCACCCTTATCACTGCTGGATGCGCCAGATCATTCTCATATTAAGGGCTATTCCAATCAAGAACTCGAAACAATTTCTCGCGAAGTCGAATTGCGCTTGCAGGATTTCGGTATTCAAGTGCAAGTGGTTGCCGTGCATCCAGGGCCGGTGGTGACGCGCTTTGAGTTGCAACTGGCGGCGGGCACCAAGGTCAGTCGCATCACCACGCTGGCTAAAGATTTGGCGCGCTCATTATCAGTGATTAGTGTGCGAGTGGTCGAAATCATCCCCGGGAAATCGGTGATTGGTTTAGAACTACCTAACCAAGATCGTGAAATCGTGCGCTTGCGCGAAATTTTATCCTCACCAGAATACGAAAATTTACATTCACCCTTAGCGCTGGCAATGGGCAAGGACATTGGCGGTCATGCCATCGTGGTTGACCTGGCGAAAATGCCACACTTGTTGGTGGCGGGCACCACCGGTTCGGGTAAATCCGTAGGTCTCAACGCGATGTTGCTTAGCTTATTGTATAAATCAACGCCTGAACAACTACGCCTGATCTTAATCGACCCTAAAATGCTAGAGTTATCCATCTATGAGGGCATTCCTCACTTACTGACACCGGTAGTGACAGACATGAAGGATGCCGCCAATGCCTTGCGCTGGTGTGTGGTAGAGATGGATCGACGTTATCGCCTGATGGCATCGCTGGGTGTGCGTAATCTAGCGGGCTATAACGCTAAAATAAAGGAAGCCGCGGTGCAGGGAACCCCATTGTCCGATCCATTCTGGCAAGCGGAATCTGGGGAAGAGCAGGGTGTATTACAAGAACTACCCTATATCGTAGTATTGGTGGATGAATTTGCTGACATGATGATGGTAGTGGGTAAGAAAGTGGAAGAACTCATTGCACGCATTGCCCAAAAGGCGCGTGCGGCAGGTATTCATTTAATCCTTGCCACACAACGTCCATCGGTGGATGTTATCACCGGCTTAATTAAGGCCAATGTGCCAACGCGTGTTGCATTCCAAGTGTCTTCACGCATTGACTCGCGCACGATTTTAGACCAGCAGGGCGCTGAACAATTATTGGGGCATGGTGATATGTTGTATTTGGCGCCGGGAACAGGAGTGCCAATTCGTATTCACGGCGCCTTTGTGGCGGATGAAGAAGTGCACCGTGTAGTGCGTGATATTAAACGCCGTGGTCAGGCACAATACTTGCCTGGTATTTTGCAGAGTGATGAAGCAGAGTCTGGTGGGGAGGGCGGTCAGGATAATGTAGGAGAGCAAGACCCACTATACGATCAAGCAGTGCAGATCGTGATTGAAACCCGTCGTGCATCGATCTCGAATATTCAACGACGTTTAAAGATTGGATATAATCGCGCCGCAAATATCGTGGAGGCGATGGAGGCCGCAGGCTTGGTGAGTGGGATGGATGGTGGGGGTAGTAGGGAAATTCTAGTAGCCAATGAATAGAAAACAAACATCTCACCAACCCGATACCGATCTTGGCTGGCGCTTCTATGGCGTGCTCGGCGTATTACTTGTTGCCCTGCTGGGTTTAGTTTTGCGGATGTTCAGCCTTAGCATTTTCGATCGCCCGTTCCTGTTAGCACAAAGTGAATCACGTGTGTTGCGCCAGGTGGATATTCCCTCCTATCGCGGCATGATTATCGATAGAAATAACATACCCCTGGCAGTCAGCGCGCCAGTAGATTCTATTTGGGCTAATCCACAACTGGTCACAATGAATGCCGGGCAACTAACAACGTTGAGTAAACTCCTGGGCGTGCCAGCAGCTGAAATTAAGCAAAAAACTTCAAAAGAAAATGAGCGTGAATTTGTCTATTTGGCGCGTGGGTTAGCGCCAGAAATTGCCGACCAGGTACGTACACTCAAGATTCCTGGTATTTCCTCTCAACGCGAATACCGGCGTTTTTATCCATCCGGTGAAGTAACTGCGCATATACTAGGCTTCACCAATGTGGACGATAACGGTCAAGAAGGATTGGAATTAGCCTACAACGATTGGTTGCGTGGGGTGCCCGGTAAACGTCAGGTCATGAAGGATCGTTTGGGGCAAATTGTCGCCAATCTCGGTGTGGTGCGTTCGCCGCAAGAAGGACATGATTTAACCCTCAGTGTCGATTCGCGTATTCAATATTTGGCATATACTGCATTGCAGACTGCTATGCCTAAATCCAATGCTGATTCTGGCTCGGTAGTGGTGTTGGATGCGACTACCGGTGAAATATTAGCGATGGTGAATTCGCCATCCTATAACCCCAATGCGCGCACTGGGCATACCGATGGCTATCGCAACCGTGCGGTAACCGATGTGTTTGAACCAGGCTCAACCATGAAGGCGTTTAGCGTTGCCAGCGCCCTGGCCAGTGGTAAATACAGCACCAATACCCTGGTGGATACGCGTCCTGGCACGATGGAAATTGGCGGCCATGTCATTCACGATGACGACAATTATGGCATTATCAACCTGGTGCAGTTATTGCAAAAATCCAGCAATATTGGCGCTGCCAAGATCACGCTATCATTACCCCCCAGTAATTTGTGGAACATGTTAACGGCAGTAGGTTTTGGTAGCAGCACCGACAGCGGGTTTCCTGGCGAATCCAGTGGCGCGCTTATCCAAGAACGTTTCAGGCGTCCGACTAATCTGGCGACCATGGCCTATGGCTATGGTTTATCCGTCACTGCGCTGCAACTAACCCATGCCTATAGTGTTATCGCGGCGCACGGCGTAAATCGTCCAGTGACATTTGTGAAAATCGATGAGCCACCGCAAGGCAAGCAGGCGCTTGATCCTAAATTGACGCAACAAATGTTGCAGTTGCTCAAGGCGGTGGTTGAAGGCGGCATTGGATTAAACGCGCGTATTCCTGGATACCAGGTGGGTGGCAAGACCGGCACCGCATATACTGCAAGCGCTGGCGGCTATCTAAAAAATCGTTATAACTCGTCATTTGTCGGCATTGCACCCGTGAGCAATCCTCGCTTGGTAGTGGCAGTAACATTACATGGCGTACACGGCAATATGCACTTTGGTGCGCAGGTGTCCGCGCCGGTGTTTGTGACCGTCATGAGTGGGGCGCTGAGATATATGAACGTACCGCCGGATAATTTGTAGCAGATCAGCCAGTGAGAGGCAATGGGTTTTGAGATGATCTATTGTGAAGCAAGCGCCATTTATATGCATATGTAGTGAGCAGTTGTCAAAAAATAAAGACTTGTCTGATATAACGCCATACGTTATAATTTATGCATGATTACTCACTTTAAATGTCAAGAAACATTAACGATATGGCAAGGTAATAGTTCCAGGAAATTGCCAGCAAATATTCAGCATGTTGCTCGTCGGAAACTGCGTATATTAAATAATGCCAGGCGATTAGAAGATTTAAAAATACCACCAAATAATCATTTAGAACAGTTAAAGGGTAATCGTAAGGGACAATATAGCATCCGTATTAACAGGCAATGGAGAATTTGCTTTAAATGGGAGGATGCGGTAGTGAATGATGTTGAAATAGTAGACTATCACTGAGAAAGAGGTTTTTATGAAAAAACTAAAAAATATACATCCTGGGGAAATTTTAATAGAAGAATTTTTATTACCATTAAAAATTAGCCAGAATCAAATAGCGCGCGATATGGGTGTACCACCACGCCGCATTAATGAAATTATCCATGGTAAAAGAGCGATTACTGCTGACACAGATTTACGATTATCCCGTGCACTGGGTACTTCAGAAGGTTTTTGGTTGGGGTTGCAGGCAGATTATGATTTGGAAGAAAGAAGGCATGAAATTAAGGTGCAATTACGTCATATTGTCAATCTTGCAACCCATCATCAAGCTCGTGCAGCTGCATAACGATATTAAAGGAAAATTTCATGACACAATTCGCTTTATTATTCCCCGGCCAGGGTTCACAGTCGGTCGGCATGTTGGCAGAGTTGGCGGCCAATCATCCGTTGATTGAAAAAACTTATGCCGAAGCATCCGACGTGTTGGGTTATGATCTTTGGCAGCTAACCCAACAAGGCCCTGCCGATTTATTGAACCAGACCGAACGCACCCAGCCAGCATTACTGGCTGCGGGCGTAGCGCTGTATCGCGTGTGGCGCAACAACCGTGGCGAGCGTCCTAGTTTTGTGGCTGGGCATAGCCTGGGTGAATATACCGCCCTGGTGTGTGCTGGCTCTATCCTGTATCAGGATGCAATTCAATTGGTGGCGCTGCGGGGTCGTCTCATGCAACAAGCCGTGCGCGAAGGTGAGGGCGCAATGGCGGCGATTGTCGGTTTAGATGATGAGAAAATTCAGCAGATTTGCTTAGCAGCAGCAGAAGGGCAAGTATTAGCGCCAGCCAATTTCAATGCCATCGGCCAGACGGTGGTGGCGGGTGAAACCGCCGCGGTTGCTCGTGCGGTTGATTTGGCGAAGGCTGGTGGCGCCAAGTTAGCTAAACAGATTCCCGTCAGTGTGCCATCGCATTGCAGCCTAATGGCGCCTGCCGCAGAGCAGTTGGCGCAGCCCTTACAACACATCGAGATAAACCGACCGCAATTTCCAGTGGTGACGAATGTGGATGTAGTTTGTTATGATGCGCCGGATCAAATTCGTTCGGCCTTAGTCAGGCAATTGGTTAATCCCGTGCGTTGGGTGGAAACCATACAATATTTAGCGCAACAGGGGATGCAACATTTTATGGAATGCGGCCCCGGAAAAGTGTTAGCGGGGTTAAATAAACGTATTGTACCCGATGTGCCGATGGTGTCCCTGGGTTCCATCGAAGGGTTAAAACAGGGGTTAGATGTGGCGATGGTGCCGATTAGTTAGGAATTAAGAGTAAGGAATTTAAATATGTCACTATCTGGAAAAATTGCATTAGTCACCGGCGCTAGCCGGGGGATAGGCCAGGCCATTGCCTTGCGCCTGGGTAAGGAAGGCGCTGTCGTTGCAGGCACTGCTACAACGCAAGAAGGCGCAGATAGCATTACCGCCCAGCTTAGACAAGAGGGTTATGCTGGGCAAGGCTTTGCCTTGGATGTCACCAACAAGGAATCAATTGAAACGGCGTTGTCTGAAGTGCAAATGGCCTATGGCGCTCCGGCTATTCTAGTCAACAATGCGGGCATTACCCTGGATAACTTAATGTTACGCATGAGTGATGAAGATTGGGAGCGGGTGTTAGACACTAACTTAAATTCAGTCTTTCGCCTCAGCAAGGCCTGTCTAAAGGGCATGCTGAAGGCGCGCTGGGGTCGGATTATTAATATCAGCTCCCTGGTGGGGGCAGCAGGTGGCCCAGGGCAGGCTAATTATGCAGCGGCTAAGGCGGGCGTAATCGGGTTTAGCAAATCGTTGGCGCAAGAGATTGCTTCACGCAGCATCACCGTCAATGTGGTGGCGCCTGGGTTTATTGAGACCGATATGACCCGCGCTCTGACCGACGATCAACGGCAAGCCATTTTAAAGCAAATACCCATGGGGTTAGTAGGGAGCCCACAGGATGTTGCTGGCAGCGTGGCATTTCTGGCATCAGAGGATGCGTCCTATGTTACGGGAATTACTATGCATGTAAATGGCGGGATGTACATGGTTTAGTTGCCAGCCAGTGGATGGAAACGGGCATATTCTAGCCGTTTTGTGCCAAGTTTAGGTGAGGCGCTGTTTTCCTTCTCCCCTTGTGGGAGAAGGAAACAATGCCATGGCTTAATCCGAACCACTGGCAAACATTTGTGCTTTTGCATATACTGTCGGCTTGCTTTGAGTATAAAATCAATTACTGTTCCAAAATTAACTAACAGAGGATAAAACATGACCACATCATCGGTTGAATCACAAGTTATTAAAATCGTCAGCGAACAACTGGGTATTGCGGTGAAGGATATTAAGCTTGAATCAGCATTTGTAGAAGATTTGGGCGCTGATTCACTCGATACAGTAGAGTTGGTGATGGCGCTCGAAGAAGAGTTTGATTTGGAAATTCCTGACGAATCTGCCGGAAAAATCAGGACGGTGGGCGATGCGGTTGATTATATTGTCAAGCAAACACAAGCCGCTTAAATTAACGTGAATCATATACCCATTAATTCACGTTAGTATCTGTCTGGAGAAGAATACCATGTTACACAAAAGAAGAGTGGTGGTTACTGGCCTGGGTATGTTGACTCCACTGGGGCTTTCTGTCAAAGAAACATGGGGCGGTATATTACGCGGTCAAAGTGGCGTGGGTTTGATAAAACATTTTGATCCCAGCGCATTGCCGGTGCGTATTAATGCTGCGGTGCCAGGTTTCGATGTAGACCAATATTTGTCCCCAAAAGAATCACGCAAGATCGATTGTTTTATCCAGTATGCGTATGTAGCGGCAAAACAAGCATTGGAAGATTCTGGCATCATCGTGACGGAAGAAAACAGCCCGCGTATTGGCGCGGCAATTGGCGCAGGAATTGGTGGCTTGCCATTAATTGAAAAAAATCATAGCGCCCTGTTGCAAGGTGGCCCGCGTAAAATTTCCCCGTTCTTTATTCCTAGCTCCATTATCAATATGGCGTCTGGTTTCGTGTCGATCCAGTTTAATCTGAAAGGTCCCAATATCTCGATTGTAACCGCATGTACTACCGGTGCGCACAACGTCGGGCATGCTGCGCGTATGGTGGCATATGGCGATGCAGATATGATGGTGGCGGGTGGCACCGAAATGGCGACTACTGAATTGGCGGTGGGTGGGTTTGCTCAGGCGCGTGCGTTATCGGCGCGTAACGATGACCCGCAAAAAGCCAGTCGTCCGTGGGATAGAGATCGTGACGGATTTGTGATGGGTGAAGGCGCTGGTGTGATGGTATTGGAAGAATACGAACACGCGCGTCAACGCGGTGCGCAGATATATGCCGAATTGGTCGGTTTTGGCATGAGTGGCGATGCGTACCACATCACTACGCCGGGCGATATTGGCACTGTGTTATGTATGCAAAATACCCTGCGTGATGCCGGCGTAAATCCAGAAGACGTCGGTTATATTAATGCGCATGCCACATCTACCATGGTGGGCGATGTGGCGGAATGCAACGCCATTAAAAAAGCATTTGGCGCCCAGGCTTACAAAATACCCGTGAGCTCCACCAAGTCGATGACGGGACATTTATTAGGCGCCGCCGGTAGCGTAGAAGCGATTTTTTGTATCTTAGCGTTGCGCGATCAGGTCGTTCCTCCCACAATTAATCTGGATAATCCCAGTGAGGATTGTGATTTAGATTTTATCCCGCACCAGGCGCGTGAGCTTAAACTAAATTTAGCAATGAGTAATTCGTTTGGCTTCGGCGGCACGAATGGCAGCTTGTTGTTTAAAAAAATTTAAAACAAAAAATATTTGACGCAAAGACGCAAAGAAAAACACAAAAGATTTAAAAAATTATTTTTATTTCTAGTTATTTTTTAGTATTTTTTAAGTTAAATCTTTTTTTCTTTTCTTTTTTTAATCTTTTCTTTGCGTCTTTGCGTCAAGTCTTTTAATTTTTTTACTCTTTTAACTAATCCCCGTGCGAAAATTACTCCGCTCCATTCTCTCCCTCATTATCCTCACCCTCATCGGACTCTGCACTTGGTTAGCGATAGAGATTTTTTTCCTTCCCATTAATTCTACGCAAGCGCCGATCGTGATTGTGGTGCCGCAAGGCGCTTCCGTCACGCAAGTTGCACAACAGTTACAACGGCAAAACATAATCCGCTATGCCGATTATTTATTATTGTTAGCAAGGTGGCAGGGTAAACCGCTACGCATCAAGGCGGGTGAGTATCATATCCAACCAGCGACTACCTTGCCGATGTTTTTAACACAACTCACTAAGGGGCAAGTGTGGTTACATAAAATCACCTTTCCTGAAGGCTGGACGTTTCAGCAAATGCTGCAAGCCATACAAGCAGAACCCACGTTGACGCACACGTTACAAGGCCAAAGTTTTGCGCAAATCATGGCTACCCTCGGTCACGCGGGAGAATATCCAGAAGGTTTATTTTTTCCGGACACTTATTTATTCACCGCGGGTGCTAAGGATACTTATATCTTACGCGCGGCTTATAACTTGATGCAAAGGAAACTCAATCAAGCATGGGCGGCGCGTGTTACTAGCGTACCCTATAAAAACCCTTATGAAGCATTAATTGTTGCATCCCTGGTGGAAAAAGAAACCAAGCTTGCCTCGGAGCGTCCGTTAGTTGCGGGCGTTATACTAAAACGGTTGCAATTGGGAATGCGTCTGCAAATTGATGCGGCTGTATTATATGGATTAACGGATAAACAACAGCGTAATTTGACGTATACGGATTTACGTACCGATTCTGCTTACAATACCTATACTCGCAATGGCTTGCCGCCAACACCGATTGCGATGCCGGGTGAGGCGCCGATTATCGCTGCATTAAATCCAGTGATAACCGATGCGCTTTACTACGTCGCAAAGGGAGATAGTAGCCACACATTCTCGGCAGATTTGCAAGATCATCACATCGCGACGCAGCAATACCGCCGGTTGGTAAGACGCTCTAATAATGAATTAAACGTTGCACCGATAGCAGATAGCCAGCAATGTGTTGCGCCGTGGTTGTTATTCAGCCGTCCTATCGCGCCCGTTTGTCATCCCGGAACTTAGTGCTTCCAATTAGCCTTAAGTATTGCTTGACAGGGTTTATAGAGAGTGTCTATTGTTTTCAAGCTAATAAGCTATAAAAATATAGGAGAAAAGTAATGGAAAATACCATAGGATCAGGGACAACCGAGATGTTTGTCCGAGAAGAATTTAAGCGATTAGATTTAAAGGATAAACGCTTGAACGAACGAGCGAAGAAAATTCTTATGACGATACAAACGAAGTTAGGTAGTTGTATAAGGCGTCTGTTTTTGGATGCAAAAGAAGCTAGGCAAGCCTACGATTTTTTTTAGTAATCCCAAGATTTCGAGGGAAACATTGCTAGCACCTCATTACCAGAAGACGGTGAAACGTATCCAGGAAAGCGATTCAAGGTACATCTTGGCGATTCAGGATGGCATGCGTTTGAACTATACAAGTCATACAGCAAAAACGGAGCTTGGCCGAATAGGCAAGATGGGTCAAACAGACATGTACGGTCTGATCCAGCATAGTACGTTGTGCGTGACGGATAGGAATGAGCCATTAGGACTCATTGATGTGCAGTACTTTGACTACGACGAGTTGGATAGAAGCGTCCACCATCATCATCGAGAGGTGAAAGATAAAGCGAGTCGTTGTTGGCTTACTGCGCTAAAGAACATGAGACGGCGTGTGGGAGCGACTGAGAAAAAGATCATTACTGTGTCGGATCGGGAAGGAGATTTTTATGAGTTGTTACATACATTAAATGAGGCAAATGAAGACTATGTGATACGTGGTAAGCATGATCGTTATTCAGGAGAGAAGCACCGAGACCGAGGCGAAAAGTTAAAGAGTTTATTAGAGAAAGCGGAGGGAAGGGGTGTATTGGATGTGACAATCCAAGAGGTAGATACGAGGGAAATTAAGGAGCTAAGATTAAATTTGAAGGCACTGAGGATTACCTTTCCACCTCCTAATAAAAGCAAGGAGGAAGGGAAGGGAAAAATTGGCTATAAAGCGATTACGATTAATGTGGTTAAAGCGTTTAATGAGGGGCATGAATGGATATTATTAACGAGTTTACCCATTGACACAGTCGGACAAATAAAAGAGATAGTGGAGATATACCGAAGTCGTTGGCATATAGAAGATTACCATAAAGTGTTAAAGACAGGCTATCAAGTGGATGAAGTGTATTTGCATAGTTCACGGCAAGCGATAGAAAATTTTTTAGTTATGGCTAGCTTATCGGCATGTCGTTTATATTGGCTGATCTATATTGGTCGTACAGAGGTAGATATTAAAGCGGATAAACTGTTTGAAGCGTTTGAATGGAAAGCGATATACGTTTTTTTTAAAGAAAAAATACCGGAAGAATGCCCGGCATTATCTGAAGTCATCTTAAGGATTGCTCGTTTAGGTGGTTATAAATCCAAGAAGAAGGCGTCAAAACCTGGAATAAAGACATTATGGATAGGGTATCAACAATTTACAATAGCTGCCCAAATGTACAGGAATATGTCAAGCTTAACTTAAGGCTAAT
>CAVZRN010000005.1:0-154137 GCA_963777715.1 uncultured Gammaproteobacteria bacterium
GACCATTTAGTTATCATTTTCCTGTAAATCATCACGTTTTTTACCAGTCACTCTGACCTGGTCGCCTTGAATCGCTGCCTGTACTTTTAATTTTTTATCCTTGATAAATTTGGTAATGGATTTAGCAATATCTTGTGGGACGCCCTGACGCACCAGGACTTCCTGACGCGCCTGGCGATGACTAATTTCTGGATCTTTATATTCCAGGCATTGGACGTTAACCTGGCGCTTGGCCAGTTTACCGGTTAATACTTCCTTCATTTGTTTTAATTGGAAATCTGTCTCGGTGCTTAATGAAATTTTGTCCACATTAAATTCAAATTTAGCATTGCTATCCTTAAAATCAAAACGCGTTGTCACTTCGCGATTAGCTTGATCAACCGCATTAGTAATTTCGTGTTGATCTACTTTAGAAACAATATCAAATGATGGCATAAGTATCCTCCAAAGAATAAAAAGATTTGACGCAGAGGCGCAAAGACGCAGAGAAAAACATAAAATCATGAAAAGATTAAATATGATGGTGTGAAGCCCCTGGGAGCGCGGGCAGCTTGCCCGCATTTTAAGCCATTGGCAAACATGCGGGCAAGCTGCCCGCGCTCCCAGAGGCTTTGTGCCATTATTTGTTTAATTTTTTTTTAATGCTTTTTTCTTTTTTTTAATCTTTTCTCTGCGTCTTTGCGTCAAGTCTTTTAAATCTTACCGCTCGAGCTTAACAGGCAGTATCACCATCTGCAAACCCATTAAATGCAAATTACGTTGCAATAATGCTGGTACATCGCTGTGTAATTTGCGGTGGAACCAATTATCTTGTTTTGAAATCAGTGTGGCTGAGAAAAATACCGTGTTGGGAAATTCCTCACTGGCTTTTTTGGCCAATTCACTCAATTGGCGCACTGGGTCATTACCATAACTCACCCTGGATGCTGCAGCAAAACCATGTTCATTAGAAAAATCAACGAAGTATTGTAGTCTTTTTTCCAATTTACCGCGCATGTGCGCTAATGAAGCATCACTACCGTAACTACCTACATCGACTACGCCTGCGCTTAAAAATATAAAATTTTTAAAATGGCCGGGGAACATGCGCTGCAC
Source organism: uncultured Gammaproteobacteria bacterium (assembly GCA_963777715.1). Taxonomy (GTDB): domain Bacteria; phylum Pseudomonadota; class Gammaproteobacteria; order JAURND01; family JAURND01; genus JAURND01. The sequence continues at coordinate 1,096 of CAVZRN010000005.1, forward strand.
CCACAACAAGGTATGCATACCCTGCCCAGTGCTTTCCCCAATTAAAAATACCGCGGTGGGTTGTTGTGGATCCAATGGTCGAACGTCTTTAACATTCCCTTTTAACGGTAACGTCAACAACCGATCCAAATATCTGATCTGCGTATTGACCAGTCTATAATGACGTTTTACGTAAATGCAAAATATAATCACACTGCTAGTCACCAGCACCGTTAACCAGCCACCTGCAGTAAATTTTTCCGCTAAGGTAATGACCAGAATGCTACAACACATAACTAAGCCTATAATAGACAACAGCATATGATATAACCAACCAAACGTAGTAGTGCGATGGTTCCACCAATAAATACATAATCCTAACAATGACAGCGAGAAGGTTAAAAACACGTTCATGCTATAGAGCACAACTAGCATGGACACCTCACCATGCGTCCAAAATAAAATAAAAATAGCGAATAGGCCGTATAATACAATGCCATTTTGTGTGACTAATCGACTGGATAAGTTACGAAAACGTTTGGGGATCCAATCATCGATCGACATGTTTGCCAATACTGCCGGGCCACCGAGGAAGCCGGTATTGGCAGCAACAAATAACAACCCTGCTTCTAAAAACAACACTAATATCAATATAAAGTGATGCAGGGGTAATTGCCCAAGAATATCCCCAAATACCACTGCATTGAGCGTTTGTCCTGGGACTGGTTTCACATCCCATAGTAAATACAGCAGGATGATGCCGCCAGCAGTTAAACTCAATGACAATGCCATATAAAACATCGTCCATTTACCGGTGCGTACACGTGGTTCAGCCAGGTGATTGATGTTATTCGATACTGCTTCGATACCCGTGTAAGTACCGCCACCGAGAGAATAGGCGCGTAAGAATAATGCTAATGCGGTAAACCAACCAACTTCTTGCGAAAATTTTTGCGTTTCATCCACCGCATTGCCAAACAGAGCAGGTAGATGATCGCCATGCACCATTATCCCATAAAAAATTAGTAAGAAATGTGTTACCACAAAGCCCAAAAAAATCGGCATCAGTATCTTGATCGATTCCTTCATGCCGCGTAAATTTAAGACAAGTAGTATTGCAATTGCTAATACTTCTACGTGCAATTTAAAATGCTGCGCCTCATACGGCAGTAAGCTAAATAATGCATCCACACCACTCGCCACTGAAATGGCGATAGTTAATACGTAGTCAACAATTAATGCAGAACCCGACACCACGCCCGCATGCGAGCCAACTAATTTGCTGGCAACTTTATAACCACCACCGCCGCTGGGAAATAACTCAATAACCTGGTTATACGACAAGGCAATAATAAATACTGTAATCGCTGTGAGGACAGCCAGATAAAGGGCCAGATGGTAATGCACACCCAATGCCAGGAAGGCTTCTTCGGGACCATAAGCAGAGGAGGATAAACCATCCGCGCCCAAACCAATCCAGGCAAGGAAGGCAATCAAGGCAATGTTTTTACGTGTGCCCTGATCAAACGGGTTACGCGGTAGGCCGATGAATATTTCTCGAGCTTTTTTATATAACATATAGTGTTTTAGATAATCGTTTTTAGGTAACTAGCCGCCCCAGATGCGGGAATATCGACAAAATCTGCCACTTTGTGCCAACTTAAGCCATGTGGTGAGGAGCTATGTTTTTAGAAGATCCGCCTCGATCACAACTTGACTAACTACCCGGGCTGCATTTTTTCTTGCCACATCCACGCTATCAGCATACGCCAACGCAACTCCCATGCGGCGTTTCACAAACGACTGTGGCTTGCCAAATAAACGTAAATCACTTTGTGGCACACTCAATGCTTGTTTTAAATTACTGAACAATAAACCATCTGCATCTTTTCCCCCATAAAGCACGTGACTTGCACCAGGTTGTTTAAGACGCGCATCGACGGGTAATCCTAAAATTGCCCTGGCATGTAGCTCAAATTCGTTTTGATATTGTGTAATCATGGTGACCATGCCGGTGTCGTGTGGGCGTGGACTAACTTCAGAAAACCATACCTGGTCACCCTTAACAAACAACTCAACGCCAAATAAACCCAAGCCGCCCAGGTCATCGGTAATAGTGCGCGCGATGTGTCGCGCCCGGGTTAATGAAGATCACTCCATGGCCTGCGGCTGCCAGCTTTCGACGTAATCGCCCGCCACTTGACGATGACCGATAGGTTCACAAAAAGTCGTTACAATTTTACCATGGGTATCCTGTGATCGAATCGTCAGTAAGGTAACTTCAAAATCAAAATCAATGGTGGATTCTACAATCACCTCACATTTATTGACTCGACCGGCTTGATCGGCATATTGCCATGCTTCCGCAATGTCTGCTTGACTTTTGAGCACGGATTGCCCCTTGCCAGAAGAAGACATGACCGGTTAATGAAACAGGGGAAGCCAATATCGGCGCAGGCTGATTCCAACTCCATCAAGTTCTTGGCAAAACGGTAGCTAGACGTTGGTAAGTTTAACTTTTCTGCCGCCAGCGTCCTAATTCCGGCACGATTCATGGTTAAATTGACCGCCCTGGCGTTGGGAATAACTGTTGAGAGACGCTGCTTTTCAACCTCAAGTAATACCTCTGTGGCAATAGCTTCAATTTCTGGAAAATCAACTGCGGTTTTTCGGCCTTAATCAAGGCATACAGCGCATCGGCACTCTGTCATGGCAATGACATGGGCACGATGCGCCACTTGCATCGCTGGCGAATTGGGGTAACGCTTATCAACCACAATGGTTTCTACGCCCAGGCGCTGCAAGGCAATGACCACCTCCTTGCCCAACTCACCCCCACCAAGCAACATGGCCCCTACATGCATTAGCAGATAACGGTGTTCCGATATAAGTCATGACTATAAAGTACTCCTTGTGAAAAATTTTTCTGAACATTTTAGCATTCATCACATGATCTTAATACGTGTTTCTTTTTCCTTCCCCACAAATAGTATAGAACGAGCCCCGCAGCTAACCCATGTGTTGTGAGGCAATAACCCCCTCCTTACCTTACCCTACATGCATTAGCAGATAACGGCGTTCCGATATAGATCATGACTATATAGTGTCCGCGTTTGAAATCGCGAGGTTTCAATTTACTCCTGCGTCGTAGCGGTGTTGTAGGGTGGACAAGGAGCGCGAGCGACATGTCCACCATTCATAAAATTTTTATGCCAATAAGTTTTCTGGTTCCCGGACATTAAGTGCGACTAAGCTCGCAACCTTAATATATATTAAATATTCCTTAAGCTTAATAAAAATTAAAAACAGCATCGTAACGCTGGCAATTCGCTTGGCTAAAAAAACGCCACAAATAAAATTACTACACATAATAAAAATAATACGGTAGAATAAAATTCATTCGCGTTATAAATATAATGTAAAAGTAAATATTACTGAATTTCCTGGTTTTTACAGGGGAATTATCTGGGCAGGACCTAATATTTTACCAAAAATTCTATCCGAATTTTTTCTGGCAAAATTCCCACCAACATTAAAATAACTAATTACTGACGTGTATAAGACCGGATACAACCCGTCTATTTTTTTCACCTCGTCGAGCCAAAAACCAAAATATATTTATACGTCGCATCACAGCGAGGGCAGTCATGTCTGCTGTTTTAGTGAAAAATACTGAATATATAATTTAATTTATTTTTATTACCTTGGAGCTGATATTGATGCCAAAACTGCCAAAAATAAGCAAGAATCCAAATACATTTTATGCACCCAGCCCTTTTCGCAATATATTAGACATTAATACCAGGAAGCCCAGTACGTTAGAAGACTGGAACCGGGCAGGGAAAACAGATGAGGGGAAAACTGATAAAGGGAAAAAAGATAAGGTGATAATTAACGGTGAATCGGTGCAGACACTACTGATAAAGAGTGGCTTAACCAACCTGCCTACCGATGAATTGTTTACAGAAAACATAGAGCTACGCGTTTTTTTGGGAGAACATGTATTAGCAGATATGGATGACGTTCAACATAACAAGGCGATAAATAATGCAGTTATGCTGATCCTGCACCAGGGTGGTTTATTAAATCCAGTCAGCGGAGCAGCGAGTCTTACATTGGCAAAAAATCATATCATACCCGTTGATGAAAACAATATGCGTGAATATGAAACGCATATTACCCGCACAAAAAAGGGTTTTAAAGTACAGGAAATTGTAACCCAAAAAAAATGTAGGATGATAAAGGATGGACAGATTAAAGATATTTTACCTGATCGATCCAAAAAATATGTCTATAACGCTGAAGCAACTATCGATGTTAACTTTGTCGACGATCCCAAGGGTGATGTCATACTTACTGTGGAAAGCAATACCATTGCTTATGGCAGCAGCACAATTGAACACTTGCTTGATCCCAGAGATTTTCTGCAAAAATTGGTCGATTATTTGAAATCCATCTTTAACCAACAGCAGGCTACAAATACAGTTCAAGCTAGAATAACAGTCGCTTCAACAAGCGAGGCAGACAAAACACTACTGAAGAATAAGGAAACGGAAGATGAGCCACAGGAATGTACAACACCCCGTGGCCCTTGAGTCCTCCTTCTATGTTAGCGGTAATATACTATCTTTGCTCTTTAGATACCAAACGTCCAGTTGAAAATTTATGCAATATACTGGTAACTAAAGTTTGATAAGGTAATCCCTCTTCTAGCGCAATCTCCTTAATGTGCTCTAAATCACTGGCAAAAACTCGAATGCTAATACGTGTTTCTTTTTTTCTTCGCTGCAAATGCTCTTTAGCAGCTGACTTCAATTTAGAAAGTTCTTGTACCCTCTTTTTAGATAATAGAGGTTTGCTTTTATGAAGATTGTTTTCGATATCTTGCTCATACGCATCCAATTTAAGATTACGTTTTTGTTTTTTATCAAATGCCATAATCAACTTACCTCCAAATATACTTTAGTAAATTTTCTACTAGGGAATATGGTTTTTAATACTAAAGAGTCCCCTTTTTCTAAATAAGGAACCAAATGTGCATAGGCATTAATCTCAACTATCAATATCATTTGGTTTGGATACAATTTTTTATTATGATGAGGAATAATATCTAATACTTTGTCATTATTTATAGCCGCGATAACATCCTCAAAACAAACCCCACGCTCTTTTTTGAGTTTCAGATTTTTTCCTTCATCATATAGATATTTATATTGCATATCTAAAATATATCAAATAGATTCAGATTGTCAACGTTTATATGGTCACAATAGACTCTAAAGCGACACCACCAGAAGATAAGGAATAGGTAATAACGCTGTATACCGTGTAAAATATCCACCACAGCTAATCCTAGACAAGGAGTCCGTTATGGAAAAACAGCCGACACCGCAGTGGCAATGGTTAACCTCCCGGGCACTGGCTGGAGCACAAGACTGGTGGGATATTTACCAAACTTCGTTTCCATCCGCGGAGCGCGATCCGAGGGAACAGTTACAGGCAGCCGTCGAACAAGGCATTGCAACCGCTGGCGTTTGTTTGTTAAAACGTAACTATTCGGTAAACCCATCCTATAGTTGCAAATTTCCCCAATAAATAGTATTTTCTCTCGAAGTTTTTCATACCCCCCTTGAGAGTGCGAATGGAGCTATCGCAAAACCTTCAGCTAAGAAATGCCCAATTTTCGACGCTTCATTTAGAAGTCTTGACGGCCTATTCTGTGCTGGCGACTCAACATCAACAACAGAAGCTTGAACTGATTGAATATAAATGTCAGGCGAATTACTGGCAAGCTCAATTCAAGCACCTGAAGTCAAAAGAATCTGAGTTGCTGGTAAAGATTGCTACCTTGGAAGGATTAGTACGTAAGCGTGAGCAACAACTGTTCGGAAAGTCAACAGAACAAGGAACAACACGATCAGAATCACAAAACGGCCTAGTATTAGCAAAGAAAAATAGGGGGCAACAACCGGGGAAACAAGGGCACAAAAAGCGCTCCTATGCTCAATTACCTGCTGTAGAAGAAACCCGATCATTACCGTTACAAGAAAGTGTATGCTCTTGTTGTGGATTACCCCTCAGTGAATTATCGATAACCGAAGATTCAGAAATTGTCGAAGTGATTAATGTAAGCGCTTACCGGCGCATTATCCATCGCAAGATGTATCAGCGTTGCTGTGATTGCAAGCCAAGTGAAGCAGGGAATACGCTCATGACAGCACCGGCGGCAGAGCGTTTACTTGCAAAGAGCAAGTTTGGTGTGTCGGTGTGGGCGTTATTACTGATCAAAAAATATGGCTATCAACAACCACTCAATCGTGTATTAAGCGAGCTAGCAGCAAATGGTTTACCGCTGGCAATGGGTACTATTGTCGATGGTTGGAAAAAACTCATGCCACTCTTAATACCGATGTACAATGCCATCGTTGAACGCAATTTGCAGGCAACCCATTGGCATGCGGATGAAACCGGTTGGCGTGTGTTTGAGCACGTAGAAGGTAAGGCAAATCATCGTTGGTATTTATGGATTTTCAGTAATCAGGAAACCGTGGTTTATAAGCTAGATCCAAGCCGTTCTGCTCGTGTACTGAAGGCGCATTTTGGTGATGCAACCAGTGGCATTCTCAACGTGGACCGATATTCTGCTTACAAAGCGATTGCTAAAGCAGGCTTACTGGTGTTGGCTTTTTGTTGGGCGCACGTGCGTCGAGATTTTTTATCGCATGCTAAAAGTTATCCTCAAGAAGAAGCATGGGCTCTCGAATGGGTTGAGCGTATAGGCAGGCTTTACCATCTCAATAATAATCGCATTATTTGCCCAGAGAAATCATCCAAGTTCATTCAGGCTCATGAACAACTGAGTCAGGAAATCCTGCTATTTAAGCAGCAAGTGGACGACCAAGTGTTGAATATGGAACGTCCGAGCGCGGCGAAATCCATACTGTTAAGCTTGAATAACCATTGGGAGGGATTAACTATTTTTGTGGATCGTCCTGACATTCCCATGGATAACAATAAAGCAGAGCGTGGATTGCGCAACCCTGTGATTGGTCGCAAAATTTATTATGGTTCTGGTTCGGTATGGTCAGGAGAGTTAGCAGTTGTCATGTTTTCTATTTTTGGCACACTGGATGTGTGGAAGCTAAACAAACATACTTGGCTATTAGCCTATTTTCAAGAATGTGCAGCGCTGGGTGGCGCTCCGCAAACCATTGAAAAATTTTTACCTTGGAACCTGACTGAAAAACAGAAAACGCTCTTTTCTCAGCCGCCTATTGGGGAAGATTCTGGATAGACAAGAGCATTCTTACTCCCCCGCTAAATCAACCGATCCTCTCAATGAAATGGCGCAAAGTCCCTGGGAGCGTTGTAGGGGCAACCCTTGTGGTTGCCCGAAAAATCTTACGGGCAGGCACAAGGCCAGCCCCTACATTGCGGACGAGCCGTCCGCGCTCCCAGAGGCTTTGTGCCATTTAGTTGATTCAGTAGCAATGTAATCACAGAATGGGTTTACCGAATAGTTACGTTAAAACAACAAATAGCAGCTATCGTGGTGCTATATACCATGCGAGCGTTGCCATTTATTTACTTAAGCCATATCGCTGTGGCTAAGGCCATGCGCAGTAAGGGCTTGGGAAATCAATTATTGAATTTATTAATTGAACGCGCCAGGACGATCAGCACATCACCGAGCTACTTCGCGATGGTTTGGGAGGTGGAAGACCCAAAACACGCGCTTAATGCCAACGATAAAACGCTACGCGAACGTCGGATCAGTTTTTACCAAAAAGCCGGCGCAAAATTTTTACCTGGTCAATTTATCCAGCCACCCGTTGATGGCATCCATTCCATACCCATGCGTTTAATGTATTGCCCCCTAAATTTAGATAGGGATATCTATAGCCAGGAAAAAGAAATCATGCACGCTATCTATTTTGAGAAATACCACGTCGTTAACAAAATAACCACCGATATAATCCAAAATTTATGGCAGCAATCATGCTCCCCAATAGCACCCCCTTCTTCAAAATAAATCGCCATCAAAGATGCGAATAGTGGCTTACAACATAGCCCATGTGATTTGTCATGATGAGTATATACCCAAATGCAGTGACTTTAGCATAAATGATGGTAAAATTCTTCTGCCCCAGTCGATAGGGCATGGAGTGGCAGTTAACAATATAAATTAACCATAGGAGAGTATTATTATGAAACAAGGAAATTTTTGTTGGAATGAATTGATGACACCCGATGTAGAGAAGGCGAAAAAATTTTATAGCGCCTTATTCGGATGGACTTATGAAGAACATAAAATGCAACATGGTAAATATAATGTCATTAAATCTGAATCCAATGACGGTGGCGGTTTGATGCAAATTCCAGCCGACATGGGCGGGAAAGTTCCGCCACACTGGTTAAGCTATGTGTATGTTGACAACCTGCAGGCGTCTGTTGACAAAGCAGTAGCCCTGGGCGCAACGCTTAAAATGCCTGTAACGACTGCAGGAGACTTTGGACATTTTGCAATTATCACCGACCCCACTGGCGCCACCCTGGCATTGTGGAAACCTACTCAATCCAACAATTAATATATACCCACAAGAGCTTCTCCACTTTTGGGGCAGCTCTTGTTTCAAGGAGAAATTATTATGGCAAAAGTCCTTGGCATTGATCACATAGTGATTCGAGTGGGAAATCTTAGAAAATCCAAACTGTTCTACAACAGAGTCCTGAGTTTTTTAGGTTTTAGACTTGAATGGGAATTCGATAGCATTGCTGGTTGGAGTAATGATAAAACCAGATTCTGGATTGGAACAGCCGACAAGGAAGGTAAGAAACATCCGCACCGTATCGGTAATATTGGCTTTCATCATTACGCATTTAAGCTTGCTCGACGCAAGGATGTGGATGATCTCTATGAATTTCTTAAACAACACAAAGTAAAAATCGTTGATCCACCTGCTGATTATGTGGATTATGGCAAGGGATACTATGCAGTTTTCTTTCTCGATCCTGATGGCTTAAAACTAGAAGGTATGCACTTTCCCGAACGGAAAAAGAAGAAAATTAGCTGAAAAATGCGCCTCACAGGCTGAAAGATGTAAATAGCAGCGCCAGTAAATAACGCGGAAACAACTAAGGCAAGTTGACCAATTATCATAGATTATTCCTTCGCCTTGATATCTGTCACTGACAATTCTGTCAAGGCGGCAATTTCCTCTATGGCCATACCCTTGGCTAATAATTTACGCGCCAATGCAAGTTTAGTAATGCTCATACCTTCTTCTCTACCTTCTTCTCTACCCTTTTCCAACCCAATCACTATACCTTTTTCATAAAAATCACCCAGCAGAGTTTTTTCAATACTAACTGCATCCCAATACTGATCATACGCTGCTAATTCTCCCGGGGTGTAAGCGGCCTCTTCCGCCAGATCGAGCGCTTGTTTGATTTCTGGTACTGCCAACCATTCCACAGGTACGTGATTGGCTTTTTCATTCAGTTCTGCCATAAAACGCAGCCACAATACCTGCAATTTCTTTTCCGGAAAATTCTTGGCCTTAAATTTCGGCAGTTCAATAAATACTAATTGTAAATCTTTAATTTCCGCCCGCGGTTTCTTCACGTTCACGATTTTATAATGGTGATACCAGTGATCTTCATCTTGATCAAACGTGGTGTTGATCAATCCCAGCCCATATACCGGTTGCAGTAAATGGTAATTTTCACCTCGGTCTAATTGATTGACATACGCCTTGCTGGCGTTAAACAGCATGCGTTGCTTGAAACTGTTTGTCCATTGAATTTGCATCTCCACGATGAACACGCGGCCTTGTTGATCGGTGCAACGCACGTCTACCACGGTGGATTTAAATACAGGGATCGTCGGGACTTGCTCAAAGGACAGGTATTCCAGTGTATCAATCAACCCATCCTCAGGCAGCGGCAGCACCGCATTGAGAAAGCTTTTGAGTAGATGGGGATGATCGCCGAATATTTTTTTAAACACAACATCGGTTTTAGGGTCTAAATAACGTGACATGCCGTTTCTCCAACAAATAAATGAGACTCACACCATAACAAAAAGCCTCAACCCAGGCAATACAGCATATTCAATTACCTATAGTGTCCGCGTTTGAAATCGCGAGGTTTCGATTCACTCCCACGCTGTCATCCCCGCCGCTCATAGCTGACCAGAGGCTGTTAACAGGATAGCGGGGAACCAAAACCCACGTTAATAAGAGCCTGGGTTTTTAGTATCAAAAAGCTTGATTTTTGGTTTCCCGCTGTTTTGTCTGACATTTTTAATAAACTACGAGCGACGGGAATGACAAGCCGGGAGTTATGCGCCAAAGCTCGCAATCATCTAACACAACTCGCCTGCACCCTTTACAAGGGCCAAAGTATTCTACAAACTAACCCAGCACAACGGCTTTACCGCGAATGTTTATTGTTTAATAGCTTTGGCGCTTCCGACCCATTAGTAGAACATGTACAGAAAATTCATGCAATTGCCTAGAATTCAAGACTTACCTCAATCTCTATTGAAGACAATATTCTGCCAATACTGTGGTGCGCTGTAAACGCTCTTGCTCATAAGCGCTTAATTGTGCAAGTTCACACATGGCGGGCCAATACAATTTGACTTTTTGCACTAGCTCTTGATTTATTTCCTGCGCTTGTGACTTACTCAAATTAAAACGTTCACAGCATGATAGTGCATTGGCTAAAGTACTTTGCGCGCCAGCACTACCAACCAGCATGGCTTGAGATGCGCTATATCCTACTCTCAACATCGGACACATATCATAAGCAGGCGTTAATTGGTAATGATGACCATCCCAAAAAAACGCATGGTTACGCGCATGGTCGTCGGTGTTGCCAATCAGAATGTTAAATACCATGCGACGATATAGCTCTAGCAAATCTACCAGGGTATTGCTGGAATATTTACGCACAAAATCGGCGAGGTTTAAGTAACTGGCGCGACGCGCATCTGTTTCATGCAATTGTAGCGCTGTTAAACCGCTACACATATAGCGATGCAGGAATAATTGATCCTTAGTGGGTTCACGATCGAAGCGCTCCACTAATAACACATCCTTCCCAAGCACCTTTAGCAGATGCGTTTCGGCCACTATCAACCCTAACTTTTTGGCTAATTGCATCGCCGCAAATTCTGCTTTAACAATAGGAAAAAAATCCGTTGCTGAAGAAAATTTTGCAATATATTGTTTGTTGTTGGCAGCATCATTTAAGAAAGATTTAGGTCGTGCGCCACCTATGCTGGTTCCATGCAACAACGCAGCATGTAATGTCGCAGGTATAGGTTCTCCCGCTTCAATTTTTTCAGATACCTCTTGTAATTGCTCAAGCGTAACCGTTGGGACATTACTGGGTTGATAGCTATCCGCCGCTGTTTGAAAGTGCATGGCGCCAATTCGATTTGCGTCAGAAAAACATAGAAAATCAATTTCCTTGATATCTTCAAAAGAAAATAGCGATGAGGGTGGTGGCAGTTGTTGCTGATAGAGAATAACTCGACGTCCCCAGTTATCTGGAGCAGCATCACGTATAGCACGATGAATATCATCATCAGAACGTAGTTCATCCGATATTAATGGTAGCTCAACCGGATCAAGCGCAATTGCGTCACCACGCTGCAGATAACCACGGCTATAGGTAAAAAGATGATGTTGCTGCTCTGCAACCAGACGACCACACAACACTGGTTCTACTTGTCTTGGCAGCCAAATCCAAAGATAAGCGATAGATTGATTAGAAGTTATCATGCGATTTTTTAGTTGCTTTGCGCACACGTTGTACTTGATTACCGCCGAGTGTTTTTAATAGCAGTGCTATTTGCGTCCTGGATTGGCGATGCCCAATATCAATACCTTGTAACAGTGGGATATCCAACAACCAAAGTACGGTAATAAACAAACCAATGCGAATACCGGGGTCGCCCTGCTCCAGACGGGTCAGGGTTTTTCGCTCCACGCCCGCTTTCTCAGCAACCTGCGCAACAGTAAGTCCCGCCGCCTTACGAGCATGGCGTATTAGCTGTCCGATCAATCCCAGTGATTCTTGTATGGGTTGGGGCCACTGCTGGATATGGGTCATATATGGCTCAATATAATATTTAATGAGATATATATAGTACAAAAAATATCTCTAGAAGTCAATGCACAGCGCAAAACTACCCAGGGTGATAATCATGAATGAAAAAAATATAGCAATAGCTAAAACCTTTTACACTGCCATGGCCGCAAAAAACGTAGCCGACATTAAGCTACGCACAGCATGAAGTCTTCCCCAGTGTATAATTAAACCTCGTATTTCAGGGCTCACTAACGTAGGCTGCATAGCCATTAGCTTGTTATTGGTTGGTATAATAATAACCAGGGTATAGGGCCAATTGGCAAGGATAACTATCGCCCCAATGAGATAATACCAATTCCACGTAAGCAACAAGGCAACTATCCCTAATAGTCCAGCTAGCATGGCAAGCGACGCCTGCATAGCGAACCCACGTTTGTAGCTGGGTTTCCACTCGATCAGCAACGCATCATCCGCCAATTTTAAACGTGCTGGCTGTTCGACGACGTTGATGTAAATAGCAGCGCCAGTAAATAACGCGGAAACAACTAAGGCAAGTTGACCAATTATCATAGATTATTCCTTCGCCTTGATATCTGTCACTGACAATTCTGTCAAGGCGGCAATTTCCTCTATGGCCATACCCTTGGCTAATAATTTACGCGCCAATGCAAGTTTAGTAATGCTCATACCTTCTTCTCTACCTTCTTCTCTACCCTTTTCCAACCCAATCACTATACCTTTTTCATAAAAATCACCCAGCAGAGTTTTTTCAATACTAACTGCATCCCAATACTGATCATACGCTGCTAATTCTCCCGGGGTGTAAGCGGCCTCTTCCGCCAGATCGAGCGCTTGTTTGATTTCTGGTACTGCCAACCATTCCACAGGTACGTGATTGGCTTTTTCATTCAGTTCTGCCATAAAACGCAGCCACAATACCTGCAATTTCTTTTCCGGAAAATTCTTGGCCTTAAATTTCGGCAGTTCAATAAATACTAATTGTAAATCTTTAATTTCCGCCCGCGGTTTCTTCACGTTCACGATTTTATAATGGTGATACCAGTGATCTTCATCTTGATCAAACGTGGTGTTGATCAATCCCAGCCCATATACCGGTTGCAGTAAATGGTAATTTTCACCTCGGTCTAATTGATTGACATACGCCTTGCTGGCGTTAAACAGCATGCGTTGCTTGAAACTGTTTGTCCATTGAATTTGCATCTCCACGATGAACACGCGGCCTTGTTGATCGGTGCAACGCACGTCTACCACGGTGGATTTAAATACAGGGATCGTCGGGACTTGCTCAAAGGACAGGTATTCCAGTGTATCAATCAACCCATCCTCAGGCAGCGGCAGCACCGCATTGAGAAAGCTTTTGAGTAGATGGGGATGATCGCCGAATATTTTTTTAAACACAACATCGGTTTTAGGGTCTAAATAACGTGACATGCCGTTTCTCCAACAAATAAATGAGACTCACACCATAACAAAAAGCCTCAACCCAGGCAATACAGCATATTCAATTACCTATAGTGTCCGCGTTTGAAATCGCGAGGTTTCGATTCACTCCCACGCTGTCATCCCCGCCGCTCATAGCTGACCAGAGGCTGTTAACAGGATAGCGGGGAACCAAAACCCACGTTAATAAGAGCCTGGGTTTTTAGTATCAAAAAGCTTGATTTTTGGTTTCCCGCTGTTTTGTCTGACATTTTTAATAAACTACGAGCGACGGGAATGACAAGCCGGGAGTTATGCGCCAAAAACGCAATCTCAAACACGATGACTATATCTCAATAGCTAGAAGCCTTTAATGTCTATATGGTAGACTAAACGTGTGTACGCAGCTTGATTTGGAAATGGCATCCACAAGGGAACTCTATGTATTCCGCAGACAACATTCTAACTGATTTAACACAACATTTTTCTACAGAACAAGCAACCCCCGCCTGGTTGCTGGATACGGATGCCAGCTTGTTACAGAAAGAGTTGCAATCTATTGGCAAACTAGGCTGTTTTCGTTTAAAAGCGCCACGACAATATGGCGGCTTAGAATGTAGTGAAGCCGAGTATCATCGCTTTAAACAAACCATCATACAATATTCTGGCGCACTGACCTTCCTACAGCACCAGCATCAAGGCGCGATCCGACTGGTTGCCGCCTCACATGATGACACGATCAAGCAATATTATATCCCGCAACTAATGAGTGGTGAATTATTGGTTGCCATTGGTATTTCGCAACTGCGACAACGAGATCATTGCTCGCTGCGCGGCATAAAAACCAAGGGCGGATATCGGGTCACAGGAACTATTCCCTGGGCAAGTGGTTATAAGCATTTTAAAAAAATTATCATTGGCTTTATTACCGAAGAAAACGAAGCAGTCTTTGCTACCACCCCATTTCGCAACAAAAATTCGCAGCAATTGGGACAACTCATCATCAGCAAGCCATTACCGCTAATTGTTACACAATCAACCAATACAGTGAATATCAACCTGGTTAATTATTTTATTCCTACTAAACGTATAGTGCAGTATAGGTCGGGAGGAGATTTTATCTCTGATGATTTTGTTTTACTAAATAATTGCTCCTTTCACATTGGCCTGGCACAGGCCGCATTAAACCTTATCCAGACCTTTGTCGGCGCCAGATATAACACCTTAATAGATGTAGTACGTGCTGCAGAACAGGAACTTTCTACTTATACCGCTATCGTAGTCAATGCGTTAACTGCCAGTGATTTTACCAACTCTTTAACACTGCGCACACGCGGCATTAGGTTATCCAATCATCTAACACAACTCGCCTGCACCCTTTACAAGGGCCAAAGTATTCTACAAACTAACCCAGCACAACGGCTTTACCGCGAATGTTTATTGTTTAATAGCTTTGGCGCTTCCGATCCATTAGTAGAACATGTACAGAAAATTCATGCAATTGCCTAGAATTCAAGACTTGATCCCCGATCCGATACCCTTAATAAGTGTTTGTATTAATAATTGCGCAAGCCACTGCTCGTAAGCTTCGGATGTCCAACCGCGCTCTATGACGAATAAGCGATACATATCGCGTCCGGTAAAAGCCCATAATATATCTCGCGCCCTGGGCAAGCTTAGCCCCTTTGCCAACGCCCCCTCCGCCATTGTCATCTTGAGAGTTTCTGCTTGACGTTTATAGCGACGCTGTTCCATGGCTCGTTCCAGTTTTTTCAATTCAGGAGCTAACACCGCAGCACCGCGAAAAATATCCATTTGTGCTGTTTCAGCGTCATACATTTGGCGTGAAATTTTAGCGGCTATCAGCAAGCGCTGCTGCGCGGATGTTACTTGCTTGACCTCCTGCACTAATGCCGCATACTGTTCCGGCGCAAGTGCTGCATCCATTAATGCACGCAATATCCCACGTTTGGATTTAAATAACGCATAGATGGTAGGCGCTGAGAACGTTTGCTGCCTGCGCCAATGCTTCAATGGTCACACACTCAAAGCCTTCTGACTGAAACAACTTTTTTGCACACGCCAGAATGCGATCCCTAGTTTGCTCGGCCTTTACTTGCCTGGCGGCAGAATTATAGGTTCTTTTCTTAGTGTTTGACATATTGGATATAGTTTACTATAATTAAATTACTTTGTCAATAACACTACCCAGGGTGATCATCATGAATGAAAAAAATATAGAAATAGCTAAAACCTTTTACACTGCCATGGCCGCAAAAAACGTAGCCGACATGGAGAAATATCTACATCCCGAGGTTCAATTTATTGGCCCCTTGGCAAAAATGACTGGGAAGGAAACATACCTCGACGCTGCGAAAAAATTTACTACTTTTTTTAATACGCTCACCATACGCACCGCATGTGGCTGCGAAGATCAAGTTATGTTAGTGTACGATTGGGAGTTTCCTGCACCGATTGGAAACCTACCCTCAGCAGCACTACTGACATTGCAACAGGAACTGATTACAAAAATTGAATTGTTTTATGATGCTCGCCCATTTGATAGCAAGAAGGCTGAGATTTTTTCATAGAATTTGGCTATACTCAAAGCGTTTGATATTTCGGGGTTTGGGCGCATAATTCTCGGCTTGTCATTCCGGAATTTAGTGATGCTTAGCGAGCGTGCGAGCGCTAGCAGCACTTAATGTCCGGAATCCAGAATCATCGTATCATGCTGTTAGTTTCGGAAAATAAATGCCAACTCCCCTGGATTCCGGATATTAAGTGCGACTAAATTCGCACGCTCATTAAGTCGCACTAGATTCCGGAATGACAATAAATAGGTTATGCGCCAAACACGCAACCTAAGACGCGGTTACTATGTATCAACTAAAACACGAGCTACTAACATGCAAATAGATGACATCCCTTATGGGAAATATCAGCACTATAAAACGGAAAAATTATACGAAATCATTGGCTTTGCGCGTTATAGTGAAACGCACGAAGAAATGGTGATTTATAAGGCATTGTACGAACATGAGAAATTTGGCAATAATCAAGTATGGGTTCGACCGAAAGCACTGTTTCTGGAACACGTAGACCATAATGGACGCAGCGTTCCGCGTTTTAAACGGGTTGAGGTCAAGGCTTAACGCTTAATTCTGCAGTAGCGCCCAACTCTATCAGTGCACCATAATGCAATGCCCCATATATAATTCTTGCGACAATTAACACATTCATCCTTAGGATAATTATGCAAGGTAACAATTCTCTCTACCCACCCATCGAACCTTATCACACTGAATTTATTAGCGTATCCCCACTGCATACTATTTACTTCGAAGAGTGTGGGAATCCGCAGGGAAAACCCGCATTATTTGTTCACGGCGGTCCTGGCAGCGGCGCCAAGCCCGTTAACCGAACTTATTTCGACCCCTCTCGCTATCGTATTATCTTAGTCGATCAACGCGGCTGTGGTAAGAGCACACCCCATGCAGAAACGCGCGAGAATACGTTACAGGATCTTATTGCCGATTTTGAAAAAATACGCACCCACCTTAAAATAGATCAATGGATGGTGTTTGGCGGTTCATGGGGCAGTACGTTGGGATTAGCTTATGCCGAAACCTATCCAGAACGCGTCACAGAATTGGTGCTGCGCGGTATTTTCCTGGGTCGCCAGAAAGAATTGGATTTTCTGTACCAACATGGCACCAGTGAAATTTTTCCAGAAGCGTGGGAAGATTTTATCGCCTTAATCCCTGAAAATGAACGTGATAATATGATGCTGGCTTATCAAAAGCGCTTCAATGGCCCGGATAAAGCGTTGCGTTACAAGGCAGCACAAGCCTGGAGTGTTTGGGAAGGCAGCATCAGCAAACTGTTCTATGACAAAAAATTTGCTGACGCCTATGGTGATCCAGAATTTGCACTGGCCTTTGCCTGTATCGAGAATCATTATTTCACGCATCAGTTATTTTTAGAGCCGAATCAATTGTTACGCGATGCACATAAAATTCGCCACATACCAGGTGTTATTGTGCACGGACGTTATGATGTGTGTTGCCCGGTAACCAATGCGTGGGATTTACATAAAGCATGGCCTGAAGCGGAACTACATATCGTTGCGGATGCCGGACATTCTGCGACCGAACCCGGCATCATTGCGAGATTAGTGCAAGCAACTGATCGATTTGCGTGAGTCACCATTTTAAGTAGGTGGGAGGGAAATAAGTCGCGGAAAATAATGTTGCCTTCCTCTTGATAAGTCCCAAAAAGAGACCTATAGTACCCAAAATGGGACTTCGAGCTTTGGTCTTGATAAGCCGTGGCTAGTAGGCCAATCTCGCATTTCGAAGTGCGGTGGGTATAGCTAATTGATAATGCATTTATCTGCTCCATCAGTTTTTGTAGACTCATCGGTTGGTTTGGTATTTTCTGTGGCGGGTTCTGACGAAGATTTATTCTGGCTGGCATAAGGAAATGAAACATGCCTTGTATAGCCAGATGGTTTATTTACTTCCGATTTAGTCTCAATACGTTTTCTTTTTTTAGTGTTTCCTCTTGTATCTTCTGCTACAGTCGGTTGACTAGTACGTTTCGTATCTTCAGCAGGTCGTAGCGCGCTACTAATCAACTTTTCGTAATTACTCTGCACAGTAGGTGTATCAACAAATGGTTGCGTCTCGTCACCATCCGTAGTCCCTATCGCTGTGGGCCAGACAGGCAGTTGAAGCCTATGTGGCTCGGCCGCACCAATTAGCACTGTTTCATCGCCCGTTAATTCTACTGCTTTCTTCTCTTTTGCTCTTTTCGCTGCGATCCGTCTCTCTCTAGCTTGTTCATTAGCAAGCGCGGTATCAACGGTAAGATTCACCGGTCGACGCTTCAGCTCTTTGTTATTTTTATCTGACATGTTAGTTTTCTCATAATGTTGATGCGGCTGGACAGCACCAAGTTCTGGGATGACAACTCATAGTAGAATGTTATCACTACGCTTAACACTGACACCTTGGTTATTTTAACTCAAGCCCCGACAACACTGCGCGAAGTAAGATAGCACTTGAATCAAAAACAGTAGCGGCAACATTAGCTACGCTGGGGCGCATCAGTGCCTGGTGCAAACCCATGGCGATAAGCCATTTCAAGCGACTGGATTCCACATAAAGCTTTTGATAATGTCGTATGCGCTTATTAAAAAAACACTCCACTGCTAAATTAGCAGAAAGCATACTATGAGAAAAACCACTACCCGAAGAAGGTGGAAAGCTCATTAAACTATCCCCGATCCAGTATGCCCCAGGCCAATTAGGCAGGTCTCTTACCCCAAATCTCCCAACGCGAGTTTCAGCCCACGTCAATTTGCCAAGATCAACAGCCGTCAAGACTGGTTGCAATTGGGGATAATCCGCACCTAAGCTACTTAAAAAAGATTGCCACGATCCTGCTTGCTCTATCCATTCGCGTCTTGCTAAACCGGCTATATTGCTAACTTCAGCTGAAATAGGTACTACTCCCAGGTAAGCCCCCTTTATGCTATACATGCTTAGGCAATGTGGTGCTATGACGCCGTTAAAATGCCCACCAACAGCGATGTAGGGGAACGTGTTAGGGTCTTGGGAAAATTTACCCACCGCAAAAAAAATAGTGTTAGCTCGTATCTCTTGCCCAGATGAGAGGTGAAGAAGGTAGGGATTTTTATTAACAGGGGGAATTAATTTTTGAACCGAACAATTTTCTTCAATGCGCCCACCTTTTTGTCTGGCGCGCGCGGCTAACTCTAATTCAATCTGACTGCGTGAAATAGACCCTGCAGACATTTTAAAAGGCACTTCAAAGCAACGTTTATCAACGAAAAAAGTAGCTTGTTTAATTGGTTGCACAGAACTAATAGACCATTTTTCAAGCATAGCTGCAACATAGGGCGTCAAAAATTCTCCACAAACTTTGAACGATCCGATAGTACCCGCTTCTATTAACAACGGCGACAATCCTCGATCAAGGAAATAGTTGAGGCAACTTAGCCCTGCCACACCTGCACCCAGGATTACTATTTCTTCCATATCACTGATTCTCCATGCTTAGTAGCAAATAAATTAAAGCTAGAGGCTTTTATTTAAGAAGTTTAAGTACTGATAGCAGAGCCCAGTTTCCTAAAACACAAGTAACCAATAAAACTTAAAATACTGATCCAAAAAGAAATCGGCCAATTAGTGATATAGGCTAAAATAATCCCTACCCATACGCTGATGACACCTATTAAGATCGATAGGCTTATACCGCTCCAAACTCTCTTTGTACAACAAAATGCACTGGCTGCAGGCCCAATCAACAATGTAAACACTAACAATATACCAACGACTTGACTGGCTTCGGTAATAGCGATTGCTACTAACATTAAAAATACAATCGAGATAACGCGTAGTGACATACCCTTTGCTTCAGCCAACTCTGGCTCCAAGGTGGCAAACAAAAGTTGTTTACTGATCAATAACAGTCCCACTAAACTAATAACAGAATAAATAAACATACTCTTAATCAGCGCAGTAGAAATGCCTAACAGATCGCCAAATAAGATAGACATGGCGCGGCCTGCGTAATCGGTATAAAAATACAAAAAAAGTACGCCCAAGCCTAATGCAACTGCCAAGGTTGTACCGATGGCAATGTCTCTCTTAGCTGCTCTTTCGCCTAAACTACCCATACTGATTGCCGCAAGCAGCATCAGTAATAATTGCCCAGTGGCAGCTGTTAGACCAATTAATCCAGCACCCGTAGCGCCAGCAAAACCAATGTGGCTCAGCGCATGCCCGGCAAACGTTTGACTACGCAACACTACAAAATACCCCACAATGGCAGACACAATGGCCGCCAGCGTGCCAGCAATCATTGCATTGCGCATAAAGTCATAGGCAAATAATTCATTGACAAATTGTATGATGTACATCGTGAAGGCTCGCACCAGATTGTTTATGGATAACTAATTTGTTCGTGCCCCAGGGAATAACCTCGATAGGCGTATCATAAAGCCAGCTAAGTGTATCGTTATTAACTACTTCATCCACTGTACCAACAGCGATCTTGCCATGCGCCAAATAAATGACCTTGGTCATGACGCCTAACAGAGGATTCATGTCATGCGCCGTAAATAAAACCGTCATCCCCCATTGTTGCTGTATCGATTGGATCAGATGGATCATTTTCATTTGCTGCGCAGGATCAAGCCCACTCAAGGGTTCATCTAATAGCAAGATTTTAGGGCGATTTAATAATGCTTGCGCCAGGGCCAAGCGTTGTTTTTCACCGCCAGAAAGTTGCACATAGGGCCGGTCGATATATTCTTGCAGCCCGGTTAGCGTAATAATTTCATCAATCAATTGATGTTGCTGTGTTGTTAATAATGGCAGACCCCAGCCTAATCCATTCAAGGTGACGCCAAGGTAAGATCGTCCGGTCAATTGATGCGAGGGTGGATCAGACTTTGACTGTGGCATATAACCAATATCAGGATGACCACGTTTGGCGAGACTACCGTGTATTTGCACACTACCGCTTAGTGGTTTGATTAAACCCAATATCGCACGCAATAGTGTACTTTTCCCCGCGCCATTAGCTCCAAAAATACCCACAAATTCCTTGGGCTCTATCGTATTGCTAAATTGACTTAACAGTTGTTTTTTTCCAAAACCCAGCGTGAGGTTTTCAAAATCAATGGCGCCCATAAAGTTAATTCCCGGCTCGTGTAAGCGCCACTTGTAATCGGGACAATTCACTATTCATCCATGCCCAGTAGTCTTGATTTAATGGTTGAGTTTCACTGACGCCAACTGTAGGTATACCCGATTTTGTCGCCAAATCTTTAATCCGGTCAGTAATGGGATTAATGACCTGATTGTTGTAGATCAACACCTTGACTGCATGTTTAGTTAACTTATCTTCAAAATCACGTATATCGCGCGCGCCGGGTTCCGTTCCATTCATGATACTGAGTTGAAAATTATTGCCATACATGGTTAAGCCCAATGCAGTTGCCATGTAGTTAAATACTGGCTCTGTGGCAATCACTGTGGCGCCGTGGAATTGTTGTTTCATGCGCGAAATCGTATTCATCAATGCTGCGTGCTGATGTTTAAATTCAGCTAACCGTTGTTGATAATAATCCGTGTGTGGAGGGTCTAATTGCATCAATTTTTTTACCAACTGGTCAGCATATAGCAACATAGTAGGAGGGTCATACCAGATATGCGGATTATCACCCGATTTTTTGCCTAATAAATCGGCCACCACAATTGTCTGTTGCGGCTGCCTGGTGTTGGCCTTGAGTAAATTTTCCATCCAGGGATCGTAGTCGATCCCGTTATAGACCACTAAGTCCGCTGCCGCAATTGCCCTGGCTGTGGCTGGGCTGCTACTGAATAAATGTGGATCCTGGTTAGGGTTGCTCAGGATACTGGTCACTGCAACATACTCCCCGCCCATTTGTTTTGCAATATCACCATAAAAATTCTCTGCGGCGACAATATCAATCGATTTTGCATAAACAGTAGTTATTAGCAAAAACAACAAAGTACCAATTATTTTTTTGTACATGAAGCGTTATTTCCACGAAGATTGTTGGTTAAATTTAACTGCTTGATACTCCCGCCCAGGTTTTGAAGAATTTTGCGCGCAGTTTGGGTTAAGGTTTGCACGTCCTGAGTAAGAAAAAGCGCAGTAATATTAGACATATTTCGAGCTTTTTCGAACGAAGAACGTGCAAAGATTAACCTAAAATGCGATGCAAAAACTTCAAAATCTGGGCGGAAGGAGTATATACTAACCGCACTTGTTCCTCTTTACCATTCCTATCATCAACTCCAAACCAATCCGTGAACTACTTCTGGCATTTTCCATTCTAAAGATGATAAAATGAGGTGATACATCGATTTTGCACATCGCCAGGAAGGCGATATAATTAGTAAGTAAGAACACGGACGCAGGAAGCAGGAAACAGCAACGCCGCTTACCGCTATAAAAACAGCGCTTCCCAAGCAGCCATTTTAAAGGATTAAAACAAATGCTCAGCTCAGAAGAATCCACCATCGCCGCTTCACAGCCTGCACAAGATACTTCCCCACACGAAGATTGGCACATTACCCCCACTTTATTAGAAGATCCGCTGCTATCCTGTCTTAGTCTGCTGACCAAGATTCATGGCAATTCTTTTACTGATGAAGCTTTAAAAGCAGGCTTACCCTTAGTTGATAATAAATTCACCCCTGACCTTTTTGTTCGTGCAGCCTACCGCGTTGGTTTAAGCGCACAAATTATTAAAAGACCTTTAGCAAAAATAGAACCGTTGATGCTACCCACCGTGCTACTACTCAAGGATAGACAAGCCTGCACGCTATTAAAACTATTGAAAGATGGGCAGGCTGAAGTCATGTATCCCAAATTTGGCACGGGCACAATAACTATAGCATTAACAGAGCTTGAGGCTGTTTACACGGGTCATACTATTTTAGTCAAACCCAGCTACAAATTTACTGACCGTAGTGAAGAAGGTGTTGAGGACAAACCAAGACATTGGTTTTGGAGTATCTTACTACGGAGTTGGTCATCCTATAGTGAAGTTTTACTAGCATCATTTTTCGTGAATTGTTTTGGACTTGCCTTACCACTATTCACTATGAATATTTATGATCGTGTTGTACCCAATCATGCGGTGGATACACTATTGGTATTAACCATTGGCATCTGCGCCATCTTTTTGTTTGAATTTGCCCTACGTAGTTTACGAGGATATCTTATTGATATTGCAGGAAAGAAAGTAGACCTGAAATTATCAGCGGAGATTTTTGAGCAGGTACTCGGCCTAAACCATGGCTTCCCGCCCTGGCTCTGTTGGCGCCTTTGCAAATACAGTACAAGGATTTGAAACGTTCCGTGATTTTGTTACTTCTACCACTGTTACCGTTTTAATCGATTTACCCTTCGTTATTCTTTATGTTGCCATTATCGCTTTATTAGGTGGCACTTTAGCGTTAGTGCCAATCATTATCATACCAATGATTATTCTTGTTGGTTACATCGTACAATTACCTTTACAAAAAATTACTGAAGATTCTTATAAATACGCCGCTGAAAAACAGGCTGCGCTTATTGAGACGTTAGGCGCAATGGAAACCATTAAAAGCAACAGCGCTGAGGGTATTTTACAGCGCAAATGGGAACAGATAGTAGGAATGGCGGCGCGCGCTTCGGTTAAATTACATTTAGTCGTAAACTCTAGCATTAATTTTTCTATCCTTGCGCAAGAGATTACCACTATATTAGTTATTATTTTAGGCGTTCATAAAATTGCCATCGGTGAGTTGACGGTAGGAGCGCTTATTGCCTGCTCCACCTTAGCAAGTAGGGCGTTGGCTCCCATGTCCCAGGTAGCAAGTCTGTTAACGCGCTACCACCAATCCTTACGCTCATTAGAGGCTATTGGCAAGGTGATGGAACTGCCCATCGAGCGACCTCCAGGTAAAGTAGCATTACATCGCCCTAATCTAAAAGGCTCTATTCAATTTCGTGAAGTCAGCTTCCGCTACCCGAATCAAAAAATTATCGCACTTAACCGCTTTTCTTTAACCATTAATGACGGTGAGCGTATTGGTATCCTGGGACGTATCGGTTCGGGAAAAACCACGATGACTAAATTGATGTTAGGTCTTTATCAACCCATGTATGGCATGGTTTTGGTAGATGGCACGGAACTACAGCAAATTGATCCTGCGGATTTACGCCATAATATTGGCTATGTTCCGCAAGATATTGTGTTGTTTTACGGTAGTATTAAGGACAATATTACGTTAGGCGCACCCTATGTCAGTGAAGAAGCTATATTGCAGGCAGCAAAAATATCTGGCGCGGATCGTTTCATTGCCCTACATCCCGATGGTTATGACTGGCAGGTGGGCGAGCGTGGCTCGTTTTTATCGGGTGGTCAACGCCAGGCTATAGCGGTAGCGCGTGCAGTTTTGCTGAGTCCGAAAATTCTGTTAATGGATGAACCTACCAATAATATGGACAGCATGACAGAAGAGCACCTGAAGGAAGGGCTGGCAGGTTATATACAGGGTAAAACCCTTATCCTGATGACACATAAGCCTTCCCTACTTTCCCTCGTTACTCGTTTAATCATTCTTGATAACGGACGCTTAGTTGCTGATGGGCCAAAAGATGACATATTAAAAGCATTGACCAGCGGTGGCATCAAGGTACCCACTCCGTGGGGCTAAATCTTTTTTTACACATAATTAATTAATTTGATAATTTAAATACCATTTACAACATTAAAAATTTTATGGTTCGGCGGAATAACCCGCGTTTTGTCCTATAATTAACTTAACAACTCTTCAAAAACAAATGACATATTCAGTAATTGACAATTTACGTAAACTACGCAGCAACATACAAATGATGTTGGTGAGGTTGTTAGGCCGTTGGGAGAAAATAAATGATCCTGCCGACCAATTTATGGCGGATTTGAGTTCCCGGCATACAAAAGATGCTCACCCTGTTTCACGCGTTACTTTATGGGTAATCGCTATATTTTTTATTTTTGCTTTTCTGTGGGCTAAATATGCCATTCTGGATGAAGTGGCAGTAGGCGAGGGAAAAGTTATCCCTGCAAGCCAAGTACAGATCATCCAGAACCTGGAGGGTGGCATCGTTAAGGCAATACTCGTACATCAAGGACAGATTGTAGAAAAAGGCCAAGTATTAATGCAATTAGATGATACTCATTTTGAGGCGAACTATGAGGAGGTGAGGATGAAACAGCTATCTCTGGAAGCAGCTATTGCTCGTATTAACGCTATCATTGACAATAAAACTTTTAATGTGCCCCCAGAGTTACAGCATGCACCAGCGAAGCTGATAGCCCAAGAAACAGAATTATACAACTCGCAACAAAGAGAGTGGGAGGAATTACAGAGAAGTTATTCATTCGTGAAAAAAGAGTATGATCTAACCAAACCCCTAGTAGCAGCAGGTGCTGCTTCGGATGTAGAAATTTTACGCTTAAATCGTCAATTGAGTGATATTCAGCAGCAGATGGATAATTTCAGAAGCAAGGCATTACAAGAACTTAATACCGCTGAAGCGTAACTATTCGGTAAACCCATTCTGTGATTACATTGCTACTGAATCAACTAAATGGCACAAAGCCTCTGGGAGCGCGGACGGCTCGTCCGCAATGTAGGGGCTGGCCTTGTGCCTGCCCGTAAGATTTTTCGGGCAACCACAAGGGTTGCCCCTACAACGCTCCCAGGGACTTTGCGCCATTTCATTGAGAGGATCGGTTGATTTAGCGGGGGAGTAAGAATGCTCTTGTCTATCCAGAATCTTCCCCAATAGGCGGCTGAGAAAAGAGCGTTTTCTGTTTTTCAGTCAGGTTCCAAGGTAAAAATTTTTCAATGGTTTGCGGAGCGCCACCCAGCGCTGCACATTCTTGAAAATAGGCTAATAGCCAAGTATGTTTGTTTAGCTTCCACACATCCAGTGTGCCAAAAATAGAAAACATGACAACTGCTAACTCTCCTGACCATACCGAACCAGAACCATAATAAATTTTGCGACCAATCACAGGGTTGCGCAATCCACGCTCTGCTTTATTGTTATCCATGGGAATGTCAGGACGATCCACAAAAATAGTTAATCCCTCCCAATGGTTATTCAAGCTTAACAGTATGGATTTCGCCGCGCTCGGACGTTCCATATTCAACACTTGGTCGTCCACTTGCTGCTTAAATAGCAGGATTTCCTGACTCAGTTGTTCATGAGCCTGAATGAACTTGGATGATTTCTCTGGGCAAATAATGCGATTATTATTGAGATGGTAAAGCCTGCCTATACGCTCAACCCATTCGAGAGCCCATGCTTCTTCTTGAGGATAACTTTTAGCATGCGATAAAAAATCTCGACGCACGTGCGCCCAACAAAAAGCCAACACCAGTAAGCCTGCTTTAGCAATCGCTTTGTAAGCAGAATATCGGTCCACGTTGAGAATGCCACTGGTTGCATCACCAAAATGCGCCTTCAGTACACGAGCAGAACGGCTTGGATCTAGCTTATAAACCACGGTTTCCTGATTACTGAAAATCCATAAATACCAACGATGATTTGCCTTACCTTCTACGTGCTCAAACACACGCCAACCGGTTTCATCCGCATGCCAATGGGTTGCCTGCAAATTGCGTTCAACGATGGCATTGTACATCGGTATTAAGAGTGGCATGAGTTTTTTCCAACCATCGACAATAGTACCCATTGCCAGCGGTAAACCATTTGCTGCTAGCTCGCTTAATACACGATTGAGTGGTTGTTGATAGCCATATTTTTTGATCAGTAATAACGCCCACACCGACACACCAAACTTGCTCTTTGCAAGTAAACGCTCTGCCGCCGGTGCTGTCATGAGCGTATTCCCTGCTTCACTTGGCTTGCAATCACAGCAACGCTGATACATCTTGCGATGGATAATGCGCCGGTAAGCGCTTACATTAATCACTTCGACAATTTCTGAATCTTCGGTTATCGATAATTCACTGAGGGGTAATCCACAACAAGAGCATACACTTTCTTGTAACGGTAATGATCGGGTTTCTTCTACAGCAGGTAATTGAGCATAGGAGCGCTTTTTGTGCCCTTGTTTCCCCGGTTGTTGCCCCCTATTTTTCTTTGCTAATACTAGGCCGTTTTGTGATTCTGATCGTGTTGTTCCTTGTTCTGTTGACTTTCCGAACAGTTGTTGCTCACGCTTACGTACTAATCCTTCCAAGGTAGCAATCTTTACCAGCAACTCAGATTCTTTTGACTTCAGGTGCTTGAATTGAGCTTGCCAGTAATTCGCCTGACATTTATATTCAATCAGTTCAAGCTTCTGTTGTTGATGTTGAGTCGCCAGCACAGAATAGGCCGTCAAGACTTCTAAATGAAGCGTCGAAAATTGGGCATTTCTTAGCTGAAGGTTTTGCGATAGCTCCATTCGCACTCTCAAGGGGGGTATGAAAAACTTCGAGAGAAAATACTATTTATTGGGGAAATTTGCAACTATAGGATGGGTTTACCGAATAGTTACGCTGAAGCTGACCTGTTAGCAGCGAATGCGGGTTTAAAAAATGCTCAAGACCAACTGAAACGCACTACTATTGTTTCGCCAGTAAAGGGGATTGTAAAACAAATAAAAATTAACACCATAGGCGGTGTTTCTCAACCAGGTATGGACTTAATGGAAATCGTGCCTTTTGAAGATACACTTTTAGTAGAGGCAAACGTAAATCCTAAGGATATTGGATTTTTACACATTGGACAGTCAGCCACGGTTAAAATTTCTGCATTTGATTACTCGATTTATGGTGGCTTGCAAGGCAAGGTAGAAAGAATCAGCGCCGATACCATCGCGAATGCAAAAGATCAAAATTTTTACGTAATTCAAGTACGGACAGCTAAAAATTATTTAGGAACGCCCGCGAAGCCGTTATATATCATCCCTGGCATGATGGCTTCTGTAGACATATTGACAGGGCGAAAATCGGTGATGGATTATATTTTAAAGCCGATATTAAAAACCAGGCAAAACGCCTTACATGAAAAATAAACACCGGCTTAGTTTATTACTTATAGTTATAGAGGCAAAAATATGAGCAATAAGCACGCATAAAAAAGAAATAGCAAACGCCTGGTGAACAAAAGAGGAGGTGATATTTATGGACACTTCAACAGTTATCGGCATTGCTACATCAGTTAGTGGCTCAGTCAGGACCACCAATAAGCTTGGTGAAATGGATGTTCTAAAAGGTGGAGATTTCCTCTATTGGGGCGATACAATTCAAATTAATGCCAATAGTTCTTTACTCATTAGTTATTCAAATAATCTTTGTCAACAAATCCAGCACCCTTGTGAATTCAGCTTAAATAACAGCGTATTAAAGTTTATAGCTTCAGGCAATAAAGTGGATCTTGATGTGGCCGCGCAAGCCCTTGCCACAACAGATTTAATCCCCATGAATAAAGGCCAAGACTTCACAAAGTTAGCGCCTGTTACTGCCACACAAAATTATGTAATTTTACAAAATGTTTTAAGAAATTTCTCTGGCAGAAAAAGAAATGGCGCTGACAGTGTAAATATAAAACAACCCGTGAAGTTGGCAACCTTAGTTGGAATGTTAGATTTAAAAAACCCAGCCAAATTAGAAAAATTAGTTGGCCCACCTGTTATAGTTGAAAAAAATCGCAGACCAAATCAAGCAGCTGGACTTATAGAACCCGATAATACAATACCAGCAAGATCGATTCTAGCTACCGTAGCATTTTCACTTCTGGGTATCAGTTCTGCCCATGCAGAAACTGCGACGATCAATAGCCCTGATGATACACGTGTACCCGCCAGCACCCTACTTTATGAAGATGGGTTAACCATAAACAGCACTGTAAGTAATGCTCATCCCGCCATAGGTGACACAGTCACTTATACCATTCTAATAACAAATGAAAGTGAAACCAATAAGAGCGGTTTACAGATACAAAATATAGTGCCCAATGGTGCAGAACTAACATCTAGCTCAGCTGATCAAGGCACCATTAATATGATTAATGGCGTCTGGGATTTAGGCAGTTTAGCTAAAGGCTCCAGTGCTACCCTGACCTTCCAAATCCCCATAAGCAACGATCAGACCATAACGGACTTACAAGCAGATATAGCGCAACCGGAGCGTGCTCCACCAATTATTGTGTCAATACCTGCTGCAGACCCAAGCCCTATTACCGACAGTAGCGATCCTCCTGCTAACAGTGCAGCAATCATTGGAACGCCAACTGCAGCTGATGTTACTGAAAATAAAGCGGTTAATGCTGCTGGCAATCTGACTGCAACTGGCGCCATTTCCATCAGCGATGCCAATCCAGCTCAGGCAGCTTTTAATACAGCAGTGACTCCTGCTGCCGGTAATTTAGGCACACTAAGTTTAAATGCAGATGGTACATACACCTATACGGTTGCTAATAGCGCTGCTGCGTATTTAGATGCCGGACAAACCAAGGTTGACTCCTTCACTATCACATCAATAGACGGCACCACGCAACAAGTCAGCTTTGATATTCACGGTACAAATCAAGCTGCCGTGATTGGTACGCCAACAGTGACCGACGTTACCGAAGGCAGTAACGTTACTAATGGTAATTTAGTCGCCAGTGGTTCGATCTCGATCAGTGATGTCAACCAGGGTGAAGCAGCATTCCAAACCACGATTACTTCAGCACAAGGCAACTTAGGTTCCTTGGTTTTAAATGCTAATGGGACATACACCTACACCGTTGCGAATAATGCAACGGAATATTTAGATGCCGGACAAACCAAGGTTGACTCCTTCACCATCACATCCATCGACGGCACCACGCAACAAGTCAGCTTTGATATTCACGGCACGAACCAAGCCGCAGTGATTGGTACACCGACAGTGACAGACGTTATCGAAGGCAGCAATGTTACTAATGGTAATTTAGTGGCGAGTGGTTCGATCTCGATCAGTGATGTCAACCAGGGTGAAGCAGCATTCCAAACCACGATTACTTCAGCACAAGGCAATTTAGGTTCCTTGGTTTTAAATGCTAATGGCACATACACCTACACCGTCGCCAACAATGCCACGGAATACTTAGATGCTGGACAAACAAAGGTTGACTCCTTCACCATCACATCCATCGACGGCACCACGCAACAAGTCAGCTTTAATATTCATGGCACGAACCAAGCTGCAGTGATTGGCACACCAACAGTGGTTGATGTTACGGAAAATCCCGGCGCTGGCGGTAATTTAACCGCAAGTGGTTCGATTTCAATTACCGATGTCAACCAAGGACAAGCAGCATTTCAAACTACTGTTACAAGCACTGGAGGTAATTTAGGTTCCTTGGTTTTAAATGCTAATGGCACATATACCTACACCGTCGCTAACAACGCAACGGAATATTTAGATGCCGGACAAACCAAGGTTGACTCCTTCACCATCACATCCATCGATGGCACCACACAACAAGTCAGCTTTGATATTCACGGCACCAATCAAGCTGCCGTGATTGGTACGCCAACGGTAATCGATGTCACGGAAGGCGCGAACGTCAATGTCAGTGGTAATTTAGTTGCATCAGGCTCCATCTCAATCGCCGATGTTAACCAGGGCGAAGCAGCATTTCAAACTACTGTTACATCAAGTCAAGGTAACCTCGGCACATTAACCCTGGCTGCCAATGGCACATACACCTACACCGTCGCTAACAACGCTACCGAATATTTAGATGCTGGGCAAACCAAGGTCGACTCCTTCACTATCACATCCATCGATGGCACTACGCAACAAGTCAGCTTTGATATTCACGGCACTAATCAAGCCGCCGTTATCGGTACGCCAACCGTTAGTGATGTCACGGAAGGCAGCAATGTTACTAATGGTAATTTAGTTGCATCGGGTTCTATCTCCATCAGTGATGTGAACCAGGGCGAAGCGGCATTTCAGACTACAGTTACAAGCGCTCAAGGCAACCTTGGCACACTAACCTTGGCTGCCAATGGCACATACACCTACACCGTTGCGAATAATGCAACGGAATATTTAGACGCTGGACAAACAAAGGTTGACTCCTTCACCATCACATCCATCGATGGCACCACGCAACAAGTCAGCTTTGATATTCACGGCACCAATCAAGCTGCCGTGATTGGTACGCCAACGGTAATCGATGTCACGGAAGGCGCGAACGTCAATGTCAGTGGTAATTTAGTTGCATCAGGCTCCATCTCAATCGCCGATGTTAACCAGGGTGAAGCAGCGTTCCAAACCACGGTTACATCAGCGCAAGGCAACCTCGGCACATTAACTCTGGCTGCCAATGGCACATACACCTACACCGTTGCGAATAATGCAACGGAATATTTAGATGCCGGACAAACCAAGGTTGACTCCTTCACCATCACATCCATCGACGGCACCACGCAACAAGTCAGCTTTGATATTCACGGCACTAATCAAGCTGCAGTGATCGGCACGCCAACGGTGACCGATGTTACCGAAGGCAGTAACGTTGCTAATGGTAATTTAGTCGCCAGTGGTTCTATTTCAATTTCAGATGTGAACCAGGGCGAAGCAGCATTTCAAACTACTGTTACATCAAGTCAAGGTAACCTCGGCACATTAACCCTGGCTGCCAATGGCACATATACCTACACCGTCGCTAACAACGCAACGGAATATTTAGATGCCGGACAAACCAAGGTTGATTCCTTCACCATCACATCCATCGACGGCACCACACAACAAGTCAGCTTTGATATTCATGGCACGAACCAAGCTGCAGTGATTGGTACACCAACAGTGACTGACGTTACCGAAGGCAGTAATGTCACCAATGGTAATTTAGTGGCGAGTGGTTCTATTTCGATTTCAGATGTCAACCAAGGTGAAGCAGCATTTCAAACAACAGTTACCAGTGCGCAAGGCAACCTCGGTACATTAACCTTGGCTGCTAATGGTACATACACCTACACCGTCGCCAACAACGCAACGGAATATTTAGATGCCGGACAAACCAAGGTTGACTCCTTCACTATCACATCAATAGACGGCACCACGCAACAAGTCAGCTTTAATATTCATGGCACCAATCAAGCCGCCGTTATCGGTACACCAACGGTGGTTGATGTCACCGAAAATCCCGGTGCTGGCGGTAATTTAACCGCGACAGGTTCGATTTCAATTACCGATGTCAACCAAGGACAAGCGGCATTTCAAACTACTGTTACAAGCACTGGAGGTAATTTAGGTTCCTTGGTATTAAACAGCAATGGCACGTACACTTACTCCGTGGCGAATAGCGCAGCCGCATATTTAGACGCTGGACAAACAAAGGTTGACTCCTTCACCATCACATCCATCGATGGCACCACGCAACAAGTTAGCTTTAATATTCACGGCACTAACCAGGCCGCCGTCATCGGCACGCCGACTGTAACGGATGTTACCGAAAATCCAAGCGCAGCTGCAGGCACTAATCTAACGGCAAGCGGATCGATTTCAATCACCGATGTAAACCAAGGTGAGTCCGCTTTCCATACTACGGTTACATCTGCTCAAGGTAATTTAGGATTATTAACATTAAGCGCCAATGGCAATTACACTTACTCGGTTGCCAACAGCGCCGCTGCTTATTTAGATGCTGGACAAACAAAGGTCGATACATTTACTGTCACCTCGGTCGACGGCACCACACAACAAGTCAGCTTTAATATTCACGGCACTAACCAAGCCGCTGTCATTGGTACACCGACTGTAACGGATGTCACCGAAAATCCAAGCGCAGTTGCAGGCACTAATCTAACGGCAAGCGGATCGATTTCAATCACCGATGTCAACCAGGGACAAGCAGCATTTCAAACCACCGTCACGAGTGCTACCGGTGATTTAGGCAGCTTAGTAATCAGCAGTAATGGCACCTACACCTACACCGTTTCGAATGCCGCGGCAGCCTACCTAGATGCTGGACAAACAAAGGTTGATACCTTCACGATTACTTCTATCGATGGCACCACGCAACAAGTTAGCTTTAATATTCACGGCACCAATCAAGCTGCAGTGATTGGCACACCAACCGTGGTTGATGTCACAGAAAATCCCGGTGCTGGCGGTAATTTAACCGCGACAGGTTCGATTTCAATTACCGATGTCAACCAAGGACAAGCGGCATTTCAAACTACTGTTACAAGCACTGGAGGTAATTTAGGTTCCTTGGTATTAAACAGCAATGGCACGTACACTTACTCCGTGGCGAATAGCGCAGCCGCATATTTAGACGCTGGACAAACGAAAGTCGATACATTTACTGTCACGTCTGTCGACGGAACTACGCAACAAGTCAGCTTTAATATTCATGGCACCAACCAAGCTGCGGTTATCGGCACACCAACGGTAGTTGATGTCACAGAAAATCCCGGCGCTGGCGGTAATTTAACTGCAAGTGGTTCGATTTCAATTACCGATGTCAACCAAGGACAAGCGGCATTTCAAACTACTGTTACAAGCACTGGAGGTAATTTAGGTTCCTTGGTATTAAACAGCAATGGCACGTACACTTACTCCGTGGCGAATAGCGCAGCCGCATATTTAGACGCTGGACAAACAAAGGTTGACTCCTTCACCATCACATCCATCGATGGCACCACGCAACAAGTTAGCTTTAATATTCACGGCACTAACCAGGCCGCCGTCATCGGCACGCCGACTGTAACGGATGTTACCGAAAATCCAAGCGCAGCTGCAGGCACTAATCTAACGGCAAGCGGATCGATTTCAATCACCGATGTAAACCAAGGTGAGTCCGCTTTCCATACTACGGTTACATCTGCTCAAGGTAATTTAGGATTATTAACATTAAGCGCCAATGGCAATTACACTTACTCGGTTGCCAACAGCGCCGCTGCTTATTTAGATGCTGGACAAACAAAGGTTGACTCCTTCACCATCACATCCATCGACGGCACCACGCAACAAGTCAGCTTTGATATTCACGGCACTAATCAAGCTGCAGTGATCGGCACGCCAACGGTGACCGATGTTACCGAAGGCAGTAACGTTACTAATGGTAATTTAGTTGCCAGTGGTTCTATTTCGATTTCAGATGTGAACCAGGGTGAAGCAGCATTTCAGACGACGGTTACAAGCGCTCAAGGTAATTTAGGCACATTAACCCTGGCTGCCAATGGCACCTACACCTACACGGTTGCGAATAATGCAACGGAATATTTAGACGCTGGACAAACAAAGGTTGACTCCTTCACCATCACATCCATCGACGGCACCACGCAACAAGTCAGCTTTGATATTCACGGCACTAATCAAGCTGCAGTGATCGGCACGCCAACGGTGACCGATGTTACCGAAGGCAGTAACGTTGCTAATGGTAATTTAGTCGCCAGTGGTTCGATCTCGATCAGTGATGTCAACCAGGGTGAAGCAGCATTCCAAACCACGATTACTTCAGCACAAGGCAATTTAGGTTCCTTGGTTTTAAATGCTAATGGCACATACACCTACACCGTCGCCAACAATGCCACGGAATACTTAGATGCTGGACAAACAAAGGTTGACTCCTTCACCATCACATCCATCGACGGCACCACGCAACAAGTCAGCTTTGATATTCACGGTACAAATCAAGCTGCCGTGATTGGTACGCCAACAGTGACCGACGTTACCGAAGGCAGTAACGTTACTAATGGTAATTTAGTCGCCAGTGGTTCTATTTCGATTTCAGATGTGAACCAGGGTGAAGCAGCATTTCAAACGACGGTTACAAGCGCTCAAGGTAATTTAGGCACATTAACCCTGGCTGCCAATGGCACCTACACCTACACCGTTGCGAATAATGCAACGGAATATTTAGATGCTGGACAAACCAAGGTTGACTCCTTCACTATCACATCAATAGACGGCACTACGCAACAAGTCAGCTTTGATATTCACGGCACGAACCAAGCCGCAGTGATTGGTACACCGACAGTGACCGACGTTACCGAAGGCAGCAATGTTACTAATGGTAATTTAGTTGCATCGGGTTCTATCTCCATCAGTGATGTGAACCAGGGCGAAGCGGCATTTCAGACTACAGTTACAAGCGCTCAAGGCAACCTTGGCACACTAACCTTGGCTGCTAATGGTACATACACCTACACCGTCGCTAACAACGCTACCGAATATTTAAATGCTGGACAAACAAAGGTCGACACGTTCACGATTACATCCATCGATGGCACCACGCAACAAGTCAGCTTTGATATTCATGGCACCAACCAAGCCGCCGTTATTGGTACGCCAACCGTTAGTGATGTCACGGAAGGCGCGAACGTCAATGTCAGTGGTAATTTAGTTGCATCAGGCTCCATCTCAATCGCCGATGTTAACCAGGGTGAAGCAGCGTTCCAAACCACGGTTACATCAGCGCAAGGCAACCTCGGCACATTAACTCTGGCTGCCAATGGCACATACACCTACACCGTTGCGAATAATGCAACGGAATATTTAGATGCCGGACAAACCAAGGTTGACTCCTTCACCATCACATCCATCGACGGCACCACGCAACAAGTCAGCTTTGATATTCACGGCACGAACCAAGCCGCAGTGATTGGTACACCGACAGTGACAGACGTTATCGAAGGCAGCAATGTTACTAATGGTAATTTAGTGGCGAGTGGTTCTATTTCGATTTCAGATGTCAACCAAGGTGAAGCAGCATTTCAAACTACGGTTACATCAAGTCAAGGCAACCTCGGTACATTAACCCTGGCTGCCAATGGCACATACACCTACACCGTCGCTAACAACGCTACCGAATATTTAGATGCTGGACAAACCAAGGTCGACTCCTTCACCATCACATCCATCGATGGCACCACGCAACAAGTCAGCTTTGATATTCATGGCACTAATCAAGCTGCGGTGATTGGTACACCGACAGTGACAGACGTTACCGAAGGCAGCAATGTTACTAATGGTAATTTAGTCGCGAGTGGTTCTATTTCGATTTCAGATGTCAATCAGGGTGAAGCAGCATTTCAAACCACGGTTACTTCAGCGCAAGGTAATTTAGGTTCCCTGGTTTTAAATGCCAATGGCACATACACCTACACCGTCGCTAATAATGCAACGGAATATTTAGATGCTGGACAAACAAAGGTCGACTCCTTCACTATCACATCCATCGATGGCACCACGCAACAAGTCAGCTTTGATATTCATGGCACGAACCAAGCTGCAGTGATTGGTACACCGACAGTGACTGATGTCACCGAAGGCGCAATGTTACTAATGGTAATTTAGTTGCATCAGTGGTTCTATTTCGATTCAGATGTGAACCAGGGTGAAGCAGCATTTCAAACTACTGTTACATCAGTCAAGGTAACCTCGGCACATTAACCCTGGCTGCCAATGGCACATACACCTACACCGTCGCTAACAACGCTACCGAATATTTAGATGCTGGGCAAACCAAGGTCGACTCCTTCACTATCACATCCATCGATGGCACCACGCAACAAGTCAGCTTTGATATTCACGCCACGAACCAAGCCGCAGTGATTGGTACACCAACGGTAGTCGATGTCACGGAAGGCAGCAATGTTACTAATGGTAATTTAGTTGCCAGTGGTTCTATTTCGATTTCAGATGTGAACCAGGGCGAAGCAGCATTTCAGACGACGGTTACAAGCGCTCAAGGTAATTTAGGCACATTAACCCTGGCTGCCAATGGCACATACACCTACACCGTTGCCAACAATGCCACGGAATACTTAGATGCTGGACAAACAAAGGTTGACTCCTTCACTATCACATCCATCGACGGCACTACGCAACAAGTCAGCTTTGATATCCATGGCACTAATCAAGCTGCAGTGATTGGTACACCAACCGTTAGTCGATGTCACGGAAGGCAGTAACGTTACTAATGGTAATTTGGTCGCAGAGTGGTTCTATTTCGATTTCCGATGTGAACCAGGGTGAAGCAGCATTTCAAACCACGGTTACTTCAGCGCAAGGCAATTTAGGTTCCTTGGTTTTAAGCGCCAATGGCACATACACCTACACCGTCGCGAATAACGCAACGGAATATTTAGATGCCGGACAAACCAAGGTTGATTCCTTCACCATCACATCCATCGACGGCACCACGCAACAAGTCAGCTTTGATATTCACGGCACAAACCAAGCTGCAGTGATTGGTACACCAACAGTGACTGACGTTACCGAAGGCAGTAACGTTACTAATGGTAATTTGGTCGCCAGTGGTTCTATCTCGATCAGTGATGTCAACCAGGGTGAAGCAGCATTCCAAACCACGATTACTTCAGCACAAGGCAATTTAGGCTTAACCTTGGATGCTAATGGCACATACACCTACACCGTCGCCAACAATGCCACGGAATACTTAGATGCTGGACAAACAAAGGTTGACTCCTTCACCATCACATCAATCGACGGCACTACGCAACAAGTCAGCTTTGATATTCACGGCACGAACCAAGCCGCAGTGATTGGTACACCAACGGTAGTCGATGTCACGGAAGGCGCGAACGTCAATGTCAGTGGTAATTTAGTTGCCAGTGGTTCTATTTCGATTTCAGATGTGAACCAGGGTGAAGCAGCATTCCAAACCACGGTTACAAGCGCTCAAGGTAATTTAGGCACATTAACCCTGGCTGCCAATGGCACATACACCTACACCGTTGCGAATAATGCAACGGAATACTTAGACGCTGGACAAACAAAGGTTGACTCCTTCACTATCACATCCATCGACGGCACTACGCAACAAGTCAGCTTTGATATTCACGGCACGAACCAAGCCGCAGTGATTGGTACGCCAACGGTAGTCGATGTCACGGAAGGCGCGAACGTCAATGTCAGTGGTAATTTAGTCGCCAGTGGTTCGATCTCGATCAGTGATGTCAACCAGGGTGAAGCAGCATTTCAAACCACGGTTACAAGCGCTCAAGGCAACCTTGGCACATAACCTTGGCTGCTAATGGCACATACACCTACACCGTTGCGAATAATGCAACGGAATATTTAAACGCTGGACAAACAAAGGTTGACTCCTTCACTATCACATCCATCGACGGCACTACGCAACAAGTCAGCTTTGATATTCACGGCACGAACCAAGCTGCAGTGATTGGTACGCCAACGGTAGTCGATGTCACGGAAGGCGCGAACGTCAATGTCAGTGGTAATTTAGTTGCATCAGGCTCCATCTCGATCGCCGATGTTAACCAGGGTGAAGCAGCATTCCAAACCACAGTTACATCAGCGCAAGGCAACCTCGGCACATTAACCTTGGCTGCCAATGGCACATACACGTACACGGTTGCGAATAATGCAACAGAATACTTAGATGCTGGACAAACAAAGGTTGACTCCTTCACTATCACATCCATCGACGGCACTACACAACAAGTCAGCTTTGATATTCATGGCACGAACCAAGCTGCAGTGATCGGTACACCAACAGTGACTGACGTCACGGAAGGCAGTAATGTCATCCAATGGTAATTTAGTGGCAGTAGGTTCTATTTCGATTTCAGATGTCAACCAAGGCGAAGCGGCATTTCAGACTACAGTTACAAGCGCTCAAGGCAACCTTGGCACACTAACCTTGGCTGCCAATGGCACATACACCTACACCGTCGCGAATAACGCACCGAATATTTAGATGCTGGACAAACCAAGGTTGATTCCTTCACCATCACATCCATCGATGGCACCACACAACAAGTCAGCTTTGATATTCACGGCACGAACCAAGCCGCAGTGATTGGTACGCCAACGGTAGTGATGTCACGGAAGGCAGCGAATGTTAATGTCAATGGTAATTTAGTTGCCAGTGGTTCTATTTCGATTTCAGATGTAACCAGGGTGAGGAAGCATTTCAAACCACGGTTACAAGCGCAAGGTAATTTAGGTTCCTTGGTTTTAAATGCCAATGGCACATACACCTACACCGTTGCGAACAATGCAACGGAATACTTAGATGCTGGACAAACAAAGGTTGACTCCTTCACTATCACATCCATCGACGGC
This sequence comes from uncultured Gammaproteobacteria bacterium, assembly GCA_963777715.1. Taxonomy (GTDB): domain Bacteria; phylum Pseudomonadota; class Gammaproteobacteria; order JAURND01; family JAURND01; genus JAURND01. Next base: position 40,275 of record CAVZRN010000005.1, read on the forward strand.
ACTACGCAACAAGTCAGCTTTGATATTCACGGCACGAACCAAGCTGCAGTGATTGGTACACCAACAGTGACTGACGTTACCGAAGGCAGTAATGTTACTAATGGTAATTTAGTGGCCAGTGGTTCTATTTCGATTTCAGATGTGAACCAGGGCGAAGCAGCATTTCAACGACGGTTACAAGCGCTCAAGGTAACCTCGGCACATTAACCCTGGCTGCCAATGGCACATACACCTACACCGTTGCGAATAATGCAACGGAATATTTAGATGCCGGACAAACAAGGTTGATTTCCTTCACTATCACATCCATCGACGGCACCACGCAACAAGTCAGCTTTGATATTCATGGCACGAACCAAGCTGCCGTGATTGGTACACCAACAGTAACTGATGTCACCGAAGGCAGTAATGTTACCAATGGTAATTTAGTCGCAAGTGGTTCTATTTCGATTTCAGATGTGAACCAGGGTGAAGCAGCATTTCAAACGACGGTTACAAGCGCTCAAGGTAATTTAGGCACATTAACCCTGGCTGCCAATGGCACCTACACCTACACCGTTGCGAATAATGCAACGGAATATTTAGATGCTGGACAAACCAAGGTTGACTCCTTCACCATCACATCAATCGACGGCACTACGCAACAAGTCAGCTTTGATATTCACGGCACAAATCAAGCTGCAGTGATCGGTACGCCAACGGTGACCGATGTTACCGAAGGCAGTAACGTTACTAATGGTAATTTAGTCGCAACGGGTTCGATCTCGATTCAGTGATGTCAACCAGGGTGAAGCAGCATTTCAAACCACAATTACTTCAGCTCAAGGCAACCTCGGCACATTAACCTTGGATGCTAATGGCACATACACCTACACCGTCGCAAATGCCGCGGCAGAATACTTAGATGGGACAAACAAAGGTTGACTCCTTCACCATCACATCCATCGATGGCACCACACAACAAGTCAGCTTTGATATTCACGGTACGAACAGCCGCCGTGATTGGTACGCCAACAGTGACCGACGTTACCGAAGGCAGTAACGTTACTAATGGTAATTTAGTCGCCAGTGGTTCTATTTCGATTTCAGATGTGAACCAGGGTGAAAAGCATTTCAAATGACGGTTACTGCGCGCAAGGTAATTTAGGCACATTAACCCTGGCTGCCAATGGCACCTACACCTCACCGTTGCGAATAATGCAACGGAATATTTAGATGCCGGACAAACAAAGGTCGACTCCTTCACCATCACATCCATAGACAGCACCACACAACAGTCAGCTTTAATATTCACGGCACCAACAAGCCGCCGTTATTGGTACACCAACGGTGATTGATGTCACGGAAGATCCCGTCGCTGGTGGTAATTTAATGCATCAGTGGTTGATTTCAATCACCGATATCAACCAGGGCAAGCAGCATTTCAAACCAACGTCACGAGTGCTACAGGTGATTTCGGTAGTTTAGCGATCAGCAGTAATGGTACATATACCTACACGGTTTCGAATGCCGCAGCAGCCTATTTAGATGCTGGACAAACAAAAGTTGATACGTTCACGATTACTTCCATCGACGGCACCACACAGCAAGTCAGCTTTAATATTCATGGCACCAATCAAGCCGCCGTTATCGGTACACCAACCGTAGTTGATGTCACTGAAAATCCCGGTGCTGGCGGTAATTTAATCGCGACAGGTTCGATTTCAATTACCGATGTCAACCAAGGACAAGCGGCATTTCAAACTACTGTTACAAGCACTGGAGGTAATTTAGGTTCCTTGGTATTAAACAGCAATGGCACGTACACTTACTCCGTGGCGAATAGCGCAGCCGCATATTTAGACGCTGGACAAACAAAGGTTGACTCCTTCACCATCACATCCATCGATGGCACCACGCAACAAGTTAGCTTTAATATTCACGGCACTAACCAGGCCGCCGTCATCGGCACGCCGACTGTAACGGATGTTACCGAAAATCCAAGCGCAGCTGCAGGCACTAATCTAACGGCAAGCGGATCGATTTCAATCACCGATGTAAACCAAGGTGAGTCCGCTTTCCATACTACGGTTACATCTGCTCAAGGTAATTTAGGATTATTAACATTAAGCGCCAATGGCAATTACACTTACTCGGTTGCCAACAGTGCCGCTGCTTATTTAGATGCTGGACAAACAAAGGTCGATACATTTACTGTCACCTCGGTCGACGGCACCACACAACAAGTCAGCTTTAATATTCACGGCACTAACCAAGCCGCTGTCATTGGTACACCGACTGTAACGGATGTCACCGAAAATCCAAGCGCAGTTGCAGGCACTAATCTAACGGCAAGCGGATCGATTTCAATCACCGATGTCAACCAGGGACAAGCAGCATTTCAAACCACCGTCACGAGTGCTACCGGTGATTTAGGCAGCTTAGTAATCAGCAGTAATGGCACCTACACCTACACCGTTTCGAATGCCGCGGCAGCCTACCTAGATGCTGGACAAACAAAGGTTGATACCTTCACGATTACTTCTATCGATGGCACCACGCAACAAGTTAGCTTTAATATTCACGGCACCAATCAAGCTGCAGTGATTGGCACACCAACCGTGGTTGATGTCACAGAAAATCCCGGTGCTGGCGGTAATTTAACTGCAAGTGGTTCGATTTCAATTACCGATGTCAACCAGGGACAAGCGGCATTTCAAACTACTGTTACAAGCACTGGAGGTAATTTAGGTTCCTTGGTATTAAACAGCAATGGCACGTACACTTACTCCGTGGCGAATAGCGCAGCCGCATATTTAGACGCTGGACAAACGAAAGTCGATACATTTACTGTCACGTCTGTCGACGGAACTACGCAACAAGTCAGCTTTGATATTCACGGCACTAACCAGGCCGCCGTCATCGGCACGCCGACTGTAACGGATGTTACCGAAAATCCAAGCGCAGTTGCAGGCACTAATCTAACGGCAAGCGGATCGATTTCAATCACCGATGTAAACCAAGGTGAGTCTGCTTTCCATACTACGGTTACATCCGCACAAGGTAATTTGGGCACACTGACACTCGCTGCGAATGGCAGTTATACTTACTCCGTTGCCAACAGCGCTGCTGCGTATTTAGATGCCGGTCAAATCAAGGTCGACACGTTCACGATTACGTCTGTGGATGGTACGACACAGCAGGTCAGCTTCGATATTCACGGCACGAACCAAGCTGCGGTTATCGGTACACCAACCGTGGTTGATGTCACCGAAAACCCCGGCGCTGGCGGTAATTTAACCGCGACAGGTTCTATTTCCATTACCGATGTCAACCAAGGACAAGCGGCATTTCAAACCACCGTCACGAGTGCTACCGGTGATTTAGGCAGCTTAGTAATCAGCAGTAATGGCACATACACCTACACCGTTTCGAATGCCGCAGCAGCATATTTAGACGCCGGACAAACCAAGGTCGACACATTTACTGTCACGTCTGTCGACGGAACTACGCAACAAGTCAGCTTTAATATTCACGGCACCAATCAAGCTGCAGTGATCGGTACACCGACAGTGGTTGATGTTACGGAAAACCCCGGCGCTGGCGGTAATTTAACTGCTTCCGGTTCTATTTCCATCACCGATGTCAACCAAGGACAAGCGGCATTTCAAACCACCGTCACGAGTGCTAGCGGTGATTTAGGCAGCTTAGTAATCAGCAGTAATGGCACCTACACCTACACCGTTTCGAATGCCGCGGCAGCCTACCTAGATGCTGGACAAACAAAGGTTGATACCTTCACGATTACTTCTATCGATGGCACCACGCAACAAGTTAGCTTTAATATTCACGGCACTAACCAGGCCGCCGTCATCGGCACGCCGACTGTAACGGATGTCACCGAAAACCCCGGCGCTGGCGGTAATTTAACCGCGACAGGTTCGATTTCAATTACCGATGTCAACCAAGGACAAGCGGCATTTCAAACTACTGTTACAAGCACTGGAGGTAATTTAGGTTCCTTGGTATTAAACAGCAATGGCACGTACACTTACTCCGTGGCGAATAGCGCAGCCGCATATTTAGACGCTGGACAAACGAAAGTCGATACATTTACTGTCACGTCTGTCGACGGAACTACGCAACAAGTCAGCTTTAATATTCATGGCACCAACCAAGCTGCGGTTATCGGCACACCAACGGTAGTTGATGTCACAGAAAATCCCGGCGCTGGCGGTAATTTAACTGCAAGTGGTTCGATTTCAATTACCGATGTCAACCAAGGACAAGCGGCATTTCAAACCACCGTCACGAGTGCTAGCGGTGATTTAGGCAGCTTAGTAATCAGCAGTAATGGCACCTACACCTACACCGTTTCGAATGCCGCGGCAGCCTACCTAGATGCTGGACAAACAAAGGTTGATACCTTCACGATTACTTCTATCGATGGCACCACGCAACAAGTTAGCTTTAATATTCACGGCACTAACCAGGCCGCCGTCATCGGCACGCCGACTGTAACGGATGTCACCGAAAACCCCGGCGCTGGCGGTAATTTAACCGCGACGGGTTCTATCTCAATTACCGATGTCAACCAGGGACAAGCGGCGTTTCAAACCACTGTCACGAGTGCTAGCGGTGATTTAGGCAGTTTAGTAATCAGCAGTAATGGCACATACACCTACACCGTTTCGAATGCCGCAGCAGCCTATTTAGATGCGGGACAAACAAAGGTTGATACCTTCACGATTACTTCTATCGACGGCACCACGCAACAAGTCAGCTTTAATATTCATGGCACTAACCAAGCCGCTGTCATTGGTACACCGACTGTAACGGATGTCACCGAAAACCCCGGTGCTGGCGGTAATTTAACCGCGACGGGTTCTATTTCCATTACCGATGTCAACCAAGGACAAGCAGCATTTCAAACTACTGTTACAAGCACTGGAGGTAATTTAGGTTCCTTGGTATTAAACAGCAATGGCACGTACACTTACTCCGTGGCGAATAGCGCAGCCGCATATTTAGATGCGGGGCAAACCAAGGTCGACACATTTACTGTCACCTCGATCGACGGCACCACGCAACAAGTCAGCTTTAATATTCATGGCACGAACCAAGCTGCAGTGATTGGCACACCAACAGTGGTTGATGTTACGGAAAACCCCGGCGCTGGCGGTAATTTAACTGCAAGTGGTTCGATTTCAATTACCGATGTCAACCAAGGACAAGCAGCATTTCAAACTACTGTTACAAGCACTGGAGGTAATTTAGGTTCCTTGGTATTAAACAGCAATGGCACGTACACTTACTCCGTGGCGAATAGCGCAGCCGCATATTTAGACGCTGGACAAACAAAGGTCGACACATTTACTGTCACCTCTGTCGACGGAACTACGCAACAAGTCAGCTTTGATATTCATGGCACCAACCAAGCTGCAGTGATTGGCACACCGACGGTCAGCACCGTCACTGAAGGTGTGAACGTCAGTGGTGGTAATTTAACCGCTGCAGGTACCCTCTCTATTTCAGATGTCAACCAAGGACAATCGGCATTTCAAACCACCGTCACCAGCACTGGCGGTGATTTAGGCAGTTTAGTAATCAGCAGTACTGGCGCATACACCTACACGGTTTCGAATACCGCGGCAGCCTACTTAGACGCCGGACAAACGAAAGTCGATACGTTTACTGTTACCTCTATCGATGGCACTACGCAACAGGTCAGCTTTACGATTTATGGCACGAATCAAGCCGCCGTTATCGGCACCCCGACGGTCAGCACCGTCACCGAAGGTGTGAACGTCAGTGGTGGTAATTTAACCGCCAGCGGCACTATTCCCATCACCGATGTCAACCAAGGACAATCGGCATTTCAAACCACCGTCACCAGCGCTGGGGGTGATTTAGGTACACTAACTCTTGCTGCCAGCGGCGCATACACCTATACCGTCGCCAACAGCGCCGCTGCATATTTAGATGCCGGACAAACGAAAGTCGATACGTTTACTGTTACTTCTGTCGATGGCACTACCCAACAGGTCAACTTTACAATTTATGGCACCAACCAGGCCGCCGTCATCGGCACACCCACGGTCAGCACTGTCACTGAAAACACTAATATTAATTCCAGCGGTAATTTAACCGCGACGGGTTCTATTTCAATTACCGATGTCAACCAGGGGCAATCGGCATTCCAGACGACTGTTGTAGCAGCGCAAGGCGATTTAGGCACGTTAACGTTAAATGCCAATGGCACATACACCTATACCGTCGCCAACAGCGCTACCCAATCTCTATTAAGCGGTCAAACGCATGTTGACGCCTTTACCGTAACGTCTGTCGATGGCACTACCAGCACAGTAGATTTCACCATCCAAGGTGCTTCACATCAATTCAATACCGCCATTACTACTAACACTAGCGCTGCAGCCGTAGTAGAGGTTTCCTATGTCAATACTACTGCACCCTGGGATTCTACTTTTTCCACTTTTGCCGTATCAAGTGGGCAGCAAACAACCAATGTCACAACAGGCACTAATTACACTGTCAACGGTTCAAACTACGAGATCGCAGTAGAAAACGTTACAGGCAGCAAAATAACCGTAACCGACTTTAATACCGGCTATACCGATTCAGGAAGCATAAATTTGCAAATAGGTGACGACTCGGGCGGCACAAAACATGCGTTCACTACTGTTATTACTCCCGGAACATCAACTACTAGCGGCACCTTAGTACAGGCAGATACCCTGTCTACTGATAGCTCTAGTTCAATTAACCATAGTGCAAGTACTGGAGTACAATATCTCTATGGCGACGCAGGTCTCCTCGGCGGCGGAACCATCACTGGAGACAACAGTGGCAGCTTCTTAAGTGGCACTCCAGCTCTGTTAGCTCCTTATTCCCTGGTCGGCGGCTCGGGTAATGACGTGCTGGTTTACAATAGTGGAGATACTTCCATCGACGGTGGTGGTGGTTTTAATATTCTACGCGTTGATGGCACAGGTAATAACATTTCAGTCAGCAGCCAACTCAATAATATTTCGATTATAGACTTAAACGGTTACAGCGTAAGCGGTAGCACTGTCAGTGCAGGCACTAATACGATTACTTTATCAGCCAACAGTTTACTCAATCTCTCCAATGAAACGCTGGCAAACGTGCAGGCGGCCGATAGCAACTTTAACACGTTAACTCAAAACTACGGCGTCAACGCCAGCGATAAAGTGTTGTTTGTCAGCGGTAATGCCAACACCCAGGTTACGCTGTCTGATGGCAGTTGGACAGCTGCAGGAACTGTGAATGAAGTGAGTGGACATGGTTTCAACGCGTATACCCATGCATCAGGCACACATACGGTGGCGATTTTAATCAGCACCGATATTACTCACGTTACCGGACACAGCTAAAAACGTTGGCAATTCATAATAATCTTGAATAATTTTAAAAAGCCATTCACGCTCATGCGAGAAAATACTAGAAGTATTGTATAATTGACCCATATAACCTTAACAACCACATGGAGGTATTTTTATGCAAGGAAATTTAGCAAAATTAATTAAGACTATACTGGTAACATTTGTCAGCATTAGCTGTGCCGCCCTAGCCTGCACTGACTTTCGGGTCATCGCCAGGGACAACACCGTCATTATCACCCGCAGTATGGAATTTGCAGCCGATTTTAAATCCAATTTGCGCAGTTCTACCCAAGGAAAACCATTCACTGGCGTAACTCCTAATGGCAGCCCTGGATTGTCATGGAAGGCTAAATATGGCTATTTATATTTGGATGGCCTCAATGTTGACGCCACAGTTGATGGTATGAACGAGCAGGGGCTGTCGTTTGAATACTTATATATGCCAGGTGAAACGCAATACCAAGCCGTTCCAGCCGGGCAAGAAAATCACGCCCTGGGTTATATGCAATTTGGTGATTGGGTGCTGGGTAATTTTAAAACAGTTGCTGAAGTACGAGAAGCACTGCCAAAAATTTTCGTAGCTACCCAAAAACTTCCCGGCATGGGCGATATGGTTTTTCCGGTTCACGCCGCAATCTATGATGCTACCGGTAAGGGCATTGTAGTTGAATTCATCAATGGAAGAATGAATATCCATGATAACGCCATTGGCGTATTCACCAATTCCCCCAGCTATGATTGGCACATCACCAATTTGCGTAATTACGTCAACCTAACACCACTAACCCCACATCCCGTCGTCGCCCAGGGTATTACGTTTGCGGCCACTGGACAAGGCGCAGGCATGGTTGGGCTACCAGGTGACACCAGCCCGCCCTCACGTTTTGTGAAAACCGCTATCATGCTGCAAACCGTGTTTTCAGCTGCTGATGGGGCTTCCGCCATTAATCTGGCTGAGCATATTATCAACAACGTTGATATTCCACTGGGATTTGTGCGCGAAGCAAAAACAGGAGATGCGACTAATGAATATACGCAATGGGTAGTTTTTAAAGATTTAACCCATAAAGTATTTTATTACCGCACCTACAATAACATGGGTCTGCGTTCTGTTTCATTAGCGAAGGTTGACTTCAGTGAGCATGCACCGTTGTTGAAAATGCCTATTGATACTCCGCCACAAATACAAGACGTTACTGATCAGTTTGTGAAAAAACCATGATCTAAGAAGTAAAGGGGTCAAGTATTCACATGGCACTACTAAAGAGTAAAGCATCTTGAATAGACTGTTTTTTTTGATGGTCGTGGTTGGTAAGGTTAAGGGTTAATTCTCCCATAACTGTATATAGTTTTTTTAAGTTACTGTTTTGTATTGCCAGCATGTGTTTTTTAATTGTTTCCACGTCCCCCCTTTTAATTGGACCTGTAAGCGACTCGGTGGGGGATTTGGTTTTTGATAAGTTGATCAGTGTCCCAGTCATTAAATTTAATATCATATCGACGGATTTTTCGTGCTCAATCCCAGCATTTTTTAAGCTTTCAATCGCATGATGTGTCAATGTGATTAAATAATTGGATGCTATGACCCCCGCAGCATGGTAAAAGCTTTTATTGTTTTTCTCGATGTGGATTATTTTCCCGCCAATTTTTTGAAATATATCGCCAATTATTTTTTCTGCTTCTACAGAACCCTCAATGGCACAGTAAGTGCCGATAAATTGCTCTACACTTATTTTTGGTTCAGCAAAGCTACGCATAGGATGAATGCTCGCAACAGAGCAACCTTTATATCTCGCTGCGTTTAGGATGTCTGAGGTCAGTAAACCGCTGCAATGCACTACGACGCTGGAGGAGGGGAAATTTTTAGCGTGTGAAAGTTTATCACAAATATCCTTTATTTTATCATCAGGCACAGTGATAAATGTGATATCAGCGCTCGGAAGATCATCAATTTCATGAAACGGCATTCCTGCACCTATAAAACTAACCGCTTCTTGGCTGCTGTGTAAGGAACTATTACAGATGCCTTGAATGGATCCTGCTTGATTTTTCACAATCAGTTTGGCAATTGACTTGCCTAATTTTCCAGCGCCTATTATATTTATAGTTACAGTTAATTTTTGATTAGTTTTTTCCATAGTATTTTATTGCTAATAAGAATAGAGATTTTATTTAATTCGTTCCGGTCGAAATCCAATACCGAGAAGGTGGGCTGGAATGCGGCGCAGATAGGGAAACCATTGAAAAAATTTCAGCGGCAATGGTAGCTCGGGGTGAATAGGATTGCCTAACACACGGGCTATAATATTATTCTGGATGAAGATTTGTATGCGCTGAATAATTCGTGTGGGTAGTTCGCGGCGTTTTTGCACAGCAGCCAGATCGTTGTCTGATACTTGGCCTTTTAAGAAAGCAGGGATAAGAATGTTGGCTGTGGCAACTGCGTCTTGCACGGCCAGGTTAATACCGACCCCACCAATGGGTGACATCGTGTGAGCTGCATCACCGATGCATAAAAGTCCAGGACGGCGCCATTGTTTTAAGCGATCAATCGTTACTGTGAGCAGTTTAACTTGATCCCAGCTGTTTATTTCGCGGGCGCGGTCTTTAAATTGCGGCATAATTTCAACTAGATCGTGGTGAAACGCATCAAGTCCGCGGTTACGAAGCGTATCAAAATCCCCCTTGCGAATCAGGTAACCACATTGCCAATAATCACCGCGTTCCAGCAGGATTAAAATTCGACCCAGGTCAACCCTGCCCAAGCTTTGTTTTTCATCGGTTTCTTGGCGCGACAGACGAAACCAAAGCACGTCCATCGGTGCGCTTAGTGTTTCTACTGCTAACCCGCTTTTTTCTCGCACGGTCGAGTGACGACCATCTGCACCGATCACCAATTCTGCACGAATTTCCAATTCTTCTTTGTCTTGTCTTGCGCGTACGCCTGTCACTCTGCCATTCTCTTCAATAAGCTCGTACGCTTCCGTGTGCATTAATAACTGAAAGTTGGGATATTGGCTGGCGTGTTGGCTGATAAATTTTAAGAAATCCCATTGGGGAGTAAACGCAACAAATGGACAATGGACTTTAAGATGGGAAAAATCTGCCAGAATAAATGTATGGCTCCCTATCTTTGCCGTGAGTTGGCGAGTTTCATTGTGTGGGAGTTTTAGAAATTCTTCAAGCAAGCCTAATTGATAAAGTAGCTCTAAGGTAGAAGGGTGAATAGTATCACCGCGAAAATCACGAAAAAAATCCGGCCATTTTTCTAAAACGGTGACTTCAATTCCTGAGCGTGCCAGAAGGAATCCGAGCATAATGCCTGCTGGACCCCCACCTACGATACAGCAACGGGTAGTGATTTTTTTGCTATCCATGCGCTTTATCCTCTTTTAGTTGCACTCAGCGATATTTGCATAGTAAGGCAGAATGTGGGTTTTGGCAACAATCGGTCTCTTTCGTGATTACTCATATACTACGGTATTGTGCTCACTATAACCCATACTATAGTATGCATCCATCATTGGCCGCAGTCCACCAAGGCGATTCACCCGAATTAATCTTGATAGATATATCTTTTATGATATAATTAATATGACTGGAAAGGAAATTATAAAAATATTAGAACAACATGGCTGGAAAGTGCTAAGAATTGCTGGTAGTCATCATCGGATGGGAAAGAATAATTTAAGAACCACAATCCCAGTTCACAGTAAAAAAGATATTGGCAAGGGACTATTAGCTGCAATAGAAAAACAAACAGGGGTTAAATTAAGATGAATGTTTTGTATCCTGCAATATTTGACTATAATCGTACAGAGAAGCGCTATACTATTCATTTCATCGACCTTCCAGAAGCAATTACAGAAGGCGAAACATTAGAAGAAGCATTTTTCAATGCATCGGAAGTCTTGACCCTAACCTTGGAAGGCAGAATTGACGAAGGTATTGAAATACCAAAACCTTCGCGCCACAAAGACGCTCGATTAATTGCACCATCCGCAAGAGCACAGGCTGCTTTATTAATGCGTTGGGCGAAAGGAGCGCATAAAACCGCAGAAATTGCACGCGCACTTAATACATCTTGGCCAGCAGTGGCTCGTTTGGAAGACCCACATCATTGGCCAAATTTACGACAGCTTGAGCGCGCTGCAGCTGTGATAGGTCAAAGATTAGTGATTTCGTTAGAGCCAGTTTTACAAAAATAAGCTCTTTCTGATTCAATACAAAAAGCCAAACAACCACAACGGAATACGATTACCTGAGCCCTGCTCAATATCATCAACGACCAAATAGGCATTTTCTAAATTATAGATTTGTGCCTTGGTTTTCTTCTTGCCACCAATTTCAAAATACATAGTATTATCCACGCAAAAATCGGGACTCCTCATCCCTGTCACTTGATGTTGTTGAGTGAGCATACTTAGAAAAAAAGTTTCTCGCACATTACCTATATTAGGCTGATTAGTTAGCGTATAAAGTTGGTTGGTATTGCCCAAGAAAATTTTATCCGGTATCTCCAGTCGTTTGAGGTGGTGCGTATTTGCTGCCACCCTACGGATAATATAGGCATCTTCCAGGTATTTGAAATAGGTTTTCAGTGTCCGATCATCGCCTATTTCAGTGATCGATTTAATTTTCTGCCAGTTCAGTGTAAATGGGACAGATTCTGCAATGTAAACCAGTAGTTGCTTTATTTTTTTGATGCTATTGCCGGTGAGATGAGGGTAGATCGCTACCAAATCAGCCTCAATAGTCGTATGTAGATTTTGCTCCAGTGTTATCTTAAACTCTTCTGCTAATGCAAATTCTCGATGGTACGGATAATACCCCTATGGAATGCAATCCATGATTTTCATCGGCAGTAGTTAAAAATACTTACACACTACGGTATTTACTCATTTTATTTTGTATTATACTCCCAATTAAATCATTGTTTAGAATATTGCCGCATTTTCTGCTACAGCGTTGTGGCACGCATGGTCGCTTACTTACTTCAAATACGGAAAAACCTATGAACAGATCAAACATCCTAAAATATTCCTTAATTGTCCTATTGGGAAATGTGGCTCTTTCCAGCGTCACACTGTCGACCTATGGCGCTGAACCACCAATACAACTGGCAAATAGTTACTACCCCTACATAAATTTAAAAAACTACTGGGTCAGTGAAAAGCTAGATGGCGTCAGGGCCTATTGGGACGGTAAACAATTTATTTCCAAGCAAGGCTATCGTATTAATGCCCCAGATTGGTTTATACAAAATTTTCCTGCCGATGTACTCGATGGTGAGTTGTGGATTGGGCGCAACCAATTTGAGTTGGTTTCTGGCATCATTAGACAGCAAACTCCCGATGATGCCAGATGGCGAAAAGTGCGCTTTATGGTGTTTGATATGCCTAAAAATCCAGCTATTTTTACTCAGCGTCTTGCCGCAATGAAACAATTAATTGCCTCCACCCAGTCGGAGTATATCCAACTAATAGCGCAATTTAGCATTAATACGCATGATGATTTAATCAAGGAGCTAACTAACACGGTAAAAAATGGCGGCGAGGGTTTAATGCTACATCGAGGCGATTCATTGTATCGTGCTGAACGCAATGATGACCTTTTAAAAGTGAAGGCTTTTCAAGATGCTGAAGCCACTGTGATTGACTATGTACCTGGCAAGGGAAAATACCAAAATATGCTAGGCGCATTGCTAGTAGAAAATGCCGACAAAGTGCGCTTTAAACTTGGCAGCGGTTTTACCGATCAGCAACGGCAAAATCCTCCTCCCATTGGTAGTATTATTACCTACAAATACTTTGGCAAGACGAAAAATAATACGCCTAAGTTTGCCAGCTTTATCAGGGTCAGGGGCGATATAGTAAATAAGTAACCATATTTTCAATCCACGTCATGCTGTTTTTGACGCGCCTTCCTCATCCTCTTCGCTTGTTGATATATCGTCGGTTAATACATCATCGGTTGCATCCTGCGTTAACCCATTTTCTGCTGAAATGGGTGAGCTTGACATTGATGATACAAAGCCATGATGACCCATAGCATACTGGTTACGAGAAACGGACCAAGGTAATGGAGTCGTGGTAACTCTATGAGTGCTGCCACTGGAAGAGGAGTCTGCTGTCATCGCAGAGAGATTGCGACGCAACAACGTCATTGCGCTAGAACGCGGTGTGGCCCCCGTTTGCTGCACCTTAGGCGGAGACATTTGATCATACGCCTTACATGCCATCCCACACAACGAGAGTAACCTATCTACATCAAGTTGAGCTATATCCTTACTATGAGATATCACACTGGCATACCCGCGACATGCTTGTACAAAATCGAAAAAAATTCTATGACTTTCTTGCGCCGTATACCCCCCACATAGCTGTATCATGACCGATAATTGCTCTAGTATGTGAATCTCTGGCAAATTAGGGGAAATACTGTTCCAATCATCTATAACGACGCCCACTCGATACACCTCTTGAAAGTTTTCTATGGCAAGGTGTTGCTGGCGATAAAACTGCACAATGTCTTCCAGCATAGCCCACATTAGTTTTATATGCTCTAATGGTAGCGAATCGTTATTAATATGTTTTCCTGAAAAACTCGCTAATGCTTTAAATAATGGCGTCTGACTCAACAGATAATTATCTGTTCTTTCGATAGCTGCCCTTGGGTCAAATACCGGGAATTGTCGCCTTATTGCTAAATAAAGCGCACGTAATTGCTGCTCGCTCCATGCACAGCCGGGGTTGTTGCCTAATCTCAGATGATATAATAATTTATCGATCAAACCACCCTTGGCGAAACAATCCTTTAAGGTGCTTTCTATTAATCCATTAGATACTTGAGAGTCTTTTAACAAAAATGCCCAATCAAAGAATCGTAATAGTTTGTCAAAATTTGTGTAATCATCAGAACCGATAATTTTAAACCCGGTAGGATTGTGTTGCGTGCAGCGCCGCACCGATTTCAATGTATCCCTCAAATACCGCAAACCAACTAAGTTATGGTACAACTTTTGGTTTATTAAATCCTTGCGACCGATTGATTTTTCTTCACGCCAGGACAAGCGCCAGGCGATAAAATGTCTTAACGCTAAATACAGTTGGTCAATTGGGCGCTGTTTATAGGCTGGTGATGATTTTTCCTCCAGCAGCGACGGCTTGTCGCGCTTGTTTTCGTCCGCCGGTTTTTTGTTGGTCGATAGCGCCGATGGGGCTCTGGTTGGCAAATTATCATCCGACGGGCCATCAGGCTTTTCTATTGCTTTTTCCGGCCGGGTAATTTGTTTAGTTTTTTGTTCCTGTTCACGGCGCAGTCTATCCGGCCTTGCAGCAGCTCTCCTACTGTTATGCGCAGGTGTTTGCTTCTGTTCTTTATTCGGCAGTCTAAAGTTTTCCAGTTTTTCCTGCAACTTTTCTAATTTAGACTGATACGCTTTCAACTTTTCTTCCGTACAATCTAATAAAGATAATGCTAATAGTCCATTTGCCTCCTTCTCCAAAGTTCCTAGAATACTCTTTAATTTTCCACTTGACGGTCCTTTAACCTTAGCTCGTAGTTTATTTATCTGTAATTTCACATCATTGTGTATTTCCTTAATCTCAACAATTAATCGTTGCTTTCGCTGAGATGTTAACTTTTCTGTATCTACACCACCTGAAACTAGCTTGTCTGGCACATCCTGTTTTTTTTCTTTATCTTGCAACCCATGTATCTGTCCTCTAAGATATTTTTCTGCCGACCGCAATCGCCTTAATTTTCCATTATTACTTGCTTCTGGGCTATGTTGCTCTAGCGTGGCCTGTATTTTCTGTAGGAAGGCAACATAATTTGCCTGCCATTTATTCTTTTCACTCTCATGTATGAATCTTTTTCTTACCGCCTTGCACACCACATCAGGAGCACTTAACTCAAACAACAACACCATGTTATCTACAGTGAACAGTTCATCATAGTCTTCAAGTAACTGCAATGCTTGGCCTCTATTATTATAAGATTCAATGGCGTCGGCGAATTGTTGCTCGGGCGATAATTGGCTGGGGAGTTCTGTTTTACCCTCTATCTTACCAGATAAACCTTTACTACTAACCCTGGACAACAAGGCGGCAGGATCAGCCCTGGCATCCAATAATAAGGTAACAACCCCTAGTTTTTCGGCAGCAATAGCCATACTTAGTGGTGTTTTTTGTTCCTTAGTTTTAGCATCTATATCAGCCTTGGTGTCTATCAATAAGCGCAGCGTAGGCAAATCCCCACTATAAATCGCCATGTGTAGTGGAGTAAGACCATATTTCTCTAATTGATTTATTGACGCCTTCGCATCCAGTAACTTTTTCACTGCAGATCGATTGCCCATATGCGCTGCCAAATGTAGTGGAGTTAAACCAAATATATCACCCGCATGAACATTTGCTCCTTCAGATAATAATTTTTCGATAATGGGTAAACTTTTTCTCTCTGCCGCAATATGTAATGCAGTAGTCTTATCGAAACTCTTGGCATTTACACTGGCTTTTGCCTCCAATAACATTTCTACAGCTGGCAAACTACCTTTTTTGGTAGCTATATGTAGTGCAGGAATGCCATTAAAATCTCTAATATTCACTTCAGCTTTTGCTTCCAGCAACATTTTCATAGCGAGTATATTCTTGCTGTTAGCTACCATGTGGATTGCTGTATTGCCATTTGGTAATGCAACATTTACATCTGCCTGGGCCTGCAACAACAATTTCAGAATAGCTAAATTTTCCTCTAACCGTTCTAATCCAGGAAAATTTACCAAATGAAACAGCAACTGAGTCATACTACCATTAATATACCGTATTTCTGTATCGGCCTTAGCGTCTAATAATAATTTAACCGCTTCTATGTTTCCTTGGGCAGCAGCTTCTGCCAATATAGTCAAATCATATAAGCCTTGATAATTTATATCTGCCTTAGCGCCTAACAACTCCTTCATCCGCGATATATTATTAGTCCGAAGTGCTTGATGTAATTCAGCTATCTTATACCCTTTCTGTTCTTTTTGATCAGCCTTGGTTGCCGTTGAATCCTCTACACTTTCCTGTCTAAGTTTTTTAAAATTACGAGCTGAAGCCGCCAATTTCAAGCTTTCTTCCCGTGATAATAATTCTTCATGTGATAATGCTTCATCCGGCTTACTACTTTCCATATCTTTTTTATTAGACATATGATGTACTCCTGAATAGGGTGGATGCCTGTTTTAACGCAATATCACAAACAACTGATTAAGTTTTAAGACAAGGGAAATCCATGCAGGACATAGGCTGAAGTTAGGGACGAGATGACTGTATCCTGGGCATGTAGGGGCAGCACGAACAAATAGACGGTTCACGAACAAACGGGCGGTTCACAAACCGCCCCTACATTATTAATGGCAACAATCCATTGCAGATTGCCGAGTTTGACGCGTGACTTGATCGACGCCATCTAAAAACGTCAATAATGCGTCGCAGGATTTTTTAGCAGCGGCGGAAACTTCATGCACCGGTAAGTTTAACACTTCAATCATAGCCCTTTCTTCTTCTGAGTGCCAAACGTCTGCAGTTTTGTGCACTTCAAAAAATTGCAATGCACGTTCATCCTGAATACCATAAAAACGTTTCAAACCATCTATCTTACTTTGACTGACCGCAGGCAATTGCGATTCATACGCGTATAATGCGCTTAAACCAACCGCAGGATTAGGATCTGCCGCCAACTCAAATAAGGTATCAATACATTGTTGCGTCGTCGGGTAGAGTGGGGCTTGCTGCACTTCCTCGCGCGTCAAACCTAATCCTTCTGCGAATTGTAGCCAAAGTTCAGGATGGCTTACCGCGCCCTCTTCGCTGCCTTCTTCGTCATTTAAATTGTTTAGTATTGCACGACGAATGCGCGCATCGTCACACGCCGAATGAATGCGACTTAACAAACGTGGGAAGGTAGTTTCCAACGCATAGTATTGCTTGGCATACACACGCAGGTCATCTAAGGTCAACTCACCGTGCGACCATGCTTGATAAAATTTACTGTTTAAAAGAGAGTTATTTTCGATGCATGCATCGACGAGATTCCACTGCATGTTTTTCTCCAAAGGATGGTTAAGAAAGAATAAAGGACCGGCTTTCATTTTACTACAACCTGGGTTGAAGTCTATGGCATTTAACACTGCACGCGATTATAATGATTTCTAATATTTACGCGACCTGTCACCCTAGATTTTTTCGAGAACCTTGACACCATGCTAAGCGAACTATGGCATAAACGACTCATTACCCTGATTATCTCCACTGCCCTGTTCATGGAGGCGTTAGATAGCACCATACTCAACACCGCCATCCCCGCCATGTCACGCAGCCTGCATGTCAATCCCATTGATTTAAAAATCGCGCTGATTAGCTACTTATTGAGCCTGGCCATTTTCATTCCCATCAGCGGCTGGGTAGCCGATAAATTCGGCAGTAAGCGCGTATTCATGTGTGCATTACTGGTTTTCACCGCCAGCTCGTTCTGGTGTGGGTTCACCAATAATTTATCCGAACTTATCGTAGGGCGGATGCTGCAAGGCGTCGGCGGCGCCCTGGCAGCGCCGGTAGGACGTCTCATCATTCTACGCACGTTTGAACGCCATCAAGTCATCTCAGCAATGAATGCAGTGGTCATGGTTGCCGCGCTGGGAGCGTTGTTGGGCCCGCTATTGGGCGGTATTATCACGCAATATTCTTCATGGCGCTGGATATTCTGGATTAATATTCCCGTCGGAATCATCGCCTATGTGTTGACCATGGTTGGATTAAAAGCCATGCCACCCAAACCCACGCCACCACTCGATAAATTAGGATTCCTATTGTTTGGCGTTAGCCTCGCGTTATTTACCTTTGGATTATCATCCTTTAGCGAAACCATCATCAGTAATACACTAACACTAGGCATTATCACCAGCGCATTGCTACTATTTTTAGGTTATATCTGGCATTCACGCACGCAACCACACCCCATTATCAAGACGCAACTATTGCACTTACACACATTACGCGTCTCCATCATCGGCAATCTGCTTCTACGGCTCAGCCTCGGCGCAGTGCCCTTCTTGTTACCACTATTATTGCAAATTGCGCTGCACTATTCACCAACCCTCTCGGGGCTAGTGCTTGGACCTCCCGCATTAGGTATACTCATTGCTAAACCGATTAGCTTACCCATGTTACGCGCATTGGGATATAAGCGCTTATTAATACTAAATACTATTCTAGTTGCCTTGTTTCTAGGGTTATTTAGTTTCATAACCGCACAAACACCTATCTATTATATCGGCATATTAACTTTTTTCTTTGGTGGATTGGTCTCTGTGCAATACACTGCCATGAATTCACTCGGCTATGCTGATGTGCCAACGGAACAATTAAGCGCAGCTACCAGCATGATATCTACCATGCAACAACTGACCTTAAGTTTTGGTGTGGCGGTCGCTGCTATATTGCTAAGAGCATTCTCATCGCACCATGCTGCCTTGAGCCTCTACGCCTTTCATCATACGTTCGTTATGCTCGGAATTATTACACTATGCGCACTATTTATATTTATACGTTTAAAACCGGAAGATGGTCTACAGATGATTAGCAAACAATCCACTAATACATAACACAATGAGATATATCAGGATGAACCACCCTATTTTAGGCGGACTTTCTACCAGACAGTTTCTACGCGAATACTGGCAGAAAAAACCACTCTTAATTCGCAATGCGTTGCCTGATTTTTCTGGATTACTCACCAAAACAGAATTGATCCATCTGGCTGGCCTTGATGAAGCGCAATCTCGCCTGGTGCATCACTATCGCGGTAAGTGGATGCTTACGCATGGACCCTTCAAGCCGCGCGATGTTGCTAAGCTGGCTGGCAATTGGGCATTGCTGGTAGAAAACGTTAACCACTTCCTATCTTCTGCGGAAGCGCTCCTAAAAAAATTTAATTTCATTCCACATGCACGCCTGGATGATTTGATGATTAGTTTAGCGCCTAATGCCAGCGGCGTAGGTCCACATGTCGATTCTTATGATGTTTTTCTGTTACAAGGCACGGGAAAACGTCTTTGGCAAATTGCTGAACAGTTTGATAAAACCCTATTGCCCAATACACCCTTGAAGATTCTGAAAAATTTTCAGGCCGAACAGGAGTGGTTATTAGAACCAGGTGATATGCTATACCTACCTCCTCATTATGCGCACAATGGCATTGCCGTTGGCGAATGCATGACTTACTCGATCGGGTTTCGCGCACCACATTACGAAGAATTATTACACGAATTCTTACTA
This sequence comes from uncultured Gammaproteobacteria bacterium, assembly GCA_963777715.1. Taxonomy (GTDB): domain Bacteria; phylum Pseudomonadota; class Gammaproteobacteria; order JAURND01; family JAURND01; genus JAURND01. Next base: position 60,001 of record CAVZRN010000005.1, read on the forward strand.
TACCTACAAGACCATTTATCGATGGATGGGATGTATACCGATCCAGAATTAACGCCATCGCAAAACCCGGCACAGATTCCACCAGCGATGATTAAAAAAGTGGCTACGCAATTAAACACGCTTCGCTTTAATAATCATCACATTACGCATTTTTTAGGGCAATATCTGAGCGAACCCAAGGCACACATTTTTTTCGAGCCACCTGAATCACCCCTGACTAAGGCTAAATTTCTCAGCCAGGCGCGCCGTTATGGCATTCGACTTGATTTGAAATCGCAGTTATTATTTACCAGTAAAATGCTGTTTATGAATGGCGAAACTTATCCGTTTGCAACCGGTATTCCCGCCTTGTTACAACAACTGGCCAATCAACGTGAAGTCGTTTTTAATACCATTGATAAAGCTACCGGCGATTTGTTGTATCAATGGTACTGCAATGGTTACCTTGCTATATTGAGCATACGAAGGTGCAGCGCATGAACGGCTGGAATGATGTGTTGAGGCATTTACAACTATGAGCACACTAAGCGGATTTCATTATTTCCTACGCGGCTTTCAGCTGATCGCCCAACCCGGTATTAAACGTTTTGTTATTATTCCGGCGCTATTGGGCATGTTATTGTTTGTGGGGTTGTTTTTTATAGCGCGGCATTTTGTCGGTGAAGCTAATCATTGGTTAGTGCATTGGCTTCCCAGTTGGTTACATTGGTTGCGAATAATTGTTTGGATATTGTTTGTTATTAGCTTTTCTATCGCCTTTATTTATACCTACACCACGTTAGCTAATTTAGTCTCGGCGCCATTTAATGGTTTATTAGCAGAAAAGGTAGCGGAGCTGATCACTGGCAATCCGCCATTAGACACAAATTGGGGCGCGCTGATTAAGGACGTTCCGCGCATCTGTGGCCGACAATTGAGTATTATTGGCTATTACCTGCCACGCGCCATCGCTATTGGTATTTTATTTTTTATTCCACTGATTCAGATCATCGCAGCGCCGTTATGGTTGGTATTCCACGCCTGGTTCATGGCATTGCAATATGTCGATTACCCGACCGACAATGCACGCATCCCGTTACGCCAGGTACGCACACAACTAGCGCAGAAACGCTGGCTTAATTTGACCTTTGGCGGCAGTGTTTTAGCTGGCAGCATGATCCCGTTGCTCAATTTATTGGTTATGCCAGCGGCGATTGCTGGCGCCACGGAGTTGTGGGTGAGGGAGTATGGGGTCAAGTCTTGACCCCATCTCAATGAAACAACTCCAATTGCTGTGACGGCGCTTCCGGAACTTTAAACTTTTGCGTATCCAACGATCGATGTGGCAAGGTATTTAGCTGTAAGCGTTTACAGGCTAATTGAAAACGTTGACCAAGTAACGTAGCAAACTCACCTTGCCCCTGCATACGCTGGCCGAAGGTAGCATCGTATTCCTTACCACCACGCGACTGACGAATCAAGCTCATCACATGCTCGGCACGATCGGGGTAGTGCTGCTGTAACCAGGTTTTAAATAACTCCTTCACTTCATAGGGCAGCCGAATAAAGGTATAACCCGCATAGGAGGCGCCAGCCGCTCGCGCCAATTGCAAAATCTGCTCCAACTCCGCATCATTAATCATCGGGATCATCGGCGCTGCCATCACCGTTACTGGAATGCCTGCCTCACTCAACGTCTGGATCATTCGCAACCGTGCCGTGGGAGCCGCCGTGCGTGGTTCCATAATCTGCTTTAGCTCAGTGGATAACGTAGTTACGCTAATCGCCACCTTCGCCAAACGACGCTTGGCCATATTCGCCAAGATATCGATATCGCGCTGTACCAATATGCTCTTGGTAATCACCGCTACTGGATGATTGTAACGATTCAACACTTCCAGAATACTGCGCGAAATGCCCAACTTGCCCTCCACCGGTTGATAGGGATCGGTATTAGCACCCAGCACGATGGGCTTGCACTGGTATCTGGGCCTGCGCAATTCTTTTTCTAGTAATGCGGCCGCATTCACCTTGTAAAAAATTTTGCTTTCAAAGTCCAGGCCCGGCGATAAATTCATATAGGCATGACTCGGGCGTGCATAACAATAAATACACCCATGCTCACAGCCACGATAGGGGTTAACGGATTGTTCAAAACCGATGTCGGGCGAATCGTTACGTGAGATAACCGTTCTTGCATTATCCAGCAATAAGGTAGTTTCTAATTTTGACGTTTCAGGCTCTTCTAAACCCCAACCATCCTCGACTGCTTCACGTATATTATTTTCAAACCGACCGTGCGGATTAATGAGTGCTGCCCTACTTTTTATTATCATTGCCTTGTTCCCATGTAACCGTTATTTTTGAATATTGTACATAATTCAAAAAGGGTTTACAACCAAGATGACAATAGGAGAGTTGTGCGGTAAATTTTGCATCCCCCCTGTAGGAGTTATTATGTTACATTTCGACCCCAATGCCGCAGCCGCGAAAGACTCCGGCATCTTTGGCCTACCCTTTACCCCAGAACAAGCCAAACTCGTGTTGTTGCCCATACCCTGGGAGGCTACAACCTCCTATGGCGGCGGCACATCCAAGGGACCACAAGCCATCTTGCAAGCCAGCAAACAAGTTGACCTGTTTGATGCCGAATTAGGCAATTTTTTTACCGATGGCATTGCCATGCTGCCCGAATCCCCAGACGTGCAACAATGGAACCTACAGGCGCGCAAGGAGGCAACAACCGTGATTGCAGCGGGCGGATCTGGCGCTGACCCCCAATTGCAAGCAGCGGTAACAGCCGTAAATACCTACAGCGACAAACTCAACCACTATGTGTACACCACCACACAACAACTACTCGCACAAGGTAAACTAGTTGGACTGATCGGCGGCGATCACTCCGCCCCCTTCGGCGCTATTCAAGCTTTTTTAGAGCGCTATCCAAACATGGGTCTCTTACACATTGATGCACATGCCGATATGCGCAACGCCTATGAAGGTTTTGAGCATTCGCACGCGTCTATCATGTATAACGTCATGACCAAGACGACGCTGAGTAAGTTAGTACAAGTGGGAATTCGCGATTTTTGTGAAGAAGAATTTGATTTTATTAATCAGCACGCGCATAACGTACATACATTTTATGATGCCGCACTGGCTGAACAAAAACTGTATGGCAAAAGCTGGGCGCAACTGTGTGAGGAAATCGTGAAACATTTGCCTGAACAAGTGTATGTTTCATTTGATATCGATGGCCTGGATCCGCGCTTTTGCCCACACACCGGCACACCAGTGCCGGGTGGCCTGGAGTTCCGTGAAGCATTATTTTTGTTCAAACACGTAGCGCAGTCGGGACGAAGGATCATTGGCTTTGATTTAAACGAAGTATCGCCTGGCAGTCACGTTATTGATGATTCAGCAACGCCTGACCCCAGTAGCGAATGGGATGCCAACGTCGGTGCGCGCTTACTGTATAAACTATGTGGCTGGACACTGAAAGATAAAGAATAAAAAATTTGACGCAGAGACGCAAAGACGCAGAGAAAAACATAAAACACAAAAAAACAAAAAATATTTAAAAAAATTATTTTATTTTTATTTTTCAATCTTTTTTTCTTTTGTTTTTAATCTTTTCTTTGCGTCTTTGCGTCTCTGCGTCAAGTCTTTTGTCTTTTAATCTTTTATTTTAACTCGTTTCAACAATAACCAAAGCATCGCCCGCTACTTTAATCAACGCCTGTTCAGACGCCAACGCATTCGACACACTGGATGAACGTTCAAAGTCTAATAGATAATCCGCCACTTCGTACTGCAAACCTGTCGTCGTGATGGATGCTCGAGGGAAACCCAATATACCGATACTGTCATTTAGTTCGCCGGCAACGTGTAATTCCGCATCATGTACATAACGAATAGTCTCGGTTTCCGTATATAACACCAACGGTCGATCGGCTCGATAACAGCGTTTTAGCATCAGTAAATTAAACAGCGTGTGCTGTAAGCGCCTATCCGTTGCTGCGCAAATGGTAATCGACTGTGCGGCTAATCCATCTAAATATCCAATACCTTTCTGCAAATCCGTTTGATTTTGATCGGGCGCATGTATCACCGTAACTTCCTGCATCACATTTGCATGCGCCAGATCTGCATGGCTGATTGAGTCAAAATCGCCTAATAGCACATCTATGCTTAACCCGGCACGCTGCACTGCAGCAAATGCGCCATCCAACACCATGACACGCTTATGAGCGGCAAGTGCTAATAATTTTGCGTTGGATAATAATGTGCTGTTAGCTATCAGCAGCCAATGCGCCGAATTTATTGCGTTGCCTTGCATAGTATCTAATCTGCAATAGTAAAATGAAATTTTGTATCAATGCTAATGCCGGCCCAACCTTGCTGGGGTAATCCCAACCCAACGTCCACGCCGACGTGGCATCACATAGATTAAGAAAAACAGAGAAACCTACGAATATTGTACTCAGTCCCAATGTCGATTGATTATTATAGTTTTTAATAATTTGCGGGATGGCGTAACTGAGCCAACACGCATTGGCGCACATTCCCATCAGATCAAGTATGTGTTTATCAACTTGACTGAAGTTAATGACATAGAGACTAGTACCTAACAACACGGCATACACGATATTAAGCGCAACATAGGTTAGTTTTTCACTGCGACGATGCAGGCCATAGCGACCCATTTGATAGTGTTGCACCGCCAGACTCAGTAGCCCAACGATGGTAACGGTTCGGTATTGCCACTGCATATCGCGACCGAAGCCATACATCAAATCACACAAATAGCCAATGCATAAAATACCATGCATTAGCATACTGAGGCCTTCGGTATCTTTGCGTTTGAAATTTAACCAAACCTGTGGCATAAACCACAGCAGGTAAATCATGAAGGATAGATTGAGACTAACATTACCAATAGATGACATATGCTCTTCCTACGCTAATTTGAGTTAGATCAGGTTCAAAGGGTTAAGCTGGCTTGCTTTCTCAGTGCTTTTTTAATGAAGCACACCCCTGGCGAGGTGAGTTTATAACATATTTTTGGATACATGCCCACAATAATTCAGGCATAATATAAGTTCTATCTTTCTCGGAGGTCACATGTTCGAATCGCTTATCACCAGCTTCCAACAAATTGGCGCGAGCATTCATGACAACCTAACCTTCCTGTTAGGGATTATTGCAGCGCTGTGGATCATTTTAATGCTTAATGCCGCCATGGGTTATCGCTTAAATATCTTGGGTATTTATCCACGCCATTTGTTTGGACTTCCCGGTATCTTTATTTCTCCCCTTCTACACGGCAGCAGCACCCATTTATTTTTTAATAGCATCCCACTGTTTGCGTTAAGTGCGCTCATCCTGGTCAATGGCCAATCATTCTTTCTGGCAGTCACGTTCATGATTGTTACTCTCAGTGGTGTATTGGTGTGGTTGTTTGGTCGCAAGGCGCTGCACATAGGCGCTAGCTCCCTAATCATGGGCTATTGGGGTTTTCTAGTATTGAATGCCTATGAACAACGCTCATCTATGGCGCTTATTTTAGGATTTATCTGCGTCTATTACTTCGGTGGATTATTTTTGAGCTTATTTCCGCAAGAAGAACGTGTATCGTGGGAAGGACATTTATTTGGCTTTCTGTCGGGATTGCTGGTGAGTTACGGCTATACGCATCATTATTTGACGAGGTTTTTACATTAGCACAGAGTTGCCCGGAAAAAATGTTAGGGAAAGGGGGCAAGTATTCACATGACACATATTTGTAGTGTCATATGAATACTTGACCCCTTTTCTTTTACTTCGCAATACTTCGCAATACTTCGCAATACTTCGCAATACTATTTTGGGCTTATTCTTCGGTTTTTATAAGATGCCAAAGTATAGAACGAGCTTTGCCTTCACGCTTGACTAAACCTAATTTTTCTAAATGGGTCAAATCTACCTGAACTGTTCTAAGGGTAGGAGAATCTTTTAGTTTTTTCGCTATTTGCGCACCGTTGAGTGCTGATCTCCGCAGTAATTTTAATATTTCGCTTTGGCGCTGGGTAACTTTAAGATGCTTATCTTTTTTATACCCACCAATAGGTTCTTTTAGCGGTAACATAACGGTGAAGCTTCCCGTAAACTCTATAAATTTTGGCTTTGGGTTTCCAGCTGCCCTACAAAAATTTATCATGTCCTGCGTGCCTCGCCCCCAGCGTTCAATCATCTTGCAGTCATAAAGGACTTTTGCAATTAAAGGATTACGAGGATGAGATTCATGCTTTTTTGTTAATTCCTTTAGGCTAATATCATTTGGTAAACGCCCTGTACTGGATACTTCGATACGGTCATCATAGATTGCTAAATTGACTGAACCGCCTGGAGAGCTGTAACTGCGGTGGCAGAGTGCATTGACTAATGCTTCGCGTAATACTTTATAAGGAATAGCCAGCGTATCTGTTCTAAATAAATTGCCTTCTTCAACCTTACCAGCGATGGGTAAATGATTTTGCAAGAACTTCATGGCTTGCTCATATAAATCAAACAAATTACCGATGACTGCTTTATTGTCTATAAATTCACTTTTGGTGAGTCCTTTAAAACGTGCCAGTTTTAATTGGGATTGAATAAACTGTTTGCTTTCATCTTTGCAGAACAAGATAACTGCTGCATTTTTAAGTTTATTGTTGTTTGTTAAATTCCATTTCTTTAAGATTTCTTTGGGTTCAGCACGTAATGCGATTTCAGTCAAGCGGCCTTCCTCTATAGCAAGGTTGACTATTTGTTGAATGCGTTTTTTATCTAAGTCTGTAATGGTGACATCATTTGAAGTTAAGCTTTCCCATTCTACTGAGAGCGGTTTCTTCTCATAGAGTAGCCGCTCATATTTTTCTCGTGGCATCCGAGTTGTAGTAGATTGATTGCGTAAAAAAGGGCGATCATCATAAACATAAGGAAGGTTTTTCCCAGATTCAGCGGTGATAATGATGATCTGTTTGTTAGCTTCAATAGATAAATACATAACTTCTAAGTTAGCATGTGGCTCAACTTTACTTAACTCCCTTGCAAGTTCCTGCTGTGTATTATCAGTAACATGTTGCCCAATAATTTCCCCATTGTTGCGTATACCGATTAAAACCTTGCCACCTTTTCCATTAAGATAAGCACAAAGCGTCTCACAAGCAGATTTTAGTTGTGCTGTTGATGTTTTAAATTCCAGTGTTTCAGACTCCCCTTCGGCTATAAGAGACTTTAGCTGTTTGATATTCATAGTTTTAAAAAAGCATAGTGAAAGAGGCTAATGTTTCTACACAAGCGTTACTTTTGGCCTGCCCGACCATAGATTCTTGATGAGCAGAAGAATTCTAGCAGCAAAAATGATGCGAAACAAGTCAAAAACATTTTAAAAGGAGTGCCTTATATCCCTATCATGAATAACTATGAAGAGTAGATGACCAAGGTAATTCTCTCAACAATGTTGAGAGTTTTGGTTCAAGACAATAGGCATCAAAAAACTGCCGCATACGCCAGATATTCTGTGGTGAAAACCCGCGCAGTCCTGGCTGGCGCAATTGAATATAGGCAGCCAGGGCTTTGACAGTACTCTTGCCCCAAGCATCTGCGGCTATTTTACGGCTGACGTATTCGCCCACTGCCCAATACAGGTTAATCAATTCGGTGTTTATGGCGCGATTGACCCGTTGTCGCGCCGCTTCAATTAACTGAATAACTTCATCAAAATCATTGTTGTGAATCACTGATTGACTCATGAATGCACCTCTTGCAGTAACCGCAATTACATTTTTAACGGATGACTCTTAATCAATTCGCAGCAAGTGTCCTTGCTTATTCAACCACTGCTTACATGCCTTGTAATCAGGAATCATTGACGCTACTACGCGCCAAAAACGCGGTGAATGATTATGGTGTTTGATATGCGCCAATTCATGCGCCACGAGATAATCAATGATGTGCTGGGGCGCGAGGATAATGCGCCAATTGTACTGAATATCTGCATGAATACTGCAACTACCCCATTGGCTTTTAAAACGTCGCACTGTGACCGACTGATAGCGCACCCCCAACTGTTCGGCATAATACTGCGTTCTACGCTGCAAATAATCTAATGCCTGGCTGTAATACCACTGTTGCAACTGCCTATATATTTGTATAGATTTTTTTTCTGGCGTTGCTGCTGGTCTAACAAAGACCACTAATTGCTTATCTCTGAGCATGACGCCTATGGGTTTGCCCAACGCCACCATGAGGGCATAAGGCTTGCCAAGATAGTTAAATAGCTCCCCGGTGACATAACACTTCGGGATATATCGATCTACACATGCCTGCTCAGCAAGTTTACGCGCAATCCAATGGGTATTCTCCTGCACAACCTTGGCAATATGCGATTCCGGAAAACGTTTCGGCGCCAATACTTGCACCTTGCCTTCCAGCACGCGCAAGGTGACACTGCGACGCCCATGACGTCGAATCACTTCATACTCATAAGTCGGTGTCGTTTCTATCATATGTTTATTGTCCCGTAGGGGCGGTTCGTGAACCGCCCAAAAAAATTTACGGGCGGCTCACGAGCCGCCCCTACGAATCCTCCTCGTCGAACGCGTGAAATCTACATAATACAGTAGCCTAAGCAACCGATAAAATACTATACTTACCAAGAAGAGCATTAACACTATTCACAGGATAAACAAGCTATGCGTTACCGAATTTTAGGAAAAGATGGACTTAAAGTATCTGCCATTGGTTTAGGCTGTATGGGTATGTCGGGGCATTATGGCCAAGCGGACAATCAAGAATCAATCGCCACCATCCGACGCGCCTATGAGTTAGGCATCAATTTTTTTGATACGGCAGACGTTTACGGCCTGGGAGAAAATGAAAAGCTCCTGGGTAGGGCGACACATGATTTTCGCGAACACATTTTAATTGCCACCAAGTGTGGCCTTGTCCGCAACAAGGAGCAACCTAATGCGCATACGGTTAATGGCGCACCTGAATATATTACAGCCTGTTGCGACGCTTCTTTAAAGCGCCTGGGTGTTGGGCATATTGATCTACTGTATTTACATCGTGTGGATAACAATACACCGATTGAGGTGAGCATTGCCGCCATGGCTGAATTGGTCAAGGCCGGGAAGGTACGGCACATCGGTTTATCAGAAGCGCCCTCGGATATTATTCGCCGCGCACATGCCGTGCACCCCATCACTGCCCTGCAATCCGAATATTCGCTCTGGCATCGCGAACCGGAACTGGATGTATTAAAAACCTGTCGGGAGCTGGGTATCGGTTTTGTGCCATTTAGCCCCATCGGTCGTGGGTTCCTAACCGGACAGATTACCGATGCGACCCAATTAGGCGATGATGATTTCCGTAAAGAATTGCCACGTTTCCAAGATGAAAATCTCAAGGCGAATTTGCGATTGATTCTAGCAATTCAAGAGATTGCCATACAAAAAATCTGTACGCCAGCACAGGTATCCTTAGCATGGGTGCTTGCTCAAGGCGATGACATTGTACCTATTCCTGGCACCAAGCGCAGAAGCTATTTAGAAGAAAATGTCGAAGCCTCCAACGTTGAGCTAAACAATGAAGAGCTAAAAAAACTCGACGAAATGATACCGATCGGCGCTGCTAATGGCGAGCGTTATTCGGCGGATGTGATGAAGGCGTATGGATTTAAAAATACCAAATAACGCGGATTATCAAACGTGTCGTAAACCCCCATCCTAACCTTCCCCCGCAAGCGGGGGAAGGAACTAGCACCAGCCACCTCAGTGGATTCCCTCCCCCGCTTGCGGGGGAGGGTAGGGAGGGGGTGTTGCGGGAAGCCAGAACACTTTGAGTATAGAAACGATGTTGACCCCTGATTCACGTTACCTACAGCAACCGCTTATTGCATTGGCGCAAACTGCAGCCACAGCAATCCTCGATATTTACCAGGCCAATCAAGCGTGCCCGGTGCAAACCAAGCCCGACCAGTCGCCGCTTACGCAAGCAGACTTAACCGCCCATCAAATTCTCAGTGTTGGTCTACACCAACTAACGCCCGATATCCCCGTTTTATCCGAAGAAGGTATCGACATCCCGTGGGAAATACGCCGACAGTGGGACTACTATTGGCTGATTGATCCACTCGATGGCACACGACAATTTATCCAGCACAAGCAAGAATTTACCATTAACATCGCCCTAATTCACCGCCATACCGCCATCATTGGCCTGCTATACGTTCCGGTCACGCAAGAAATTTATTATGCTGACGCAGAGGCCCACACCAGCATGAAAGTAACCATTCGTGGCAACACAACTCCCCTACACGTACGTCAGTGGCAACCGCAACACACGACTATATTGACTAGCCAGGCTGCACACGAACAACGCATCAGAGAATTATTTGGCCATTTAGGCACATTCCAACAAATAAAAATGTCCAGCGCCTGGAAATTTGCCCGGTTGGCGGAAGGTAAGGCGGATATTTCACCGCGTCTGGGCGATACGGCAGAATGGGACACCGCCGCAGGGCAATGTATTTTAGAGCAGGCAGGTGGCGGCCTATTCGATTTGCAAGGTCAGCCCCTACGCTACAATACCAGGGACTCATTAATTAATCCGCACTTTATCGCGCTGGGAGATGTCAGTAATTTATATCACCGTATTTTCTCTTAACACTATCGTCATGATTTCTTCATCATCCTTATCCTATAATCGAACCCTGCCTACTTAATGACGCTAATTAACTGATGACCCTGTTACAACAAGCCAAAACCCGGTGGCGAAAAACCAAAATCTGGTGGGAAAGACAGCCTCCCTATCTTAAGTCGCTCTACCTGGCGCTTTTTGTGGCGGCTGTCATCGTGACGCTATTGATATGGTCATTCATCAACTTCCAGCTATCCTGGATGTATATACTTTTAAATGCTGCCGTGGTTTTAACCAACATCATATCGATGTTTACCTATATGACGCGTCTGTGGCTTAGATACAAGCAGGAAGGATTTTCCCTGGAGATCTGTGTCACCCTCGGCATTGTCATACTGGGTATGATATCTAGTCTGTTTATGGTGTCGCACGGTGTGGTCGACATCAAAAGCCAAGGTTATCTAACCTCTGAAGTTGCCTATACATTATTTACTACATTTACCATGGGGGGCGGCATTGGTTTTGCTGCACGTGTCTTTGGTAAGGATAGATCTCGCGCTGAAACGATCTCCATACGCATTAGTGCATTCATTTCGTTAATGGGTGGATTTACCTTTATCGCCTTGCAAGGGTGGGGTTCACTGGGCGTGCTCTCCCACGTTGGGATTTTTTCTGTGTTTGGTATTTATCCACCCATTGCACTGACCTTTGCCATGGTGGCGCTGGTGCAATACCTGGGCAAGACCCTCATCTATCTGCGTTATAAATACACTACAATCTCCGATGCAGACGAAAAGAGACGCATTGAAAAAAACCTTAAACAATACCAATATTCGGCCTATGGTATTGGTATAGGGCTGCTTATTGCCGTCGTATGCGCTGTCCTGCTGTTTACGGTAGTGGCTAATCCATTTGGCGGCCCCATCCTGGCGGTTTGTATGTGCGTATTCGTCTGGGTCGGATGCGCTTCATTTAGCTCCAAGGTGGGCGAAGCCATCGATCAAAAAAGAAACGAACATAAGCGTACTCCATCTGCTCCCGAGCAGAAAGAACATCCAGACACCCGGAGTTCAGATGAACAATTAGGCTACGCATTAAGCGATTATTTAGAACCCAGCGGTCAATGTTTTGCCAGGGTACATGCTTATAAGGTAGAGCAATATGAAAACGATATAACAGACCATGGAGCCGTATTGATCAAGACAACGCTAGCTGGACATAGATCATTTCTCTCTGACTTCAATAATAGTCCCAGTCATGAAATAACTAGATTAGCCACATTAGCGCCAATGTTGGAGGATATCGATTGCATTGCTCAGGCCATAGTTACGGCAGCAGCCAAACCTATACCCGCTACTAATTCAGAACTAGAAACGTTGGCATTGAGGGAGAAAAAGGCCAAAACAATTAAGGAAGTAAACCAAACATTAACAACAATCAATCGTGACGTTATTACCCCGTTAACAACATTATTAAATAATACCATTACTCCTAACAAGCTTAATACGGCAACACTACAGAACAAGCGCCAACTGGCCAGATTGCAGCAGCAATTACAACATGTTACTTTCGATATAAAACAAGCAAAAAAATCAGAGACAACTCCCCCCGTTCCTGGCAAACATGGATTAGTACAATCCTACGGCGGCTGGCTTAATTTACCCAATTATTTCTTTAGTTCCATCTACACGAATGTCAGCTTATGCCGAAAACGTTTTTGGGAGATTTTGCGGGATGGATACAGAATAGAACTGGATGACAACAATCGACCAATAGACGACGAAGAGCGCCTGTCCCGTAGCAATAAACCCATCGGTAGAATACGCTGGTTATTCTCACCATTTTTTCTAGTCATTTTACTGGCTGAGTGGGTATCCCGAGCCGTCGCCACTGTAGGGAAGGCGCTCACTACCCTGATCAGGCACCCCAAGACTGGCATAGCCATCGTACTGTTTATCGCCGCCCTGGCATTGTTTAGTAACCCAATCAGCGCAACCTTCACCCTGATCGCACTCGCCGCCATCGTCACCAGCACCCTACTGGTATTTATCGATTATCAGGCGCAAACGGCCAAACATGCCGAACTGGAGAGTTTTCGCCCAGACCATGATGTTGAGTCTTCACCTACTACTATATCACCCGGGGATATCGAACAATTAATCGCCGTCATACAACATTTCGGCCCCGATATACAGCAACAAACCAGTTATTGTTTTACCCGGGATTTAGAAATCTTACAAGGTATACAACGACAACAACACATACAACTACAAAAACATCTTTCCACCTCGTTAAACAATGATAAAAGATATGAGGTATACCAAATTCAAAAGAACCTGCGTCGTGGAATAGCTTGCCTGGATACTAACCACCTCCATCTATGGCGTAACATCGGTATAGCCATATTTGCTGCATTATTGCTCGCAGGCGGACTGTTCTTGCTGTTCTCGCCAGCAGCGCCAGCCAGCATGTTACTGCTTTACAGCGGCTTTAAGATAACTGCCCTCCTCATCGCTGGCGTCGGCATTGCCGGAATAGTGGGCGGCGCGCAACAAGCCTTACAAATCTATCAGCAGCAAGAATTACTCGCTGACGTCAGTCCCAATAGCGGATTAGAAGTCGGGGGATCATCTTATAGCCAGATTGCTATACAACAACGTGGGGCAAAGATAGAACGTAAATATGGACAACATACACCAGTTGTCCCCGACCATAAGTCATTTATATCTGTTGTTTCAGGCTCAACACACCATCATTTACTGAACGGACATAATGCCAATGGGGGCGGAAGCACCCCTTCCTCCCCAGAAATAAAAGAATCTAAACGAGGGAGCACACATAACGGTGAAATTGGGGAGGGAGAAATGGATGTGGTCAGTAACGGACTATAACAACCTAAATTAACGTGAATTATCATAAGTCATAGACCCCCATCTTCCCCCGCAGGCGGCCGAAGGAACTAGCGCTAGCCACTTAAACAACACTCTTCATAATAGCTTAATCATCTTTTTATATAATTAACACAACGACACGTTATATTTAACATCAGTTCCCACTGACAAATTAATGACTATCCATGAGCCTATTTCAAAAAGCTAAATTAAAACTTAAAAAATGGTGGACAAACTCATCTCCCCACAGTATCTCATTTCTCCTGGCCCTGCTGGCATTTGGCATCCTGTGGCCGTTGCTAATGTTGTCATTCCTCAGCATCGCCATGCCATGGATTTCCATCATTTTAAATACTATTCTTGCCCTGACCAATCTCGTATCACTGTTTACCTGTATTTCACGTCTCTGGGTCATGTACAAAAAGGTGGGGTTTAACCTGGAAGTTTGTACCACCTTTGGCATGATAGTATTCATTATAGCAACCAGTATATTCATGATTTCCCAGGGCGTGGTAGATACGAGCAACCATCAACTCCTACAGAAGAAGTAGCACATGGATTATTCATCGCATTTACTACCGGTAGCATGATTAGCTTTGCTGCGCGTATATTCACCACAGGTAGACCTCGCTCTGAAACCTGGATGGTACGCGGCGCTGGTGTGGCTTCATTCGCAGGCGTGCTTGCCTTCCTTTTTATCCAGGGTTTTAGTTCACTCAGCGCCCTGTCTTCTATCGGTATTTACTCGGTATTTGGTGTTTTCCCACCCATCGCCATCACCTTCGCCGCAGTGGCGCTTGTTCAGTACATAGCCAGGGCTATTACTTATGTTCGTTATCTGGCGGGTAACACATCTAAGCAAGAGACCGAGCATGTCATAAAACATAAACTACAATATCAGGGCACTCTCATTGGCCTTGGAATAGGCACTTTAACAGCCATTATCTGCGTTTTAGTATTCCTACTGGTAAGTAATCCCTTCGGCGGCATCGGGCTGGCAATATGCGTGAGTGTGCTGGTTTGCGTTGGCTGCGCTTCCTTTGGCTCTCACATGGGCGATATGTTTTCCCAGGATATTAGCTATAAACCAACTCCGCAAAAACCACATGAAGATGCCATTCTTGCGGATCAACAATTAGATTATGCATTAAGCGATAATTTAGAACACAATGGTCAACGTTTGACTAAGATACATACCCATAAAGTAAGACGGTATCGTGATGATGTGACAAACAATACAGCCTTACTAACCTGTGCAACACTGGACAAGCATGTAGTATCTCTCGGCAGCTTTAATACGACTCATCCTGACACAATACCTGAACTCACAGAAAATGAATTAGACACACTCACTGCCACGTTGGAAGATATCGATTGTATTGCTCAGGCTGTAATTGCAGTAACAGGCAAACCCATATCGGATACTGGTTCAGCAAAAGAAATGGATGAATTGGAGCAAGAAAAAAATACTGTCATTACTACCACAAATTGGAAACTAGAAGGTATAAAAAAACAACTTACTCGGTTAACAGCAACATTAGATAACACCATTACTCCTGCTAATCTTAACAACGCAACATCACAGCGCAAGCGCCAACTGGCCAGATTGCAGCAGCAATTACAACATGTCACTTTCGATATAAAACAAGCAAAAAAATCAGAGACAACTCCCCCCGTTCCTGGCAAACATGGATTAGCACAATCCTACGGCGGCTGGCTTAATTTACCCAATTATTTCTTTAGTTCCATCTATGCGAGTGTCAGCTTATGCCGAAAACGTTTCGGCGAAATATTATGGGATGGTCAGAGAAAAGATCTTCTTGATGAGCACTCTGGCAACGTACGTTGGTTATCCTCACCCTGTTTTCCATTTGTTGCACTGGCGGAAGGAATATGTTGGGCATTCGCCACTGTGGTGAAGGCGCTCACTACCCTAACCAGACACCCCAAGACTGGCATAGCCATCGTACTGTTTATCGCCGCCCTGGCATTGTTTAGTAACCCAATCAGCGCAACCTTCACCCTGATCGCACTCGCCGCCATCGTCACCAGCACCCTACTGGTATTTATCGATTATCAGGCGCAAACGGCCAAACATGCCGAACTGGAGAGTTTTCGCCCAGACCATGATGTTGAGTCTTCACCTACTACTATATCACCCGGGGATATCGAACAATTAATCGCCGTCATACAACATTTCGGCCCCGATATACAGCAACAAACCAGTTATTGTTTTACCCGGGATTTAGAAATCTTACAAGGTATACAACGACAACAACACATACAACTACAAAAACATCTTTCCACCTCGTTAAACAATGATAAAAGATATGAGGTATACCAAATTCAAAAGAACCTGCGTCGTGGAATAGCTTGCCTGGATACTAACCACCTCCATCTATGGCGTAACATCGGTATAGCCATATTTGCTGCATTATTGCTCGCAGGCGGACTGTTCTTGCTGTTCTCGCCAGCAGCGCCAGCCAGCATGTTACTGCTTTACAGCGGCTTTAAGATAACTGCCCTCCTCATCGCTGGCGTCGGCATTGCCGGAATAGTGGGCGGCGCGCAACAAGCCTTACAAATCTATCAGCAGCAAGAATTACTCGCTGACGTCAGTCCCAATAGCGGATTAGAAGTCGGGGGATCATCTTATAGCCAGATTGCTATACAACAACGTGGGGCAAAGATAGAACGTAAATATGGACAACATACACCAGTTGTCCCCGACCATAAGTCATTTATATCTGTTGTTTCAGGCTCAACACACCATCATTTACTGAACGGACATAATGCCAATGGGGGCGGAAGCACCCCTTCCTCCCCAGAAATAGAAGAATCTGTAGGTGGCAGAAGTGAAAACATAAGCCAAAGCACCGCTCCATTTTTATCAACGTTTCATCAGGCACAGGAGGCACATAAAACACCCAGCACGGCATCTCCTCACCCCGATGACTCTAAACTTCCAAACAACTCTGGGGGAGGTACACCCCCTATTTAAGCCGTGGCATTGGTTCCTTCTCCCACAAGGGGAGAAGGAACCAATGCCACGGCTTAATTAGCTCACCCCTTCCCTCCCACACCAGAATACGGTAAATTAAACACTCATTCCCAAGAGGAGCCTCCTATGCTAAAACCCCGTGTCAAAGTCGCTATCACCGGTGCTGCTGGCCAAATCGGATACGCCATGCTGTTTCGCATTGCCCGTGGCGATATGTTTGGTCCTGAAACCGACGTGGAATTACAACTGTTAGAATTACCCGCTGCCCTGCCTGCATTACAAGGCGTGTTGATGGAACTCGAAGACTGTGCCTTCCCCCTACTGAAAAACGTGGTTATTACCGATGATGTCAATGTCGCCATGCGCAACGTCAATTGGGCGGTGTTAGTGGGCGCAGTGCCACGCAAGGCTGGCATGGAACGCTCTGATTTACTGAAAATCAACGGTGGCATTTTCACCGTGCAAGGCCACGCAATCAATGAACACGCTGCCAATGATGTGCGTGTATTGGTAGTGGGAAATCCCGCCAACACCAACTGTCTCATCGCCATGCACAATGCGCCTGACGTGCCACATGATCGATTTTTCTCCATGACACTGCTGGATGAAAACCGGGCGCGTACCCAGCTTGCCAAGAAAGCAGGCGTGGGTGTTGAAAGCGTGAAAAATATCGTGGTATGGGGAAACGACTCCGCCACCCAATACCCCGATTTTTACCACGCAACCATTGATGGTCTACCCGCCGCACAAGTCATTTCTGAACCCTGGCTACAGAATGACTTTATGCCCATGATTCAAAAGCGTGGCGCTGAAGTGATCAAGGCGCGCGGCGCTTCCTCAGCGGGATCAGCCGCCAACGCCGCGATAGGTAGTGTCTATAAACTGACGCATGACACGCCCCCTGGCGAGAGCTTTTCAGTAGGATCTTATTCGCAAGGCCAATATGGCGTGGATGAAGGCTTGATTTTCTCCTTCCCCACGCGTGTCGTGCATGGCAAATACGATGTTGCGACTGGCTGGAAACACAATGCGTTCGGCCAGCAACATATCGATCTCACGTTGCAAGAGTTACGTGAAGAACGTGATGCGGTACGCCAACTAGGGCTCATCAAGGATAAAGCATGAATTTGAATTTTCTGGAATTTGAACGCCCAGTCGCCGAACTTGAGGCAAAAATCGAAGAACTTCGCCGTGTCGGCGCTGATACCGAAATCAATATTTACGATGAAATCACACGCCTGGAAAACAAGAGCAAGGATCTAACGCGCGCTATTTTTGCTTCGCTCACACCGGCGCAAATTGTGCAAATGGCGCGCCATCCACTCAGACCCAATTGCTTTGATTACATTTCACGCATCTTTACCGATTTTGACGAACTATTCGGTGATCGCCATTATTCCGAAGGGCTAGTGATTGTCGGTGGTTTAGCGCGTCTTAACGCAGAACCAGTGATGGTGATTGGACACCAGAAAGGCCGTAGCACCAAGGAAAAAGTTGAACGCAACTTTGGCATGGCCAAGCCCGAAGATTACCGCAAGGCATTACGCCTGATGCAAATGGCGGAGCGCTTTAAATTACCCATTATCACCCTGATTGACACCCCCGGCGCTTATCCGGGCATTGATGCAGAAGAACATAATCAAAGCGAGGCGATTGCACGTAACCTATTAGTGATGTCGCGCTTAAGGACACCCATCATCTGCGTGGTGACAGGCGAAGGGGGGTCGGGCGGCGCATTGGCGATTGGCGTCGGCGATCGCGTGTTTATGCTGCAATATAGCATTTATTCCGTTATTTCCCCGGAGGGCTGTGCTTCTATTCTGTGGAAAAGTGCGGAAAAAGCCGCAGAAGCCGCCAATGCAATGGCCGTCACTGCACAGCCATTACATAAATTAGGGCTGATTGACAACATCGTCTCCGAACCATTAGGCGGCGCCCATCGTAACGTTGATGCCATGGCGCAGACATTAAAACAACTCTTTATCACCGAATTACACGAGCTAAAAAAAATTCCCTTGGATACCTTACAGGAAAGACGCTATCAACGTCTGATGTCTCATGGGATTACGGGCAACCATAAATATTAAGCTAGTGGATTATGACTGTTTGCAACTTTTGCTGAACAACCAGGTTGCGCAATAATGCAAACTCAGGCACTATTCCAGACCTGTTTAACAACTCACTATTCTTATGCCAAAAGAAGAACACATTGAAATGGAAGGCGTGGTTACCGAAGCGCTGCCGAACACCCTATTCCGCGTTAGATTGGAAAATGGCCATATGATTACGGCACACATTTCCGGCAAAATGCGCAAGAACTACATCCGCATTTTAACCGGTGACTCCGTCACTGTTGAAATGACGCCTTATGACCTCTCCAAGGGCCGCATTACCTACCGTAATCTGGACAAAAACAAGAAACCAAGCGCCCCTGAGCCTGATACTACCGAATAGCCCTTTTTAAAAAATTTGACGCAAAGACGCAGAGACGCAAAAAGAAAAGATTAAAAAAACAAAAGAAAAAAGATTGAAAAATAAAATAAAAGAATAATTTTTTAAATATTTTATGTTTTTTCTCTACGTTTTTAAGTTAAATTTTTTATTTTCTTTGCGTCCCCGCCTCTTTGTACTCATTTTTTGGTTTTGCTGCTCACGTCATTTTTTTATGTTTTATATTTTTCTTTGCGTCTTTGCGTCAAATCTTTTTTCTTTTCCTTGGTTTGCTCCCAGCTGCTACATTTCTGCCTAAATCTCCGCTATAATGCTCGACCTATTTGGAGAGATGGCTGAGCGGTTGAAAGCGGCGGTCTTGAAAACCGTTGAGGGGTAACCCCCTCCCAGGGTTCGAATCCCTGTCTCTCCGCCATTATTCGAACAAGTAAGTTAAGGAGGAAATTGTTATCGAAACAAAAATGGCAAGCTCCAAAAGGTTATTACAGCAGTATTGGAAATCAAAAGCACTCCTTCTCTATTACCATCCCTTCTCCACACTTTAGTTTAATGTATATTATAATGGACATTAATTATCCTAATGTCTATAATAATAGGCAATAGGAGATTACTATGCGTACAAATCCGCCGTTACCGCTTCCAGTGAGAAGAGCTCTTGCTAAATTAGGTGAGGACATACGCGCTGCGCGTTTGCGTCGGCGCATTCCCATGACGTTGATGGCAGAACGCGCCTTTGTTACTCGCACAACGTTAAGTAAGGTAGAAAAAGGCGATCCTGGCGTATCGCTAGGTATTTACGCAACAGTGCTGTTTATTTTGGGTCTAACGTCACGCCTCGAAGACCTCGCCGATGTGAAGAATGATGCACTGGGTTTACAACTTGAGGATGAACGCTTGCCTAAGCGTGTGCGCCGCCCGCGTAGAAATAGAGGGATACAGTAATGGAGCGCACTGTTTTCGTCTACGTTGATCTGGAAGATAAAACGCATCTGGTAGGGCGCTTATGGACACGCCACAGCAAGGGAAGGGAAAGCGCCAGCTTTGAATATGATGAAAATTGGCTCAAATCCCCGCGCCGGTTCGCGCTGGAACCGGCACTTATGCTGGGAGAGGGGCAGCATCATACTCCGGCAACCCATTCCCTGTTCGGCGCTATTGGCGATTCCGCGCCAGATCGTTGGGGGCGCGCATTGATTCAGCATGAGGAACAACGCAAGGCGCGCGCGGAGAATCGAGCATTGCGCAGCTTAAGTGAAGCCGATTATCTGTTGGGTGTCGGAGACATTGCCCGCCAGGGCGCGCTTCGCTTTGCTGAAAAAGAAGGCGGTGAATTTTTAGCACTGCAAACCGCCGCTTCCATTCCGCCGCTAGTTCGCCTAGGCGAATTACTAAATGCTGCCATGCACGCTGCGGCAGGCGAAAGAAACTGAGCGTGAATTGCAATTACTGCTTGCACCTGGCTCTTCTCTAGGTGGCGCACGCCCAAAAGCCTCAGTGATCGATCAGCATGGACGGCTTGTATGATGCTGGCGGCGGATGGCGGCTCTCTCCTGCTTATGACCTCAACCCGACTCCAACCGATATCAAGCCACGATATTTGAGCATGGCCATTAACCAAAACGACACTACTGCTTCGCTCCCCCTGGCGTTCGAAGTAGCGCCGCAGTTCGGACTCAAGGCAGCAGAAGCAAGAGATATTGCCGCCGAGGTTGGTCATGCAACCTCCAACTGGCGCGAATGCGCTTCCGCTCTGGGCTTAACCACAAAAGAAATCGCCCGTATGAAATCTGCTTTTGAGCATGACGACTTGAAGTTGTCGATGAGTAGTGGATAAAGCTAGAAGTATCCATCACAACTGATATTCCCTATTATTTCCGACACTTTGGTGTATAATTTTGCGGTTAATTCATTACTAAAGAGACCACCATGCCATTCATCCCCCATACCGCCGCTGAAATCCAATCCATGCTAGCCACCATCGGCGTTGACAATATCAATGCCCTGTTCGATGAAATTCCTGCATCACTACGCATCAACGATCTGCCTGGCATTCCCGAAGCACTGTCTGAAATGGAGATTGCACGTCTAATTCAAGAAGCGCAGCGCCCAAGACCGCGCGAAACTCTGCTTTATCGGCGCTGGCGCGTATGAACACCATATACCCGCTGCCGTGCTGGATTTAATCAGTCGCGGCGAATTTTTGACGGCCTATACCCCATACCAGGCCGAAGCTAGCCAGGGCACTTTGCAGCTTATCTACGAATATCAAACCATGATGGCGCGCCTGACCGGCATGGATGTCTCCAATGCTTCCCTTTACGACGGCGCCTCTGCATTGGCTGAAGCGATCTTGATGGCGGTGCGTATGAGTAAGCGCAGCCGCCTTATCCTATTGCCAGCCAGCATTCATCCATTCTATCGTGCGGTGGTGCATAGTATTGTGAAGTCACAAAAAATTGACATCGCCGAAATTCCCTACTGCATCACCGATGGCTGTCTAAAATTATCCGCACTGGATGATGCCGCACTAAAAGAAGCCGCAGCACTCATTATTCCGCAACCCAATTTCTTTGGCGTGCTGGAAGAGGTAGACACATTGAGTGATTGGGCGCGCGAACACGGCATTACCACTATTGCCCTGGTCAACCCCATGTCCCTGGCGCTACTCAAGGAACCCGGCCAATGGGGCGCATCTGGAGTAGATATTGTGTGCGGCGAGGGTCAATCCCTCGGTGTACCGTTAGCATCGGGCGGACCTTATTTCGGATTTTTGTGCTGCAAACAAGCACATGTACGACAAATGCCCGGACGCATTGTCGGTCGCACCACTGACTTAGAAGGTAAGCCTGGTTTCACATTAACACTACAAGCACGCGAACAACACATCCGCCGTTCCAAGGCAACATCAAATATTTGCACCAACCAGGGACTCGTGGTTACAGCAGCAACCATTTATATGAGCCTGGTCGGCCCAGAAGGATTACGCCGCGTCGCCAGCAATAGTCACCACAATGCCGTTACACTGCAACAACGTTTATCACAAATTCCCGGCGTGACGACGGTGTTTAACCAACCGATATTCCATGAGTTTGTCCTACGTCTGAACAAACCCGTGGAAAAAGTATTAACAGCACTGGCAAAGCTTGGCATCCAGGGCGGATTCAACCTCACGCCCCACTACCCAGAATTAGGTGAATGTCTATTAGTGTGCGCCACTGAAACCAAGACGCCCGAAGATTTAGAAACCTATGCGCAGGCCTTGACGAGCATCATGCAAAACAATCATTGCCCTAACCGAGAAACAGCCTCGGTTTAAATAAAAAAATATTTGACGCAGAGACGCAAAGACGCAGAGAAAAGATTAAAAACAAAAGAAAAAATATTGAAAAATAAAAAAAATAATTTTTTAAAATATTTTTTATCTTTTTATGTTTTTCTCTGCGTCTTTGCGTCTCTGCGTCAAATCTTTTAATTTTTTAATCTTTTTAACACGAGACATTTATGCCAGACATTGTTAGCCTCCCTATCTTCAGCCAAATCCAACTCGATACATTTACCACCCAACTCACCACGTTACTCGATGCGCATCGCGCACGTTTAACACAGTTGCTGAGCAGCACTCCTTATAGCTGGGATAATTTAATGCGGCCGATGGAAGATATGGATGCTGAGTTGCAAAAATTATGGGCTCCGATCAGTCATTTACACAGCGTTGCAGATTCCAGTAAATTACGCGAAGTGTATAACGAATGCGTGTTGAAACTGTCGGATTATCAACTGGAAATGATGCAAAATACCGCCTTATTTCATGCCATCGAATCCATTGCCAATAGCGCCACATTTAAAACGCTCGACACTGCCCAACAAAAAATTATCCATAATGCGCTGCGCGATTTTCGCCTGGCAGGTGTTCACCTTGAACCACAGGCTAAACAACGCTTTGCTGATCTTAAACAACAACTGACGCAATTAAGCACCCAGTTTGAAGAAAATCTACTCGATGCCACTCAAGGCTGGATCAAGCATGTAACTGATGCAGCCGAACTGGCTGGCCTACCTGAACATGCCCTGGCAGCAGCCAAACAAGCAGCGCAACAAAAAACATTACCCGGCTGGTTGTTTACGCTGGAAATGCCCTCGTATCAAGCCGTGATTACTTATGCAGATTCTAGCGCATTGCGCCGTGAATTATATTATGCCCTTACTACCCGCGCCTCCGACCAAGGTCCTAATGCGGGTAAATGGGATAATAGCCCGGTTATGGAAGACATCTTGCATATCCGACATGAAATGGCGACCTTGTTAGGTTTCAACAATTACGCCGAATATTCGCTAGCCACCAAGATGGCAAAACAACCACAAGAAGTATTAGCATTCTTAACCGAACTCTCTGACGCCTCTCTGACAACGGCGCGCGAGGAGTTTGCCGAATTGACACAGTTCGCGCGCGAACAATACGGCGTCGATGCGTTAAACGCGTGGGATGTACCCTACTACAGTGAAAAATTACGCCAGTATGCTTATGCAGTTTCCAAAGAAGAATTCCGTCCCTATTTTCCAGATGCGTATGTTGTAGCTGGATTATTTAATATCATTCATCAACTATATGGTATGCGTTTTGAAGCCGTACCTGGGGTTGATGTGTGGAATAAACACGTGCGCTTATTCGCCATTTATGCAGAAAAGAATAACACACTACGCGGCTATTTATATTTAGATCTTTATGCGCGCGAAGGCAAGCGTGATGGCGCCTGGATGAATGATGCCTATGCACGGCGCAAATTGCACAATGGCGACATCGAAGCACCCATTGGTTTTGTCACTTGCAATTTTAACGCACCGGTTGGCAATGATCCTGCGTTGCTGTCACACGATGATGTCACGACGCTATTTCACGAATGCGGCCATGCCTTACAACATTTATTAACTACTGTCGATCATGCCGGTGTTGCCGGCATTACTGGCATTCCCTGGGATGCAGTAGAAATCGCGAGCCAGTTCATGGAAAATTGGTGCTGGGAAAAATCCGGACTTGATTTAATTGCGCAACACTATCAAACCCAGCAAGCATTACCGACAGATTTATATCATAAATTAATTCGTGCAAAGAATTTTCAATCGGCAATGCAAATGGTGCGGCAACTGCAATTTTCACTGTTCGATTTTCGCCTACATTTACACTATGAGCCGGGAAAAATCGGTCAAATCCAACAAACGTTAGATAACGTCCGCCAACAATTATTTATCTCTGCCATACCGGAGTGGAATCGTTTTCAGCACAGCTTTGGGCACATTTTTGCTGGCGGCTATGCAGCTGGTTACTACAGCTATAAATGGGCGGAAGTGTTAGCCTGCGACGCGTTTTCTTTATTTGAAGAACGCGGCATTTTTGATCAACGCAGTGGCGCGGCGTTCTTACATACCTTACTAGAAAGCGGCGGCGCTAAGGAACCCATGGAATTATTTATTGAATTCCGCGGCCGCCCGCCGAAGATTGAGGCGTTGTTGCGGCATAATGGGATTACAAACTCAAAAGAAAAAAGATTAAAAAATTTGACGCAAAGACGCAAAGACGCAGAGGAAAACATAAAAGATAAAACATAAAAAAATTATTTTTTTAATCTTTTAGTCTTTTCTTTGTTTTTTAATACTTTATTTTTTGTTTTTAATATTTTCTTTGCGTCTTTGCGCCTCTGCGTCAAATCTTTTTTGTTTTATGTTTTTTGTGTTAAGTCTTTCAAAATAATTTAAGGAGCTATGTATGTCTCAAGACGATTTAAAAAAATCTGCTGCTGAAGCTGCATTAAAGTATATCAAGCAAGGCGCTACTATAGGTGTTGGCACTGGCTCCACAGTTAAATTTTTTATTGAAGCACTAGCTCACATCAAGGGTAACATTGAAGGCGCCATCGCCAGTTCGCTGGAAACCGAACAACGACTTAAAGCGCTACATATCCCAGTACATGATTTAAATTCAGCAAATACCGTGGATGTTTACATCGATGGCGCCGACGAAGCGAATGAACATCGCTATTTAATCAAGGGACGTGGCGGCGCATTGTTGCGTGAAAAAATTATTGCCACAGTCGCCAAACAATTCGTGTGTATTATTGACGCCAGTAAGCGCGTCACTGTATTGGGCGAAGCCGCACCCATTCCAGTAGAAGTAGCGCCAATGGCGCGTAGTTATGTCGCGCGCCAATTAGTCAAACTCGGCGGCGACCCAGTTTATCGTGAAGGGTATAAAACCGACAATGGCAACGTTATTCTCGATGTTTATAATTTGAAGGCGCTTGATCCAATAAAACTAGAGTCTACCATAAAAAATATTACCGGCGTGATAGAAAGCGGCATTTTTGCGCACCGCCCAGCGGATGTGTTGCTAGTGGCGACAGAACGCGGCATTGAGACGCACTAAGTATACTCAAAGATTAATCCTGCATTGGACAACGCACTAAGTTACACTTAATGTAACTTAATGGTAACTGCTCGTTAATCATGCCAATGACGAAGCTGAACATGATAGATACGATACTGTGTGCAAACAGTTTTTTAGATTTATGATGGCTAATCCTGGTTAATTTCACCCACAGATTATTCAAACGAGCCGTAAAATTTATCACCACGTGCGGAACAAAATGCTTAGGAATTATCTTCATACCTAACTTTTCACAACTACGGCGAATAGACAGATCATCATAGTGACTAGTTACCAAGAACGCTCGGTTAGAAATACCTAAAGTATTAATAACATCTAAGCCTGTTATCCCCTGTCCAATAAATTCATAATCTATAAAATAGACAGTTGCAAATTCACGTTGTTGCTGCCATTTTATTAAGTCATCTGCCTTATAAAAATTAAAAATATTTTCATTAGGATTTAATAATTTTATTCCCAAATGATCTTGCCAAACATGATGTATTGAAGCATCATCATCTAAGATGACAATATGACTGTTGTATCCTATTTTTAAATCATTCACGAACCAGGCAGGCGAAGGTTCTTTTTTTAATTTAATACTTACGGTTGTGCCCTTACCTTCCTTAGAATCAATAGAAAAATCTCCATTCCACGAGTGAATTTTTTCTATGGCATCCTTTAATCCTAATCCCCTACCACTTTCTTTACCATAACTAACACCGCCCTCGCCAACCTGTCGCATAAGGTCGGCAGGAATGCCGCAACCATTATCAATGATCCTTATCTCCACCATATCATTATCTAAATTTTTCAAACAAATAGTAATGCTTCCTTTGTTTTTTATCTTTTGAAATGCATCAACGGAATTATCAATTAAATTAGAAATAACTCTTTTAAACCCTGAGCCGGCGAGGTTTACAAATATACCTAAAGCTTCAGGTTTTACCTCCCAACACCAACTTATATTATTTTTATTGTGCTGTAGGCGTTTTTCCGTCCAAATAGATGCCAGCAAATCTGCCACTATCTCTGGTTCACTATTCTCAATAATTGGTTCCTTCCTATCTTTATAATTGTATTGAACTAATAAATTATTTGAGATATCTGTAATCCGAGAAGCAGCCTTTCTAACTAAAATTCTCTCTTTTTCAGAGAGAGTTTGGCAGTTGTGTACAATCATATCTAAGGCTGCCAAAGGTGAACGTATATCATGTGCGACTTGTGTAGCTAATTCGCCCAAAGCAATTTGTTTTAATTTTTTTTCATTGGATGTTAAAAGATCAATTAATTTATTTTTAATTTCATTAATTTCATAAGTATACTTTACAGCACATTCATAGGTTATTTGCTCATTTAATGATTCGTTATTTTTCAATAAGTGCAGCAGATTATTAATCGGTTGTACAAATAGTTTATTAGGTATACTTCTTCCCAATGGGTATAAAATAACCAAGACAATGAGAGAAAATGCTATTAACAAAATAACTTTTACCAGCAAAGGGGATAGTAAACTCTTGTCATCAAGAAAAGAGCCGGTTATTACAAAGTAACCAAAATGGTTGTTATAAATAGTATGCAATGGATAATAATATACCCAGTAAAATGGAAAGCGCCATTTTATAGATTTCAGTATTTGTTGATCATCATTACTAATCCACACGAGTTTTATAGGCGTATGTTGGTTATTAAAATTATGAATAGCCAGGTTAATAGCATCCTTATTAGGAACCAGGATTTGGCTTATAATAAAATCCTCCAGCGGCCGACAATCATTATCCAGGGATTCTTTGAAACTCGAAAGACTGTTTCTTGATTCAAAGAATGTTTGTGCTACTATACCGCTTAAAATCAGCAAAATGCATATCAATATGCGACTGCTGATTTTCCAGCGCACCTGGCTGGCCAACGTTTCATTATTCTTAATGAATTTCAGCATTAATATGCCCTGGTAAAACCGCCGTCACAGATAATATTTGTGCCCGTCAGATGGTTGCTAAAATCAGATAAAAGTCCCTCTATAATCTGTGCAACCTCTAATGGAGAAGCGTATTTTTTTAAAGGAACATTATCTACACGTTGAGATAAAATATCTGTATAAGAGCTGTTTTTTTCCACAGCTTCTTTTTGAAGTTTTCGAATAAATTCATCAGTCATCACTCCCCCTAAAGAAAACGTATTAAATCGTAATGCTTTGTGGTTAGATATTCACAAAGCACAGCTCCTATATTATCTGTTGCACCAGTTATGAGAATACGTTTTTTTCTGTCATAATTAATTGGTTATATTAGGGTTAATGGATGTGACAACTTGCTCCCCTGAATTTTCTAATTTATAGAAAACATAGGGCCTTGCGCGATATTTATTGGGATTGGTTTTGACCATTTGCTTAATACTTTTCAGTATTTCCTCCTTGACATCTTTAGTATTATCATGCCTGCTCACATATGCATTTACTCCCATCATAGCGGCAGTATAACTAGTGTAAGAGATAGAGCCTTGTGGAATTGCTGAGAATTTTTCATAATAAAGTTTTTTAAAATTTTCAACGTCCTTTGTTTTTGAACTTAAAGACCATTGAGTAAGATGATAGGCATTAAAAGGCAGTATTGGCTTTATTTTTCCAACGTAGATTTTCGCACTTCCCCAACCATCTGCACCGATAAAATTTATTTCCGGTTGTTTTAAGTAATCTACTATACGCGCCAATAAAATGGCAGAAACTGAAGCTGGATCAGGTATTATGATAATATCTCCCGACTTGAATCCTGCTACCATTTTTGCGATATCCATAGTTTGGACATCCGTGGAAATAAATTGTTCTTTAACAATCTTGGTTTTTTGACGGCTACTTTTATAGAATGAAAAAATATTTTTTTGTATTGCATAACAACTTTTGCAATCTATCGCAGCAATGACAAATATCTTCCTTGTGTCAGGAAATTTTTTATAAATAAACTGTGTGATCGCCTTAGAAATTTCTCCATCAGAGGAACTCAAGCTATAAAAGTTACCGGGTACACTATATACTTCTTCAGCTGTAGCAAGCGGGGATAATACCGCTACATCATTAAAATAGTTTTTCAATAATAAAAATTTATCTGAGGAGCGCGGCCCAATGATAAAATCAGGCTTCCAGGCTTTGACTTTAGGTATTTCTGTGAATATATCTAATGGTTCTTTCCCGTACTTAAAGTATTTATATTGTAAATTTATTCCTTTCTCTTTTGCAGAAAAAACGGCGAGTTCAACACCTTCAAGATAATGATCTTCATAATTTATAGAGGACAATTTTTGTGACTGTAGATTATCTAATATGGCAACTCTAATCTGTGTTGGATCTGCCATAATCCCCGTGGGGATAATAACAAATAAAAAAATAAAAATTCGCAGCAATTTCATACCATTTGATCTCCTGGCATACAAAGAGAAAAGTTCCACGTTTGCCCATAATGGATTAGCACAAATAAAAAATCAGCGCTCTTTCAAAGATATTTCATGTATCACCATTTGAAGAACCTTATTTTATGGTTCAACAAGTGACACATATAGTTTCTTGTTTGTTAATTCAACTGGAATTGCAGAGTACAAATACTTACCCCATTCTTTACCAGGAATTTCCCAATAATTTTTATTTTCGCCAAAAAATGGAATTTTCAATCCTGCTGTGATTTCTTGTACTACCTCTTTAGTCGCACCATCTTGCTCTGCTGCGCTTGCTAAATTATAAAGCTGCTCATCTGAGTGAGCCACTAAATAATGTTTTTTTCGGTCTTCATCTAATAAGACATAGGTACCAACCAGATCAATTAAATAAAATTCAGTAGTGCTATATTTGGAGACTGTACTATAAAAATAATTATGAAGATCGTGGTTTGAACTAATATTGGAAATATGTGTTGAATAGTCTCGCAACCCTCTTGTAAGACCTAAGAAGTATTCAGCTTTTAATTTCTCAATAATCGTTTTTAATTTACTCAAAACATCATTTTCATTCTTAGGGACGAAGTAATCAATTAATCCTTCATTAAAAGTTTCGATTCCAAGCCTATCATCACCTTTATCTGTCAAAAGTATTTTTTTAAATGGCTTAGTTTTCAATTGTTCTAGCAGGGTCACACCATCTATTCCTGGCATTTTGTAATCCATAATCAACACACTAATGTCTTGGTATCGCTTATCATTCGCTACGATATCTTTCATTTTGTTCAATTTTATTGTAAGTGATTGCTCGTGAATACCATCACCAGGATCGTTTTCCAAATCAGTTTTGAGCCATAATTTCTCTTCAATTTGAGGTTGATAATTTAATAGTTCGTTTAATGCTAGCGTCGGCTCATTAAATAATTGCTTATTCATTGGTAAGTAATAGGATAAAGTTTCTGTAAAAACTTCATCATCGTCAACTACTACAATTTTTGTTGGAAAATAGCAGCATGGAATAATTCTTGAGTTATTGAACATAAAATTCCCTCTCTGTGAATGTGGCAAGCTTCGTAAATATTTTCGATTAACAAGTTTCAACTTTTAAGAAATTCAATTTGCTCTTTAAGCGTAAGAGCTTGTTTTTCAAAAGAAATTTTTGTAGGCATAAAAAAGCCGCCTTGGTCCGCATTCATGAAGAGGCGTGGCGGGTATGATTAGTAATAGTGTAACCCATACACGTTAGCAGTCAACGGTTGAAGGAGGTACGGTTGAAGGAGGTATGAAGGAGGCAGACCTCTGGCCTGTAATTTCTGCGCACCACCCAGCGGATGTGCTGTTAGTGGCGACAGAACGCGGTATTGAGACGTACTAAGCATACTCAAAGACTAGCCTTGCATTAAGCTACACATTAGGTTACACTTACTGTAACTTAATGTAGGGTATCAATCTATGCAGCCTATGAAATGTTTAGTTAACTGGCTTGCTCAGTATGCCAATAACGAGCATTATCTATTTACCCTACAAAATCTACGGGCGCTTTTCCCCGACTTGTCTAACATAGCTTTTAAAACACTACTAAGCCGCTCTGTGCGTACCGGGTATTTAACCAGGGTATGTCGCAGCCTATATATCTCTACACGAGCAGCCCCACCAAGTGGGTTGATATTATTTCATGCAGCAGCTCTTTTGCGAGCTAATGAATTTAACTATATTAGCCTTGAAACTGTTTTAAGTGACGCCAGCGTTATTTCCCAAATCCCCATGAACTGGATTTCAATCATGTCATCTGGCCGCAGTAATATTATTTCTTGCGGGGAATATGGCACGATAGAGTTCGTTCATACCAATCAAAAACCAACCTCCATCATGCAACAGTTGTTTTATGATGCAGATTGTAGATTATGGCGCGCAAGTGTATCTCTGGCATTAAGGGATATGAAAACTACTCACCGAAATTGTGATTTAATCGATTGGGATATTGCCAATGAATTTATTTGACCAACTCGTTACTGAAGCATTGGCGAATCAGCCAAATTTATCCACCTTAAGAATAGTTGTGGAAAAAGAATTATTGCATCATGACATCCTACGTGTATTAAGTCATAACGATTTACTAAAAAACCTTACTTTTATAGGGGGAACATGCTTGCGATGCTGTTATGGGAGTATGCGTTTAAGCGAAGATTTAGATTTTACTGGGGGTAGTGATTTTACACGTGATAGTTTATCTGAGATGGGGAAACTATTAGTTACCAGTCTTAACGACAAATATGGGCTGCCAGTTAAAGTAAGTGAACCTGTGAAAGATCACACCAACGTGGATACCTGGAAGATCAAAGTTGAAACGAGGCCACAGCATAAGCATTTACCCGCTCAGCGTATCAATATAGATATTTGCGCCATACCTTCCTATGAAAAACGTCCAATGATGTTATTAAATCCTTATGGTGTCGACATGGGCACTAGCGGGTTAATCATACAAGCACAAAGTCGTGAAGAAATTTATGCGGACAAATTACTTGCCCTGGCATTGCGACCCAACCGCATAAAGTATCGCGACTTGTGGGACATCACATGGCTCAACCAGCAGGGGTTAAAGCCTAAATTGGAATTAATACCTAACAAACTTCAAGATCGGAATTATTCTCCATCTTATTTTCTAAGTTTATTTAATTCCAGAGCACAAGCACTAAAAGAAAATAATGAAATCTCACTAGAGTTTAAACAAGAAATGCGCCGCTTCTTACCGGCAGAGCAGGTTCATCAAATTGTAGAAAAAAATAATCTATGGGAGTTTATAACTTATTTGGTAGATGATTTAGGTAAGCAACTGCGTAAAACCCGCCCTGGTCCGCATTCATGAAGAGGCGTGACGGGTATGGGATAGTATTGTAATTCCTACATGCTAGTAACTATAGTTGAAAGCGGGAAGCCTGGCCTCTCTATTTGAATACGTCTTCCAGGGTTTTGGCATCCAAAAATTGCTCTTCCCATACATGTAGTGTTTCTAAATCAGCCGCCTGGATGCGTTCTATATACCGAGCAGAGATATTACCAAAACGGTGCTTGAGAAATCGGATCAGTAGGTTGCCTTCTCCTTTTTGTATGCCGATGCGTTCTGCTGTGGTCACATATTCTGATCTTTTAGCCTGTTCTTGTGCTATGCCTTTTTGCATGCCGATGCGTTCTGCTGTGGTGATGTAAGCCATTTTCTTTTCCTCCTCGATATGAGCAACTTCTTGGTGGTAGTTTAACATAAGTTCTTTGGGTAAGGCGATAAGCCAATCGATCAGCGTATATAGTTGTAATATATCCCCCCTACCCCAACCCTTTTCATATAATTTACGCGTAAGCGCCAGCTTGGTATCATACCGCGCTTGTGGATTTTTGCGAGTTTCCAGTACTGCCAACTGCGCCAAAATAACCGTCGCAAACGGATTATTCATGGCTTCCAGTTCTTGGCGTTTTTTAGCGTAATCCAGTATCTTGACTATTCTTGGTAGCGGTTGCAGCAGACATGCGTAATTCCTAAGTTGTGGGCATACAGCCACACATCTTAGTCTAATTATCGTATGCGCAATACCGTAGTGCAGAATATTTTATTAGGACTTACATCTTGATATGTAGTAAGCATAGATTTCACCCCGGCTTCACCACTGCAAGAATCACTACCGCTATTAAAATCACCACCGATACTTCGTTAAACCAACGGTAAAATACGTGAGAATGTCGATTGGTGTTGTGGAGAAATTGTTTGCGGTAATGGTTACACGCGAGGTGATATATCCACAATACAACCACTAATCCCAATTTGATTTGCAGCCATAGCATCTGCAAATACAGCGGATTTAATACTACCATCCATATACCAAATCCAGTGGCTAAGATAGCGGTGGGTGTCATGATGCCATAATAAAGTTTACGTTCCATCACACAAAAGCGCTGTCTGCTGACCTCATCCTCCGCCATTGCATGGTAGACAAACAACCGTGGCAAATAGAATAATCCTGCAAACCAGGTAATGACAAAAATAATATGAAAAGCTTTAATCCACAGCATGTATCCTCCCACCTTCAAGGCACTAAAGTCAGCTGGAATGAAGGGAGATTGAAAAGCAAACCGTATATTTCAGGGACGAAATATACGAGCCTACATGGATGTATTCACGGCGTGTTTGCGTTCAATCTCCCTTTGTTCCAGCGGGATTAACGGTTCTCATAGCAGACAGCGCACAAAATCGCCATCCGCATCGCTATGCCAAATTTTGGCTGCGCGAGGATAACCGAATGTGCGCCCTCAGCCACGCTTGATTCGATTTCCACATCACGATTCATCGGGCCTGGGTGCATGACAATGACGTCTGGTTTAGCATGACGTAATTTATCGCTGCTAATCCCATAGCGCTGAAAATAATCCGCAACGGGCAATTGCGGTTGTGTCATGCGCTCTGTTTGCATACGCAGTGCTACGATGACATCAGTCTCTGCAATGCCGTTGATTACATCCTCATGCAAGGTAATGTGCGCTGCTGGCGGTTGCTCAGGCAATAGCTGTGGGGGGCCAACCAGGCGAATATCCGGCACGCCGACAGTGGATAGCGCATAACACAACGAATGCGCAACACGTGAATGACGAATATCACCGACAATTGCAATGCGCAACTGCGAAAAATCCGGCTTATAATGTTGAATGGTTAATAAATCCAACATTGCCTGGGAGGGATGTTCATTCACCCCATCACCTGCATTTATGATCGCAATATCATTACCAACTTGTTCAGCCAGCCACGCAGGTAGCCCAGCCTCACCATGACGAATGACAAATAGTTTCACACCCATAGCTTGTAAATTGCGCACGGTATCTAACAGCGTTTCACCCTTTTGCGTAGAGGAACGACTGACATCTATATTTAGCACATAGGCGCCAAGTCGATGCGCGCTAATTTCAAATGCACAACGTGTACGCGTGCTATTTTCAAAAAATAAATTGGCAATAATCGTGTGTTGTAATGTGGGCGTTGGTTGTAACAGTTCACCTTGTGGGCTGAGGTAACTGTTAGCGTGTTGCAACAAGGAAAGGATTTGTGAACGGGTTAGGAATTGAGTTGATAAAAAATGTGGCAGAGAGAATGCTGCAGTCATATTACTCCATACTCCAATCTTTCAACCCGCTTTCTATAATGATTTTCGCCGACAAACCATCGATACGCGCCTTCTCTAAGGCACGATAACCACCTTGCTCAAACAGATAACGTCTGGCTTCTAAAGTGGTATACCGTTCATCTACCGTATGTACAGGCACTTCATAACGTTGGCGTAAATCCGCAACAAAACGCCGTACCGCACGCGTGATAGACTGCTCAGAGCCATCTAATGCAAACGGCATGCCCACCATTAATACGCTGGGCTTCCAATAGGTAATTAGTGTGGTGATTTTTTCCCATTCGGGATGACCCGCCTGGGCGCGCAAGCTGGCCAGGGGGCTGGCGGTATGCGTTACCGTTTGACCA
This sequence comes from uncultured Gammaproteobacteria bacterium, assembly GCA_963777715.1. Taxonomy (GTDB): domain Bacteria; phylum Pseudomonadota; class Gammaproteobacteria; order JAURND01; family JAURND01; genus JAURND01. The sequence goes on from CAVZRN010000005.1 coordinate 94,341, forward strand.
ACAGCAACGCCAATATGTTTCATACCAAAATCAAAGCCTAGTACTATTTGGTGTGTCAAGCATGCCCCACATCGGATGATAAATAATTAACATCAATACCTAACTTAGCAACTGCACCATGCCAGGCGCCTGTGGTAGTCGCTCCTCCCGCATCATCTTCCCCCAACACTGAAAATAAGGTTTTCTCATTAAACGGCGCTACTAACCAGTCATTATTTTTGAGTTCTTCATCCAATTGCATGGGCTCCCAACGTACGTAGCCTAATGCCACCAGGGTATCAGTCAACGCCCCACCTTCTGCTAATGGCGTTAAGTCAGCACGCGCGGAAGACACCGTGATTTGCAATCCAATGCCGCCGGTCTCGTCATCAAACTCGCGTTTGCGCTGGATCAAGAAGCCTTGTTCTGACGCCACAGGGCCACCCAACAGCATGGGATGTTTTTCCACTCGTGGGTCCTGTACTGGGATATCCAAGTGACGCAATAAATCGCCCAGGTTTGCCTTCACCGGCTTATTGATAATAACCCCCTTCGCACCTTCTGCATTATATTCCCACAAATAAACCACGGATTGGCTAAAGCAGGGATCTTGCAGATGTGGCATAGCAATCAAAAATACATGCTGTAATGATTCATAGTTGTACATACTGGTACCTGGGTAGTTAAATAACGTTAGACTGAATATCTGTTGATTAAATGGGGTATACCTGTGCGTATTTCAAGTTTACCTGGAATTTGTAAAATTCTCAAAAAATCATCATGCCCTTCTAAATGGTATTGTGATGGCATAAAATAGGTATAAACAACGCCACTTACCTCGATTTCAATGTAGTCCGAGGTTATCCACAGAATCTGTGGATAACCTTGTGGATATCACCACTAAATAAGTGCCAAAACCCCGCCCATTAGGCGCTGTATACATTTTGACCACTAAATATACAGACAGAAAAATATCAGTAAAATAAGGCACTTACAAGCAATTTCTGTAGATAGTTTCGATTATTTTCGCTAACCCCCTTACTTGTCTACCACCAAATCCCAAGCTGTGCATAATCTTACTAAATAGGTGACTAAAACCGACTGCATGGATACGTTTTGTGGTGTTTTTTATCGGCTTCATAGGTAGAATCTGCACAGGCCCTAACACCTTACCCACCGGTTTACTTCACAGAAGGACTGCTGACCATGACTCAACATATCCTTGCCATTGATGTCGGCACCACCAGCACCCGTGTGATGATTTTTAATCAACACGCCAGGCCAATCAGCAAACATCAAATCGAACTACAGCAATACTTCCCACAACCAGGTTGGTTCGAGCATGACCCGGAAGAGATTTGGCAGGCCACGCTGGCGTGTTGCCATCTTGCCGTACAGCAAGCCAAGCTATCATTTCAGGATATCACCAGCATCGGCATCACCAATCAACGGGAAACCACCGTCATCTGGGAGCGCAGCACCGGTAAGCCCATTTACCCTGCCATCGTGTGGGCAGATCGGCGTACTGCCAACCTATGCGCCTCCCTACGCCTGGCCGGGCATGATGCGATGATTCAAACAAAAACCGGTTTATTGCTTGACCCATACTTCTCCGCCAGCAAGATCCACTGGTTATTGCAGTCGATACCACAAGCCCGACAACGCGCCGAGCGTGGTGAATTGGCCTTCGGCACCATTGACAGCTTTTTATTGTGGCATTTGACGCAAGGCGCAATACACGCCACTGACGCCAGCAATGCATCACGTACCTCGTTATTTAATATTCATACACAGCAATGGGATGAAGAGCTCCTGGCTTTATTTAATATACCTGCCACATTATTACCACGCGTGTTGGATAGTAGCGCTGATTTTGGCGTCACCTATCCCAGCCTGTTTGATCGCGAAATTCCGATCCACGCATTGGTAGGCGATCAACAAGCCGCCCTGGTGGGTCAAACCTGTTTTCAGGCTGGCATGATTAAAAGTACTTATGGCACCGGCGCTTTCTTAATGCTCAATACCGGCAATCAAGCCATTAAATCCAATAATCAACTGCTGACCACCATCGCTTATCGTCTGCAGGGAGAAGTTACCTATGCGCTGGAAGGCGGCGTATTTTCAACCGGCAGCGCGATACAATGGCTACGCGATAGCCTAACGTTATTTAATACTGCACAAGAAACTGCCGCCATGGCAGCCAGCGTAGAAAATAATGGCGGCGTTTATTTTGTACCTGCATTTACTGGCTTGGGCGCACCGTACTGGACGCCGGACGTACGCGCTTGTTTGCAGGGAATCACGCGTGATACGCAACCTGCGCATATTGTACGCGCTGCCCTGGAAGCTGTTGCCTATCAAACCCAGGATTTGTTAGCAGCGATGGTGGCGGATGGCGCCGGTCACTTGATGTTAAGTGAAATTCGCGTGGATGGCGGCATGGTGACCAATGATTGGTTGCTACAATTTATGGCGGATATTTTAAACCTGCCAGTCACTCGATCAACGGTGAATGAAACCACCGCATTAGGTGCAGCTTATCTTGCTGGTTTATATAGCGGATTTTTTTCTTCACTCGAACAAATCGCCGGTTATTGGCAACGTGAAAAAACCTTTACGCCACAGATGACAGAAACCCAACGCGCCGCACTGTATCATGATTGGGAAATAGCCGTGCGACGACTTACTTCGTAAGAGCGTTGACTTTCGATACGGATTTTGTTGTGATAATGAGATGGGGTCAAGACTTGACCCCATGTGAATCATTCGACCAGGACGCGTACATCACTTATATCAAAAATCCTATGAGCACTGACCAAAAATACAGCAAGCCACATCGAACTTCAACGACATCTACAACTGCAATCACACAACGTTTAACTACTAATACGTCGGTTGAAGAAAAAAAATATCCTGTTAAGGAGCAAAAATACCCAGCAATAACATCCAGTCCTATCCCCTCGAAAAAAGAAATAATTTCTTTCTTACAATGCAAGGATACCACTTTCTCTGAGTATAGTAGCTGGCTAAAAAAATGCTCATCCCCCGAAGATACATTACAAGCACTGGCGGATACCCTACGTTCACTGCATGATCATTTGAGTGATATCATCGAAATAGAGAAACTACCAGCGTTTATTGACCATATCAATCAACAATTTATCGCCATTTTAACCAACGTTCATCCGCAATCATCTCCTCCCCTGGTAGCGATATTTATTGCGACGAACATACTGTTAACTGCGCTGGATGATCTAACACAAACACTACTCTCTCAAAAAAAAGCAGGCAACACGAAAGTAAAACCATTAACCATTCCGTTAATAGAGCTGCTGACTGTTTTATTAAACCTTATCAACAATACCAATACCAAGACACCCGTTGTATTGACAACACGCTTATGCACGTCGCAACTATTAACCCTCTGCACGTATTTAAAGAGCCAACAGGAAGGTTCACCCACGTTGGATGATCTGGGCGAGCTCCTGGGAATAATGGGCGGCCTGCTCGAACGCACGATGCCTGACCACTCATCCACGAGTCGATGTCCGATTTATTACCCGGCTATTGCCAGATCATGCAGAATCCTGCGCCATCCCAAGCCTCGTCGGCTTGCTGCAGGGTTGCAGGGCGCTGGCTGAACATCACTGTTTAAAGTATTCACTACCGATGGCTCATCTTAACCCGCTGTTAGAGGCATTAACTGAACGGGATTTGCGCCCGTATACTCGCCTTATACCACGCGCCATTCTTGAGCTAAACCGGTTGTTGCAAATACTGACCATCAAAAATGCAGATTCACTCGATATCAATGCCTTAGAAAACATCTTAATAAATTTCACCAATAGCCAGCCATCCATTAAAGACTTAGTGACTCTATTAGAAACGCTAAGCACGATTTTTAACCGTATCAAATCTCCCATTAAACTGGAGCTTGCAACCTTCATCGACGTGCTGGCAGCGGTTGACACCCAGGAAGAGTTGGATGATACCTCCATCGAGTTGGCAAAAATAATCAAAACAGCGCTATTCTCAGTCGGCGCCATTATGCGAAATCGCTTGTATTTATACGCGGAAATTGAGGGTTCTGCGTTATTCTTGCATGTAGATAATTTACTCAAGCGTTTACTACCTATCAGGCAGGCGCATCCTGCCCGTCGACAATTGGAGAAATACATCGCGGCCTGCCTGTATGCCCTAATCATGATGGGTAAATCAACGGTTACCGATAGCGATACCAGCTGGAAGTTGGCTGAACATGTATTAGCACGCTTTGATAAATCAGCAACTAAACATTCAGAAAAAACGTCTCACTCGATAGCCAATCAACTAATACTCTACTTATCGATGGCGTGCATAGCTAGAACTGAGGTTGTAGCGAATGAACCCAAACCCAAGTGGCCAACGCTGGAAGAAATCTTTGCTGCGCAAAGACCAAAACCAAACCAACTCCAAATTGATTTGAGAGAAAAATTATTAGCTGAGGGTATTTTCTCCGAAGTGGTTCTGGAAGGGAGCATTAGTAATACCTATGCCGATCTAGTCTGTAAAACAGAGGATGGCATAGGGATTATCATTGAAATAATTGGCACCCTGTATCACTACGATACGCGGGTGAAGACAAAAAAGGACGCCATTCGTACGGCGATGATTAAATTTTTGCACGCGGCAGACGAGGTAATCAACATCGAGGTAGGACCGGGCAAAAAATTTGATATAGACACCGAAATACGACGCATACGTGCTTGCGTAAAAGCGCTTAGACTCAATAAAAAGGATGTCAAGGGCGAACCACCTGCGGCCAGGATGGAATTCTATCAGTTTATCGTAAAGCATTTGAAACTGACACCGGCGAAAAAATCCGCGGAAACCTTACCCCCAGAACCAATAGGCACAACCACACCGCCTGCTTTAGAATCTCCACCGGAGCTGAAACAGGAAATATCGTTGTTGTCGCCTGATTCTGAAGTAACGCCCCCACTGCCGGAGAAAAAGGAAAATAAATCCTCCATCACTGTCACACGTCAGAACAAACCTAAACACGTCACCGATCAACTCATAGATGCTGCTAAAAGCGGTAATGTTAAGCTGGTGAGAAAGCTGCTACCGGACAACTCCAGCTCACTGACCAATCCCTTCACCAGACGACAAGATCCTTATCCGGTGGTAGTTGCCTTAATGGTTGCCATTCAGACAGAATCAAGGAGTAAAACTACCATCCCGGAATTAAAAGATGTGATTACGCACCTGGTGACGGTTGTTGCACGAGACGCCCTTATTCAGGAAAAATACGATTTATCACCGTGGATTGTAGCATGCCAGGGTGGCGAAAAAAGCCAATGGGTATTGGATTTAATGCGGGAAAAATTAATCCCCACCCAATCACCGGATAAAAACATATCAAAAAATAGTAAGAAGAATAAGAACCATCGCAAATATAAAAAAGAAAAACAAAAAAAACAGGAAGAAAAAGCATTGCACCGGGCACACATGGTGCAAGCGCTGAAAGATGCAACTGCTCAGGCAGAAAAAATACCCGAAAACATGCTAACAAAAGTTAAAATTAGAAGATTATTACGAGATGAAACATTCAGCCAGACGGTGCAAGCCTTTCCCTCAGGGCCAAAAATTTCCATCACTCCTATTCAATCTGGAACGCCACTCGATCAGAAATCCAATACGACTACGAGCACATTACCGCTGGATATAAAGCAGGACGACAAAATAATCCTTCCACCATCCTCAAAACCGTTGAGGCTTTCCACTATCATCGAAAAGTGGAAAAAAGACAACCCTTCCAACGTGGGCAGCATGCTTAGTGAATACCTGACTTCTATTCTCCCATTTATTGAGAGTAATTCGTTTGCAACACTATCCCAACTAGCTGGGGAGGGCAACCCCACTGCCTTATTTTACATGGGCTTATGTTATTGGGACGATAGCGATAACAAGACAAGCGTTCTATGTTTCGAAATAGCCGCGCGGGAAGGTCTTATGCAGGCAAACTATATGCTCGGTTTAATATATGAGCACCATGCGACTCCAGATCTTCCAAAAATGGCAATGTACTATCAACGGGCGGCACAGGGTGGCCTGGTTTATGCACAAGCCATGTTGGCACAATGTTACATTAAAGGGACAGGTGTTGCCAAAGATACGCGACTCGCCGTTGAGTGGTACCAAAAAGCAGCGGCACAGGGACATGCCATTGCCCAATACCATCTGTCGATTTTTTACAAGAATGGCTTAGGTATTGCAGCCGACATGACTTGGGCAAACTATTGGCTCGAGCAGGCAGCGCGGCAAGGCCATGCTGATGCGCAGTGCGAATTAGCTCATCGGCACCATGAAGGGTTGCATGGGTTCCTCATCGATAAGAAAAAATCCATTCGCTTGTATCAAGCAGCAGCTGAGCAAGATCTGGCTAAAGCGCAACTAGAACTAGCCCTACATTACTTTAACGGGGACGGTGTGACTAAAGATATGAAGCAAGCATTTAAATGGTGCCAACAAGCAGCTGACCACGGGTTAGCTAGGGCAGAAGCACTGCTGGGAGCACTTTACAATATTGATAAAAACCTGAAGGCTGCGTTTGAGTGGTATCAAAAAGCGGCAAAGCAGGGAGATGCTGCGGCACAATATGCGCTAGGGCTATATTACGAAAATGGCATCTCCGGGATTGTTACAAAGAATATCAACACAGCTATTCATTGGTATACCCTGTCGGCAAAACAAAAGCTCGACCCCGCACAAGACGCCTTGTTTAGACGTGCAGATGATTATTTCCGTGGTTATAATGGATTGCCTGAAGATCGTACACAAACGGCAAAGTTATTTGAAATTCTTGCACAACAGAACCATAGCGACGCTCAATTTAGATTAGGGAATTGTTATCTGCATGGCTGGGGGAAACTACAAGATAAGCAAAAAGCGGCATACTGGTGGCAGCAGGCAGCTAATCAGGGGCATGCAAACGCCCAACATAACCTAGGTTATTATTATCAGGAATCTGAAAATATACCCGCAGCAATAACATGGTACCAGAAAGCTGCGGCTCAAAATTTTGTTCTCGCTACCACGGCATTAGCGTTGCTGGAGAAAGCCGATGGCGCAAATACGGCCAGTTCAACTCCAGAATCGGGGGGCAGCAAACCACCCACCTACGGCTTACGCTAGGCAATCAGGAACACCTGGTTAAGCGAGGGGAGGCTATCATGATTAGGAAATGGGGAAGGTTAGGATGGGGGATCATTAACGGCTTGCGTTAAACGATAGTATTTTTGCAACAACTGTTCCTTGGTTTCAACATGCGCGGGATCTAATGGAATGCAATCAACGGGGCATACCTGTTGGCATTGCGGCGTATCAAAGTGCCCGACACACTCGGTACATTTGTTGGGATCAATTTCGTAAATAAACTCGCCCTGATAAATAGCCTGGTTAGGACATTCCGGTTCGCATACATCGCAATTGATACATTCGTCAGTAATTTTCAGCGCCATAATTTTCGTAGTTACACAATGATTTTTAAAATATTTGAGGCTTTGTGCTATTGTCTATATTTTTCTCAGTTTTTTAAACGCATCAACCACCACCGGCGGGACAAACAGCGCCAGATCACCCAGGCTGTGATCATCCCCTTTCGCCGCAATTTCGCGCACGATGGTGGATGAAATATGCGCATATTGATCAGCGGTTTTCAAAAACACCGTTTCAATTTTAGCATCCATCAACTGGTTCATCGTCGCCAATTGAAATTCATATTGCACATCCGCCAGGGTTCTTATGCCACGCAATATGATCTGGATATCATGGGCGCGCATAAAATCCACTAACAGGCCAGTAAATGGTGTAACCTCTACACGTGGGTTATGCACAAATACCTGGGTTATCAACGCTAAACGTTGTTCTAGGGTAAACGCTGGCGACTTGCCTGTGCCGGCGGCCACGGCAATCACCACGCGTTCAAATAGCTGTGTTGCGCGCTCCACTAAGTCAATATGGCCAAAAGTAATGGGATCAAATGTGCCTGGATAGACGACGGTATTATTTAACATATGTTACAATTCTCTCTCTAAAATTTATCAGGAACCTCTATGCGCCCCAGCCAACGCCAACCCAATCAATTACGCCCTGTCACGATAGAACGCCATTTTACCAAATATGCCGAAGGTTCAGTACTAATTAGTTTTGGTGATACCCGTGTGTTATGCACCGCGAGTATTACTCCTGGCGTGCCACGGTTTTTAAAAAACAGCAAGCGGGGTTGGCTCACCGCCGAATACAGCATGTTACCTCGTGCCACACATGAACGCAGCGAGCGCGAAGCCGCACGCGGCAAACAGGGCGGACGCACGCTGGAGATCCAGCGCTTGATCGGTCGCACGCTGCGCACAGCGGTTGATCTATCGCAACTCGGCGAAAATACCATCACCATCGATTGCGATGTGTTGCAGGCCGATGGCGGCACCCGCACTGCCGCGATCACGGGCGGCTGTGTTGCGCTGTTCGATGCGCTCAATCACTTGCAGGCGCAGAAAAAATTATCGGTGAGTCCATTTAAACAATGGGTGACAGCGGTATCGGTAGGCATTTATCAAGGCTTACCCATATTGGATCTGGACTACCTGGAAGATTCGCAGGCCGATATGGATATGAATATCGTCATGGCGAACGCAGCAGAGTTCCTGGAAATACAAGGTACGGCAGAGAAATCGCCGTTTGGCAAGGCGCATTTACAGACCTTGCTGGAGCTGGCGGAAGGCGGTATCCAGGCGCTGTTGGCTGAGCAAGTAGCGGCTGTGGGGGAAAATTAAAAGATGTAAAAAATTGACACAAAGACGCAGAGAAAAACATAAAAAACAAAACTGATCTTACCCCGGTACTTCGGACACGAATTTGTTAAACCATAACCTAACAATGACCTTCATTTTTTTGATACCGGCGAAAAGTCATCGGAAGAATAACTAGGCAGGTTGCCAGGCTCATAATGTTTAATGATGAAGGGGTGCCTTTCTTTGGAAAAAAACATTGACTTATTGCTAGATGTTGCTTGCAATGCAGTTGAGCTCACTGAAGAAGTGTTTTTGGCATCCAACGGTACTTCTAACCAATTCGGAGGATTGCATATCGCTCTATATTCAAATAATTTTTCTCTTATTTTTTTATGCTCAATTTTTGATACTAAATAATCGCAAAAACGATAACTCTCAAATAAGCCAGAATGGGCTAATTTTACTTTCTCTAACAATTCAAGATTGCCCGGGGATAGCAAAGTAATAAGTTTTCCAGGCGATATAGCGCGACGAAGCTTCCCATCAGTATAAAACCTAATTTTTTTAAGATAATCAAAATTTATTCGATATCCACCATAGAAGTTAAACTCAGCGGTGTCGCTAATATTTTTCCCTAGTTCCTGCAAGAATTTAATTAGGGCTTCATTCGTCAAGGTAGAAATCTTTGCATACGTTTGCTTAATGAAAGCATTCGCAGAACGATTTTGATCATTCTTGCTGCAAAGGTTATCTAAAAACCTGAAAAAATTTAAGGTTAATATTTGATGTATTTTTGAGACATCATAGGCAATCAATAGAGGTGAAGCTAACTCACACGAATAATACTGACTATCAGTCAATGATTTTATGAAAAAAGGCGTAAAATTTGTTGAATTGAGTCTGCCGGTATGGCAAAAGCTTATGCTTGATTCGCCAAGCTTAACTGTTCGCATTTCATCTAAATCAAAACCAAAATCTCTTTGTTTATAAAAAGCGCCGCGATTATGTGCCACACCTTCTTGAGCTAAAAATTTATCAAAATCTATCACAAGCTCAACACTCTTACCCCTTAAGTAGATGGGCTGAACCTTGTTTATCGCAAAAAATATCGTATTGGAGTCACCACCCACATGATCGATAAAATCAGCTGTAGCACGAAATGGGAGGTAGTTTTGCTGAAGGTTTCTTCGTCCATAGAGTTCATCTAAAGCTGAACCCAGTGTTTCCGTGGCCGTACAGTGCCTTATTTCAGAGAAAAGCTTCACCTTTTCCGATGCTTTCAAAATTCTTGCAGCTAATTCGGGAGAACATTCTTTTGGTATATAAGGTCTATTCGCATCGTGCAAAATGGCGCTGGATTTCTTTAGCGCTGCTTTGGCATCCGTTTTATATTCGGCTGACATCCTGGCAATACGCCGTTGCTCCTGAGATTGTCGAATTTTATGGCGGGTATATCGCTGTATACCAACAATTTTTTCCTCGACAGATTCATTATTTCTCTTCAGGAAGGACGAAACGGTTAATCTCGCTGATTGCTCTGACTCTTCAATTACCCTTGGTATCTTTCCCGGCAGAAATGATGAAAGTTTTGGTTGAGGTAAATATTTTTTAAATAAATTTACTAAAGTTTGATCTTCGCACAAATAAACACTTCTAACCAGAACACCATCCTGTAAGCTCTCGGGCATCAACTTAGCCCCGGCACTTTCCCCTTCGCCTTTTAGCTTTTTTAATTTTTCTTCTATTTGTTTATATATTTTTTCCCGCTCAGAATAGTTTTGTTTTACATAGTTTTCAACAAGCATTCGTAATGTAGCAGCTTTGTATGGCAACCCTATGTAATGTTTAATATACATGTAACTTTTATTAGAAGAAATATTCTCAATTGCACCAATAAATTCAGTAGTAAATTCTCCTACAGGATCCCTTTGAATTGATTTCCACAATTTTTCTATTTGCAGCATATCAACATCGTCGTCAGACAGACGCCTGTTTCCATATTTTTTAATTTTGTGGATTAACTCTAATTCTATTTCTCTCATGATTTGCTATGTTCCTAATTTGGCGTAATCGAAGACAATCACAGTTTGGCAAGGCGCATTTACAAATGTAAAAATATAAATAAAATTATGACTGGATCCCGGAATCAATGGCACTACCTTAAGGAATAGCAAAAACTTACAATAGTGCTCCCATTTTTTCCTTCTCCCCTTGTGGGAGAAGGTGGCCGCACCTATATTTAAGCTTAAAACAGTGCAAGAACAATAAAATATCTTAGCTAAAAAAACTTGATTGAAACTGTGCGGACGGATGAGGGGTTAGTCATAGTTCTCTGCCAAACCCATCTACCCCCTCATCCGTCCGCACAGATTTATCCAAGTATATCAGCTTGTTTAGCTATATTGTCTATACCAAATTTAAGCCAACATCCGGGTGCGGCCACCTTCTCCCACAAGGGGAGAAGGAAAAATGACACGTTGGTACGTGCTTAAGGTAGTGCCATTGAATTCCGGGATGGCAGGGTCGTTGTTATTTATTTTTTAATCTTTTCTTTGCGTCTCTGCGTTAAATCTTTTTCAATTTTTACTCCCGCGACGCACGTTTGCGATCACTTTCCTTGAGCAATTTTTTTCGCAGGCGAATATGCAACGGCGTCACTTCTACCAATTCATCGTCGTTAATAAATTCCAATGCCTGTTCTAATGACAGCCTCACTGGCGGCGTTAAGATAATATTCTCATCGGAGCTTGCTGCGCGAATATTAGTGAGTTGCTTACCCTTGATAACATTGACGACCAAATCATTTTCGCGCGAGTGAATACCGACGATCATGCCTTCATACACTTCCGTCTTGCGGCGGAATCAACAACCGCCCGCGCTCTTCCATATTCCATAATGAAAATGCTGTCGCCTTGCCAGCTAAATTTGCAACCATCACGCCGTTCTTGCGTTCACCAATCTGATACAGTCACTAGATCACCATAATGGTCAAACACGTGATATAGCAAGCCAGTTCCTGATGTCGAGGTGAGAAATTCGGTATGAAAGCCAATTAATCCACGCGTCGGAATGATGTAATCCAGACGTACTCGCCCCTTACCATCGGGCAGCATATCGCGCAACTGTCCCTTACGAGCAGCCAATTTTTCCATAATAGTGCCTTGATGTGTCTCTTCGATATCAGCGACTAAATTTTCGTAAGGCTCCTTCCATTCACCATCCACCTCTTTTACGATCACTTCGGGACGCGATACGCCCAACTCATAGCCTTCGCGACGCATAGTTTCAATTAAAATACCGAGGTGCAATTCGCCACGACCGGATACTTTGAATTTATCGGGATCGGCCGTGTCTTCCACTTGCAACGCCACATTGGCGATTAACTCACGCTGCAATCGATCACGAATTTGTCGACTGGTGACAAACTTGCCTTCCTTACCGGCAAACGGTGAATTATTCACTTGGAATGTCATCGACACGGTCGGTTCATCCACCGTCAGTGCGGGCAATGCTTCTACACGTGAGGGGTCGCACAAAGTGTCAGAAATGCGCAGGTTTTCAATACCGGTCACTGCAACAATATCGCCCGCATCTGCTTCAGGAACTTCCACCCGATCCAGGCCGGAGTAGCCCAATACTTGCAACACGCGACCATTCCGTGTCTTGCCCTCATGATCGATAATGGTGATTGGCATGTTGGTCTTGATCTTGCCGCGCTTAATACGACCGATGCCAATGGCTCCCACGTAGCTGGAATAATCCAGCGAACTAATCTGCATTTGCAGAGGCCCTGTCACATCCACATCGGGCGGCGCTACTTTTTCAACCACAGTTTCAAACAACGGTTGCATATCCGTGCTGGGGACGTTCGGGTCCAGGGTGGCATAACCTAACAGGGCAGAGGTGTAAATAATGGGGAAATCTAATTGTTCATGCGTAGCTCCCAGGCGATCGAACAGATCGAACACCTGATCCACGACCCAGTGGGGGCGCGCGCCGGGACGATCGATCTTATTTACTACCAGGATCGGTTTTAATCCATGTTGAAAGGCTTTTTGCGTGACGAAGCGCGTTTGTGGCATCGGACCATCCACGGCATCTACCAGCAATAATACCGAATCGACCATGGATAAAATGCGCTCCACCTCGCCACCAAAATCGGCGTGTCCTGGGGTGTCGACGATGTTGATGTGATAATCCTTCCACTGGATAGCCGTATTTTTCGATAAAATGGTAATGCCGCGTTCTTTTTCCAATACGTTGGAATCCATGATGCGTTCTGCCTGCGCAGCACGCCCCTTGATAGTGCCACTTTGCTGCAATAGCTTGTCTACCAGGGTGGTTTTTCCGTGGTCGACGTGGGCGATAATAGCGATGTTACGAAGTTTATAAATCATGATGTGCGAATATGCGAATAGTGGTTGGATTAATGAATCGACAATATATCATCAATCACGGGTTGTTTTCGACCTAATCGTTGATTTATGCAACAACGCTCCTTGAATACGAGTGGACTTAACATTACGTCTCAGAAAAGTTTACTTCTGTTTGTTCTCCCTCCTCAACATCTTCTGGCTCTGAAGAAGCCTCAGTTTGAGTCGCAAGCTCACGTCTCTTACTTTCGAGCAATGCGCTGTCTGGTTTTGCTCCCTTACTATACATTGGCATACTGCCTGATGGTGTAAGGGGACTGAAGGAAGAGGAGGAGGACGCACTGGATCCCGCAAAATAGCCAACTCCCGGGCTGGTATGCCAACTGCCTTGTCGTCCCGTTACTAATATTGCACCTTTCCCATGGGGTACAGGTATCACCTCACCGCCCCGGCTTGAACCAGAAGCAGGGCTGGAGGAGCTAACAAACATTGCGTGGTGCTGCCCAATTAAACCCAGCTGCAACAAGGGCAGGTTAGATTGCTGCCCACACAGAAAATCGCATAATAAACTTGCCACCGCCCTCCTCATGCTGGGGGGCAAAATTTCTTTATCCAGTCGAGCCTTCTGTAGTGTGGTTAATAATTCCCTTAAGCTAGCGGTAATATTAATACTCCCTAAATAGCCTTCTATCCATGGTGTATTTTCGAATGGAGAGCTCTTGGGTTGGTTTTGCTGATGGATATGGGCAATACACATCGCTGACCCGAACAGCAGTGTACACATTTGTGGAGCATCTTTTAAGAAGATGCTGTTTTCATCATTCAGTAATCGTTTAAATAACCCAAGCGCAGCCGCAGGGCGTTTCTGATTCATCAGCCAGAACGCCATCGAAAAAATTTCTGTTTGTTCTCCCTGATCAATATTTAACACCCCTACACGTGCTATATATAAAAAGTTCGATTGTACACTATCAAAATCCCGCAGAAAGAGTTGTAGTAGATCATCGTGTTTCTCCAGGGTGAAAGCGGTATAGACTGTTTGCAAAAAAGTAATAAAGATGGACAAATCAGTGCCTTGGGAGCACGCCAAATCAAACAGCATACGAGCCTTAATGATATCAGTGAGTATCGGGGTCTTGGATGATTTAACCTCTGAGAGGGATGCGTATTTCTGTTCTTTATCAGGAGCAGCAGGAAGACCCAGCGCTGCGATATAGGGGGACAAGGGAGTTAATGGCCGCTTGAACCGTGATGAACGGCTTTGCAGCAATTCAATGGCGGCGACAGCACGAGGATTATCGGCTTTTTGTACCAGCACATCATAGACCGTACCTAATGTGGGATGCTTAAAGAGCGCATCGGCGCCATTATCAAGTAATACGCGTAGATTATTGACCTGTAGAGTATCGGCAGCAGAAAACAACGGCGGGATACCCAAACCCAATTCTAAGTGATCCTTGATATTGACATAATTGGTGATGTCTAAGTGTTCCGCTAGCTGCAGTAGATAACCAATCACTTGCGGGCCATACTGACTTTGCGCTGCCACATGCAATACGGTTTTGGCGCCGCTATCGGTGTTTTTTTGCAACAGGGTTTTTATCAGTTTCTCGCCTGATATATCTTCGTGTGACCCCTGATATGCCTTCAGGAGGGTGCACAAGAAGAATAACACTTTCATGCGACGGCGATCATTGTTTGGGGGATTATTCACTCCGCGAAAGACTGGATAAAATAATAATTCTTCTGGAGTATACTGTTCGGTAGTAATGAGTTGATACAGCGATTGTGGAGTGAGCTGCTCGAGCGTACCTGGATCACCTTTCTGTAGAAAGGCCTCAACCTGCTCTATGAATTGTGCACGACTAATGGGTTCTTCGGCCTTACTCTCTAATTTGATAGGTGCTTCTTCCATGCGTCATCTCCAATAAATCCTTTAATAACGAAAAAGATTCATATTGATCACCCATGCTTATCCATTTACAAATACGCGCTTGCATTTCTTAGCATGTAATCAAAACGACCTTGAGGGCACTCTATCACACCCACCCCTGCTATACTAGCAAGGACCAAAAAATGCAGGCAAGCTGTGTTTGCACCCCGCAGAACAGCAAGTCGTTTTTAATCCCTCCTTAACTTATCTGACAACGCCACCGGCGTTGGGTAACGCAAAATAACAATATAGGACGATACAATAAACGTCAGCATCGTCGCCATTTGAATCAAATTGGATGTGGTAGCGTCTAACAACGATTCTTGCACGGCGATATAGGCGAGCAAAATAGAGAATTCACTCATTTGGCCTAGACGTACACCTACTTCCCACGATACGTGCCTTGGTTCTCCAAACCACGCAAATAGCCAATGATAGATCAAGGGTTTAACTACCAACATCACTGCTGCTAACAGTGTGGCTGGCAGGGCTACTGCGCCGAGGAAACTCACATTAAAGCTGGCGCCCATGGCAAAGAAAAATAGCACCAGGAAAAAATCACGTATCGGTTTTAGGCTTTCTGCAATATAAAATGAAATCGGGCTGTTGGCAATCGATATCCCCGCAATAAATGCGCCAATTTCTGCTGATAAATCTAATGCACTCGCCAACATCGCCATACTTAAGCACCAGCCAATGGCTAATAAAAATAAATATTCCCGGATGCGGTCAAAGCGGCGAAATAACTTACGCAGCACAAAGCGTTCAAACGTAAATGCAAACACAAGTATCATCGGCAAACAAAAGAGAATAAATACCAGCGTTTTCCAGCTAAATTCGCCAAACGCTGCGCTATGGATAATAAGTAGTACGAAAATTGCCACCAAATCTTGTAATAACAACACGGCGATCATCATTTCACCAGTGTGTTGATGGTGCATCACCGTCGTCGGCAATAATTTCAAGCCGATAATGGTGCTGGAAAACATGGTGGCGCAGCCAATGAGGATACTTTGCGTTACCCCATAACCAAATCCATACACCACAGCAAAACCAATAGCGCCCAGTAATAATGAACTGATTAATACAATCCAACTTACTTTTTTGAGGGTGTGTAATAAATTCTGCGGCTGTAGATGCAACCCCAGTAGAAACAACAGAAAAATAATGCCGATGTTGCCAATTTCTTCAATAATCGACGAATCCATCACCCAGTGCAACCCCCAGGGACCCAAAAGAGCGCCCAGCAACATATACGCGACCAGCAAGGATTGGCGCGTATATAATGCGATCGTCGACAATACTGTCGCGCCAGCAAAGATCAAAAACAATAAAAGTAATAGTTGGTCGTTCATTGTGATGCTGATTCAATTAAAAATGTTAGCTGTCTTGGGGGGCTAAGGTATGCACACAACTTTCCTGTTGTCATTCCCGCCGCTCTTAGTCTATGAAAAATGTCAGACAAGACAGCGGGAACCCAAAAACCAAGCTTTTCGACACTAAAAATCTAGCCTGTTGTTACGTTGGGTCTTGGTTCCCCGCTATCCTGTTGGTAGCCTCTTGCAAACTACGAGCTTTGGTCCTGACAAGTCGTAGTTGGTAAGCTAATCCCGCACTTGAAGTGCGATGGATATAGCTTTCGTTTAAAGATGTGTGCATACCTTAGGGGGGGGAGGGTCTTTTCAGCTCCCCGGGGAGCTGAAAAGACCCTCCCCCACAATCCACCCCTCAGTTCCCTGCTAATGTCAGGATACAGCAGTTCTAATTTTTGTACCATACAGAGCCGTTATCAAATTAATACCTTTTAATTTTTCCTTAACACTGGCGTGTCAGACCAAGGATAGGATACCATTCGCCTTGTGCGCGTACCCCTGCACTGTGGCAGTTAGCCACACCACCCAAACGGACGCCAAGAAGGGCGTGTTAACGTGTAATCCAGGATCCAGGTTATTGATTATGAACGAAGAAAAAAAACTAGAAGCACCAGAAAAAGCAACAAGAACGGATATTAAGAAACTTCATCAAGAGGCAGGAGAGATATTATCAAAAATTCAACTCGATACATTAGAGCTTTATGTACCCGAGGAAAAACCATTCGCTGAGGGTGGATTTAATACGCTATATAAATCCAAAAAAGCGATGGGGATGGACGGCGCTGATAAACATGGTTTGGACAGTAAAGCTGCATTCCAGCCCATGGTTATATCGTATATAGGAGGATCCAACCGGTTAGACAGAGCAGGTAGACAGAAAATAAAAAAATTCCAGGAAGAGAAGGTGAGATCGCAGGCTATTTTAAATTGTGCCGGGTTTTTTTCACCGTTTGTCATCAATCCTTATTTTGCGGGTACAGAAGGGCCGCAAATCAGTCCAAGAGCTGAAGGTGGTGACTTTGCGAATTTAATCAATGATTTTTATGAACGAGGGGAAAAAATACCGTCTGAATTAGCCAAACAGATTGCGATACAATATATTCTCTCCCTGGAACATACCCATGAGAAGTATCTCGCAAATAGAGACCTGAAACCAGAAAACACTTTATTCTGGGAAAAATTTAAGTTTACTAAACAGGGGAAGCCTGATTCAAAAAATACACAACCCGCACTGATCACCCTATGCGATGTAGAATCATTTGAACAGATAGATAAGAATGGGCATTTGGTGAACGAAAAATCGAATATATGTGGTTCAGAGGATTATGTACATCCGACTATAATGGAAAAGGCGAGGCTACGTGATTATGCTGGTTATCGTCAACAGGATCATCGCAAGGGTGATTTATACAGCTTGGGGAAAATCATAGAAATATTGGTGCTAGGCCGCAAGTTACCAGCGAGCTTGGATCATCCTCAAGGCAAGAAATTTCCTCCATTGCTGGCCAATGATACTCGGCAAGATAAAATAATATTTAAGCAATTTAAGCAGTTGTACAACATGTTATGCCAACCAGACCTTGCCGACATTCCGGGATTAAAAACCGTTCACAGAACGAAAACGGTTCGATTAGATAACGGTAGGATTGAACAGATAGATTCTGAGCATCAGGAATATGCCGACCTGAGAAACCTTCCATTGTTTGGCGATTCTACGCAAAGCACGAAATTTTTCCAAGAGTTACATGATAAAGCTACGGCTGCGCGAAAAAGCATGTCGGGCGGTTTCCACCTAGGACATCCTGTTCCAATGGATAATGCGTTTAATTTAATCCCACCAGAGATGAAGCCAGTATTTGATCAGTTTCAGCATCTGGCAAGCCAGATAATCGGTATCTTGGGTTATCAAGCGGGAAATGGTCAGATTGACGACATCAAGATGTCTGCATTATTGGCTGAAATGTGCCAGAGTCACGAAGCATTTCTCGAAATGGCAAAGAACTATGAAGGCTTTGCTAAAAATGATGTCGCAGACATGCAACTGTGGATTAAAAAAGCCACGCGGCATGAGCCGTTCCCTCAAGCGCTGGAACAATGGAAAAAATTTGCAGAATTACGTCAAGAATCTGATAGATTGGAATTACAAGCGAACAAAATCAAGCGTTTTCTAAAAGAGAGACAGCTCGATCAAGCAAGAGGTGAATTAGATAGTTTTAAAAAAGCAGCGGCCGAATTTTCTAATAAAACAGAGCCATGTAAAGAATGCCCCTTATTTATGGGCGTTTATGTCGCCATGCAGAAAGGGTTGAACAAGACAAGTGAACATTTAACCCAATGGCTGATAGCAAAAAAGGAGGAAAAACCACCCTCCAGGTGGCCGAAAAGATTATTTAAACTCTATCAGGTCGCATCTCTGATCAGCGGCATTGCAGCCGCTGCATTAATTGTGCTTGGCATTATCAGCGGCCCCATCGGCTGGATAGTGCTGGGAGGACTGGCGGCGATCGTGTTAACCACCAATGTCTATCTATCAAGCGGTTGGAAGCGTGTACTATCGGTGCTGTTGTTGCTTCTTGCCGTTGGCGCGTGTGTGGTGATGGCCCTTGCCCTGCTCAGCAATCCAGCAGGTTGGTTGAT
Source organism: uncultured Gammaproteobacteria bacterium (assembly GCA_963777715.1). Lineage (GTDB taxonomy): Bacteria > Pseudomonadota > Gammaproteobacteria > JAURND01 > JAURND01 > JAURND01. The sequence goes on from CAVZRN010000005.1 coordinate 113,410, forward strand.
GCTGCTACTAACCGTGGGGCTGCCGATCTTAGCGTTAACCCTATGGACTGGCTTTGTTAATTATCAGCATAGCCAACAGATAGGGGTGCAAGAGGCCAGCCTACAGCCGCTGGATTCTAAGACGCAACAAACAGCCATACTGAATGGTAATAAAACAGAGCAGTTGCTGGACTTGGAGCCATCGGAATTGAAGTCAAAAGATTCGAGAACACCAAGACCACCAATTTCAATTACTATTGATAATGTTACTGATGATTTAATACCGACAGAATCTAACAAGCACCATCCAGACAATTCGCCATCGCAGAAATTAGATAATTCGGTTACTGTGAGTACTGATAGTTTAGCGTCGGAATTGAAGTCAAATGATTCAGGAACACCAAGAACACCAATTTCAATTACTGTTGATAAGGTTATTGATAGTTCAATACCGACAGAATCTAACAAGAACCATCCAGACAATCAGCCACCGCAAGAATTAGATAGTTCGAGAAGACCATCGATTGCATCTACTGTGAGTACTGATAGTTCAGCGAGTAGAATCAATCGATCCCGCAGATCTAGCGACTCGTCTATTGTTAGAAGTACCCTCGAAGCACTACAGGGCAATCAGGCATTTCATTTTTTACCTCCAACACCATCTATGCCCACATCACCATCCCTGCAAGATACTCAGGGAAGTGATGAAGACGTGCTTAAACCCAATGACCCTACATCACAGAATCAACAAATACTAAGTTAATGTAATGCGGGCAAGCTTCCCGCGCTCCAGGGGCTTTGTGCAGTACAGCACAAAAATTAGAACTGCCACATCCTGACGTTCGCACAGAACTAAAGGCTTTTTTGTACTGTACAGCATAATACAAAATTTGCTGCTTCTTTTTTAACCAAAACGGTGAAACTTCGGTATATAATCACTGCATTGCATCAGGCGTAAGGGATTCACCGAATGTACACTGACCTATTAATCATTGGCGGCGGCATTAATGGCGCGGGTATTGCCGTTGACGCGGCTGGACGCGGCCTACACGTTACCCTGTGTGAACAGGGTGATTTGGCATGCGCCACCTCCTCACGTAGCAGCAAATTGATTCATGGCGGCCTACGCTATTTGGGACACTATGAATTCAGATTGGTGCGCGCAGCACTCAAGGAACGCGAAATCCTGCTGAAAAAAGCGCCCCACTTGATTTCCCCCCTACGTTTTATCATGCCCTACTCGCCACAATCAAAACCATTCTGGCTGCTACGTTTGGGGTTGTTTTTATACGATCACCTGGCTAAGCGTCGTTACCTGCCTGGCTCACAAACCATTGCTTTCGCCCATCATCCTGCTGGTCAATTACTAAAGAAATCGTTTACTCGCGGCCTGGCTTATTCGGACTGCTGGACCGATGATGCGCGTCTCGTGGTGCTCAATGCCATGGCAGCACGCGAATATGGGGCAACTATTCTAACGCGCACCCGTTTTGTTAGCGCCAAACGCCAGCAACAGTACTGGCAAGTTGAATTAGAGGATATTAACACGCAGCAAATCCAGCATATTCAGGCTAAGGCGTTGGTAAACGCCAGCGGCGCCTGGGTGGATGAGGTTATTCGTTATCGCCTGAATTTAACCTCAAAACATCGCATTACCCTGGTCAAGGGTAGCCATATTGTAGTGCCTAAATTGTACACGGGTGATTTTGCCTTTATTTTGAACACAGCAGATAAGCGCGTGGTATTCGTCATCCCCTACTTAAATCACTACAGCCTGATTGGCACTACCGATGTCGCCTTTCAAGGCGATCCCGCCCACGTCGATATTAGCTTTGATGAAATCGATTATCTGTGTGGCGTAGTCAATGCGTACTTTAACCAGACTATTTCACGCGAAGATATTGTATGGAGCTACGCGGGTGTCAGAGCATTACAACACGACGAACAGGCTGAAAACCTTGCAAAAATCACTCGTGATTACGCGCTTGAATTAAACAGCGATCAGGGTCAAACACCCTTATTATCGGTTTTTGGCGGCAAGATCACCACCTATCGCAAATTAGCTGAACACGCACTCAATGAGTTAAGACCCTTTTTCCCCCAGATGGGACCCGCCTGGACTGCCACGACTTCACTCCCGGGCGGGAATATTCCTACCTGGGATTTTGCCACATTTCTAACCGATTTCCATAAAGACTATCCGTGGTTACCTATCGACTTAGCACAGCGTTATGCACAAAACTATGGTACACGTGCTGCCGAGTTTTTACAGGGCGCCAAATGTTTAGAAGATTTAGGTACACACATCGGCGCTGGCTTGTACCAACGTGAGTTGCACTATCTAATTAACGAAGAATGGGCAAGAACCGCAGAAGACGTACTCTGGCGACGCACCAAGTTGGGGTTGGATTTTAGCCCAACCGAGGTCGAGGCGTTAGAGAGAATCATGCAGGTATAAGAATCCATCCCAATTTCCACTCAAACATTAAGATTTGATTAAAAACCTTGCCATTCCATTCCCCATCCTCACTCCCACCACCTTAAAATTATTAAATAATTCTAAAAAAAATTGCAATTATCGGTTATTATCAACAAAAAATCAAAACTTATACTATAATATAATCTAGATTAGTTTGATATTATAAAAAAACTATGAATACGTTATTGCGTCATTGAATTGAAATGCTGCATCTAGTAGACAATTTTCGTAGAGGTAAATAAATGAGTGGAGGAAGGAGAAATATATGGCTTATTATATTTACAAACTTTTTTCAATAATAACTTGGTTTATAACAACCATATTGCTGATTATCATGCTGATTCTTATATTTGGATTTTTTTCACCTGGGATCGATGATGTTAACATGATACCAATGATTCATAGCATTAATAGCATTGATCATAGCATTATGCAGACTACCAGGGATTATTTACCCACCAAATATGAACACAAAGATATTTCTCGCTATGTTGCATTAGGTAGCGTTCTATTTATTTTTTGGTTTTTTAGTTATTTACACGGGGAATTTGCGTTTCGCGCCAATTATTATATTGTAAAAAGACAAACGGCTGTCCTAACCAAAAAAATGCAACGAGCTCAACTACCTGCGGCAGATGCTAAAGCATTGCAAGAAATTAATACTCAATTAGAAAATCCCTGGACGAGTAGGCAATATCGCAGAAAATTATTAAAAGATTTCGTCAAAATTAAAAAACAACTGGAGGATCTGGGTAAAAATTTGGCCTTTCTCTCTATAGATGTAGTTGATTCCACTGGCATGAAGGAAGATGACGATTCCTATACCATTAACAATGACTTCTTAGAATACCACCAGTTCGTAGAAAGTAGAATCAATGCCAATCGCTGTATCAAGGCAGCCTGGACACCAGACGGTTTAATGGCCTGTTTTAGTACTATCGATGATGCAATCAGGGCAGCACAAATCATCCTCAATGATCTGCCAGAATTTAATAAGCGTGTAAAAAATATAAAGCATGATTTTATACTACGCTGCGGTATCAATGCAGGATATTTATTCTTTGATGACTCACAACCGTTGGAACAAATTAGTGATCGAATCATCGATATTGCCGGTCATATGCAAAAAAAGGCACAACCAAACACGATTTACATCGCTAAACAGGTTATAAAACCGGTAGAGATTATGAAGGGATTTATTGAAACTGAAAGTAATATAGATGGCTTGACTGCTTATCAATGGCAACCCCCCCTTCCCCCGCAAGCGGGGGAAGTTTAGAACCTGCCCCGTACTTGATACGGGGATGGGGGGTAACAGACAACTAGCCGTTTTGATCTTGCACTCGTTGCCATACTTTCTGATGATGACCACCCATAGCATCAACGTCCAATAATAGCTTCTGACCATCCTTAGACAACGCCATATCTGCATCAAACACCTTACCCCTTCTGACAGCTAACAACTTACCCTTGCTCCAACCGCCGTTTTGTAGCTGGTTAAAACCCCAGAGTACCGTAGAGCCCATAATGGCCTTGTTGTGCATATCTCCCGTGCAATTCACACATTTTGCATCTGGATTTGTATATAATTTTACTACTTTTCCCTGTAAGGTTTTGTTATTTTGGGTAATTTGCACAATACTGCTGGGCTGACCACCTTCCATCGTCTTCCAATATCCGACCGGGGAATTGTTATCTGCCATAGCTAACATAGCGCATAACATAAGGCTTAAACCTACCAAACAACTTTTGATGACATGGTGTAATTTCATAACAGAAACTCCGTTTGATTACGTTGGACAAAAATACTGCTCTAGTAACGCAGTCGTTATTATACGCGTAATTCATATACATCACCACAGCTCACAGGTATCCGGTTCACGAACATACGGGCGGCTCGCGAACATACGGGCGGTTCACGAACCGCCCCTACAATATAGTAGATATTTTTTGTACAAATAGGCATTATGTATGTAAGGGGAGTTTTTTATGGTTGATAACAACGGTTTTAGATTAAATGTGGGGATTATTCTATCGAACGCCGCGGGTCATTTATTTTGGGGACGCCGCACTGCCCCACTCAATACGTGGCAATTTCCTCAAGGCGGCATTCAACCACAAGAAACCCCGCAACAAGCGATGTACCGTGAATTATATGAAGAAATTGGGCTAGAGCCTACCCACGTTCACGTGTTGGGGGAAACGCAAGGTTGGTTGTCTTATCAGCTACCTAAACACCTACAACGCCCGCAGCGTAAGCCTTTTTGCATCGGGCAAAAACAAAAGTGGTTTTTATTGCGTCTTCTTAGTAGCGAATCATGCATCTGCCTTAACCGCAGCAAAATTCCGGAATTTAATTCTTGGCGTTGGGTAGACTACTGGCAACCGGTTGATGAAATCGTTGCGTTTAAAAAAAATGTTTATCGACATGCTCTGGAGGAATTGGCTCCACTATTGCATGTGTAAAAATGACTATAACTATGGACATATTAAAAACCCTACGCCGCATCGTGCAAGAAGTCACTGGTGCAGAGAATTTAGCCGAAGCGCTAGATGTCGCCGTGCATGGCGTTAATCAAGCTATTGGTACTGAAGCATGTAGTATTTTCTTAGTCGATGAGGAGCATGGCGAAAACGTCCTGGTCGCCACCAGCGGTCTAAATAAAGAACTCATCGGAAAGGTGCGTTTAAAGCTGGGAGAAGGGTTGATTGGCGTCGTCACTGAACGCGCTGAACCAATTAACCTAAGTGATGCTGCTACACATCCAAATTATGTGCACTACCCTGGCCTGGGCGAAGAACAATTAAAAGCCTTCCTGGGCGTCCCCATCATTCATCAACGTCACGTCCTCGGTGTCTTAGTCGTACATCAACACGCTGCACGTAACTTTGATGAATCCGAAGAAGCGTTCCTGATTACACTATCTGCTCAATTGGCGGGCACCCTTGCCCATGCAGTAGCTATTAATGCAGTGCATGAACTACACAAAGACCATCATGTATCCACGAAGGCAGCAATATTGACCGGCCTGGCTGTTGCACCCGGAATTGCAATGGGTACTGCCCACGTTGTTTATCCCCTGGCCGATCTCAACTCAGTGCCAGAACGCAAGATAGAACCCTCGAGCATCCCGGCAGAAATCCTAGTGTTTAAATCAGCGCTTGCCGCCACCCGCGAGGTCATTCGGATCCTGGGCGACAACATGGTAGCGCATGGCCTGCCCGAAGAAGAGCGCGCACTGTTTGACGTTTACCTGCGTATCTTAGATAGCAAAACCCTTGTTGAAGAAATCACCGATGAAATCAAGGCAGGTAACTGGGCGCAAGGTGGGTTAAAACACGTAACCGAACGACATGTCGCACGCTTTGAAGCGATGGATGATCCGTACTTACGTGAGCGTGCTTCCGATTTAAAAGATCTCGCACAACGTGTGTTATCTCATCTGCAATCGCGGGAAGGTCGCGCACACCACTTTCCTGAACAAACTATCTTAGTCGGTGAGGAAGTCACACCCGCATCATTGGCAGAAGTCCCAGAAGGCCGCCTGGCTGGCGTTGTATCCATGCGCGGTTCCATCAACTCCCACGTCGCCATTCTGGCGCGCTCGCTGGGCGTACCCACCGTATTGGGTATCGAAGCGATTAAAATCTCGCAATTGGAAGGCGAAGAGCTGATCGTAGATGGCTATTACGGACAAGTCTACCGCTCACCTTCCGCTGCGCTACGTCATGAATTCCTGACGCTGTTAAATGAAGAACGTGAATTTGATAAACAACTCGAAGGCTTACGCGACTTACCGGGACAAACACTAGACGGGCAAAGCATCGGCCTAATGGTAAATACTGGTCTGGCGCCTGACATAGGACGTGCGCTCAGTGTCGGCGCCGAAGGAGTTGGATTGTATCGCACCGAAGTGCCATTTATGACGCGCGATCGCTTCCCGAGTGAAGAAGAACAACGCGTCATATATCGACAATTACTGCACGCATTTGCTCCGCGCCCCGTGGTCATGCGTACCTTGGATGTCGGTGGCGATAAAGATTTGAGTTATTTTCCCGTGATTGAAGACAACCCATTTCTGGGATGGCGCGGCATCCGCATCACGCTTGATCATCCAGAAATTTTATTAGTACAACTGCGCGCCATGCTACAAGCCAGCGCGGGCTTAAACAATTTACAAATCATGTTTCCGATGGTCACTACTATTGCGGAAGCAGAAGAAGCGCTACGCTTGTTTAGACAAGCCTATGAGGAAGTCATTGCCGAAGGATCAGATATAAAAAAACCAGACATTGGCGTCATGATCGAAGTGCCCTCTGCCGTTTATCAAGCACAGGCATTATCTAAGCGAGTGGATTTTCTGTCAGTCGGCAGTAACGATTTAACCCAATACTTATTAGCTGTAGATCGTAACAATGCCCGCGTAGCGAATTTATACGACAGCCTACATCCAGCAGTATTGTGCGCCCTGCAACAAGTGGTCGATGGCGCTCACCGCGAACATCGCAGGGTCAGCATCTGTGGTGAGATGGCTAGCGATCCGGTATCTGCTATCTTATTACTTGCCATGGGATTTGATGCGCTGAGTATGAGCGCCACCGGTCTATTACAAATTAAATGGGTCATTCGGAAATTTACCATGGAACGTGCTAAAACCCTGTTAGCCGAAGTGATGGTGATGGACGACGCCATCGAAATCCGTAATCACATGGAATTAGCGCTGGAAGAAGCGGGATTAGGCGGTTTAATGCGGGCGGGGAGGTAGGATGAGGCCACAAATTGTGACCTTACGTTGAGACGTAGCGGTTATAATACTTCTCCAAATCATCCATCGCTTGCTTCAGTTGTTCATAAAACTTTTCTACATGCTTAGGTTTGTTCTTGCGCAGATCTTGTTCCAACGCTCGCGCCGCCTGCAGCAAATCCGGCGTACCGGTATAATACAAGCCGCCATGAAATTTATGCACAATATCGATGAATCCTTGTTTATCCCCAGACTTATACGCTTTATCTATCTGCGCACGAAACTCTGGCAATAATCGCATTAGCGTTTGAAAAATTTTCCATTGCATCTGTTGTCGCTTATCTGCGTCAGCGGCAGGCTTTTTAATATCAAGAATTTTTAACCCACTCTTACCTACCATATCTACTGGTGAATCACTGCTGATATCTTCAACAGGCGCTTGCACTTCCTGCTTTTTAGACTGCACATATTGCGCTAAAAGTTTAGTAGCGACTGCTTCCAATAATGGTTTAGGCAATAAATCATCCATACCACTCTCGATACTTAACCGCTTATTTTCTTTTTGCGCATGCGCCGATAGCCCAATAATGGGCGTATGGTGGGAAGTTTTCGCCTCCACTTCCCTACATTGTCTTGTCACCTGGCAACCATCCATATCGGGTAGTCCCATATCCACCAATATCAACACATATTTACCTGGCTCAAATAGCGCCAATGCCTTCTTACCATTACCCGCAACATCTACCTGATAGCCCAACGAATTCAACAATAACTTACTACTTTTTTGCGCCATCTTATTATCTTCAACCAACAGTATATTACCCAATATTTTCCCAGATGATATAGCTGGCTGGCCTACATCATTAGCATTTTCTCCCTGCGTGGTTTTAGCTTGAATGTCTGCAGGTTTCGATTGTGTGCGCAATTCAAATGCTGTGCTCACTTTATCTTTGCTCCCTGCTTTATTTTTTTTCATGCACGGTATTCTAAATGGAACCACAACGGTAAATTGACTGCCCTTACCCTTCCTACTTGCCACCTCGACCTCGCCGCCAATCATGTTTACAAACTTTTTTACCACATATAGTCCAATACCGCTACCTTCATAAGTGCCTTCATAAGAAGGGTGTACCCGCGAAAATTGCTCAAATATTATTTCCTGTTTATCTTTTGCAATGCCAATACCCGTATCAATCACTGTGATTTTAATCATCGCTGCTTTCGGTGTAGATTTCTCAGCTAATGTTACATTAACACTAACAGAACCTTGGGGAGTAAATTTAACCGCATTACCAATTAAATTTAGTATAATGCGATATAAATTAATGCGACCACCCAACAAGCAATGCGGCACGTTTTCAGCACACGTTACCTGCATCAGCAGCCCCTTCGCTTCCACCGCCGGTTTAAATAGTTTAAAAATATCTTGTAACAACTGCCGTATACTGAAACTCTCCTCATGTAAGACAGTTGCATCCAACTCTAACTTAGACAATTCAATGCAATCTTCAAAAAAATTCATTAAATTCTGCCCGGCCTCCATGATCTCTTCAACCATGGGCTGATACTCATTTTTAACATGACCCTTGAGGAATTCGCAAAACGAAATAATACCGGAGATGGGAGTTTTTACATCGTGGCTCAAATTGGCAATCAATTCGCCCTTGGCTCGATTGGCTGCTTCCGCCAGTTCCTTTTCTTTGCGTAGTGTTTCCTCGACAAGCTTATCCTTTGTAATATCTACGGCAATACCAGTAACGCCACAACACTTCCCTTGTTCATTAAAAATTGGAAATCCCTGGTCAATAATCCAACGCACATCACCATCGGGTCGAATGATACGGTAATTTTCGTAATAACGAGCGGATTGTCCTTCTTTGGCAATACGTTCTGCCATTGCATGAATGGGATGATAGGTTTTGACGTCGTCGGGATGCAAATAAGTGATCCAAAGTTCTGGTTCTTTACACAAAATATTACGCGCTCTCCCCCATATTTTTTCATAAGCCGGACTTATATACTGAATTTTTTTAAAATCAGCACTACTTAACCAATAAACACTTTCGCTTCTCTCAGCTAGTTTTTCTAAAAAACTACCAATATCTTCTAATGTTAATTTGGAATTTTCACTCATAAATCTATCAAATATCCTGCATTAAAGGGAAAATTTTCATTGTTACATGATTTGCTACTAATTTAAGTACAATTGCCTTAATGAATTACACCTTAATATAACAACTAAGCTAAAATAGCTACACTATTATATAACTACCAGGTTTATAAAGCGCGAATTTTTGGAACACATGCCTACCGCATACCAAGGAGTAAGACTAAGTCCAGACCAGATTATTTAATTTAACACGGTAATATTATATTATGCTTCTAAAAACACCCGATGGAGAACCTGCTGACTCCATCGATAAGATCATGTTGCTTGCCATATGGAGCCAACGCCTTGCTGAAGAAAAACACCCTATGCGTCCCTATATTATTTCAGCATGTATGGGAAAACCTACCTTTCCAATCAGTCAATATGCTGCACAATCCGGAGTGGACTATTGGAATAAATGGTTATTAAAATCACAACAGGCAAGGCAACTTCTCACCTCAGGCAATTATCAGCTCGCACAAAACAAAATTGCAAATATACATGCTGCTATTGATTACGGCGACCCTCGTGGCGATTTTGATGCCCGAATTAAAATGGCTGCTGCCTTAACCCGCTGGTATGACAGTAAAGTACTTATAAAACCAGAACATATTTTGTACACAGTGGGAGGAGCAGGAGCCTTACACAATATTTTCAATGCCATTAACAGGCGCATTCCTAACGGCATTATTGTCACCCCCTTTCCACATTATGGCTTATACACCGGTCCTCACGGAAAAAATAGACTTTTCCCAATTCCCGTCATGGAGGAAACAGGGTATCGGCTGACAGATAAATTGATGGCTAAAAGTATTGAAGCTGCTAAAGCCCAAGCTATACAAGAAGGTATAGAAATAAGTGCTATTTTAATCTGTGACCCGAGCAATCCCATGGGCACAGCATTGAACGAAGATGAATTAAAAAAAATTGCCTGCGTGCTAAAAAAGCACCCTGATATATTTATTATTCTGGATGAAGCTTATGCAGAAATGCGTTTAACCGGCAGGCATGCGCTTTCATTGCTTAATGTGGCGCCTGAATTATTCGATAGAATCATCCTCATGCGATCAGCTACCAAGGCATTATCTGCAGCAGGAGAACGCATGGCGATTACAGTAGCATTTAATCCAAAAATCATGAGTAATTTAATTCAAGAAAGCATTGGGGTTTATGGACATGCTCCTCGCTCCTCGCAGTACATTTTTGCTGAAGCCATGGAAAAGCTAGATAAAACTGAATTAGATAATTTGCGTCACTACTACAAACCACAAGTTGAATACGTATCCACACGCCTGTTAAAAATGGGAGCAGCAATGCCAGATCCACATTATCGAGTGGGAGGAACATTTTACGTAATGGCTAATCTGCAGGATTTACTGGGGCAGAAAATTCCCAGCACAGCCATGCGTGCATTAGGCAAGCAAGGAAGGGTCACCACTGACGAAGAACTTGTTTATTCGCTCTTATTTGATATTGGTATAGCAATAGCGCCACTGTCCTATTTTGGCGCTTCCGCTCATCAGGGCTATGTACGCATTACTTGTTCAGGAGGTCAACAGGAGTTGGCAGAATTAATGGATAGATTAGAAAACCAGTTAATTCTCACTCGTAAAGCAAGACAGCAACGCTTGAGCACCCCTGTGTGGTCTAACATGATGCCACAAATGTTGTGACCATTTAAACAGCACTAAATTCTGCGTGAAACGCCAGGTTCCTGCATGGTGACGCCGATCATTTGTTGCGCCATTTCCATGGTGGTCTTGTTGTGGCTAACAAATAGAAATTGTTCCGATGACACCATGAATTTAACCAAGCGGCAAAAACAGAAATGCTTACCTAATTTCACCGTTAGCGTTACGCTTAGATTTAGAGCTTATGGATTTCTTCCAGGGACAAACCGGTATGCTCAACAATTTGTTGCTCGGATAAACCGGCCTGTCGCAGGGATTTGGCGATTTTCTGACGCTCTGAGAAACGTCCCCTGACTTCACCCTTGGCTTCGCCCTCGGCTGCGCCTTCCTCCCTACTTATACGAATCATATCGCTTAAGCTGGCGTCATCGTGTAATCCTTCCTGATAATGGGCATAGACGCGTCGCTCTGCTTCATTCAAACGCAGTAGCTTCAGCTTTTCTGCTGCGCTTTGGATGCCCTGGGCGGAGAATTCCTGCTTGATTTCGCCTTGTTTCAAGAAATAAATCCATTCATCGAGTTTGTCTTTTACCTGTTCGTGGAATTGTGTAACCTTAATTAAGTAATATTCTGGGAAGATATGCTCGGGCGTTTCGGTCAGCTGATTAGGTTCGGTACGATAGGCAGCCTGTTCTTGTGGGTTTAAGCCCAGGGTATCGCCGTAATGCAGTCCGCGAAACACGGTGGTGCCTTGATAAAGGTAGTCCTTGCCAGTCCCCAGATTGAAAAACACAATGCTGACGGAGATCACCTTGCGGATGTTTTTATACGCATCGCCTTCGCGCAGATATTCGCAGACTACTTTCGATGTGCCATATAAAATGCGGCTGAGATAATCCCACTGGCCGGAGCATTGCACTTCGATGATAATACGCTTGTCTTCAGCGGTTTTTACCAGCAGATCGACTCGGTTGAATTTATCATCAACGTCGTGTTTGTTACTTTCTGATTCTAAGACGCTTTCAATATGGATGGGGGTTTTGAGCAGCTCGGATAAAAACCCTTCTAAAATGTCGAAGTTGGCCTTGTTGCGCAGCAGGTATTTCATTGCCCAGTCAAAACGGACTAATTTGTCCATGGGATATGTCCTCTTTGGGTAAATAAGGATGAGTATACCTGAATTTTTTGTTATGGCTATACAGCATACATGGCTTTTTGTGAGTGGGTATTCACGAATATACAGAAAGTTCACGAACAGACGGGCGGTTCGCGACCCCCCCCTACATGCGTACTACGCTGCCACTTCCGCCATTTCTAGCGCCTGCGCCATATCGACTGATACCATGCGTGAAACGCCAGGCTCCTGCATGGTGACACCGACCATTTGTTGCGCCATTTCCATGGTGGTCTTGTTGTGGCTAATGAATAAAAATTGTACTGAGGGCGCCATGGATTTAACCAGGCGGCAAAAGCGACCGACGTTGGCATCATCGAGGGGTGCATCTACTTCGTCCAATACGCAAAATGGTGCTGGGTTTAGCTGGAATAACGCAAACACCAGGGCGATGGCGGTTAACGCTTTTTCGCCACCGGATAATAAATGCAATAAGCTATTACGTTTACCGGCGGGTTGTGCGCGAATTACCACGCCAGCGCTTAATACTTCATCGCCCATCCATTCTAATTCAGCATTACCACCTTCAAACATGCGGCTAAATAATTCTTTGAATTGTATATTGGCCTTATCAAAGGTTTCGCGCAAGCGCGCACGCGATTCCCGATCGATTTTACGGATGGCTTCTTCCAGCGTTTCCATCGCGTCACGCAGATCTTTATCTTGGCTATCGAGGTAGGTTTTACGCTCGGAAATTTCTTTATATTCTTCAATGGCCGCCAGATTAATCGCGCCCAGGCGCTGAATACGTGTATCAAGGCGCTCTAGTTCCTGCTGCCAGGATGCTTCATTTGCCTCCGTCGGCATTTCTTGCAATAGCGTGTCTAATTGATAATCGATTTCTATGATATGCGCCAGGTGATTTTCGCGGTGGGTGCTGGCTGTTGTGTGGGTGATACGTATCTTTTCTAGTGCATCACGAATAGTTTGCGCTTCTTTTTCTGCCTGCGCACGTTGTTTTTCGTATTCGCGCCACTGATATTCTAGTTCCGATAGTTGCTGTTTTTCTAACGTTAATGCCTGTTCAACGGTGACTCGCTCTTGCAACAGGCGCTCTAACTCAGTGTGTAATTCTGGTAGTGGCGCTTGTATTTCCGCTTCGCGCGCCTGTATATTTTCACGGCGTTGTTGTAACTGCGCTAATTGCTTTTCACTACGCAGAATGTTTTGTTGCAGATAATGTAATTGATTTTGCGTGGATGATAAACGTACCTGACATTCATCGGCTGCTTGCCTGGCTGCGTCAAGACGTTGGCGCAATTGCTGACAATTAGCTTCCACGCTATTTTTGTTAGCGACTAAATCTTCTCGTTGTGAGTCTAACTCTTGCTTTTGTGCTTGTGCCTGGCTACTTGCAACACGCGCTGCCTGCAATTCTGCTTCCGCGTCTGCGCGTTGTTGTTGTAGCTTTTCATAGTCTTGTAACACCGCGGCAGCTTGTTGCTGGCGTTGCTCTAAATGCGCTTGCTTGGCGCTCAATTGCGCGTGCAGTTCATTATGTTTCGCCGAGCTGGCATGAAATTCCTGTTGTTTGGCGTCGCGCTCACGTTCCAACGTGGTCAGCAGCGCTTGCCCTTGTTGTAATGCATCTGTCTGCAATTGCACCTGGTGTTGCTGCGCACTAATGGCCGCTTCCATTTCCTGTAATGCTTGCTTGCGCTGAATAACGCCGCTGGTTTCATCTTGCAACTTGCTGACACGCAACCATGAACGTCCAAACCATAATCCATTACGCGTAATCAGCGATTCATGCGCAGCCAGCAACGACAGCAATGGCAGTGCTTGCGCCGCGTCTTCTACCACATAGATGCCGTGCAGCAGATCCTCTAATGGGAGTTGAGTGGTGATGACGGCGGAAATTTTCGCCACCCCTTGTTGCGACAATCGTGACGCCAATGGAGAAGAAGGGGGGGGCAAAGCAGACTGGGATGCACAAAACATCGCCAGCTTGCCCTGACTAAACTGTTCAGATACGCGGGAAAAATCTGCCACATCGTCGGTGCAAATCGCTTCTAAATAGGGCGCTAACACGGTTTCAACCGCGGTTTCCCAGCCTTTTTCGACGATCACTCCTTCCAGTAAGCGTGGTCTATTTTTCCAACCTTGTTGCTCCAACCACTGCACTGCGCCCTGGTTGTGCTTACCCAACGCTGCCTGTTGCAATGCTTCCAGTGATGCTTTTTGATTCTGCAACTGATGCAAGCTCTGGCGCTGGCGATCACATTCCGATTGCGTGTGCTGATTGGTTTGCTTTTGCCGTTGAATTTGTTGATTTAATTCTGTTAGCACGTTCTGTAATGTATCGAGCTGATGTTTGAACTGGGCTGATTGTTGCGACAGTGCGTCAATCTGCTGCGGTAATTCAGTCGTGCTGAGAGTTGTGCGTTGCTGTTCCAGGTGAGCTACTCGCTCGGAAATACTGTGAATTTTTTGTGTGAGATGGTGTATGCGCGTCTGTTCCACATCCACCTGGCGTTCTGCCTGGCTCATCAAGGTTTGAAAGCGCTCCCATTCAGTCTGGCTGGCGGATCTTGTATGTTCCGCCGCCTGCCATTCTGTCGCCAATTGTTGTGCGACTTGTGTGGCTTGTTGGGTTTGTGGTTCTAGTAATTCGACACTGGCGGTCAAGCTGGTCACTTGCGCCTGATCGTCTGCCAGTTGCTGCTCAGCATCCTGCCAGGCCGCCTCCATTTGTGCTAAATCACCAGCCAGCTGCTGTGCCTGGGTGCGGATATGTGCAATTTGTTGCTCTTGACGCGCAACTGAAGCCCCAACCTGGTAATAGCGCGCCTGTACGTTGTTAAATGCTTCATTGGCTTGCACTTGTTGTTCGCGCTGTTGTTCCATCGCTAATTCAATGCGACGATGGTCAGCGGTGTTTGCTTCCAGTTGTGTGGTGTGTCGTTCTATGCTGTGTTGGTGTTCCGCCAGTTGTTGATCCAACGTCTTGCACTGCAACGCATGGCATTGCGCCTTGACCAGGCGCTGTTCTTGCTTCAATACCTTGTAGCGTTCGGCCGCATTTGCTTGACGCTTTAGGTGTTCCAGTTGTTTTTCCATTTCGACACGCACGTCGGTCAGGCGGTCGAGGTTTTCCCTGGTATGGCGTAATCGATTTTCGGTTTCACGCCGACGCTCACGGTATTTAGACGTGCCGGCTGCTTCTTCTAAGTAAACACGAATGTCCTCTGGCTTGCCTTCAACCAGCTTGGAAATAACCCCCTGTTCGATGATGGCATAGCTATGCGGACCCAGACCCGTCCCCAGGAACAGGTCAGTGATGTCACGGCGGCGGCAACATGTACCATTTAAATAAAATTGTGATTGCCCATCGCGCGACAGTTCGCGACGTATGGAGATTTCGTTGTATTGTGCATATTCTGCGCCTAATCGACCCTGGGTATTATCGAACGTCAATTCGACTGCGGCCTGCCCGACTGGCTTACGATTAGCCGCGCCATTGAAAATAACATCCGATAGGTGCTCACCACGCAATTGCTTGGCAGAGCTTTCACCAATCACCCAACGAATGGCGTCCACAATGTTGGATTTACCGCAACCATTCGGCCCGACAATAGCCGTTAAGCGACCGGGAAGGGGGATAGTGGTTGGGTCTACAAAGGATTTGAAACCTGATAGCTTGATCGACTTTAAATTCATGATGGAAATGGGTTGGAGTGCTTTATAGTAGGAGGGATATTGTACCTAATCGGCGAGGATAAAGAAAAAAATTTGACGCAGAAGACGCAAAGAAAAGATTAAAAAAGAAAAGAAAAAATTTAAAATAAAAGAATTTAACCTAAAAACATAAAAAAATACAAAAATAAAATAATAATAATTTTTTTAAATGTTTTATGTTTTCTCTGCGTCTTTGCGTCTTTGCGTCAAATCTTTAATGTTTTAGCTGTTTACGCCATCTTTTCAGCCAAGTGCGAGCCGCGTTCGAGGATTTTATACCAACGCTCTGAAATAATGCCTTCGTCAAATTTTTGCTTGGCTTCCGTTAGCATCAACTGGCCTTTCTCGCGCACCAAACGGCGCACCGTACCGGTAATCTGATCTAAATTGGTGGCTAGTAATTCATCGCGCACGTCCTCATCAAAGACCAGGTATTCACGCAATGCCACCCGCTTGCCCTCTACTGTGGGTACTAGTTTTTGCCATATCACCAGGCGAATCGTCTCTAAAATATCAATGGCGCGACCTTCACGCTCCTCAGCGGGAAAGGTGCCCACCAACCGCCGCACCACTTCCGCCACACCGTTACTGTGTAGGGTGGTGTAGACTGGGTGGCCGGTTAATGCCGCTTCTAATACCGCCGCCATCGTCTCCATATCTCGCGCCTCCCCTACCAGGATCAAGCGTGGCTTGCGACGCAAGGCATTGCGCACACCCGCAGCAAATGACGGTAGATGACGCGGGATTTCGGATTGGCTGACAATCGCCGTCGGTTTTTCAATCGCATCATAGACGAACTCAATTGGCGCTTCGTAGGTTAGAATTTTACGATGGCTTTCTGGGTCTTCGGCGATTTCCTTGATAATGGATGCTAAAAGGGTACTTTTACCGGAACCCGTGGCGCCAGTGACATATACCACACCATCTTCGGGCGCGATGGCGTCCAGCACCACCTGCGGCAGGTTCATGCTGGCTAAATCCGGCGGATAGGTGGGGATGGTTCTTAAGGTAAGCTGTAGACCGGAATGTCCCTCCACCTGGCAGCCGGTACCATTGACACGGTAGCGAAAACGGCTGCTGCGATTGGGGCGAAATTCGTAATGGGTATCAACGTCCTGACCACTGAGAATCTGCGTGGTGCCGTTGGGTCCGTAAATGGCATTCAACAAATCGCTGACTTCGCCATTTGATAACTTGCGCTTAGTCAGGCGATACAGGCGACCATAGATTTCTGCAATAATCGGCTCGCCGGTTTGGAAGGTAATATCCGATGCGCCCAGTTCCGTACAAAACGCCAGCAGCTCATCAATATGCGTTGGTGAGAAACGTAATGGTTCATTGGGATATTGATATTCAGTGTTCAATTTTCTACCGTCTCCGTGCCATCACTACCTTGCTTACGCACTGCCCCATCGACGCCTGGAACCACAGCTGGCTTCCAAACCTTACTATTCTTGACCAATTGCGAGGTGGTGGTAATACGTAGCACCTGATCGTTAATACGCAGTTGATTACCATCGCCAGTAATACCCAGATCGCTTTTCGCTACAAACGGCGCTGTGACCATGTGTTCGTTTAGTAATTTACGATATAAAATCATACCGGCGTAATCGCGCTTTAACCGCCCCATATTTTCCGAGAATATCTGGTTGGCTTGCATGATACCTGCCTCCCAACCTTGCTTATAATATTGATCCCAAACCCTGCGCTCGCCATTATCATGCGGCAGCATGGCGGCATTGGGTTTTTCCGGTGGGGTGTAATTCATCCATAGATAATCGCGCCAGGTAGGCGCTGCCGTGACAAAACGCGGCGGACTTTCAATTTTATATACTTTATCCGCCATGCGCAGCGCATCAGGATTGTCAATATCCAGCGCGTTATTTCCTTCTGATAATACCGGCGGCAATACATTATTATTCAATATCAATAAGCGGAAGTTAAATACCTCATTGAGGCGGCGTTCCTGGTCTTCCAACGATTTATTCAGGCCACGCGACGCCCACGCCAGGCCACTTTGCGCGCCAAAGCTGGTGGCGGACTCTTGCAGACCGGCATAGCGGATTTTGGGGGTGGTGTTTAATTCCGCCGATGTCGGGTCAGGAACGCCGGTAACACCGCGCGGTATTGTCCCTGGTTCCCATTTTTCCGCACACGCAGCGAGGCCGATGCTGACGCAAATTGGAATGAGGAATTTAACAATGCTAGAAATGTTTAACATTAGCGATACCGCAACTCAATCGTGCGCCGACTCGGGTAAATAACGATGTCTGCCTTCTTTTCCGCTTGTAAATTGGCATCACGCAGAATATCCGCTATCGGCATGTTGGTGGCATAGACCGCAACCAATACCGGAATTGCTGGCTTTCTTCCAACCACGCGGAATTTATAGTTGCCAGCATTGGCTAAGCGCAACACCAGGGGTTCAATCGGCCCCGTCCAATCCACCGAGGCCAATGCGCCTAAACCAATGCGGTCTGCATCCCACGGCGTAGATAACTTACTCTTGGGGGAGTTTGCTTTTTCAATAGCCGCCAATTGATTGAGCGAGTCACTGACGGAAACAGCCGCTTCGGCCAACTTGGTCTGCGCCTTCTTCACACCACCATCCGCGGGCGGGCTGCGCACGTCAGAAAAATCATTGCCGTAATAGGTAATGGGCTGCCGACCGTTGTTAGGTTCGGCACAGCCAACCAGCAATATGCCAGCAAATAAACTAATTAGGGGGAGTTTTATGTCCATATCAATTCGCTTGAGCATTGGAATTGTGCTATTCAAGCAAGTTGCGCCGCTGGTGTCAACTGGCAGGCGGGGGTTGTACAAGGTCACCTCATTAAAATTTGAGGTTATTTGGGTATTTATGCGGGTAAATGTCCTACTATGGGGGGACCCTGATAGACTGGCGAACTATTACGAATCTTTCCTAGGAACTTCCCCATAATCGGAATCATCATCTTCGGAATCATCATCTGATGAATCTAAATCTGGATCACCGTCGAGAGATTTCGAATTCCGCCGCGATGAAGCAGATAAATCAAGCCCGCCTGGGCTTTTAACTATTCTTACATAACCATCATACGGAATATAAAGCGCACCAGGTGCTATATTTGTAGCTATACCCTTCTGCTCCCTCGGCGTGAGTTGCCTAAATGCTTCTGCTTTAGTATTCACTTCTGGTTTTCCTCTCCAAAATCCCGCCCACCATGTAGAAAATATTGTTGTCTCCTCATGATCCTCAGCAGCCTCTTCCCGATCTTCGCGAGCCTGAGCACGGATTTTAGCCTCAGTCTCAGCTCGAAACTTAGCATCCGCCCGAATCTGATCTCTTGCCACATACCCACGATCCCCGCGTGATAACCCATACACAAATCCAGGTTGATGAATATCCTGCCTTATTATCTGTGCATTAACCTGACGCACCACTTCTCGCTCGTCATATCTATCCCTCGCGTTTTGCAAATATCTGTCTTTTTCTGCGGGCTGCATACTACTAAGCCCTTGGCAAAAATTTTGACGTTGCGCCTTAATCGCCTGTTCAAACTGCGGGATAAATTTTTTCACAAGTTCGGTTTTCAATAGCGAATCATTACCAGCCGCGTCCGGAAATTCGTATTCAGCCAGGGCAATATCTTCTGGGGTAATTGCCGCATACAGTCGTGCGACCTGTTCCTCAATTATCTCGGCCTGGCATAGCTGCCACGCGGCTTCAATTTCTTGATCCTCATTGGACATTCGCGCAATATTTTCCTTAGAGTCAGGTAATTCCTGTTTGGGTATCCGCGCCACTGCGCGTTTTTGATACAGTTGATAACCCTTGATACCACACGCTAACGCTAAAAAAATCATTGCCACTATACCAAGGATCAACGCAGAGGGTGGAAATACGAGGGCGAATGCCGCCAACGTCATGCCGAGAGCGGCGCATACCCATGCCACCACATCCACCAATCTTTCGTCCGCCTTGGCGCGTTGCTTGTCTAACAAACGTTTTGCTAATTCTCTTTCAGCATCAGTTGGTTCCTTCAGCAAACTATCTGCTGAAATGTTTTTATAACCGTCCTTAGCAAATTGAGCTGCCAACTCATTCGCTTTTCTAATTTTTTCAGCTTCTATTTTGGCAGCTATTGTAACTTCATCATCGTCGTCAGCAATGCTAATGCTATCCTCGCCAATCTCTTGAATAACCTGTTTCGCCAGGGCGATGTGTTGCAACTCTAATCGCATTAAGTCGCGATTATATTTATGGAGTTTTTTACGTGCCTGCGCACGCTCCTCAGTACTAAAACCTGCTGAATTGACTATCCCCTCCAAGCGTTTAATCTCGGCTTTTAACACCTTGGCCTTTTTTAAACGATCGCGCAACAGATAGTCTGGATCACACTTTTTTTTCGCGGTTACATACCCCGAATACGCACGCGCAGCGGAAATCCACATCGTCAGGGCAAAGCCAAAACCCGCCAATGGCAGAAATGCCGCAGTCAATAACGGACTCATTCCTATGCCAAATACTGAACTCGTGCTTCCAGTCATCAAATTGGTGGTGAATAATATGCCACTGCCTAACCGACTGACACCCTGAAACATCTCCTTCTTGCCAATGTGTGTCTTTGCCTTGGCAATCCGCTTATCTTCCGATTGTTCTGCGCACAATGATGCCAATGCATCAACCGCATTCCAGGCGAAATAAACCCATGGCGCGACTATACCAAGGTACGGCATTGACAATTTCAGTACTTCTTGTAACGTCTGTAGCAGCATGGTCACAGAACCACCAATAAATAATCCCTTCATGACCGGGTCAGCCCATTCGCCATGGTGTAATTTTTTTGGCTTGATTCTCTTGATAAGATCGGTGGGGTTGTGATAAATGGGGTCGTCGAGTATACGATTCATGACCACATGTAATTTTGGATACTCTGGATAAAGTTGCACTGCATACTTATCTATCTCTTCCTGCAATTTTTCGCAGGATTTTTTCGATAATTCATAGCTTGTATTAACCGGTAGCTTTAATTTTAAATGCGGTTGGATGCCCTCCTCCAAAAATCTACGCAGGTTATCTCTATAACTGTTTAATTGCCTAAAAAATCGCATACCCTCTTCACTAGTAGGATCTTCCTCTATACGCTGTTGCTCTTCATAGAACATCCCGCCTTTATCCTGAAGCACCGACCTCATAACCTGATATTCAACACTTTCAAATAAAATATTTTCTCTGTTACTCCGTCCGTTGTTTTCTTTTATTAGCTCTATACGTTTAAAGGAAATTTTATCCACCCAAGGTTTTTCTAACAACGCGCCTTGTGAGTTAAAAATAGCTGGGCGGAGTTCATCAAGTTCACTCAGGGTGTACTTGTCCCTACCAGCCATCCTATCCTCCTCACTCCCTTGGTAATTTTCCCTTACCGCAACGCCGTGACTCTTGATTGCATCGTCAATCTTCTCCCTGCTAGCCAGTATTTCCTGCATTTTTTCCAATGCCTGCATCCGCAAGAATAGCTGTTCCTTACTTAGCTTTTCTTCGCTTGGTTGTTCTGATTTAACTTCATCACTCATGTGGTATACCTTGAAATAAATACCCGTTGGATTTTCCAGACGCCAGCCAGTTACTCACGGGCAACGCGTCCGTCAATAGGATTCTATATACAAGTATATGCAACGGTGATTAAGGTTTTATTAAGATGGCGGAAAAACCGGGTGGAACGAATTGCCTCAGAAATAACCTAACCGAAGGATAGCCAGTTAGGGGGTCAAAAACCCTACGTTGCCTCATAAATCACCTAACTTTAGAAAAGAGGTGAACTTATGAGAAAAGCCATCAATTTAGAGCATTTTTTAATCCGCTATGTCCGCTCCAAGCGCAAGGGGAAGACCAAAATCCTAAATGAACTATGCGACCTGTATGGGTATAACCGCAAGTACCTGTTGCAGGTTTTTAACCACCTGACCGGTAAAAAACATACCCGGCGCGGGGCGCATCGGACGTATGAGGGGCGTGCGCTGCTAGAGCCATTAACGCGTATCTGGTTGGCGACAGATCAGCTGTGTGGCAAGCGTTTAAAGGCCGCTATTGCGCTATGGCTACCTTCCTATGAAGATAACTATGGGATGCTGCCGACAGCCGTCAAGGAGAAGCTACTGAAGATCAGTCCCGCGACAATCGACCGCCTGCTCAAAGCGAATCGAGTACGGTATAAAAAACATGGCTTATGTGGCACGAAGCCAGGTTATCTGCTCAAAAATCAGATTCCGATCAAGACAGATCATTGGGACGTCACCCGTCCTGGCTTTATGGAGGCTGACACGGTAGCACATTGTGGTAATTCGCTGGCAGGAGAGTTCATCTGGAGCATTACGCTGACGGATATTATGACGGGGTGGACAGAGATTAGAGCCACCTGGAATAAAGGCGCTGAAGGGGTCATCCAACAAATAACAGATATTGAGAATACACTGCCTTTTCCGCTGTTAGGCTTTGATTGCGACAACGGCAGTGAGTTTTTAAATTGGCACTTGATTCGCTATTTTACCGAAGGCAGAACGCGCACAGTTGCCATGACACGATCAAGGCCGTATCGGAAAAACGATAACGCGCATGTGGAACAAAAAAACTGGACACACGTGCGGCATTTATTTGGCTACGACCGGTTTGAAGACCCTCGGCTGGTTCGTTTAATGAATGAGGTATACCAGCACGAATGGAGTTTATATCAAAATCATTTCATGCCTTCACAAAAACTGCTATCCAAGGAGAAAATCAATGCGAAGTATCGTCGCAAGTATGAGAAGGCCAAAACACCGTACCAACGGTTATTAGACTCTCCCGATATTGAAAATGACGTTAAGATGCAAAGGGCGATATTACACCAAACATTAAATCCATTTGAACTGAAAAAAACGATAGAAAAGAAACTAAAAAATATCTTCAAGTATGTTTTGATCAATAAAAAACCAAGAAAGAAACTATAACATTTGTTAAGATCGTAAGGAATCCGTGGACGACTCTTCGAGTCATGTGGATAAGGATGATGGACGAAGCGTGGAAAACATCCTTGTTTCCCACCCTATCGCCCACAACCTTACCCACATTTCGCCCACCGATGAATTTGAATACTATCGCTGCAAAATTATTAATTGCTTTAGTTAGGTGAATTGTGAGTCAACGTTGAGCCACCCTAAAGTTAGGTATATTGATGAGGCAACGCGGGAAATTCAGGGCAAACGCATCTAAATTCCGGTTGCCTTTCTTGGCGTATAACTCTCCAGTTGTCATCCCCGCCGCTCCTAGAGCTGACCAGAAGCTACCAACAGCATAGCGGGGAACCAATAACCAACTCAACAACAGCTAGGTTTTTAGTGTCGAAAAGCTTGGTTTTTGGGTTCCCGCTGTCTTGTCTGATACTTTTAATAGGCTATGAGCGGCGGGAATGACAGGGTTGGGTGCCAAAAACTCGCGCTTAAGCGAAAAGACCCTTCCCGACAGGCCATCCTAGATTAGGCAACTATTTTTGTACCGCTTTCATACATCATCATGTCCATACGTCTTGGCGCCTCCCCGCACACTACTTCCTAAAATCACGCAATTTCAGCCCGCTAATACGCAAGCAAACGATATAACTCACCATCGCCATGAGTAATAACAGCCCCAGGTGCCATACACGCGGCTGCCATGACCAGCTAAGCCACTCGGCTACGGGTGGTGAAAACCAGGCCAATAGCCCACACATCACTACCCCCGACGCCACCAGGCGCAGCAAGTACGCAATCCAGCCGGGTTGCAGGCGATAAACCCCACGCTTGCCGAGATACCACCATAACAGACCTGCGTTCACACTGGATGATAACGACGTCGCCAGGGCCAGGCCAGCATGTTTTAAATGCCAGATTAGGGCGAAATTCAGCAGCATATTGATGATTAACGCCGTCACAGCAATACGCACTGGCGTCTTGATGTCTTGCTGCGAATAAAACCCTGATGCCAATACCTTAACCAGCATAAATGCCGGCAGGCCAAACGCGTACATGTGTAAACTCCAACTCGCCATGACCACATCATGCGCATGAAAGCGCCCATATTGAAACAAGGCGGTAAATAACGGACCAGCCAGCATATACAAACCAATACTGGCTGGAATCGCAATCACCAAGACACAACGCAACGCCCAATCCAGGGCCATAGAAAACTCTTCTACCGAACGGTCGGCATGTTTGCGTGACAGGTGGGGTAATACCACCGTTGCCAATGCCACGCCGAAAATACCCAGGGGGAAATAGGTCAACCGATCCGAATAGTACAACCAGGTAATACTGCCCACAGGCAAGAAGGAGGCAAATAAGGTATCGATCAATAAGCTGATTTGCGCAACGGATACGCCAAATAGCGCTGGTATGAGCAGCTTAATCACCCGCCGCACGCCCTCATCGCGCCAAACTAAGCTCGGCCAAAACAACAATCCACGTAGACGCATAAAGGGCAACTGAAATAAAAACTGGCTGATACCGGCAATAAACACCCCCCACGCCAACGCCACCACCGGTTGGGTAAAATGCGGTGCAAGCCAGACCGCCGATACAATCATGACGACATTGAGAATCACCGGGGTAAATGCTGGCACGCCAAATAAGCCATAGCTATTTAACACTGCCCCGCAAAATGCCGTCAGTGAAATTAACATCAGGTAGGGAAAGGTAATACGCAGCATGTGGGTGGCTAATTCAAACCGCTGGGGATCGTGGCTAAGCCACCCAGGCGCAAATACCGTGGTTAGCAGGGGGGTAAATAGCATGGCCAGCAACGTTACCAGGAGCAACACCACCGCCAGGCTGCCCTGCATACGACGGATAAATTGCTGCACTTCCTCAGGTGGGCGTAATTGGCGGTATTCAGATAGCACCGGCACAAAGGCCTGGGCGAACGCGCCTTCGGCAAATAGGCCGCGCATAAAGTTGGGTATCCGGAATGCCACGTAGAAGGCGTCGACCGCTGGCGTCGCGCCAAAAAGCTGGGCAACTAGCATGTCGCGCACGAATCCGAGAATGCGCGAGATGGCGGTCATTCCAGAAACCAATGTGGTGGATCTAAAAAGGCTCTTGGTCATTAAAATAAATTCCGGGACGACTGCGTCGTTTTTCGCACCAAACTCGTCTAAAATCTGACCGTTTGTGCCAGTCTTTGTTAGTTACCATTTTATTTACTGTGGTTATTGCCTTATACTAGGTCTCGCAAAAAAACCAAATTAACTCATCGAAAGGAGTCACCATGAAAAACCTTATGACTACCGCCTGCATCTCAGGCTTAGTGTTGTTGACCGCTTGCGCCCCCAGCAACCCATCGCCGCCAGGGCCGGTTGATCAATTAAACCAGATTTGCCAAAACTTACGCCAGCAGATTATCATGGATTCGAATAATAATGCGCCGGAACAATTTGGTAATGATCCAACCAAACAAGCAACGCTTTACCAAGGTTACGATCAAAACAATTGTGATGATGTGCTTAGCCAAACATCGAATACCGTAGCTAACCCACGCACCCCCGGTTGTAAAAGAACTAGAACCGTAGCCCAATAATGTAAGGTACACCAATGTCATCACCCATCACCACTGACAGGGACCCTATTGAAACCCAGGAATGGTTAGAAGCACTTGAATCCGTCGTTCGCGAAGAAGGTGTGGAACGCGCTAAATTTATCCTCGATCAGTTACTGGTGGAAGCGGCACAACTAGGCGTCGATGCACCCTTGGGCATAAACACGCCCTATAACAATACCATTCCCCCTGATAAAGAAGACCAACTACCCCCCGAAGGGCCAGAGGTTAAACGCCTGCGTTCCCTCATCCGCTGGAATGCAGTGATTATGGTGCTGCGCGCCGGTCATCGTGATGCAGCATTGGGGGGGCACCTGGCCACCTTTGCTTCTGCCGCTATCTTGTATGAAATTGGTTTCTGCTATTTTTTCCACGGTCGCACTGACAACCGCCTGGAAGATTTAATCTATATTCAAGGCCATTCGTCCCCTGGCATTTACGCGCGCGCATTTTTAGAAGGACGATTAACCGAAGAGCAACTAGACAATTTCCGCCAGGAATTAAGCGGCAATGGCTTATCCTCCTACCCCCATCCATGGACGATGCCGGATTTTTGGCAGTTCCCCACCGTGTCGATGGGATTGGGACCGTTACAAGCCATCTACCAGGCGCGCTTTTTGAAATACCTCATCAACCGCAAATTAGTTGCCGATCAAAACCGTAAGGTATGGGCGTTTCTGGGTGATGGCGAAATGGACGAAGTGGAATCACTGGGCGCGCTTACCGTCGCTGCGCGCGAAAAGTTAGATAATCTTATTTTTGTAGTGAATTGCAATTTACAACGCCTGGATGGGCCAGTGCGCGGTAACGGCCATATCATTCAAGAACTAGAAGCGCTATTTAAGGGCGCGGGTTGGAATGTCATCAAGGTGCTTTGGGGCAAGCGTTGGGATCCATTATTTGCGCAGGACAAATCTGGCTTGTTACTTAAACGTATGAGTGAATGTGTGGATGGGGAATATCAAAACTTCCGCTCCAAGGACGGCGCGTATATCCGCGAACACTTTTTTGGTAAATATCCCGAACTGCTCGAATTGGTGAAGGATATGAGCGATAAGGAAATTTGGGCGCTGACGCGCGGCGGCAATGATCCGCAACGCGTGTATGCAGCCTATTCTGCTGCTATGCGCCATACCGAGCAGCCGACAGTTATTCTGGCTAAAACCGTTAAAGGCTATGGCTTGGGTGCGGCAGGCGAAGGACAAAATATTGCGCATAACTTGAAGAAAATGCAGGTCGAAGATTTAAAAGCCTTTGCCAAGCTCTTTGAAATACCGGTATCCGAAAAGAAAATCGCTGATTACCCCTATGTTCGCCCGGACAAAAATAGTCCTGAAATGCAATTTCTACAGCAGAGTCGCAAGGCGCTGGGCGGCCACTTACCGAAACGTTACCACACCGCCCCCGCGTTAAAAGCGCCGCCACTATCGGCATTTGCCAGCATTTTACAAGGCACCCAGGATCGTGAAATTTCCACCACCATGGCGTTTGTGCGCGTGCTCACCGTGTTGTTAAGAGATAAAACCCTTGCGCCGCATATAGTACCAATTGTCGCCGACGAATCGCGTACCTTTGGTATGGAGGGTTTGTTTCGTCAGCTAGGGATTTACTCCGTCAATGGTCAGTTGTATGAACCAGAAGATAAATCGCAGGTGATGTATTATCGTGAAGCCACAGATGGGCAGTTGTTGCAGGAAGGTATTAACGAAGCCGGCGCGTTTGCTTCGTGGATTGCAGCAGGAACTTCTTACAGCAACCATGCCCTACAAATGATTCCGTTCTATATTTACTATTCCATGTTTGGCTTCCAGCGCATCGGCGATCTGGCATGGGCAGCAGGCGACGCTCGCACACGTGGCTTCTTGCTGGGGAGTTTGGCCGGTCGCACTACATTAGCGGGCGAAGGATTACAGCACGATGATGGTCACAGTTTAATTCTATCCAGCACGATTCCAAATTGCATCAGCTACGATCCTACATTTGCCTATGAAATTGCGGTGATCGTGCAGCATGGGTTATACCGCATGAATGAGTTGCAACAGGATGTGTACTACTACATCACCTTGATGAACGAAGACTATACGCATCCGGAAATGCCCAAGGGCGTGGAAGATGGCATTATCAAGGGGCTGTACTTATTGCAAAAGGGTGGCGCTAAGGCGAAGCTGCAGGTGCAGTTACTCGGCTCAGGCGCTATTTTACGCGAGGTACTGGCTGCCGCTGAATTATTAACCGAGTTTGGCGTGAGCAGCGATGTGTGGAGCGCGACTAGTTTCACTGAACTGCGTCGTGAAGCCCTGGCGGTGGAACGTTATAACTTGCTACACCCCGATGCGAAACAAAAAACCAGTTATGTCGCTTCATGCCTGCAAAATGCCAAGGGGCCGATCATCGCGGCAACCGATTACATGAAGCTATATGCCGATCAAATTCGCCCATTCGTACCAAGCAACTATTATGTGCTTGGCACCGATGGTTTTGGTCATAGCGATACACGCGCGCATTTACGCAACTATTTTGAAGTCGATGCGGCGCATATCGCCTATACAGCGCTTAAGGCATTGACCGATGAAGGAAAATTCAGCCTGGCGGAATTAAAAAAAGCCATGAAGAAGCTGAAAATTAACCCGGATGCGCCGGATGCGGCGGGAGTCGGCAAATCTTCCTTTGTGTCCTTCATGCGAAATTCGCCATTAATGGGTTTAGAACTTGATATAACGCGCGATAAAACATGAACACGCAAAATAGATAAATTATGAGCTATCAGCTCGATACCGAATAGTTACCTCTGAACAATTGATGGAGATATAAACTTGTCTAACATTCAAAAAATAATAGTCCCCGATATTGGCGGCGCAAAAGACGTCGATGTAATAGAATTATTGGTTAAACCTGGCGACACCATTGCCCAGGAAACATCGCTCATTACACTGGAAGGCGATAAGGCGACGATGGAAATTCCTTCACCACTGGCTGGGGTCGTGCGTGAAATGAAGGTGAAGGTCGGTGATAAAGTATCGCAAGGTTCATTAATCCTAACCCTGGAAACAACCGAAGCTGGTGCGGCAAAACCGACCGAGCCGGCTAAACAACCAGCGGCTGCGTCTACTTCCCCTGCAGCACCTACCGCAGAAAAAGCTCCTGCACCGGCAACTGCCGCCAGCCCCACAACGCCAACTAAGACTGTTGCTGCAGAGACACCTACTGAATCTACCAGTGCAACATCTGATATTCATGCCGGCCCTGCCGTGCGACGCATCGCACGTGAGTTTGGTATTGATCTACATCAAATTCCTGGCACTGGCGAAAAAAATCGCGTTACTAAGGAAGACATGCAGCGGTTTGTGAAAGCCGCACTATCGCGTAGTGGTAATGCCGCAGGTGGTTTGGCGGTAGCTAGCGCACCCGTGATTGATTTTTCGCAATTTGGCGACATTGAAACCAAGCCATTGAGCCGCATTAAAAAATTAACCGGTGTCAACGTGCACCGCAGTTGGGTGACCGTGCCACACGTCACCCAATTTGGTCACGCCGACATCACCGAACTAGAGGAGTTTCGCGAACGACAAAAAGCATCAGCTGAAAAACAAGGCGTTAAACTGACGCCGCTTGTTTTTATTATGAAGGCAGTAGTTGCCGCATTAAAAGCCTATCCCAATTTCAATGCGTCATTAGATGCAAATGGCGAACAGCTAATCTTGAAAAAATATTTCCACATCGGTGTTGCGGTGGATACACCCAATGGTTTGGTAGTGCCAGTGATTCGCGATGTGGATAAAAAAAGTTTATTTACCCTGGCGCAAGAATTAGCACAAATCAGCCAAAAAGCGCGTGAAAAAGGCTTATCAGTTACCGACATGCAAGGCGGATGTTTTACTATTTCCAGCTTGGGCGGCATCGGTGGCACGGCATTTACGCCGATTGTAAATACACCCGAAGTGGCTATTCTGGGAGTATCAAAGTCCAGTATACAACCGATCTACCAAAATAATACCTTCGTTCCGCGCCTCATGTTGCCGCTGTCACTCTCCTACGATCATCGCGTGATTGATGGCGCAGATGGCGCACGCTTTATCGTTTATTTAACCGAGCGGTTGTCGGATATATGTACACTACTACTATAAAAAAAGAGGAACTCTATTCATGTCTACGTCCACAGAAATTTCTACTCAAGTTGTTGTATTAGGCAGCGGCCCTGGCGGATATGCCGCTGCATTTCGCGCGGCAGATTTAGGTAAAAAAGTTGTCCTGGTTGAACGCTACGATAATTTAGGCGGCGTGTGTTTAAACGTCGGCTGCATTCCATCCAAAGCATTACTACATGCCGCAAAAGTCATTGATGAATCGCACGAAGTCGAAGAGATTGGCATTAGCTTTAGCAAGCCAACCATCGACATAGAAAAATTACGCGCGTGGAAAAATAAAATCATTAGCAAATCCACTGGCGGTTTAAAAATGCTCGCCAAACAACGTCAAGTCACCATAGTTACTGGCGCTGGCGAATTCACCTCGCCACAACAAATAAAAGTTACTGGGAAGGATGGCAACACCAACTTGATTAATTTCGAACAGGCCATTATCGCGGTTGGTTCGCGTCCGGTAAAACTACCGTTTATTCCCGATGACCCACGCATTTTCGACTCTACTGGCGCACTAGAATTAGCTGAAACCAAGGGTCGACTGTTAGTCATCGGTGGCGGCATCATCGGCTTGGAAATGGCGACGGTATATTCTGCATTGGGTATGCAAATCAATGTGGTGGAATTCATGGATCAATTAATTCCTGGCGCAGACAAAGATATCGTTGCGCCACTGCACAAGCGCATACAAAAGCGCTATGAAAATATTTGGTTGAAAACCAAGGTTACTAAGGTCGAAGCAAAAAAAGACGGACTCTATGTAACCTTTGAAGGTGAAAATGCACCTGCCAAACCAGAACGTTTTGATCGCATTCTAGTCTCTGTCGGCCGTCGTCCTAACGGTGATCAAATTGCGGCAGAAAAAGCCGGATTGCATGTGGATGAACGTGGATTTATCGCAGCTGACAAACAACTACGCACGTCAGTACCACACATCTATGCCATCGGCGATGTGATTGGTAATCCCATGTTAGCGCATAAGGCCACAGCGGAAGGTCGTGTTGCCGCCGAAGTCATCAGCGGATTAAAGCATTACTTTGAACCCAAGTGCATTCCATCCGTGGCGTACACCGACCCCGAAATTGCCTGGGTGGGCCTAACCGAACGTGAAGCCAGGGAAAAAGGCATTAAATATGGCAAGGGCGCCTTCCCCTGGATCGCCAGCGGACGCGCAGGTACCCAACAACGCACCGAAGGCGCTACGCAATTATTATTCGACGAAGATACCCATCGCATCATCGGTGCGGGCATTGTCGGACCGAATGCAGGCGAACTGATCGGTGAAACAGTATTGGCGATTGAAATGGGTTGTGATGTAGAAGACATTGCTCTCACCATCCACCCGCATCCAACACTATCAGAAACCGTGATGATGGCAGCAGAAATTTTCGAAGGCACGGTGACGGATTTGTATATGCCAAAGAAAGCTAAAAAAGGAACTGACGCATGAAAATAATAGTCGTTGGCAGCACCGGCACCATTGGTCGCGCTATCATCACAGAATTAAAACCACGCCATACCCTCGTGGCAGCCGCACATAAACACGGCGATATTCAGGTAGATATCACCGATGCTGCATCGATTGAAAACATGTATCGCGCTGTAGGCGAATTTGATGCCGTGGTGTCAGCCACAGGAAAACTTCATTTTGGCGAATTCGCCACCATGACCGCAGAAAATTATTACGTGGGCATCCACGATAAACTCATGGGTCAAGTTAACTTAGTATTAATCGGCCGCAATTATATTAATAACGGCGGCTCCTTCACCCTAACCAGTGGGGTCCTATCACGCGATCCGATACGTTACGGCTCTTCCGCCTCCATGGTAAATTCAGCACTCGAAGGCTTTGTACGCGGCGCAGCGATTGAAATGCCGCGCGGCTTACGCATCAATGTAGTCAGCCCAACTGTCATCACTGAATCGATGCCGCAATTCGGCGATTATTTTCACGGCTATGAGCCAGTTCCCGCAGCACGCGCAGCGCTTGCTTACAGCAAGAGCGTAGAAGGTTTACAAACTGGGCAGGTGTATTGTGTGGGGTGTTGATAACCACCCAGCAAATTTCTGAAAGATTATTGGTAATTGATCACCCTAGAGAGCTGACAATGCACTTTATTGAGCACATTATAGAACCCATGAAGCTTTTGATGACTTGGCGACAATCATTGGATAATCTTGATCGTACGCGATATGTAGTTGCAGAATTGAATCGTGCAGATGGAAACGTCAGCCTTAAATATTTGGTCAACAGCGATGACTTTCAAAAGGCTAAGCAACTAGGATTCGAGGGATATCCAGCTTTTCAAGATACCAATAAAATTCATGACGTTGGCGTGTTGGATGCCTTAATGCGTCGTTTGCCGCCTAGAACAAGGGGCGATTTTCAAGAATATCTCGAAGGATTTAGAATCAAGCCCAATGCGAAGTTTAGCGATTTTGCCTTACTTGGCTATACGGCTGCAAAGCTTCCTTCTGATAGATTTGCTATTATAAATCCCTTTGATAGGGTGAATGGTCAGATTGAATTTTTATTAGAAGCGGCAGGATATAGGTTTATGAATACACCAGGGGCAGAAATCAATATCGATGATTTAGCCCGTTTCCAAGAAGAATCTCAGATTATTAATGGGAAACTAGAAAACACGATAAAGATTTTTGTAAATGATCTACACATTGGATATGTAACTAGAGCTCTTTTACCTACTTTCCATGAGTGGATCGCTAACAAGAGAATCAGTAAAGCATGTGTTGAAAAGAAAAATGGAAATCCAGGACAACCTGTTATATACCACTCGCCTTTGAAAATGCGAAAGTTAGTGCAATAAATTAAAAACTGTAGTAAAAAGCTGACATGAAAAAGATACTTACAGCAAAAGAAAGAGAACAATTAATACTCCACCATCGCAAGGAACGCGACAAACGAATCTGCGACCGCCTAAAAGCAGTTTTAGCCTATGATGATGGCTATAATTATTCTGAAATTGCACGAATTTTATTGCTTGATGATGAAACAATCCGACGCCATATTGAGAATTATTTAAAAAATAAGAAATTATCGCCGACGAACGGCGGTAGCGATGGTAAGCTCACAGAGGGTGAAGTAAATAAGTTAATAGAGCATCTTGAGGAAGTGACGTATCTTTATGTAAAAGATATTTGCCACTATGTTTTTCAAAGCTATGGTAAAAAATTCAGCATTAGTGGTATGACAAAATGGTTACATGCTTATAATTTTTGTTACAAGAAACCCCATGCTGTCCCCGCGAAAGCGGATAAAGTACGTCAGAAAAATTTCATCACCTATTATAATCAGTTAAAGAAAAAAGCGGGCAAAAAAGAGCCGATTTACTTTGCTGATAGCGTTCATCCTCAGCATCAAACCCAGTTAACCTATGGCTGGATTTTAAAGGGTGTACGCAAAGAAATTGCCACAACAGGTTGTCAAAAACGTTTAAATTTCATTGGCGGTATTTGCCTTAATGGACATCGCTTTACGTATCAACAAGTTGATACAGTTAATGCAAGCACGATCTGTGATTTCTTATGGAAGTTGCGTGGAGGGAATCCGGGAAAGTTTCGGGTACATGTTATCTGGGATAATGCACGCTATCACCAAAATGCTGAAGTGAAAGAATTTGCCAAAAAATTGGGGATAAAGCTGCACTATCTCCCACCTTATTCGCCAAACTTAAATCCCATCGAACGTGTTTGGAAACTGATGCACGAATCTGTCAGATATAATCAATATTACGGTAAATTTTCTGAATTTACTGAAGCAACGTTAGGATTTTTTAAAAATATTGGCAGAAAGAAGTGTGTGTTACGAAATAGAATTACCGATAACTTTCAAATTTTGCATTCACCCTTGTTCGCACCTTGAGGTGCAATGGGTATATATTTATACGTGCAGGTTTCTCCTGGCTTGATTTGATCTTACGTTGCCATTTAGAATACTATGCTCCAAAAATAATTACGACATTTTTGAAAGGGTACCCAAATGGAACATGATAACGAT
Source organism: uncultured Gammaproteobacteria bacterium (assembly GCA_963777715.1). Taxonomy (GTDB): domain Bacteria; phylum Pseudomonadota; class Gammaproteobacteria; order JAURND01; family JAURND01; genus JAURND01. The sequence continues at coordinate 146,988 of CAVZRN010000005.1, forward strand.
AAAATTGATGAAATGATTTTGGCTCTTATGTGCCTTAGCATACATGATGGTAATAGAACATGGAAATCTTTCGATTGGGATAGCATGAATCGCCTGCATCAGAAAGGCTTAATCTCTAATCCAGTCAATAAAAATAAAAGTGTTGAGCTAACTCAAGAAGGTATGGAACAAGCTAAAATATTATTCAACAAGCATTTTTCCTCCACCTGAGTCTTCATTTGAACGCATAAAATTATTTAACAGGTAACATTTTATGAAAGCATCTGATTTTGACAAGAAATTTAACTCTGGCGAAGATATTATTGATACGCTCGATTTAGCTAAGGCTCGACGTCCAGGATTAGAAGCGAAACGAGTTAACGTTGATTTTTCTGAATGGATGGTGGCGTCACTTGATAAAGAAGCACAAAATTGAATTTTGTGTCCCTTATGTAGTGCCTGTAGCTATTTCGCAAGGTTAAACATCAACCTTAAATCCTAGATCATATTTCAGAATCCCTATTGTAAAATTCACTTTTTAAGGGTATTCCAACTGAATTTGCGCCTTGTTCAGGGATAAATAAATCCTGCACCAAGGGTTGAGTAGGATCCACTGCATAGTGAGCAAAATCTGTCACACCTATTTCGCGCAGCAATAATTCATCAATAAAAAATTGTCCAGTACATTCGCGTGAATTTCGTCGCATCAACGCATAGGCCGCATCCGCCATAATGGTTGGCCATCGACTTCCACCGTACACTTCCGATACAAAATGATCCTTAATAGTTGTTGTAGCAATGGTCGTTAGTGGCCACAACGAGTTAACTCCAATACCCGCGTGTTGAAATTCAGCCGCCATCCCCAAGGTACACATGCTCATACCATATTTAGACAGCGTAAATGCAAGATGCTTTTTAAACCAGTGCGACTGCATATCCAATGGCGGTGATATATTAATTATGTGTGGGTTGGATGATTGCTTGAGATAGGGAAAACATGCCTGTGATAGTAAGAAAGTTGCGCGGACATTGACAGAAACCAGCAAATCAAATTTCTCTGGAAGTGTGTTAACTGTATCCGTAAAACAAAAAGCACTCACATTATTAATTAATATATCAATACCGCCAAACCGAGTAACCGCCTCCCCTACTGCTGATTTAATTGCCTTGGCATCACTCACATCGACGACAAGCGATAAAGCCCCTTCCCCTGCACTAATAACTTGCTCTGCAACGCTATCAATACTCTGCAGAGAACCTTGCGTTGATTCTTCCTTTGCTGCGATAACAATATTTGCCCCGGCGCTTGCACAACGCAGCGCAATCGCCTGACCAATTCCACGACTGCCACCGGTAATAAATATGGTTTTTCCTGCCAACTCTGACATAAACATTCCTATTAAATAAATTTATCCGAGAAGGTATAGGTAATCAATTAAAAATGATTACCGACCTAGAAAATTAGTAGCTATGTTATGATCAATAATATAGCTATTAAGTTCACATGTCAGCGATAATTCTGAAGATGTACTGTGATATGTTCTCCATTTTTTAAATCCAATTTTTGCAAGCATTTTGTTTGGCATCGGATTGGATGAACGGGGTTCACACAGGATCATTTTTAAATTAAACATACTATAAAATTCGACAGCAGCCATACAAAACAGTTTTGCTCCATAACCCTTCCCCCTATATTCCGTATTCCACATATGCAAATGCATACTGGCAATTTCATCTTTTACAATATCTTTTAACGCGTTATAACCAATCGGCTTATCATCAATAAGCCACGCCATATAGTAGGATTTTGCTTTATCCAAGGGTGTATTACAAACAACTTGCAGTGAGTTAGCAAATTCTATTTGTGAATTTAATTTAGTTCTATCCACCCCAATTCGCATGAGATCAGCATCGCTATTTTCAAACCAATAGCTAACAATGTTAGGAATATCTTCCTCTCTGAGTGGGCGTATCGATAAATGTGTCATGAGTTGCTCCTATTATTTTTATTGTCTACCAGCCGTAAAACCCCGTTATCCATGACGGGCAGCACGTCAAATCGTCAAACATAACAATAATACCTAGATAGCTCTATTCTGCAAACTTCTGCACGATTCCTGCACGATTCCTGCACGATTCCTGCACGATTCTTTTTCAAAAAATGCTATTATTTTTTAAATTTCCATAATGTATTACGAGATTTTCCTACTGTATCTATCAAACTAAGACTTTTTAAATGCGCCCAATCTGCTTTTATTGTTCTAAGGCTAGCCTGTCCATGCAGCCTTGAAAAAATATCATGAGAAGTTAATACGCTGCCTTTTGCCAAAATTTCCACAATCTTACGTTGTCTTTCAGTAAGATTTGACAGTGTGTCTATTCGCTCTCCTCTATGAACTGTCGGTGGACGCAAGCTAGTAGAAAACCTAAAAATAACCTTAAACTCAACTGAGTCACTGACAAATTCCGGCTCAGGGTCATGGACGTCTAAGCAACTACTAATAATTCCAGGGACTCCCCTGCCCCACCGTTCAATCATTTTGCAGCTATAGAAAACATCAGCAATTAATTTATTTCTGGGTGATGAAAAACCAGCCTTGATTTTCTCCATGGTCAAACCAGGCAACAATCCCCCATGATTAGAAATTTCCATCCTATCGTCGTAAATAGCCAAGGCCAGGGAACCATCACGGGCGTTATAATCACGATGACATAATGCGTTGATAAGTACTTCGCGGATAGCATCATAAGGAACAAGCGGAGTTTCAACACGCTGTAGTTTGCCAGGCTCTATTCTGGCTGCAACCGGCAAATGTCTTCTGACAAATAACATGGCATTTTCTAATTGTGTAAATACATTGCCATATAGCTGGTTTTCATCTAAAAACTCCTGACGATTCAATCCCTTAAATCGCGCCATTTTCAGGTGACATTGGGAATATGCAGGGAAAAGTTCCTTAGCAAACAGCACTGCCACGGCATTTTTCAAATGTCTATCAGTGGTTAGCTTAAGCCCCTCTAAAATCTTTGGAATACTTTGTCGCAATACCACTTCTGGCAAGCGCTTAGCCGAAACCCTTGACGGACGAGTCCAAAAATTAAATCATGATCTAAATCATCGGTAGTATAAGCTGTGGGTACTTCTTCCCACGAATGATTTAACTGTCCACGATGAACTAATAACTGCTCATAGCGGTGTTGTGTCATCCTGCTGGTTGTAGATTGCAGACGTTCAAATGCACGCCCATCGTAAGTGTAGGGCACATGATTACCAGCTTCGACATGCAAGACAATTACCTGTTTATTGCCATCTATCGGCACATTCTCAATGGTGACATGAGCTGACGGTTCCAACTTCCTGACCTCCCTGGCAATTTCTTGGCGTGTATTATCAGATATATCCTGCCCCTGAATACGCCCATGAGCCGTTACCCCAATCAATACAGCACCACCCCGACCATTGAGAAACCCACACAGTGTTTCAACTGCTGACCTTAATTCAGCGGTAGTTTTTTTAAACTCCAAGGAATCCGACTCACCTTGGCTGACCAATAATTTAAGTTGTTGAGTATCCATAACATTCCGTGATAAAGAGAAAGTTACCGGCAATTCTATCAAGATAATAAAGAAATCATTACCGTAGTTGATGCTAATTTTATTCCAACAAGTATTCGCACCCTACCCACTAACAGCATCTACGGTATAGTATGGAACCTCAGAGTAGGCAGTAGCTGGCAATAGAGGCTTCAGATGCTGATAGGCCTTTTCAATCATTTCACTCAATGCCCACAAATAGTCATGAGTAATCTGCCTGGAGTATCCTAAAAAATCATCGTGCAATGTAACCTGGCTAAGTGCAATTGCCTTGGATAGGTATTCATTGACCGCATCATACCCGTGTATGGGTTCGTTTACCGGTGAGTGAGGGTCATTTATAGTGTGGTGAGGCATGGGGTTACTCCTTTTAGTAATTACCGTATTTAGGCCGCGTATAGTTGGCTAACCTACACGTCCGCTCTATTGCTTCTTTCCAGCCAATCATAGATCAGCCTGACAATACTAAGTATTTCTTAGTATCTTGTCAAACGAAAAACTAAGATTATCTTAGCTCATGATTCTTTATCAAAAGGGCTAAGCATGGCAAATAGATCACCCATCACCAAACGCCTAAAGGAAGCACGCCTCGCCACTGGAATATCTCAAAAACAGTTAGGGATTGCCGCTGGCATCGATGAGTTTGTTGCAAGTGCACGAATGAACCAGTATGAAACAGGAAAACATACCCCTGGCTTTGAAATGCTGGAAAAAATCGCAGATGTCTTAAATGTGCCTACCGCGTACTTTTATACAAAGGACGATACGCTGGCACAGTTAATTGCTATTTATGGCAAGCTAAATGCTAATGAGCAGAAAAGTATTTTTAAACGTGTGAAGCAGCTTGTGAAATAAAGTCTAATTCTCCATTATTAAATACTCAAGCAATTTAAGTTTATTGCTTATACTAATCTAAGAGTGACAATCATTAATCATAAGAATATCAGGAATATTTACGGATAGGGAAATCATATGAGTTTTATACAATCTTTAAAAGAATGGCAAGAAATAATCGGTGCATTTATTGGAGGGATAACTGGTTTTATTGCCGCTTATATGGTCGCATATGGTGTCAGAAGACGTGATGAAGATGCTTCAGCAAAGATTTTAATTACTGATCTGCTTACTATTTCTGTGAGAACTGAGGCTACAGACAAAGATGTAGAGCGAAAAAATATCCCTGATGAGCGTAAAAAATTAGAGTTTGCATTAAGTTATCTAATGAAAAGGCCAATTTTGTCTTCACTTTTTAATTCTTCTATGGCTCAGGTTATTTCTTGTCATGAAAATTTGGGCATACATTTGTCTATTTTTAGTATGGTATACCGTAATGTTGATGACTCTCTGACTTGGTTTTCAAATTATAGTAACGAATATTATAAAAATCAGAAACAACGCCCCTTAACAGAACAGACTAAAAACGAAAGCGAAATTATTTACGATGGATTACATTTAGCTAGCCAACATGCCAAGTGTATAATTTATATGTTAAATACCTTTGTTTTACCATCTTTGGCGTATAGAATTTGGAATAAATTTATAACCTTTGTTCTAAAAAAATGCCAACGTGAATCTGAGGAAGAGAAATCTTGCGATTGTCTTAGGAAAAATCCCGAATAAAAAGTTGATTTACCTTAAGCATTAAAAGCTCTGGTAAGCATCCGAAATAATAAATGACACGTATCAAATATTTACCACTGAATTATGTGTGAATACCTAATTCCTTATTTTTTTTCAAAATTCTTAGGGAACTGATACCACGAGCCTCTTTTTCTATGTATTGACCGCTGAATTAATAAAGAATCAGGATTTTGAGGATCAAAATCTATTTTATCTTTTGGTAATGCTGGAGCATTTGCCATTCTTTGAACATTACGACCAAACTCCTGTGGAAGTACTTTTTCAGGGTCACTATATTCTTTTTTATTACGCCAATTCGAGAAACATTTATCCCAAATATCACTGACATAGAAAGAACCTTCTTTAGGGGGAGTAAGCGCAAAAGACCCTATTCCTTTTTCTTTGGTCTCAGAAGGAAGGAGATTATAATGATTATTAAGCTCATTAAGTCCTTTTTTCAGATCAGGGCCCCATATAAATAATTGCCCTTCTCGTTGAAAAATAGGTGCACATTTTTTATGTATTTTATCAGACGAAACAAATATATCACTAAACGGAAGGTAATTTAAATATGCAATATCCATCAAATTTGATGGCCTATCTGCTGAGATCAAATTTGCAGAAATCGCAACATGAAAAAAAACTTCTAAAATCGCCACATAAACAGCATATGGTGCATAGCTTTCAAGTAAAGGATAACCTCTACTATGCCATTTTTTTACGATTTCTGTATGATATTGCTCAGGAATACGAAGAAAATAACAAACCAACTTCAGGCGGTCAAATAATTTATCACCTCCCTTTATTGCACTTTCAGCAATTAATTTTGCCGATTCCAAGTCCTTGCATAACTTAGAATCAACCCCCAAAAGACGCAATGTGCTTGCTACGTGCTCTAAATTTACACTGGACAATCGAAGACGCCAGTCGCAAGCATATTGACGTTCAACGCTTGCGAATTCTTGATTCGACCAGCGATTAAAAGCTTTAGATTCTGGAGCTATATCATATACAACACCAGATTTTTCTCCTTCCTTTACTAATCTACCACCAGATTGAGGAATCCCACGTCCCATGGGCACATTTATTCCTAGCAAATTATTCATGCAAAGATGCAGATGAAAAGCACAAGGATTCCCATGAGCTTCGGGAAATTTATCAGCAATTTTCTTTACTTCATGTTCTGGATTTATACCATTTTTTATAGGCTTACCTAAATCCGCCAAAGTTTCAACATAAAATATTGGACACACTATGGAATAGAAAAAGTGGTCAAACCAAACTGACTCATCGACACTCAAAGATTGGAGAAACGATTTATCAAAAAGAGTAATGGGCCCCATAATTTACCTATATTTCAAAGTCTAACCTTAATACATTAGAAAACATTTCTTCGGCTCTATAATCTTTAACCAGGAAACCGAGGTTAAAAGCACCTCGTAAAAATTGTATCCTAAATTTACCTGGGTTTACTATACAAACTTAGAGAATTAAATTCCGGGATGACACGCGTAAGTTCTGGGATTTGTGCCAAAGATTGCACGTGTGCTGAATATGCGGCGGTTTTTGAGCCGCCCCTACGATTGAGATGATAGCTAACGATATGCAAATGTGCTGATACTCACTCATACGCCAACATGATGGGTTGTATAATAATGGTGAACACGTCGCAACGCTCCTTTGCCCACCCTACGCGAAGCTCATGCTTAAGCCAAGCTGGAATGAGGGGGAAGGGGAACGCAAACCGTGTATTTCAGGGACGAAATACCCGAGCCTACAAGGACGTATTCACGGCGTGTTTGCGTTGCACTTCCCCCTCGTCTCAGCGTTTTAGTACTCCCAACAATACCTGAAAACCCTTACGGGCAGGCACAAGGCCTGCCCCTACATTAAGTACGAGGTCTACCCTACAATTGGTATAACGATTTTTATAATAATGGTGAACACGTCGCAACGC
>CAVZRN010000006.1:0-117738 GCA_963777715.1 uncultured Gammaproteobacteria bacterium
GAATTATAAACGGACCAGTCACCCTGGACGCTAATACTCCTAGTTGATGCAAAAGCGATAAGGTATGATTAACCACCCTATACCTATCTATTTATATTATCCATGACTCCCAACCAAAAAGGCTATTTCATCACCGTTGAAGGCATCGAAGGCGCAGGCAAGAGCACCAGCATCAAGTATATCCGTAAATGGTTAGACCAGGCAGGAATATCCTACATTGTCACGCGTGAGCCAGGCGGTACAGAAATTGCTGAGGCTATTCGTCAACTATTGCTGCAACATCATCAGGAGCCTATGTCGCCTGATACCGAGCTACTGCTCATGTTCGCCAGCCGCGCACAGCACCTGGCTAATTTAATTATTCCTGCCCTGGCGCGGGGTGAGTGGGTATTATGTGACCGCTTCACGGATGCTACCTATGCCTACCAGGGGGGCGGTCGTGGCATCGATCCAGCTCGCATTGCCCAAATAGAAACCTGGGTACAGGGAATATTGCGTCCTGATCGGATATTATTGCTGGATGTTCCTGTGCGCATAGGATTGCAACGCATCAGCCGACGACAAGCCACCGACCGTATTGAAGCAGAACAAGTGTCTTTTTTTGAGCGCGGCCGTCAAGCCTATTTGGCGCGCGCCCGGCAAGATCCAGGGCGCTATACCATCATCGATGCCAGCCGTGGAATGGGCTGGGTGCATGAGCAATTGCTTCATGCGCTTGAACAGCTAAAGGCAGATAGTTTGCGGTAAAAAATGAACCCCCATCCTAACCTTCCCCCGCAAACGGGGGAAGGGACTGGGTTCGTAGGGGCGGCTCGTGAGCCGCCCGTAGGTAGCCTTTGCGGGCGGTTCGCGAACCGCCCCTACGAAAATGGCGCAAAACCCCTGGGAGCGCATGTAGGGGCAACCCTTGTGGTTGCCCGAACAGATGGCAGGGGATCACGGACAGGCACAAGGCCTGCCCCTACAACTGTTGATTCTTTGGTGTACCGTCTGGTGTGGCACCAGACTCAGAAACTTCTGCATCACTTTCCTGCACGGCTGGCGATGTAATCGGCGTAACGGATACTACATTGCGTTGTGAACTGTCTGCCAATCCTTGACCCTCACCAGTAGTTGATAATATGGATTGGGAATTAGGGGTAGATGGTCTTCGAGTGTTGCTTGCTGTGTTAAGAAATGACTGACTGTTCGGTGGCGCTGTGAGCGGATTACTACCGAAAGAACGAGAAACAGGTATTTCTTCCGACTCGTTTGGAACGTTCTTTTTAGATTCTCCCAGGTTTGAACTACTTGAACTATCAGTATCCACGCCAGATGAAATCGACGGTTTTACCTGATTACCCGATGTTGATCCCAGCAACGACTGTGTTTCGTCTGTAGCTTCCGTCATGCCCGTTGACGATTTAGAATCCTGCAGCGTGCTTTCAGAATCTCTGTGGTTTGTATCCAACACCCCTGGTTGCAATGCCGAATGCAGCGATGAAAACGCCTCTTCCTGCGACGATCGATTATCCTCCAGCGCCTTCGTCATCTGTTGACTATACCGATAATTGACAACGCCGGTCCACACGGTTAACAACACGATCGGCAGGATGACTGCTGCAATCATCCAACCAACCGGAGTGATGAGCAAACCAATACCCATCACCACACATGCGCCAATGGCAGAATAGAGCAATACCCGCGACAGCATGCGCACCCTACCAGTTGATAGATAGACGTTGGTAGTCAACACAACCGCTGCTAGGGCAGCCAGCGCTGCCCAGCCGATCGGGCCGCTGATGATGCTTAGCCCAACCAATACAGCCGCTGCAATGCCGCTGATAAAAGAAGCATACTGATAAAGCTTAAATAATCTCTTTGGCCACTTGGAAGGTGGTCTCTTATATATGTGGTTGCTTAAACCTTCAGCCGTTTCTGTCACTGCTTCATATCCTTCCTGCATAGTAGCGGTAACATCGTCGCTGTCCAAAGAAGTATACTGAGCTATACGGCTTCTTAAATCTTCAGCTGTTTTTTTTACCGATTGCTGCATGGCAGCAATATCACCTGCAAACAGGGGGCATTGTTTTTTAAACAGGTCGGCTATGGCAGGGAAAGCCTTAGCTGCTGTTTTAAAACTTGCTAATTCCCCCCTCGCGCTATCAATATTTTTATCTCTTATTAACTTCCTTATTTCAGTTGATTGTTCGCGTAAAAAACTAAAATGGTCTCCTAATGGTTTAAATATTTTCAGTTGCTCCTGTGCCTGCGGGAATGGCTCACGTCCCATCGCAGACTTGATCCACTTCTCCATCTGCACAATTTCACCTTCAGCAGACCCTTGCATAGATTTCCTATATTCTTCTACTGTTTTATCAAAATCGTTTTTATTTTCATACGTCTCAGTCAATAACAAAAATAGACTGATGTCAGTCTGCCCACCACGTTCGCGATATGACAAAATATGTAATATCCGATTTGTTAATGCATGAAACTGGTCATACACTCGCTTCATTTTTGCCGGGATCAAATTAAAGGGGTCGTCCATCTCGACTGGATGGCCGATGTTGAAACCACCTGATATGATTTCTCGCTTGGGGCGTAGATTGTTGAGGAAACTAACGCGCTCTTGTGATGTGTCGCCAAATAGTCGATGATCTCTCAGTGCGGTATATTGAGATACCGTGTGTCTTATAGTCTTGCCATTGGCTAATGTAATAGGTTCCTCTAAGTCAACCTCTGTTATATCAGGTATGGCATCAAGGTCTTTACCGCGCTTTTCCTGACACAACGTCTCATGTAATTCCTGAAACAGTGCAAACTCTGGCGCTTTCGGATCTAAAAGTGGGGTATATTTTTCACCCTTAAGCGACTTAAACCCTATAAACATCTCTACGATCCTCCCATAGCTATATAAATCACCCTTGCGATGATTCAGTGTATAGTATCCATCAATATCATTAATGTCCGGATGCATATACTGATCACTACCTACCATTTCTGTTTCCTTACTTACCAGCTCGCCCCGTTCATTGACCCGCTCAACTGATTCGATATCACATAACGCTATTTGTACAACGGGTTTAGCTTTTGGATCAGCTTTCTCCCATTTCTTCAGGTCGAATTTTTCCAACAATAAAATATTTTCCGGCTTCAAATCTCTATATGCAATACCCCTACTATGTAGAAGTTCCAAAGTTAAAATAATCTGCCCAACAATTTGTTTTGCCAGTTCAACAGGCATTTTTTTCCCTGTTTTATTTTCTAGCTGCTGAAAACCATTGAATAATTGTAAAAGATTGCCACCCTTGGCTCTCAGGCTGACTTGCTTACCAAGACGACTTGTATATAAAGGGTTTATGACAGAAGGGGAAAACAGCCCCGTACTGTTCAAAATATTTTGAGATCTTTTTTTGCTTGCCAGTATAACTTCTCTCTCGTACGATTTTAACTCTTGTTTAGGTTTGGATATAACTAATGGCTCCTGTGTGTTTTCGCTTTTTTTCTCATCTATTATGCGACGCACTTCGATAGTCTGTTTGGAACGATGTACTACGTTAAACGCACCATCACCTAATGGTTTTTCTTCTGCAGGTTGATATAGCCCCAACGTATCCGTTTGAATTTTTTTCAAGATGCCCTCTGCCTCTCCACGAAGCGCCTTGATTTCCCCTTTCGTTGCTTTTTTTGGTTTTTCTTCCGCCATAATCGATGACCTGGATTTAACGTTAACGCGCCCCTGCTGGCGGCTGTTTGGATGGTCTATGACCAGCCGCCACAATGCTGGCACACACGCACAAGTTGTAGGTACCCATCTATAGTCTGGCACACCCGGATTAAGAGAAGATTAAAAGGTATTAATTTGGCGATGAAAAGCGACTATTTTTGGCACAAGTGGATCCGGTATGCGCTAACCCATACATACATCTTCGTAGGGGTAGACCACCGTGCCTGTCCTGGTTGGGTTTTGCGGTTAAGGTTGGTTTGGCAGTTACGCTGGTTGATTGCCTACACAACGTGAATAGCCACGAATGATGGGTAACCACGGGGGGTTACCCCTACGAAGATGTGTGCTGCCGACACCAAATACTTCTAGCCTCTTTTTGTGGATATTGCATGATTTTGAAAGCATCTTGTGTAATAATTTGCTCGCTTATATAATTTTCCCCCCTGGTAAAAGGAATACGCAGTGAATGATCTATTACACTTAGATGAGTTGTTATCTCCCGAAGAATTGTTGATTCGCGATTCCGTGCGTCAATTTGTCGAAACTGAAGTTCTCCCCTTATTGCCAGACGCCTTTGAGCAGGCGCATTTCCCCATGCATTTAATCGCTAAGCTGGCCGATTTAGGCTTGCTGGGGATGACCTTACCGGAGCAGTATGGCGGCAGTAACGCCAGTGCTGTCAGCTATGGGTTGGTGTGTCAGGAATTAGAACGTGGCGATAGTGGATTACGCAGCTTTGTATCGGTACAAAACTCTCTCTGCATGTATCCTATTTTTCAATTTGGCTCCGACGCGCAGAAACAGCGTTTTTTGCCAGCCATGGCGCGCGGTAAAGTGATTGGGTGTTTTGGCCTGACAGAGCCGGATGCGGGTTCTGACCCATCCAGCATGCACACTAAGGCCGAAAAAGTCACCGATGGTTGGGTCATTAACGGCAATAAAATGTGGATTACCAATGCGCCCATTGCCGATATCGCCATTGTGTGGGCAAAAACTATGGATGGCGTGCGTGGATTTATTTTAGAAAAAGATATGCCTGGCTTTCAGCGTGTGGAAATTAAGCATAAACTCTCCTTACGCGCTTCGACTACTGGCGAGTTGGTCATGGAAAATTGTTTTGTGCCAGACGCCAACCTGTTGCCAGGAACAGAAAAAGGCCTGGGCGCTGCGTTAAGCTGTCTAACACAGGCGCGTTATGGCATTGCCTGGGGAGTGATGGGGGCGGCAATGGCGTGTTTTGATGCAGCACTTGCTTACACACAGGAACGTCGCCAGTTTAATAAACCCGTAGCGGCCTTTCAGTTGGTGCAAAAAGATTTGGCCGATATGTTTTCTGACATTCAGAAAATGCAAGTACTTAATTTACGCATGGGTCGACTAAAAGAGCAGGGCAACGCTTCTCCAGTCTTAGTATCACTGGCGAAAATGAATGGCTGTCATGCTGCATTACAGATTGCACGTCTGGCGCGTAATTTATTAGGCGCAAATGGCATTAGTTTGGAATATCCAGTGATACGTCATATGACGAATTTGGAGTCGGTGTTTACCTATGAAGGCACCGACAATATTCATCACTTAATTTTAGGGAAATATTTAACTGGCATTGGAGCCTTCGAGTAGGGGCGGTTCGTGAACCGCCCGTTCTATACCATTTAATAAATTAAGAGGTAGCGACAATGACAACAAAAATCACCATCCCCAAACAACCCGCTGCATTGCCAGTATTATTTATGGCAGAGATGTGGGAACGCTTTGGCTTTTATATTGTACAAGGTTTGTTGGTGCTTTATTTAACCGGCAAGCTCGGCTGGTCAGACGATAAAAGTTACACAGTATCTGGCGCGTTTACCGCCTTCGTCTACATTTCTCCACTGATTGGCGGCTATATTGCTGATAAAATTCTTGGCTTCAAAAGCGCAATTATTCTTGGCGGCATCTTATTAGCGCTGGGGTATGCCTTACTGGCGGCAGTTGCCAGTCACAGTGAAACGCTGTTATATGTTTCCTTAGCCGTGGTTATCGTTGGTAACGGTTTTTTTAAACCCAATGTGGGTAGTTTATTAGGCACGTTCTATAGTGACGACGATCCGCGTCGTGAGGCGGGATTTACCCTGTTTTATATGGGTATTAATATAGGATCAATGCTTGCCACATTAAGCGCGGGCTATGTGCAAGAGGCGCTGGGTTGGGGAGCTGGCTTCGCCATGGCGAGTATTGGCCTGGTATTGGGGCTGCTAAACTTTGTGTTGGGTTTCAAGTATTTAAAAGATCATGGCGCGCCACCCCCGCGTCTTGCCGCCTGGTCTCCGTTAATGAATTGGCTGCACAGTAAGACGGTAGTCACGCTTGGAATCATTATTGCGATTCCTATCCTGGTGGTGTTGTTACACGAAAAAGGCACCGCAAGTATTTTATTAGCATTAGCTGCCGTGGCAATAGTGGTAAGTTTAGTCACTTTAGCGATTAAACAGACTACCACCGTAGCGCGTCATAAAATGTTAGCGATGATTGCGTTAACGATTATTGCGGTGATATTTTGGGCAATATTCTTTCAGATTTTCTTTTCAGTTAACTTGTTTATTGATCGTAATATAGATCGTGTCATATTTGGCAAACAAGTTCCGACCCTGGTATTTCTTTCGTTAGAAGCGATGTTCATTGTTATCTTGTCGCCGTTCCTGGCGCGTTTGTGGACTAAGCTGGATCGCGTCCATAAGAATCCATCCATCCCATTAAAATTTGCACTGTCGTTTATTGTGGTGGCGCTGGGATTTTTCCTACTGTCATTGTCCACACATTTTCACGATGCACAGGGTTTAATTAATCCGCTATGGATTCCCATCAGCTACTTGCTGATTACCATCGCTGAATTATTATTGTCGCCGATCGGATTATCTGCAGTGACCTTGCTATCGCCACCGCAGATTGTCGGCATGATGATGGGTGTATTTTTAATCGCCATTGGTTATGGTGGTAAGCTGGCTGGTGTGATTGCCCAATTCTCCAGCATTCCTGAAGGCATCACTGACAAGGTGATAGAAAGCCATTACTATGGCAGTGCGTTTTTAAAATATGCGCTGCTATCATTAGTTGTGGGTGTGGTATTGCTGTTCTTTGTGCCGTGGTTAAAACGACTCATGCAACATCAGGAAACAAGCCATGTCAACAACGCTTGATACCGAGCAATTGTCCCAACATACGCCGGGGATGCAACAATACCTGCGCATCAAGGCGCAATATCCGGATATGTTGGTGCTCTACCGCATGGGTGATTTTTACGAGTTGTTTTTTAGTGATGCAGAAAAAGCCGCGCGCTTATTAAATATTACTTTAACTGCGCGGGGCCAATCTGCCGGTAAACCCATTGCAATGGCCGGCGTACCCTTTCATGCGTTAGAAGGTTATTTAGCGAAATTGGTGCGCCTGGGTGAATCAGCAGTATTAGTGGAGCAAGTGGGAGACCCTGCCACCAGCAAGGGGCCAGTAGATCGACAAGTGACGCGTATTATCACGCCAGGAACAGTCAGCGATGAGGCATTGTTAGACGAGCGTCGCGATAATTTATTAATGTCGCTCTACATGATCGCTAAACCCGCAACCGAACAGATTGGCATTGCGTATTTAGACATCACCAGCGGACGTTTTTGCATCCTGCAAGTGCATGGCTTGGAGGCATTACAAGCAGAGATACACCGTTTAGCGCCAGCAGAAATCTTAGTCGAAGAACAGTTCCCCTGGAAACACCTGTTATCCGTCACACACGTGCATGAAAGACCACCGTGGGAATTTGAATTAGATGGTGCGATGCGTGCGCTCAACCAACAATTTCAAACGCAAAGTTTAGCCGGTTTTGGCTGTATGCAACTGCCACTCGGTTTGGCGGCGGCGGGTGGTTTGTTGCACTACGTGAAATACACGCAACGTTCCGCCCTGCCACATATCCGCGCCCTCAAGGTAGAACAACGTGACGAGAGGGTATTATTAGATGCAGCAACCTTGCGCAACTTAGAATTATTGCAACAACTCAATGGCGATTATCAACCGAGTTTGGCGCACTTGCTGGATCATACTGCAACACCCATGGGCAGTCGATTGCTGAAGCGCTGGATTGTCCAGCCATTACGTAACCAGGCTATGTTATTACAACGTCAACAAGCGCTTGTGGCATTGCAGGTTGATGGTTTTCATCAGGAATTACAGCGCTGCTTGCGCAGCATTGGCGATATGCCGCGTATCCTGGCGCGCGTTGCACTCAAATCAGCTCGACCACGTGACCTGGAGCAACTGGGCATTATTTTGGCGCGTTTACCGGATATTCGTGCACAACTACACCTGGCTGCGACATCCGATAATGATAATACAGCCTATGTAGCATCACGCCTGCCACAACTTTATGATAATTTAGGCGAGTTCGCTGAACTATCCGATTTACTGCGTCGCGCAATTATTGCCAACCCACCGGCAGTATTGCGCGATGGTGGCGTGATTGCCAGTGGTTACGATGCAGAGCTGGATGAGTATCGACAACTGAGCGAACACAGCGACCAGTGGTTAGTAGACATGGAACGCAAGGAAAGAGCGCGCACGGGGATCAACACGCTGAAAGTAGGTTATAACCGCGTGCATGGTTTTTATATTGAAATGAGCCGTGCGCAATCGACACAAGTACCGCTGGATTATATTCGTCGCCAGACGTTGAAGAATGCCGAGCGTTACATCACACCGGAATTAAAAAGTTTTGAAGACAAAGTACTCAGCAGTCGCAGTCGTGGCCTGGCGCGCGAAAAATTACTCTATGATGCCTTACTGGATCGTATCATCCAAGAGATGCAACCGCTGCAAGTGACCGCAGACAGTCTGGCTGAACTAGACGTATTGCATAATCTGGCCGAGCGGGCGCAGACATTACATTGGGTAGCGCCAGAATTTAGCCAACAGGTTGGCATTACCGTGGAAGCCGGAAGGCATCCGGTGATAGAACAATTACGCGATGAGCCATTTGTGCCGAATGACATTGTGCTTAATCCACAACAACGCATGTTGCTGATTACCGGACCCAACATGGGTGGTAAGTCTACTTATATGCGACAAACTGCGTTGATTGCCATCCTGGCGTATATGGGCAGCTTTGTACCGGCAAAACGTGCGGTCATCGGTCCCCTGGATCGTATTTTTACGCGTATTGGTGCGAGTGATGATCTGGCCAGTGGTCGTTCTACCTTTATGCTGGAAATGACAGAAACGGCGAATATTCTGCACAATGCAACCGAACAAAGCTTAATTTTAATGGATGAAATTGGTCGTGGCACTAGCACATTTGACGGATTATCATTAGCATTCGCCTGCGCTGAATATCTCGCCACGCACATTGGCGCACTCACCTTATTCGCCACACATTATTTTGAACTCACACAGTTAGAGCAGCAGATTCCTGGTATCAGGAACGTTCATCTACATGCGGTAGAGCATCACGATAAAATCGTATTCTTACATACGGTGAACGAAGGTCCGGCGAGCCAGAGCTATGGCCTACAGGTAGCGCAACTTGCTGGCGTGCCGCGTGTAATCATTGAAAAAGCGAAACAAAAATTAATGCAGTTAGAGCAAAAAAATAATATGCAGCAAGCTGTTTCCCCGGCAATGGCGCGTCAGCAAGAGCTTATGCTGACGGAGCAGCCTACGATAGAACCGCCCATGTCACCGGCATTAGAAATGCTGGCGCATATTCAGCCGGATGCATTAACGCCAATGCAGGCATTAGAGACGCTGTACGCGCTTAAAAAATTGATATAAACCCCTATTGCGTGAGTATTTTTGACAGTAGGCTAAAATACTCGCGAGTATTTTTGACTATGGTCGAAAATGCTCATATAATACCGCTATGCTAACCCGTTACCTTACCTCACAAATTCAACACGACTTATCACGCAAAATGGTGTTTGTCGGTGGTCCACGTCAAGTGGGTAAGACCACATTGGCGAAGACCTTTATGCAGGGTAAAGAAGGCTATTTGAACTGGGATAATGCAGAGCAGCGTGAGCAAATTTTGCAACGAAAATTACCGGTTGCAAACCTATGGATTTTCGATGAAATCCATAAATATCGTTTCTGGCGTAATTATTTAAAGGGGCTATACGATGTAAGGTCGCCACAGCAACATATCCTTGTCACCGGAAGCGCCCGCTTGGATTACTACCGTTTTTCTGGTGATTCATTACAAGGACGCTATCATTATTTACGCCTACATCCATTATCTCTAGCCGAATTAAAATCCAATGATCAAGATACACTAGATGATCTCTTGCAATTGGGTGGATTTCCAGAACCATTTTTCTCAGGATCCAGCATAGAAGCGAAGCGTTGGACCAGGGAGTATAGAACCCGATTAATTCGGGAAGATATTGCACAACTGGAGCGTACCCATGATTTGGGCAATCTTGAGTTATTGGCGCTGCGGCTGCCAGAATTGGTAGGGGCGCCGTTATCCATTAATGCCGTGCGGGAAGATTTACAGGTTAGTCATAAGGCTGTGGTCACCTGGTTACACATTTTAGAACGCCTATATGCCATTTTTCGTCTTTCTCCATTTGGCGCACCTAAAATTCGCGCAGTAAAAAAAGAGCAGAAACACTATCAACTTGATTGGACCTTGGTGCAAGACCCCTCGTTACGATTTGAAAATTTAGTAGCCTGTGCATTACTAAAGTGGGTACACTTTCAGCAAGATACCCTGGGTGAGGAATTTGATCTGCAATATTTTCGCGATGTTAATGGTCGCGAAGTAGATTTCGTAGTGACCTTAAATAAAAAGCCAGTCACCTTAGTCGAGTGCAAGTGGAACGATACTGATATCTCACCCGCGCTTAAATATTTAAAGACCCGTTTTCCGCACTGCCAGGCATGGCAAATAGCTGCCAGGGGTAATAAAGACTTTGTCAACGAACAGGGAATTCGTGCTTGCCCAGCGACGGTGTTTTTATCAGAACTGATTTAAAAAAATCATGATGCGTTTACCCTGGCTGAAGAATCCCCGGGGAATCCCCCCCCAACACGCCGTATTCCCAAAAAACTACCAAATTTATTAATTTTTTGAAATTTTCTTAAGGTTACTTTAATAATCGTCAGGTACAATATCCACTTGAGCATAAAGGAGGCGGTCAGGATGGATTGAGATAAAATCAAGAAAATAACAAAAAATTATATGCCATTTGATCTTAAAGCAATCAAAAATTTCATATTCTTTTTGTCTACGTTCAGCATATTGTATATGTTTTCGGTAGAGCACGTTCCTACGGATACATAGCCCTGCTGAATTCCCGATCATTACGATTTTAATGAGCATATTGATTTCAGCTCTCATTATCACGGATTTTAAATCTCGTGGAACCTACCTCACTGAAATCCTTGCTATGCTCAAGCCAAGACGCATAACAAAAAAACAGCTGTTGGTTACTCTTACGCTCGCTGCAGTACTGTGCGCGCTGCTCGTATTGGTAAAGTTCATTACTATTACTTATTTCCTGTACTATTTCCCCTTTAGCAGTAATCAAATGCAGCTTTTTTCAGGAAACTTGATTGACCTGGGCAGCAATATTCACAGCAATGATCTGATTATTACTTCAGTTTTTGTGTATGCGTTTAGCTGTGTATTTCAGGAATTTATAGCGAGATGCTGGCTGCATGATTCTTTCTCCATGATATTCGACAATAAATACGCCCCCATCTTCGCTACGGCTGGATATTTCGGCGCCGCGCATTTACATATGACCGCTTGTATTGGTGTATTAGTCTTCGTGTTATCGATGATCTGGGGTTTTTTATATATCTATACCAACCGATCATTGTATGCCGTAATTCTCTGTCATGCCATCGTGGGTATTTTTGCTTTTAATATCCTGGGCTTTCCCTTTCAACTAATTTTCGGTAACCAACAATGAAAAAAATACATCTATCCTTATTCTTACTTGCAGCAGCATTTTTTATCAATATACCTGCTTTTTCTGCGACCGATCCAAGCGATAGCTACACACAGGAAAGGGAATATATTAAAAAATATGTGCTATACGCCAAAAACTATATCGAACAAAATGGCAAGGTGACCGCCATTACTGAGTTTAACAATTCAAGACGCGATGTAAGAAGCAAGGGACTATATATTTTTGGTATGGTGTGTGGCACTGTTCATGCCGATGGGTTTTATCTCATTAATCCTGGGATACCCAGCAGGATTTATGTGGATAAAAGTGATGAACCCCTCACTCAAAAACTTATGAAGGCTGCTATGGAACATCCCGACGGTTCCTGGCTCACCTATGATTGGCTCAACCCCGCAACCAATCGAATAGAGATTAAGGAAACGTATGTCCTGTTTATGCCAAAGGAACAACTTTGCATTGGCTCGGGGTTTTATCATCCGAAGTCGTAGGATAAATATCTCGCCCTTGCTCCCATACCTTTATATATATACACAAGTCATAGACCCCCATCCTAACCCTGTCCATTACCCACAAGTCTCACAAGTGGCGTTGGTATTGGGTTGAACAACAGGGTAATGGGTGGTGCAAAGCCCCTGGGAGCGCGGGCAGCTTGCCCGCATTTAAGCCATTGGCACACATGCGGGCAAGCTGCCCGCGCTCCCAGGGGCTAAATTGCACCTTCAAACACAGACGTTATCTACCCCAGATAATACCCTCTAGCCGCTTGTCTGAATCGACAACGTCAGAAGGTTCTCCTTGTTCAAGGCTGCTATTATCGAAATCTTCTTCAACTGCTATGTCATCATCCTCTCCTTCGTTACCAAAACTTTTAACAAGTACTGGCTGTTCTCTAATACGATCCTGCGGAACAAATCCGTGGAAATTCCCTTCGGCATCGTATATTGGTAATGAAACCTCTTTTGATTGCACCCATCCTAGTCGATTTCCACCCCTGTCATATCCCAGAAACTCCTTAGCAATTTCAACATCAGGTTTCGGCTTACTTCCAGGCTCTGGTTCCTCTCCTTTTTCAAATCCTTTCATTTCTTTTGGATGTGCAAAAAATCTACTAAATGAATCACTACTCAATGTATTTGGAGAAAATTTAGTTTTTTTGTTGTCTAATATTTCATTAATTATAGTCAGCGGAGATTCGTCTCCCCATGCTACAGTCATATCATCGATAACAGATTGCTTATTATCCATAGGGGCAGAGGGTGATGGTAATGATGCAATCCCCTCTAGTGGTTCATCTGGCTCACCCTTTGTCTCACGACTAAAAGAGGAAGAGGGGGGGGACGAATAGGAAGAACCCGATGATAGTGATAATGATGAAGGTTGGGAAGATTCAAGAAAGGATTGTCTTCCCTCCTTAGTATCTAAGACCAATGGTTGTTGTTTAGAACCTTCACGCTTATTCACCTTATCTAACTCAGGGTTAAGGGCAGGCGGGGGGAGGAGGGGAGCCTCATCTCGATGGGCGGTATTATAATGATTTACTATGGTATTGACCGGGTCTTTAAATTTAGATATGTCAGATGGCTTATACAGATCCATCCAAAATTTTTGTATGGCTCGAATTCGGCTACAAATAGGTTTAAATGCGACTAATTTATCCACTTCACGACAAAAATCATCTATAAAAGTCGGCTTTTTCAACTGTTGCTTAAATATATAAACAATTAGCCTATGTGCGCCCGCCTCATCTAACTGACTTGATTTAGAGAAAATTTCCTTAATAGCTGACTCCATCAATTTTTTTTGAGGACTAATCTCAGGTTTTTTTTCGTCCTTGGGCCCGGTGGTGGTTTGTGCCGAGCCTTGACTATCCCCCTTGGTTGAAGTGCTTGATAGGTCATCGTATTCGATCAGGCTGGTTTCAACTCCATGCAACAATTTGGCAATGATATTTCCTACTGTACGTCGATCAATACTAGTGTTATTACGCGTATGTTCGTTGTTAATCCAACTGAAGAATTGTAGTTTTGCAATATCATTTTTCTTTATTAAATTTTGTAGATAAGTATCTGTGCGATATAGAGATACTACCTTCCCAGCATAATCGGGTTTTAACAAACACATCTGCATTAATGCAGTATTTTCAGTGAAAAAACCCAAATAATAAAATTTTTCTATGAATCGCTTAGCTATTCCTGAACCAACTTCTGGCCCAAGAAATTTTTTGACAATGCCTTCTTGTGCCCACGATAACGTACTTAACTTATTAAAAGCAGTCATCCAAAAGTCTACCGATATTTCTGGAACGAAGATATACCTCATTAGTAAAATTACGCGCGCTTCAGGGCTGCTTTGGCCGTCGGTAAGCCAACCTTTAACGGTATTTACGGAAACCCCTTGTCGTATGTTAGCTGCAACTTGCCTCAGCTTCGGCCATTTAGTGGCAATTTCACCTATATAACCCTCATTAGTCCATGGGATCGTGTCAGCAACCTTCATTATCTCAGTTGCATAACCCTCATCCATCACGCATATATCTCTTATGAACTCACTGGGTAGTCGACCAACAAGTTGCTTATTTTGAATAATGATCTCTGCTGCCAGTTTATAGTACTCCTTCGCTCTTGTTTGGTGAGCGTTAGTTGTTATATATGGTGTGTTTATAATTTTTTTTAGAGTATCTGTCCCCAACTTGGCAATAACTGTTTTGTTGGTGAACAACTCTGTAATGGACGGGTTTGAATGTATTTTCATAAAAGCTACTGGATCTGACACAAAAGCCATTATTAATCTCGTTGCTTCTTCATCAGTTATGTCTTGTTTGGGTGATTTTTTTACTTCTTCCATCTTAGCCTCCTTAAGTTATATACTCATCGCACCTCAAGATGCGGCAGGTATATTACTGAATTTGTGCGCTTTAATAAACTGTTATTAATTAAATATTTAAGGACACTCTCACTATTAAAAAATTCTCGTTATATAGTCATTCCACATGATTTTTAGGTTTAAAACGTAAAAAATGTAACCATTCGTTGAACCAATTTTGTGGCTGAAAGCCCCTGGGAGCGCGGGCAGCTTGCCCGCATTTATCCACTGGCAAACATGCGAGCAAGCTGCCCGCGCTCCCAGGGGCGTTGCGCCATTTATTATTTATATAATCGTTCCACTATTTTCACAATTATGCTAGGCTTCACTGAAATTCTATGACCCCCGAACTCGGCCACTACGCACTCATTCTTGCCTTCTGCCTGGCATTGACGCAAGCCGTCCTGCCGCTGGCTGGCGCAGCGACTAACCGCATCATCTGGATGCAATTCGCGCGCCCAGCCGCTTACGGGCAAGGTTTATTTATCGCCGTCGCGTTTTGCCTGTTAGCTTATGCCTTCCTCAGCAATGATTTCTCCGTCGCCTATGTCGCCAACAATTCCAATAGCCAGTTGCCCTTAATCTATCGTTTTTGCGCCGTGTGGGGCGCGCACGAAGGCTCGTTGTTATTGTGGGTATTTTTATTGAGTCTATGGACGATGGGTGTGGCATGGTTCAGTCAGCGTTTACCATTGCAGATGATGGCGCGTGTGCTGGGAATACTTGGCATTATCAGTGTCGGGTTCTTGGTGTTCTTGCTCGCCACCTCTAATCCGTTCCTACGTGTACTGCCGAATATCCCAACTGAAGGGTTAGATTTAAATCCATTACTGCAAGACCCTGGCCTGGTGACTCACCCGCCGATGTTGTACATGGGATACGTCGGATTTTCCGTCGCCTTTGCCTTTGCTATTAGTGCATTATTGAGCGGACGCCTGGACGCTGCATGGGCGCGCTGGTGCAAGCCATGGACACTCATCGCCTGGTGCTTTCTAACCTTCGGCATTGTGCTGGGTAGCTGGTGGGCGTATCGCGAGTTAGGGTGGGGTGGTTGGTGGTTTTGGGACCCGGTGGAAAATGCCTCGTTCCTACCTTGGCTCGCTGGCACTGCATTGGTGCATTCACTCGTCGCCACACAAAGACGTGATCTGTTTAAAGCGTGGACAATACTGCTGGCCATCATCGCATTTTCATTAAGTTTATTAGGCACATTCCTGGTGCGCTCTGGCGTATTAATTTCCGTGCATGCGTTTGCAGTTGACCCGCTGCGTGGCGTATTTATGCTGATATTCTTAGCCATTGTGGTTGGCGCTTCGTTAAGTTTATATGCTGGGCGTATTCATAAATTATACAGCACACCCACTGCATTCAATTTATTTTCACGCGAAAGTTTTTTATTGGCTAACAACATGCTATTGACGGGCGCTATGCTGACTATCTTGCTCGGCACCTTGTATCCCTTAATCATCGATGCACTTGGTTTGGAAAAATTATCCGTAGGGCCACCGTATTTCAATATCGTGTTCCTGCCCTTTATGGCATGTATTTTATTGTTAATGGGGTTAGCGCCACTGTCGCGCTGGCAACACACTTCCGGTAAATTATTTGCCCAGCGATTGTGGCTCTGTTTAATACTTGCAATTTGTTTCGCCATGGCATTACCCTGGTTTATTGCACACGATATTAGCTGGGGTGTGGTTGCAGGGTTGGGATTAGCGCTATGGGTTATTCTCGCCACACTGCGCAGCTTACTGCAACGCGATGAACGCGGTTGGCGTATATACACATTATCCGCCAGTCAATGGGGTATGGTGGTAGCGCACATCGGCGTCGCCGTCTGCGCCATCGGCATTGTGTTGACGTCACATTATAGCATCCAAAAAGAAGTGCGGCTGATGCCAGGCGAACAAGTAAGTTTTAATGATTACACCTTTCAATTTATGGGCACACGTGATTTAAATGGACCAAACTATACTGGAGTAGAGGGCGGGGTGTTGGTGAGAAAAGATAATCAATTGATCGCATTTTTAACTCCGCAGCAACGCGTGTTTAATGCACAAAAAACCGCGCTCGCCAAAACCGCTATTGACGCTAATTTGTTTCGCGATTTATACGTTGCACTGGGAGAGCCCTTAGACAATAAAGCCTGGTCGTTGCGTCTGTATTACAAACCCTTTGTGCGTTGGATTTGGGGGGGTGGGATTTTAATGATTTTAGGTGGGTTATTAAGTATTTGGCAGCGTAAACGTTCCCCGCCTTGACATCATTCACCTTCGATTATTTATCATTCGTAATGAGTATACATTCGTAAGACTCTTACTATCTTATCTTTTGCTAATACTTCATACACTAGACGGTGCTGAATATTAATCCGCCTAGAGTAGCAGCCAGCTAAATCACCAACTAACTTTTCGTAGGGGGGATGGGCTTTAAATGGATTGCTTTCCAGAATTTTGAGTAATGTTTCGGCTTTGTCTTTAAGATCTATGCGTTTTAGTTTTTTGGCATCTTTTCGGGCTTGATTGGTATAAATTACCTTATACATACAAAAAATTCCTTCTAGGTAAAAATTATGTAACTATTAATTTTTACCTGTTACTGTATAATTACCATAATATAATGTCAAGCGATCTGTGGATAACCTGTGCATAAGTGGGTGACATTATTTACCAGTCAAGCTTATTACTGCATTTTTCTATGGGTTCCCTACGCCCTTTTGTGATAGATTCCTTCATACCTGGAATAGAAAGCAGGTAAAGTGTTTCTTCAATAGCTCTGTAGTCTTCCTCGCTAATAATCACTACATTATGACGACGCCCGGTTACATAAACCGGTTGGTGTGATTCAGCGACATGGTCGATGAGCTTATAAATTTCTTGTCGTGCTTGAGTAGCAGTATAGATTTCCATGATAGTATGTTTTATCCGCTTTATTTTGTATAATCGTACAACAAAACGTACGTTATTTCAACACATCTTATCTATCCCTTGTAATCCGTGTAATAATCGATCATGAAACTATCACTACTACGTTATCTCATCCCACTGCTGCTTTTTTTAGCCCTGGTTGGCTTTTTATGGAAGGGTTTACACCATGACCCACACCAACTACCGTCGGCCTTAATTAATAAACCCGTGCCAGCCTTTAGCTATCCCAGCTTATTGCACACGGGAGAAACCATCACCGTTAAACAATTTTTAGGGCATGTGTCACTATTAAACGTATGGGCAACCTGGTGCATCGCCTGTCATGCAGAACATTCGGTACTCATGGACATCGCCAATTCTAAGGCCGTGGTGATCTATGGGCTTAAC
This sequence comes from uncultured Gammaproteobacteria bacterium, assembly GCA_963777715.1. GTDB lineage: Bacteria > Pseudomonadota > Gammaproteobacteria > JAURND01 > JAURND01 > JAURND01. The sequence goes on from CAVZRN010000006.1 coordinate 17,823, forward strand.
TATAAAGATGATCCGAACGCAGCGAGACAATGGCTGCATGATAACGGTAATCCCTATCAAGCAGTTATCCTCGATGATAAGGGAACCTTAGCGATTGATCTTGGCGTATACGGTTCCCCCGAAACCTTCCTCATTGATGCGCAGGGGATTATCCGCTATAAATATATTGGCGCAATTAGCCCTGACGCGTGGAAGGATAAGATATTACCGGAAGTACAAAAATGGCAATGAGATATTGGTTGAAAAAATGGCTAATAGGCAGTGCGCTATTTATAGCTACGTTCGCCATCGCGCAAACATCCAGCAACATAGGCTATAACTTTAACTCGCCCGCGCAGCAACAACAGTTTGAAGAACTCACGCAACAACTACGCTGCCTGGTGTGTCAAAATGAAAGTCTGTGGGATTCGAGCGCGCCACTGGCTAAGGATTTACGCAATGACATTTATCAGCAAGTAAAAAACGGCGAGGATGACACAGCTATTAAACAGTACCTGGTCGCGCGCTATGGACAATTTATTTTATTTAAGCCCGAAGTAAATACCACTACGTATGCCTTATGGATTGTTCCGTTTGTCTTATTGTTGCTAGGATTTTTTATTGTCGGTTTTGTAGTACTACGCTCTAAAGACGCAGAAAAAAACAAAAAAATTTGACGCAAAGACGCAAAGACGCAAAGAAAAACATAAAACATAAAGAAATATAAAATGTTTAAAAAAATTATTTTTTATTTTATTTTTATTTTTCAATCTTTTTTCTTTTGTTTTTTAATCTTTTCTCTGCGTCTTTGCGCCTTTGCGTCAAGTCTTTAATCTTTTACAGTAAGGCAAATATAATGCTCATCTTCTGGCTACTCATCACCATCATGACGCTTATTGCGATGGGAATTCTTGCATTCCCATTGCTACGGGGTGTATCTAAATCTTCCTCTTCTATGAGTTTCAAAAATTCAGCATTATCTTTTCTATTGCTGTTATTGTTACCGTTAATTGCCATTACCTTATATTGGAAACTCGGCGCCAGCCACGCAGTTGCTGCGTATAAAACCTCACAGCAACAAGCAGCAGCAGTCGATGCTGAAATCCAACAACTTGGCTCAATACAACACATTATTCAACAGCTTAAACAAGCAGTTGCGGCGCATCCTGATAGTCACGGTTGGTTTTTATTAGGACGCCTATACTTACAAACGCAGCAATATCCGCTTGCCATTGATGCGTTCACGGCAGCGAATCAGCTAACTCCCGATCAACCGGCTAATTTAGTGGGTTATGCAGAAAGCGTATATTTTAATAACCACATGGTATTAAATGCAGCAGCAAGACAGGCGTTGACACGTGCGTTACAACTACAACCACAACAACCCGACGCCATCAACTTGCTGGCAATGGCAGCCTATCAACAAAAAGATTACACCCAGGCAATTACCTACTGGGAACAGTTGTTAGCGTTATTACAACCGAATACACAAGAAGCAAGCAATGTGTTGTCCCTCATTGCCACGGCACAAAAACAGCGACAGCGAAAATCAACGTTTTGATTGATAATGAGCAGTAATGTTGTAAACTTTATAATTAACGCTATGCTGGCATGCTAGTATTGAATTTGTCTGGTATAGCTTGGGATAAGCATATAAAAAATACTACATTAGGAACTATCATGGAAAAATACAAAAAATTAGCACTTACATTGGCTTCTTTATTGCTGGTATCGAGTTTACTCACTGCATGTAACACAGTACAAGGTGCTGGGGAAGATATACAAGCCGGTGGCCACGCTATCGCAAAAGCCGCTAACGACTCAAAATAAGATGTAGGGGCGGTTCGTGAACCACCTGTTGTTCGTGAACCACCCTTAAACATGAAGAGTAAATTTAAAGCGCCCATAGCTCAGCTGGATAGAGTACTTGGCTTCGAACCAATGTAGTTAGAATTCGAGTTTGACAAAATGTCAGGATAGACATTTTGGACGGCGCAGCCGCCCGTAGGGCGAGGGACATGGATGTCCCGAGTCAATCTCTCTGGGCGCGCTATCTGCTGCACAGAGTTAATTGAGATCAAACAAGACCAATATTGAAGAGTAAATTTAAAGCGCCCATAGCTCAGCTGGATAGAGTACTTGGCTTCGAACCAAGTGGTCGGGAGTTCGAATCTCTCTGGGCGCGCCAAACATTGGAATTAATATAAGCAATTAAGAGCCACATGACATAAACTGGCACAATTCGAACGCCCGAGTTTTAGCAACCACCAACAAAAGAGAACCCCTATGTTCCACGGCAGTATCGTCGCCCTAGTAACCCCCATGCAAGCAGATGGGATTTTAGACATCGACTCACTACGTCAACTAATCGAGTGGCATATCGAGCAGGGCACTGATGCCATTGTGGTGGCAGGCTCTACCGGTGAAGCAGCAACCCTTGATAGCGTAGAACGCAACCTGGTGATCCAGCAAGCCATCGATCAAGCTAAGGGTCGTATTCCCATCATTGCTGGCACCGGCACTAATAGCACACAATCAACCATAACCTATACGCGTGAAGCCATGGAATTAGGCGTAGATGCATGCCTATTGGTTACGCCTTACTACAATAAACCCACGCAAGAAGGGCTGTACCAACATTTCAAGGCTGTGGCAGAAGCTGTGCCGGCGCCACAAATCCTTTATAATGTCCCTTCACGTACCGCATGTGATATGAAACCTGCAACGGTCGCACGGCTTGCGACCATTGCTAACATCATCGGCGTAAAGGAAGCAACCGGGGATATCGCGCGTGTAAGGGAGATTCATGCACTGCTCGGGGAACACAAACTGGATATTTACAGCGGTGACGACCCAAGCTGCCTGGAACTCATGTTAGCGGGTGGGCAGGGAGTTATCTCCATCACGAGTAATGTCGCTCCCAGGTTAATGCATGAGCTATGTAAGGCAGCATTGGCGAATGATGCGGCCAAGGCACATGAGATCAATAATAAATTAGCGAAGTTACATAAAGAATTATGTATAGAGACTAACCCTATTCCGGTAAAATGGGCATTACAGCAAATGCACAAGATTCCGGCTGGCATACGTTTACCCTTAACCCCGCTGTCAGACGCCTGTCAACCCATTGTGAAGCAGGCATTAGTACAAGCGGATATACTTATTTAACACGAAATTATAAATAAAAACCATTTTTAATTTTTAATTCATCATTATCTTTAGGAGATTACAATGTATCATTTATGGAAAACCAGCCTTATTATTGGATTAACCTGTGTACTTGGCGCATGTACCACCACTGGTCCATCGCCACAAAACCAAAAAACCGCAGCTCAACCAGCGGCGACTAGCGTACCACCCGCACAAATCCCTGCGGACTTAAGCTCTGCCCAGGCTCAAAACACCTTTACCGTTCCTGGCGCTACGGAACAAACACCTACCACATATCCTCTACCTGCGACACCACCAGGCAGCAATCTGCAACCTGCAACCAAGCCTGCGGCGAGCACACCTTCATCCCCTAATATTGCAGCATCAGAAGCAGCAGCCATCAATGGTCGTATTGGTTTATCCGTGCAAATGCCTTATCAACAAGCATGGACTCAAGTGGGCAAGGCGTTACCCAAGGCTGGATATCCCATCATGGAACAAGATGCTTCATCCGGTGTTTACTACATCGTGGATAAGGTCGGCAGCGGCGGCGTGATTCAACGTGATACCCCAATCTATCAATTGCATCTACAAAAAGTAGGTGATACCAAGACCATGGGTACATTGACAAACTCACAGAATCAACCGGCTAGCCCTGCGGTATCGCAGCGCATTTTAGGCGCAGTAAAACGGTCGCTGTAAAAAGTTGTAGGGGCAACCCTTGTGGTTGCCCGGGATCCAGTCAATTCTAAACTTTTATAACAAAACCCTTACGGGCAGGCACAAGGCCTGCCCCTACAAAATATTCGAGACGATAGCGTCATTTATTACCAGAAAATAGAGTACATATGACTGCATTAACTAAACAACAATTACAATACACCGGCAAGGTAAAATCGCTTTACGCCACGAATGATCCCAACTACTTGATTATGGAATTTCGCGATGACACCACATCGCTGGATGGCTTAAAAAAAGAGCAACTAGCTCGCAAGGGTTTTATAAATAATCATTTCAATGCGTTTATCATGCGCTATTTGGAAGATGCAGGAATTGCCACCCAATTCGTGCGACTGTATTCCGACACCGAAACCGTGGTAAAACATTTGGAAATGATTCGAGTTGAAAGTGTAGTGCGCAATCTTGCGGCAGGCCACCTATGCAGCCGATTAGGTGTAGAGGAGGGCATTGATTTAGATCCACCTATTTTCGAATTCTTTTTAAAAGATGATGCACGCCATGACCCGATGATTAGTGAATCAACCATCATCACATTTAAATGGGCGAGTGCGGTAGAAATAGCAGAAATGAAGGCGCTAACCTTGCGCGTCAATGAAATACTCAAACCATTGTTCCTGCGAGCAGGTTTATTGTTAGTAGACTTTAAATTAGAATTTGGCCGCTATGCTGGAAAACTAATCTTGGGTGATGAATTTACCTTGGATGGCAGCCGCGTTTGGGATAGTAAAACCCGTAAAAAACTGGATAAAGATCGTTTCCGTAAGGACCTCGGCGAAGTAGTTGAATCCTATGAACTCGTCGCACAGCGTTTAGGCATTGATTTAACGGCGACAGCATAGTAACCACCAGGAGAGGTACCGAAGCGGTCATAACGGCGCCGACTCGAAATCGGATGGGGCGAAAGCCCACGTTGTTCGACAAAACGGCAGGATAGCCGTTTTGGACGACGCAGTCGCCCGCAGGGTGAGGGACATGGATGTCCCGAATCAATCCCACCCTCTCAAATTAAATATGAACATTTTTATGCAAAACGAGATAATACAAACGGAGAGGTACCGAAGCGGCCATAACGGCACCGACTCGAAATCGGATGGGGCGCAAGCCCACGTGGGTTCGAATCCCACCCTCTCCGCCACCTGCTCACTGACACTATCCAACCCTACCAATCGCAATCTCCACGCGGTTGAAGTAACCGCACTGGTGGATACCGGCGCATTGCATCTCTGCATCCCCGAGCATATCGCCATCCAATTAGAATTAAAAGAACTCGAAAAGCGCGAAGTTACTATGGCAGATGGTAGTAAAAAACTAGTTTCCTATGTAGGTCCTATTGAAATTCAATTTGATAATCGACATTGCTTTGTTGGCGGTATGGTATTAGGCGATGAGCCGTTATTAGGCGCAATTCCGATGGAAGATATGGATTTAATCATACATCCAGCCACACAAACATTAAGCGTTAATCCCAAGAGTCCCAACATCCCAATGTCAATTGCTAAATAAAAGGAATTATTCCAGGCATGAAAAAATCCCGCTACACCATTGAACTAGAATTAAAACCCTTTGATAATCGTCGCCTGGCGGATCTATGTGGTCAATTTGATGAACACCTGCGACACATCGAACGTTACTTCGGGGTGGAAATTAACAATCGCGCCAGTGTGTTCCAAATAATTGGTACTGAAAGTTCTGTCACCAAGACCGAGCGTACCTTGATGGAATTATACGAAGATACACAACGTCCACACCAACTCGACCCACCCAAAATCCACTTACTCATGCAACGCATCGAGAGTGAAGAAACGGTTAAAAGTCCACCACCGGATTATAATTCCTTCGTTGTACAAACCCGCCAAGAAAAAATAAAGCCACGTAGCCCAAATCAATATCACTATCTAAAAAATATCATGACTCATGATATTAATTTTGGCATTGGACCGTCGGGCACTGGAAAAACCTATCTTGCCGTTGCATGCGCCGTGGCCGCACTAGACGCTGACCAGGTACAACGCATCATCTTAGTGCGCCCGGCGGTGGAAGCCGGGGAGCGGCTTGGTTTTTTACCTGGCGACTTAGCGCAAAAAATAGATCCTTATCTACGCCCGCTTTATGATGCATTATTTGATATGTTGGGCACCGAACACGTGGAAAAATTAATTCAGAAAAATATCATTGAATTAGCGCCACTTGCCTACATGCGCGGCCGCACATTAAACGACGCCTTTATCATTTTAGATGAAGGGCAAAACACCACTAAGGAACAAATGAAGATGTTTTTAACCCGCATCGGTTTTAGTTCCAAGGCAGTGATTACTGGTGATATTACCCAAATTGACCTACCCAAGAATGAGAATTCTGGGTTACGTCACGCTATCGCCGTATTGCATGATGTCACCGACATTCACTTTACGTTTTTTCAAGCGCACGATGTCGTGCGTCACCCCTTGGTGCAAAAAATCATTCAAGCTTATGACAAGGCTGATGCGAAAGCTTCATGAAACTATCCGTTTATTTACAATCAGTTACCACCTCATCAATGACAGTCCCCACCCGACAACAGTTTAAACATTGGGTGGAACAGGCATTAACTGCTGGCATTGACTTTAAAAAAACGCATCGAGTTGAAATCACCATCCGCCTGGTGGATGAAGCTGAAAGTGCTGAGCTTAACTACAAATATCGCCATAAAAACAATCCTACGAATATTCTATCTTTTCCCGCCGAACGCATCCCACGCAAGCCATTTAGCTACCTGGGCGATTTAATTATCTGTGCTCCCCTGGTGTCTCAAGAGGCAGACGAACAAAAAAAAACCGTCATTGCACATTGGGCGCATTTAACCATACACGGCGTATTACATTTACTCGGTTACGATCACAAGCAGGAAGGGGAGGCAACGATTATGGAAGCGATAGAAATTGATATTTTAAAATCACTGGGGTTTAATAACCCATATACAATACTGAACTCATAAGGATACCGTTATGTTAAAAAAACTAATCCTCTCCCTTATCTTATTGTTTACTTTTACACTCAGCATGGCTGAGATTACGATGGCGACGAATGAACAAGACAATCCCACGGGAGAAATTGCCAGCAATGCTATTACCATTAAAGCTCCTGTTATTAACGAATACGTTCCCATGCAATACAATACTCAAATATTTATGGAGCTAGATAATCAAGGCGCCGTCGCTCACAAACTAATCGCCGCCTACAGCCCTGTTGCTAAACGCATCCAACTGCATAAAACGATTAAGGCAAATGGCAAATACACGATGCAGCAAGTAGCTACGATTATAGTAAACCCTCATCAGGAACAAGACCTCAAGGAGGGCGGATTTCACGTTATGCTCATTGGTCTAAATCAGCCTTTAAGAAAGGGCGCACACATACCACTGATTTTATTATTTGAAGACGGTAGTTATTTAACCTTACAAGTACCAGTTATTTAAAAATGCTTCAACGAACTTTAAAGAAGCGTAAGCGATTAGCATTACTTACCACGGTCACAGATGATAAAGCCATGGCTAAAGCTGCCAGCATAGGATTGAGCAACATTCCTGTCAGCGGGAACAAAACACCTGCCGCAATAGGGATGCCCAATGCGTTATAAATTAAAGCGCCAAACAGATTTTGCTTCATATTGCGTACCGTTTGTTGAGAAATAGCGATGGCATTTGCGATGCCTTGCAAGGAACCGCCTAATAAAGTAATAGCGGCGCTTTCAATGGCAATGTCCGTGCCGTTTCCCATAGCAAATCCAACATGGGCGCGAGCTAATGCTGGCGCATCATTGATGCCATCACCCACCATGCCCACTTTTTCGCCTTGCGCCTGTAATTCAACAATTTTAGCTGCCTTATCCTTGGGTAATACCTCAGCGACAACATAGTCAATTCCTAACTGGGAAGCGATTGCCCTTGCTGTGGCTTGATGATCGCCGGTTAACATGACCACTTTAAGTCCTTTTGCCTTTAAATTAGCCACTGATACTTTTGCATCTGATTTAATTGGATCAGAGATGGCTAACATTCCTATGACTTGGTTATCAAGCGCCAGGTAAACCGGTGTTTGTCCTAAATGTGCCAACTGTTCACCTTGTTTAGCCCAGTCCTGCATTGGAATTCCATACATTGCTAACAAGGCGCGGTTGCCTAGATAGGCGGGTTTTTGAGTAATAATGCCACTAACGCCATGGCCTTCGATGGCTTGAAAATTTGTCACCTCCAACAACGTCTGATTTTTTGCTTTCGCGGCAGATAAAATAGCTTCCGCTAATGAATGCTCTGATCCTGCTTCAAGACTGGCCGCTATACTTAGCAATTGATCTTCGTTATAACCTGTTGCAGGGTACAACCCTACAAGTTTAGAATGTCCTTCTGTCAATGTGCCGGTCTTATCGAAGACTATCGTAGTAAGCTCCCCTGCTTGCTGTAAGGCATCTGCCTGACGAATCAAGATTCCATACTCGGCGGCCTTACCAATTCCCACCATGACCGATATAGGAACAGCAAGTCCCAACGCACAGGGGCAAGCGATCACCAACACAGCCATAGCAGTCACTAACATATAAGCGCTTCTTGGCTCAGGCCCAAAATTAAACCAGACCAGGGCAGTGCATATGGCAATAATCACCACTGCTGGAACAAACACAGAAGAAATTTTGTCTGCTAAGCGCGCAAGTTTAGGTTTTGAATTTTGCGCCTGTTGCACTAATTGTATAATTTTTGCTAATACGGTCTCCTTGCCAACGTGGCTGGTTTTGAAAATAAAGCTACCGGTTTTATTGAAAGTTCCACCCACCACAGCATCTCCTATTCCCTTTGCGACGGGCAGTGGTTCCCCCGTCAACATGGATTCATCTACAGACGAATGTCCTTCGATTAACACACCATCAACGGGGATTTGTTCGCCAGGACGTACTCTTACGGCGTCGCCTATCAGCAAGGATGCTATAGGTACATCGACTTCATCTGTGCCACGTACTAAACGTGCCTGTTTAGGCTGCAATTTCATTAAGCGTTTTACTGCATCAGATGTGTGACGACGTGCGCGTAGTTCTAATAGCGCACCTAGATTGACTAGCGCAATAATAGTGGTGGTTGCCTCAAAATAAACATGTTGCGCAAGTGTAGGTAGCCAGGTAGTAAATAATACAGCGCATAAGGAATACAGCCATGCAATACCCGTACCCAGGGCTATTAGCGTATCCATGTTAGCATTGTGGTTGAGTAATGCCTTCCATGCGCCCGTAAAAAAATGGCCGCCAGAATAAATCAATACACACAAGGTAAGAACGCATAGGACTAGGTTAATAAAATGACCAATAGGGGATATTAATGCAGGCATCCAGCCAAATGTTCCCATGATTATTAATGGGATGCTCACAATGGCAGCAAAACTGGTTTTATACACCAGGCTACGGTAATAAGCTTGCTCGAGCTGAGTTTTTAATTGTTCTTCTTGTTCTGGGTTGTCAACAAGTGAAGCGCCATACCCGGCCTTTTTCACAGCATTAACCAGGGAGTCAGGGGTGATAAGGGTATTTGTTAAAACCGTCGCGCTACGCTGTGCAAAATTAACATCCACTTGCTGTACCCCCGGCACAGCTTTTAATGCTCTTTCAATGGATAAAACGCAACTGGCGCAAGTTATACCCGTGAGAGATAAGCGATATTGTTGTGATATGTCTTTAGCGGTGATATTCATAAGGGTTTTCCTTTATTTTTAGAAACTTTAATAAGGGCGGCATTGCTATATAATGCTTCTAAAATAGGGCATTCCTGCAACGGCATTTTTCCGTCACAAAAAGAAATCAGCGACTGGAGTGTATGAGCTATCTCCTGTAAAGAATCAATTTTGTCTTGAATGGTCTTGAGCTTGAGGAGTGTCCGTGACTTGATGTCTTGACCGGTATTTTTGGCAGATTTCTGCAGGCTTAGTAACTCCACTATTTCAACCAGGGTAAATCCGACTGACTGGGCATTCTTGATAAAACGAATACGAGCGACGACTATTTCTGGATAAGAACGATAGCCCGATTTTAAGCGTTGGGCTTTAGGAATAAGTCCACACCGTTCATAATAGCGTATAGCCACCTTTGTAACGCCCGCCTGATGAGCAAGCTCTCCTATGGTTAATTGCTGCATAGATGAATCTCCGGTGGATTAGTTGTTCATGAACAATAAGCTTAACATTAACCTTAAGGTTAATGTCAAACTGTATTTTTGCAAAAGTGCTGACTGTTCAATTTTCGTGATAGGGATGAGGTCATATGATACTGATAGCATCCCTATGTGATATTTTTGACAAGATAGGGATTATAAAGATTCCGTAACTACCATTTCTAACCATCTTGATACATAATCGTAAAGCAAGGATCGACGCACAATACCATCAATCCCCAAACGTTCAAATTCTTCACGAACGTTAGACATTCTAATGTTTTAAACGTTAGATGTAAGGTGACTCAAACCCATTATTTTGGTTCCATTCTCTGTATCATCCGATGCAGATTTTTTCACAGTGACGCCCAATTTTTCTAGCATCTCCTTAGCAGGTGGAAAGTTTTGCGCTGACGCTGCCTGGAACCATGTGAGTGCCTCTGATTGTCGTCTTTGTTGTGAGTAAAAAAGGCCGATGTTATGTTGTGCCTTGGTATGACCCTGGATAGCGGCCGCTAAATACCATCTTTCTGATTGCACTAAATCTTTTGTTTTCCCCAGGCCCATGTAATAACAAATTGCCAGACGATGTTGTGCTTCACTATTGCCTTGGTTGGCGGACTTTTCAAATAACTCTACAGCCTGGGTTAAATCTTTTTTCACACCCCAGCCGTTAGCATAACAGAAGGCCAGATTAAGTTGCCCAGTTGCATTGCCCTGTTCTGCTGCTTGTTGATACCAATAGAATGCCTTGCCCTTGTCCTCCGGTATGTTCCAGCCCTTTTCATAAAAAACACCCAGGCTTGCCTGTGCAGATGCGATTCCTTGTATTGCTGCTTTTTGATACCAATAGAACGCCAGAGGTATATTTTTTTCTACACCCCTGCCCAAGAAATAAAATGATCCCAAATTAGCCTGACCCAGGGCATCGCCTTGCGCAGCTAATTGTTGAGTCCATTTAAATGCCAGTGATGGATCTTTATCTACACCAAACTTACCGTGAGCATAGTAATCTGCCAATTCGTGTTGTGCTTGTACTAATCCGTGCTTTGCTGCATAAGTGAAATATTGTATGGATTTTTTTACATCTTTTTTTACCAATTCCCCCTCTTGATAGTAGAGTCCAAGGAGGTAATTTGCCAACACATTCCCCTGTGCTGCTGCTTTTTCAAGCCAGAGGGCTGCCTGACGCATATTTTGTTTTTCACACAGGTAGCGGATACCCAGAAAGAGTTGCGCAGTAGGAGAGGTTTCCGCCAGGATAAATAGTTTTTCCAAAGATATACTCTGAAAAAATGGAACAAGCTCTGCTATCAGTTCGTCTACTTGCACTATTTCTTGTGGAACCCCTGTTGCCGATTTTTTATCGGCAATTTTAGTATTTTGCGGTTTTTTATCTTCGACAGATAAGTTGTTAGAAGCCACGTTTGTTGTGGTAACGATCTTATTGCGGTCTTCTATACGCAATACATTTTTAGCGTCCTGATCGATGACGGTAGGTTTTTCTGTTTGTATGGTTTGTTGTTTTACCAGTGGCGAAGATACTATTTTTTTACCTGACTTATTCTTGCCGTGCTTTTTTTGTTTCGATGCGGTTTTAGTTTGATGAGTCACAGTGGTGGGTTTTATTTTTTTGACTTCCTTGACTTCTTCTTTTATCTCCTGTGTTTGTGCGGGCAGTTGCGATGACTGTGTAACGGGTGGTGGCGATACGATTATTTTTTCAGGTAGAGTTGGTGCGGCGGATACTTTCGGTGTAGTCGCAACTTTGGGAGGTGCTTTTCTTATCCCCATACATTGATCAATACATTGATACAGCTGCAAGGGCTTCGTAAACGACGCGCTTTTGGTTTCATCTTTTTGTTTTTCAAGCTCTTTCACCTGGGTGTTTGCATTACGGATTTCTTTGGATAAATCAAATGTTTCTTGCCAGAGATTAATAGGGCGTACCCAATCCACAACTTTTCTAAAGCGCAGGACATTTTCGCGAAAGGAATCCTTGAGGCGTTTTTGTGCGTTGTTATGAGCGAAAGGATCGTTGATTTCAAATAACAGGCGCTTACCATTTTTTTCGGCATAGACATCGCCATACGTATAATCGAATTTCTTTTCTGTTTCTACCCCTGAAAAACCGCTTCCAGGTTCGGCAAGTTTATTAGCAAGTTCTAGCTGTAAGGGATGTAATTTATCTTTAGGTAATTTTTGGGCATTAATAGTTTCACGCAACCATGCTGGCCACGTGGATTCATCCTTGCTGGAAATAAACAGATACGTGGCTAGTTGACTACACAGACTGTCAAATTCTGTTTTTTCGTGTTCCTTATATCCATTGCGTAGTGCGGCAAGTTGTTTGAATGCTGCTTCCACCAATGCATCCGTGGTTTTTGTGGGCGTTGATTTTCCTATCAACGCTGTGCCATATAAGCCAGATATGATGAATTTCGCCAACTGTCTACTCGGCGGAGTTGCTTGCGCGATGGTAAATAAACAAGCTTGTAACTTATCCACGAGTGCGGATAATGCGGAGTGCTCGACGTCTGCATATAAATAGGGACGAGCACGTATTATTTGTCCCACTCCCAGTAATGCCTGGGCGATATCCTTTGCCAGCAACACCGCCTGAGTGATATCTGTTGCTGATATGAAGTCAATGGTAGCAAGCAATGTTTTACTTTGTGTGGCGACACCGGCCAATGCGTCAACCAGTGGCGCCAGGTGAATCGTGATGGAAGATTCAACCTGGCTAGAGATTGCGGCCAGTGCATCCAACGTATTTGCTACTTGTCGCGTGGTGGGGTTTGCTGTAAGCAAATTACTTAATATTTTTTCCAGTGCGCCTATGTCGAGTGAATCTGTATTGGCAATACTCAATGCCTGCATTAAGTTGGTGAGTGAATAAAGCATATATGGTATGGCGCGTGCATGCTGTGTTATGTTGCGTTTAGATAATGCATCTAACAAGGGATTGATATTTTTCACCGTCAGCGGATATTTTAAATGATTCTGTCTTGCCAGTGCTGCACAACCGGATAAGAAATCGATTAGGCTTTCAATGCTGCAGGAATGAGCATGATTAGCTATATATTCAGCTGAAAATCGCATATCAATGGTGTGGTATGTCAGACATTGCAGACTAGTTAAATACCCGATAGCGCCTGAAATTTTGCCAAGAGCATCTGGCTTTAATGCATTATGGTCATGTAGTTGTTTTACAAGTTGCATGATGGCAGACGCGGATAGACGGGTAGTTAAGAATGTTTTGGCATTACCGTCGTCGTCTGTGTCATTTTCTGCGGTGTTAATTAGTTCACGTAGCAATGTGTTAAGTTCAATTGTCAGTGGTTGTTGTGTCTGGGTGTGACCTCTTTTTTTTAGGGCAACGAACTTGCCAGTCAGATTAGTTAGCGTAGCTAATAAATCATCGGCGGTAGTAAATATTTTTGCAGTGGGCAGGGGTTTTTGTGTGTTCAGTGTTTGCAAAGTAGTAACGAATTGCGCATGGACAGCAGCGACGAATGCTGGCAGGGTGGTGAGTTGTTCTAAATGACTCCAATGCTCAACCAGGGCTTGTACTGTAAGATTCAGCGCCTGTAGTTGCTGTTGTGGCGATGTAAATTGTTTTAGCCATGTCGCATGCTCAGGAAACATATCACCCGTTTGTCGCAAAAAGGCGTTTGTTTGGATAATCGTAGGTAGGGTGATGGTTAGTTCTGTGGGGGAGTGCTTTTTTTCTTCCCTGGCAGACACACCCTTGTGTGGCAGACTCCTGACAAGTGGGGCGCTGCCGCCCAGGCGTTGCGTGATTAATGTGGCAGATGTGCTGGATGAGTTGCGCTTGTGGTCGGTGCTCATAGTAGACTCTTAAAGTTAAAGTACGTGCCGATTCTTAAATTTGATCCTGGCTTTCTATTGGCAATTGGATAATAAACCTTGCTCCGCCTTGTAGGCGATTTTCAGCAGAGATGCGCCCGCCGTGCGCCTCAACAATCGCGCGACAAATAGCCAGTCCCAAGCCAGCGCCAACCAGGTGAGATTTTTTGTCACCACGGGTAAATTTTTCGAATATACGCTCCTCCATACCATTAGGCAACCCAGGGCCGTCATCATCGACATACAACCACATTTTTTGCTCGCGTTGTTCAACCGATAAATACAATTGGCTGTCCTTTGTGGTGAACTTGCTACAATTTTCTAATAAGTGGGATAGGGTAGATTCGATTAAATCAGTATCCACATGTAGCAAGGGTAAATCCATCGGTATAGTTACTGTGACCACACGAGAACCAAGAAACGGCTTGCTGCGTTCTAAAGCATGTTCAACGATGGTTTTAACTGGCAGCCATTGCATGTTTAATTCGATATTGCCAATTTGTAGACGCGCCATGTCTAATAAATTAGTTACCAGGCTATGTATACGCAGGGTTTTTTCATAAATTGCCTGCGCCAACTGTTGTTTAGCCTGATCAGCAAGATTAGGGTCACTCCTGAGCGTGCGAGAAGATTCCAGGATGTTACTCAGTGGCTGGCGTAAGTCGTAAGACAACGCATTGAGTAGGGCGCTGCGCAGACGCTCTGACTCCATCGACAACAGTGCGTTTCTAGCTACTTCCATGTAATGGATATGCTCCAGAGATAATGCGATCTGCGTGGCAAATGTATTTAATAATCGCTGTAATTCCGGGAGAAAAAATTGCGCTGGATGGTACGGTGAAATAGACATCACGCCACGAATCGTCATCGGCGCCGCCAGGGGCAGGTATAGCACGTTACTTGCAGGCAAAGTCTGCGTTCCCAGACCCGCAGGTTGTTGATTATGATACACCCAGTTGGCGATGGCAGGATCATAGGTTGGAACAGCTATAGCAGGGTCAACACCCTCTATTTCTGGACGAATTTTGTCTTGATCATCTGGCAACAGCAGTGTTACCTTGGCTTGAAATACCGCATTTACATGTCGCGCACTGATTTCAACTATTTGTTCCCTGGTGAGAGCAGCGGATAATTCCTTGCTGAGCGCATAAATAGCGCTGGTGCGTCGTTCGCGATGAATGGCGACTCGCGCTTGATAACGCAAACTGGAAGCGAGACTACTAGTGATTAATGCAACGACTAACATCACGGCGAATGTCAGTAAGTATTGCGTATCCGATACAGCAAATGACCAGCGTGGCGGCACGAAGAAAAAATCAAATGCTGCTACACTGATAAATGAGGCAAGTAAGCTAGGACCGCGACCATATAATACCGCGGTGATTACTACCGCCAATAAAAATAACATTGCCACATTAGTCAATGAAAAATAATTAATTAATATCATTGACAGTAAGGTTACTAACCCACAAATCAGCAACGACCATAGATAACGACGCCGACTGGATTGATTGCTACTATCTCGTTCCATATCGCTGAATGTAGTCGTTTCTAGTAGTTTCCCTCGCACTGTTTCTGGTTGGTATCCAACAATATAAATATCCACATCGGTTAATTGCTTAATCAACTGTTCCGATAATGTCGGTCGCCATAGGCGTGATAGTCCTGAACGTTGTGGCTTGCCCACGATAATTTTCGACACATTGCGCGCATGCGCATAACCAATTAATATATCAGCGCGATTAGCGCCCGCCAGGGTCTTGGTGTCAGCACCTAATTGCTGCGCCAACGCTAAATTTTTCAGGACTTGGTCGCGCCTGCTTTTAGATAATCTCTGTAGGTCTGGTGTTTCAATATATACGGCAAGCCAATCAACCCGCAATCTGGCTGCCAAACGATAAGCCTTGCGGATAAGCTGTTCACTACTTTTTTGCGGTCCCACGCACACCATAATACGTTCCTTGGCTTGCCAGATACGCTGAATGGATTGTTCGCTGCGGTATTCACGCATTTGTACATCCACGCGATCCGCCATGCGTCGTAATGCTAACTCGCGTAATGCAATCAGGTTACCCTTGCGAAAAAAATTCTCCACCGCATGTTCGGCTTGCTCGGGCAAGTACACCTTTCCTTCTCTCAAACGTTGCAGTAAATCATCCGGCGGTAAATCAACTAGGGTTACTTCATCGGCGTTATCAAATACATAATCAGGGATGGTCTCAGATACGCGAATGCTGGTGATATGTCCAACAACATCGTTTAGACTTTCTAAGTGTTGTACGTTGAGCGTCGTGTAAACATCGATGCCAGCCTTGAGTAATTCCTCAACATCTTGCCAGCGTTTATTATGACGAGAGCCAGGCACATTGCTATGCGCAAGTTCGTCAACTAATATCAACGCAGGGTTACGCGCCAGGGCGGCATCGAGATCAAATTCGGGTAATGATTTTTCGTGATACTCCAACATCTTGCGTGGCAATACATCAAGACCGGTTAATAATTCAGCGGTATCTGCTCGACCATGGGTCTCGACATAGCCAACGACAATGTCGATTTTTTGCTTACGCAATGCTTGCGCCGCATTGAGCATGGCGAAGGTTTTACCCACACCAGCGCAAGCGCCAAAAAATATTTTTAAGTGGCCGCGACTTTCCTTCGCCTGCTGGCGCTGCAGTTCGACAAGTAGTTTATCGGGGTCGGGGCGCTGTTGGGTCATGAGATTCTTTTGTCATTAAATTATCTAATGCCAGGTTTAACTGTAACACATTAACACGCGGTTCGCCCAATACGCCAAACAAACGCCCCTGTGTCAAACGTTGCACTAATGCCGTAATATCTTCACTTGGAATACCACGCGCCCTGGCAATACGCGCAACTTGATAATACGCAGCCAATGGGCTGATTTCTGGATCCAGGCCACTGCCTGAGGCCGTGACTAAATCAACTGGCGCTTGCTGCTGATTTTTGGGGTCAAGCTGTTGTAATGTCTTGCTACGTTCTTGCACTGCCTTTAGAAAGTCTGGATTAGACGGCCCCAAATTTGAACCGCTGGAATTTGACGCATTATAAGGGTAGGGCGTAGTGGCGGAAGGGCGTCCCCAAAAATAGTTGGCTTGCGTGAACGATTGGCCGATGAGCGATGATCCAACCGTCTTGCCTTGTTGTTGTATCAGACTACCATTCGCTTGCCGAGGAAATAACAGTTGCGCGATACCCGTAATAATCGACGGATAAATCAAGCCGGTAATCAGTGTCAACAACACCAATAAAATAAATGCGGTTTTAAATTGTCTAACTGCGTCTCTAAACATAGCTTATCCTACGTTAACCCCAATCCAACTAACATTAAATCAATCATCTTAATGCCAATAAACGGTACTAACAAACCACCCAATCCATACACCAACACATTGTTGCGCAACAAATTAGCGGCGGACACGTGTTTGTATTTAACACCACGCAACGCCAATGGAATCAAGAAAACAATAATTAATGCGTTGAATATCACCGCAGATAAAATAGCGCTGCTCGGGGTAGCCAAGTGCATAATATTGAGCGCATTAAGCGCAGGATAAGTCGAAGCAAACGCCGCTGGCAGGATGGCAAAATATTTTGCAACATCATTGGCAATGCTAAAGGTAGTCAATGAACCACGCGTCATAAGTAATTGTTTGCCTACTTCAACCACTTCAATTAACTTAGTAGGGTTGGAATCTAAATCCACTAGATTACCCGCTTCCTTTGCTGCTTGTGTGCCAGTGTTCATCGCTACTGCTACATCGGATTGTGCTAATGCCGGTGCATCATTAGTGCCATCTCCCGTCATGGCAACCAGATGGCCTTGCGCTTGTAATTCACGAATTAATTTTAATTTATCCTCTGGTGTCGCATTCGCCAGAAAATCATCCACTCCCGCTTCTGCAGCAATACTGGCGGCAGTTAATGGATTATCGCCAGTGACCATAATCGTCTTGATACCCATGTGACGTAGATCAGCAAACCGTTCGCGTATACCACCCTTGACAATATCTTTGAGATAAATCGTGCCCAATACTTGCTTGCCATCCGTGACCACCAATGGTGTGCCACCTTTGTGCGCAATTTCTTCTACTTGTTTTTTCACTGCCTCGGGAAAATGACCACCCTGTTGTTCGACGTAGGCTTCAATAGCGTCGGTTGAACCCTTACGAATTTGTCGATCCGGCAAATCCGCGCCACTCATGCGTGTTTGCGCAGTAAATGGTACGAATGTAACGCCGATCTCGGCAATTTCTCGCCCACGCAAGGCATATTTTTCCTTGGCTAATACCACAATACTGCGACCTTCTGGTGTTTCATCAGCAAGCGATGCCAATTGCGCCGCATCCGCCAATGCTTCCACTGTAACACCCTCAGCCGGTATAAACTCGATCGCCTGCCGATTGCCCAGGGTGATGGTGCCAGTTTTATCCAGCAATAGCACATCGATGTCACCCGCCGCTTCAATGGCGCGCCCAGATAACGCAATCACATTGGCCTGGATCATTCTATCCATGCCGGCAATACCAATCGCGGAAAGTAAGCCACCAATCGTGGTTGGCGCTAAACAAACAAATAGGGCAACCAATACGGTAATGGTGATTACGTTGCCAACACCACTTGCTGCGATGCTATAGATCGAGAACGGTAATAGCCCAGCACAGACGACCAAGAATACGATGGTGAGTGCGGCCAATAAAATAGTCAGTGCAATTTCATTGGGAGTTTTCTGTCGTTTTGCGCTTTCGACTAAACTAATCATGCGATCTAAAAACGTTTCCCCCGGATTAGATGTAATCCGCACAATTAACCAATCCGAAATCACGCGCGTACCACCCGTCACCGCGCTGTGATCGCCGCTTTCACGAATAACTGGCGCACTTTCACCCGTGATGGCGCTTTCATCAACTGACGCAACGCCTTGAATAACCTCGCCGTCACTGGGAATATAATCACCGGCTTCTACTAACACGATATCGCCATCGTGCAAACTGCCAGAATGCACTTCAGTTATTTTTGCATGGCGGTCGGGAGTAGCTATTTTTTTTGCTTGAATCGTGCGACGTGTTTTGCGCAACGTTTCTGCTTGCGCCTTACCACGGCCTTCCGCCATCGCTTCGGCAAAATTGGCAAAAAACACCGTAACCCAAAGCCACAAGGTAATTGCAAAGATGAAACTGGCAGGCGCTTCACCTTGCCCAACTAAGGCTTGAATAAATAAGCCAGTGGTTAATAGCGAGCCCACATACACGGTAAATATCACCGGGTTACCAATTTGATGTCGAGGCGAGAGTTTTAAAAAAGAGTTCCACAACGCTTGTTTTAAGATCGCTGCGTTCCATAACGAATGGGGTTTTAATTGACTGCTCATTTTATTCTCTCACTGAGATCGGCACAAATTGTCAGATTTTAGATGTAGGGGCAGGCCTTGTGCCTGCCCGTAAAATTTTCGGGTAGGCACAAGGCCTACCCCTACAACCGTAATACAACTAACATAAAGTGTTCAACAATCGGTCCCAACGCCAACGCTGGGAAGAAACTTAAAGCGCCGATAACAACTGCAATACTCACAACCAGTATAATGAACAGTAATCTATGGGTGGGTAATACACCTAAGTTAGTTGCCAACGCTTTCTTCTGCGCCAGGGAACCCGCTATAGCTAATGCCGGAATAGCAATCCAATAGCGGCCGATTAATATGACGATGCCACCTAAAATATTGTAAAAAGGCGTATTGGCGTTAAGGCCTGCAAACGCACTACCATTATTATTTGCCATCGAGGTAAACGCATACAAAATTTCGCTAAAACCATGAGCGCCAGGGTTGGCAATCGATGATGTGCCTGCTGGGATAACCGATGCTATTGCGGTGCAAATAATCACTGTCAGCGGCATAACTAATATGGCAACCGTCGCCATCTTCATCTCAAACGCTTCGATTTTTTTGCCTAAATACTCGGGCGTTCGTCCCACCATTAAACCTGCAACGAAGACGGTTAGAATAACAACCATTAACATGCCATATAAGCCTGAACCCACGCCGCCAAATGCCACTTCGCCCAGGTGCATCATCCACAACGGCATCATGCCGCCCAAGGGAGTAAATGAATCGTGCATCGCATTGACTGACCCATTAGAAGTTGCTGTGGTCGCCGTTGCCCACAGTGCAGAATTAACAATACCAAAACGTGTTTCCTTACCTTCCATATTCCCACCTGGAAAACTATCACTATCTGCGGTTTGATTAATTCCCATTTGAGTAAATGCAGGATTACCTTGTTGTTCGCTAGCTACCGCAATAGTCATCGGCGGCACAAACAAAATAAGCATCGCCAATAAAACCGCCCAGCCTTGCCGCTTATCCTTAACCATCACGCCAAAGGTGTAACACAGTGCAGCAGGAATTAACAGTAGCGCTAACATTTCAAGAAAATTCGATAGTGGGGTAGGGTTCTCAAATGGATGCGCTGAGTTGGCATTAAAAAATCCACCACCATTGGTGCCTAATTGTTTAATAGCAATTTGCGATGCGGCAGGTCCCATTGGCAAGAGTTGTTCGGTGACCGTTTGCTGCGTGGTTTTTGGATTACCCTGTGCATCTTTAATAGCGTTACTCGCAGTATCCAGCAGTGGCTGCTCATACGTAATGGGTTGCATTAAGTGCACAGATTGATAGGGCTTATAATTTTGCACCACACCTTGCGAGACTAAGACAATTGCGAATATGTATGACAGTGGTAATAAAATATAGAGTACGCCACGCACTGTATCCACCCAAAAATTACCCAGGTTGCTGCTTTCACGCCCAGCAAGACCACGAATAATTGCCACCAATAATGACATGCCAGTTGCAGCAGACAGAAAATTTTGCACCGTGAGCGCCATCATCTGAATGTAGTAACTCATGGTAGTTTCCCCACCATAAGCCTGCCAATTGGTGTTGGTGACAAAACTAGCCGCAGTATTAAAGGCAAGATCGGGTGGAACTGCGGCGAACGCTTGTGGATTAAGTGGAAGATATATCTGCAAACGCTGCAACGCATACACCGCTAAAAATCCTAATAGATTAAACAATAACATCGCATACAAATAATGCTTCCATGTCATCTCTTGCTTTGGGTCAATGGCGCAAAGGCGATAGATTAAGCGCTCTAACCACGATAGTATTTTATCCACCCCACAGGATTGACCCTGGTATACCCTGGCCATATACCACCCTAATGGTTTTACCAATGCTAGAACAACCACCAAATAAATTAAAATTTGTAATATGCCGTTATGGGTCATCGCGCGGTCGATTAGGTTAGGGTCAAAATAATTCTGGTTTAAACAGCACTACCAGCAAATAAATGAGCAAGCCGACAAAGATAATCCCACCGATGGTGTAGAGAATCATCGTTTATTTCCTGTAAGGGAGTCAAAAAACCAGATGAGCCCGAAACAGAGGGCAAAGAAGAGTATTGGAATAGCTAGAAACAGTAAATCAGTCATGATAAAGGTTCCTTTGTTGCTGCGTATTTTACCGCACCCGGGTTTTATTGCCTATCAAATTGATTATGGAGGTTTTTCCAATGTGTCTTATTCATACCTTGAATTTATTAAGAGTTTGTGGTAATGCCAGGGCCTAATCGACAAAAGAACCGGTTCTTTTGTTGGTCTGCCCACAAAAAGAGCCGGTTGTTTTGTCGATTAGCGCATAATAACTTCGGTGAATCAGCGCAGCATTGGTTCTTTCTAATATACAACAATCTCTCTTAAAAGGATTTTCCATGCCCATTAATTGAAGGCATCAGAAGAAAGGCCTGGGTTTTAGCCAAATTTGTGTTGCTAACAAGGGCACTTAGATTTTCAGCCCTTCACCGCGATGCCCTTGATGCTGGGGCGAAGAATCGGCAATACCCCGCGGATGCTTTGGCGGGTTATCTCATGAAATGCAAATCCTGCACGAGAAATAGCTTCTTCCGTAGCGCGTGTCAGGCAGCAACCACAATAGATTTTTTTCCATAAGGGTTCGATGCGCTGTTGCCATTTCAAACGCTTGGGATTGTTATGGGCTGCAACGTGTTCAATAAATACAAGCTTGCCGCCAGGACGCAAGATTCGGTGGAGTTCTAGTAACACTTTATGCGGATCGCTGACAGTACATAATACGAGTGTGCTGACAACCGCATCGTAAGAAGCATCCGGCGCCGGGATCAATTCAGCAGTGCTATCAATTAATTCGATAGTCACATGCGGCGGTAAAGAATTTTTCTGCGCTAACTTTTTTCGCATATTCACATCAGGTTCCAGCAGCGTCAGGTGGGTAACACGTTGCGGATAGTGCGCCAGGTTTAACCCGGTTCCGCAACCAATTTCCAATACCTTTCCCGATAGATCATTTAACAACGCGCCGCGCCAATCGCGCAGGCAGCGTATTTCGGCTTTTTGTATACCTTTATCGTAAATTTTGGCATTCAACCAAGAAAGAATTGTCATAGTGATGTCCTGTTTTTACACTCATCACATCCCAAGACGCAATGAGCATTATTGTTATATTTCCATCGCCGCCAGGATTTGCTGGGTGATGGTTTTGGCAGCTACGCCAGTGATCTGTGGGTTTTTCTTAGTATCGGTTAAATCCGTTACAAAAATATACGTCTGATCCGATTTTTCAATCCAACCAACAAACCATCCAATAGCAACGTTAGGAATAGTGCTAATACCCGTGCTGCCGGTTTTTCCATAGAGTTTCCAACCGTTGGGTAAAGTTTCAAGGTACATGTTCTGTTTAGTTGCTGATATGGCATCAAGGCTGACAGGTAGTTTTTGCGCGACAAATGCTGTCAAAAAGGCTAATTGTTCATCTGCAGAAATTTTTAGACTGCTGGTCAACCAGGCTCTTTCCAATCCATTATTTTTTCCTGGATCGCCAGAAAAATCTTCATTGCCATAATGAAATGCGTGCAGATAATGTTGGATTTTTTCCAAACCTAGCTTAGGTGTTAATTGCTGCGAAACCCAAATGACGGAGTCGCTTAACCAGGTTTTTGGCGTTTGATCGTGATTCCATTTAGGTGTTCCCCTATCCTGACCATCCCATTTAAATACGGTATCCTGTGTAATAATACCCTGATCAAATGCCATCAAGGATAGGGCTACTTTAAATGTTGACTGTGGGGCAATGCGCTTTTTGCATTGGCTTGTATTGTAATTTGCGATGATTTTATGCGCATTTACATCATACAGCAAAAAACAGCCAGTCTTACCTTGAAAATAATGGGAAAGGTCAGGGGAAGCGTGTACATGGATGCAAAAAAACGCTATAATGGTAGCGAAAATTAATTTTTTCATTTTATTGTAAGATACTGAAATAAGATTTTGCACGGAATATCTTTAAATCTGAACAGCAAACCCCGCGCCAATGTAATGATGAAAACCGCCTAACGCGCCGCTTATCTGTTGGCCGACTTCCAAGTCTATAGTGACATTTTTTGCCAGCAAGTACAGTACACCAGCATCACAATTAAAGCCACTGCCTTCTCCAGGTGCGGTATGGCTTTGTCCGTAAATTTCGCCATAAAAATTAATTTTATCCTTGGGTGACCAGGTAAAAACCAAGTCAGGGTTAATACTATTAAAGCGCTCACCTGCGTTATTACTGGAAGCGTCTGCGAGCTTCCACCCAACATAAAATTTAAATTAAACTGTGGATTGAAGGTATAACTAATAATGCCATTGACTGCCGTTCCCATCCCGTCGCTACCATAGTCATAACTGCCAGAAGGTAGCGTGAATAAACCCTCCATAGCACCCAACCAATGTTCGGTATAACCAATCTCATGTTTAAGACCGACAACAGTAGCGCTATATCCCGTTTGGGATGGTCCATATTGATGTATGTAATTGGGCAATAAAACCACGAACTCATTATTGGCAGGCAAGCCTAAACGGAACTCAGCTTCCGGAAAATTTTGTTGGTGGCTGCCTTGGGAAAGCTGTTGATACTGATAGCCAAACTCCATCACAACATTTTTATAAGGAACGGCACATGCGCTGTCGCCCACAGTAGGGCGATCGACAATAGACAGCAAACCAGCACAGGGGTTATCAATCGTGTCCGCAAGGACATTGCAGGTTATCCCGGAAAAAAAACAGGCTGCTATAAGGTGCTTTTTTGTCTGCTTAGAGATCATTAGTTATTTCCCTACTTGAAAATGAGAATATTACAGAGTAATTATTGGCTAAAAGCAAGCATTATTGATAAGATCAGGTATACTCCCGTTTCAGATAGCTTGCTAAAAAACACGCCATAACCTGTAAATTTTTTGGGACTTTAACATGAATAAAAAAATTCCCCAGCGTCAAACCGTTGAATTATCAAATTATCCGAAAATGGTTGTAATCTATCTTGGTATGCGAGTAAATGCGTGGGTAGGGTTAAAAACACTATTAGGCTTTGGTCCAAAAATTGCAAAATCTGTGGCAAATAAACCAGATGGCTTGCTGTTGCACGAAGATATTATGTTTTCGCTATTTCCCTTGCATATTGGTATGCGCCAATATTGGCGTGATTTTGATGCACTCGAAACGTGGGCCAGGTCAGAGCCACATAAAATTTGGTGGAAGGAGTTCTTACAAAATTCACAGGGTACTGGTTTTTGGCATGAGGCTTATTTCATGGAAGGAGGGATGGAAGCAGTGTATATTAACATACCTAAGCACATAGGATTTCTATCCTTTGCGCCTTCATTAGAGGCGCGCAATAGCATGTTCTCTGCCAGGCAACGCGCGCACAGGCCAGACAGCCCCACGCTAGAAGCACCTGTGAGGGAGCAAGAGGTTTACCAAGAAAACACCAAATAATGGAAAAATAGCAACATGGGCACAACCAGGAATCATGGACTAGATTTTTTAAGATCCATAGCCATTATTTTGGTAATGATGTCGCACTATACCTTGATAACCGGTGAGTCTATATTTGGACCATTTGGTAGAATGGGAGCATTAGGCGTTGATTTATTTTTCGCATTAAGTGGTTATTTGATTGGGAATCAAATTTTTTCTGCATTAAATAAGGGAAATTTCTCTGTAAAAATATTTTATATACGACGGCTACTGAGGACATTCCCTAATTATTTTTTAGTTTTGGCGATTTACTGTTTATTGCCATTTTTTAGAGAAGAGCCGTTTACCATATCCCTGTGGAAGTTCTTTACCTTTACCATGAATTTTAGCTATGTGCCAGGAGCATTTTCTCCTGCATGGTCACTATGCATCGAGGAACAATTTTATTTAGTATTACCCTTGCTGGCATTACTTTGTGTGGGTCGAATATCCTACCGCTGGGGATGGTTTATCGTGATCGCCCTCTTAGTCAGTGAAATAATTATAAGGAGCTGCATTTGGCAGATTTATGTGCAACACGCTGGAAAAGACATGTACTTGAGGATGATTTATGCGCCTACTTTTAGCCGATTAGATAGTTTAGTGCTGGGCGTTGCAATTGCATTGCTAAAAATTTATCAACGCGACTTATGGACTGACATTACAGGGAATGGTAATTTTTTATTGATTTTTGGAATATTGGGCTATGGGCTGACGGATTATATATTTCAAACCAGCGCCTTAAATCAATTCTTTTCTTCTGTGCTGATTTATTCGTTTCTTGCCATCAGTTCAATGGCATTAACACTCTCAGCCTTGAGTAAAAACTCCCTGCTATCAATCATCAAGGTTCCAGGCGCTATGACCTTGGCTACTTGGTCATACGCTATATATTTAACCCATAAGCCATTACTTGGTTTAACACACAAGGCATTAGTATATTGGAATTTATCTAATTCGGTGTTAATTACACTAATCTCATCAACCCTGGTAATGCTAGGCGGAAGTTGGTTATTATATGCCGGTGTAGAAAAACATTTTCTAAACTTCAGAAAACGTTTTACGTATTCAACGCTAACACCCAAGAAATAAAAGCACTATTAATGAACAATGAGTAGGATGGAATGTCAAAAAATAGCGAGAAAAGAACGTTAATATTATCGCTCGGCGCGCTTGGTATCGTTTATGGCGACTTGGGCACCAGCCCTCTTTATGCACTGCAACAAACGTTTATAATTTAACCTTGCATTATGGGTTTATGCAATCAATTAATATTCAACGTACATTAGCATTGGGTGAAAAAAAGAAAATATTTCCATTTTCATTAGATATCGATAAAGCAGTTTATTTGGTGGAAATTATTAATTTGGTTGTTACTAAGAAAAAATATCCACGTTTATTTTATTGGCAGAAAAAGTTATTTGGCTTTCTATTGCGTAGCTCCGCACTTGATGTTGAGTTCTATCGATTGCCTTATAATCGCACCATGGCAATCGGTGCTTACTGCGAAATTTAAAACAAGTCTGAGTTAACTTAAAAACAATAAACCACTAGGAAAAATTTCACAATGAAAAATAAAAACCTTGTATTCGCTGTCATTACCGCCATTCTGAGCGTCCCTGCCATGGCTCATAACCCAGCGCCTCCGCCAGGCATGGAAAAATGCTATGGCATAGCAAAATCCAGACAGAATCAATGTGGCACTAATAGCCATGCGTGCGCCACACTATCTAAACAAGATAGAGACCCAGAAGCGTGGATTTTTCTCCCTAAGGGTACTTGTGATAAAATTGCAGGCGGCAGCACCACCCCTAAAGATAGCTAATTGATGCAGAAAATCTTATTACGAGAGGCTGTAAAATACGTCCAGGTTTAACTTAAATGAGGTCACCTTATGAATAAACGTGAAATTGGAAAACAAAGAATTAAAGAAATAGTAGGTGAGAAATCAGAAAGCGTTATTAAGCGATTTGAAGAAATATCGCCTGACTTTGCCAACTATATTCTTGAGTTTGTCTATGGTGATTTATATGCCAGAAGTGGACTTTCAGATAAGCAGCGTGAACTAGCGGTGGTTGCTTGTCTCATTGGGCAGGGAAATACTGGACTTCCATTAAAAACTCATCTTAACGGGATGTTGAATGTGGGTTGGACAAAAAATGAAATCATCGAGTTATTAATATTCTTAATCGGCTATGTCGGATTCCCTTCTTGTGTTGACGCCATTATTACATTTCAACAAATAATAGAAGACACGAAGTAGAAAATGCAATTAACCGGTTGAAAGTTATTTAGAGACTTGCTTTCAAGTCCGCCAACGTCACCATTAATGTCATTGGGTCTAGCAACGACGCCTCAAAGCCCAATCGTTCATAGAATGATTTTGCTTCATCAGTGATAGCGTGAACAATCATTCCTCTAATGCCGATTGTATCGGCCGCCTGGATGATACGCTGTCCAGCATCACGTACCAGGGCACGGCCTATGCCCTTACCATGAAATAAATGATCTACCGCGAGACGACCAAGAACAACCACCGGAATTGGATCTGGCATATTGCGTTGAAATCGTCCTGATGCGCCGTCAACGGTAATTGCGCTGGATGCTAGGGCGTAATAGGCCAATACACGGCGACCATCACAGACAACGTACGTACGTGACGCGCCAGTTAGCTGGTTTTTCAGCGCTCGTCGCCTTAACCAATTGTCCAAGCTCTCTACGCCAGAATCGAAACAATCAACTTCGTGACATTCTAAAATAGGCTCTGGGGCGCCAATTGTCATGCTTTGTCCCACGGCGCACGTGTCTGCATGGTCTTACGTAACCGTTTATTTGGCCGTGGTGGCATATCTAGCCTAGCCAAAAACTTGGCGTAAGCCTGGGGGGTAATTGTAATCATAGCTTGATCTAGCAATATTTCTTCTGCGGCAGCACGTGCGGCGTCCAAAATGAAGTCCGTGCGGTTCTTACCTTTCGCATGGGCAGCACGATCAATCAAATTACGTTCATCTGGTTTGATGCGAATGTTGAGTGTTTCCCGCTTGGATGAACCCGGGTTTAATGTAGTCATATGTAATCTCCTCTATTATTATTTTAATAATAGCACATCGCAATGACATTGTCATTACGATTTTTAGCTTATCAACATTTGACGAGGGCATAAAGAAACAGGCAAAATGGACTAACTATCCCCGTCACGAATAGACCGAATTACGTGGGGCAGATTTCTCCCACCGCAAGCGGGGGAGGGTAGGGAGGGGGTGCCGCGGGAAGCCAGGAAGCAGAGATATAGCGCTATCATGACAACAAGGATACGAGATAATCACCATGCAACATAATATGCCACAAGTCACTTTTATTGGTTTAGGAAAAATGGGAACAGCCTTAGCAAAACGCTTGCTAGGCGCAGATGTCAATCTGACCGTTTATAATCGCACTGCTAGTAAAATGCAGCCTTTAATCGATCTGGGAGCTAAGGGTTCTGCTTCGCCAGGCGAGGCGGTAAAAAATGCAGATGTTGTATTTACCTGTTTATTAGATGATGATGCAGTATTACAAACAGTCGCGGGCGAGCACGGTTTTCTCAAATCCATGCGTGTTAGCGCCATTCACATTGGCACATCCACCATCTTGCCTGCCACCTCAAAAACGCTCACACAATTGCATGCAGACCATGACAGTATTTATTTAGGCAACAATGTGCTGGGTGTTCCAAAGGTAGCGGAGCTGGGGCAGTTAACTTCATTAGTGGCTGGCGATATAGCAGCCATACAAGCTTGTGAGCGCTTAATTCATAGTTATTCTGCAAAGATTATCCATGTTGGCGAACAACCATATTTGGCTAATGTTATGAAAATTTGTACCAACTATATGTTGGTGACGGCAATAGAAGCGATAGGGGAAATCTATACTTTTGCAGAAAAAAGTGGCTTAGATATTGCAGTAGTTGCTGATATGTTTCATTCCGTATTTGCACATCCAGCGTTTAAATTATATGTAGACAAAATTAGAATCCGTGATTTCGATCAAGTCAACTTTGATCTCAGTGCTGGCCTGAAAGATTTAAACCTATTCCAACAAGCATTTGCGGATGAAAATATTGTAGCTGATTTTGCCGGTGTCGTTAAAAATAAATTAATCATGGCGCGAGCGCTCGGTATGGATAAAAAAGACTGGAGCGCACTCACTGAAATCACCCGTCGAAACGCTGGGTTGAAATAATTGGCGCTATTATTCCAATTGATAGTTGCAAACCTCTAAAAAGTCCAGTAATATTGATTACTGGACTTTTCATATATTTACCGCCCATGCCCAATAAAAACTATATTCCCATCCCTGTGTTTGACACGTTAGAAGAAGTTATTGCTCAGTATAAAGCCATTCACGCCGCAGAAAACCCGCAAGATATTGTTCGTCAATGGCTTAAGCAATGTTTTGCAAATACCAGTGTATCAATTCCATTATACGCGGCAAAAGATTACCAATGGGTGTTAAATTTTTTGTACAGCTACCGTGGCAGTACAGATACGTTTGGCACGTACCGTCGAGACATAGAACGCTTGTTACAATGGAGCTGGTTTGTGCGAGATCAGTCGCTATTAAAGCATAAACGCGATGATATTGAAGTATTTATCGAATTTTGCTTAAAACCACCCCAACGCTGGATAGGTACTAAAACAGTGGCACGGTTCAAGACGATTAGTGGCGAAAAACAGCCCAATTCTGCGTGGCGACCATTTGATGCGCATGTCAGCAAACAGGAACACAAAGTTGGTATTAAACCCCAAAAAGACGCCTACCAGTTTTCACAGTCGGCATTAAAAATTATGTTTGGTGTCTTAGGAAGTTTTTACAATTATTTACTGCAGGAAGAAGCTGTATCCGCTAATCCTGTGGCGTTAATTCGTCAAAAAAGTAAATTTATTCGCAAAGAAATCAGCACATCAACTGTCCGGCGACTATCCGATGAGCAATGGCAAACGGTATTAATGCTTGCCAAAGAAAAAGCCAAACAAGATATCAAACAAGAACGCACGGTATTTGTTTTATCCTGCTTATATGGCATGTATCTGCGTATCTCGGAGTTGGTTTCCCATGCGCGTTGGACACCCACCATGGGTGATTTTTTCAAAGACAACGAAGGCAATTGGTGGTTTAAAACAGTGGGCAAGGGCAACAAAGCCAGACAGATTGCCGTAAGCCGTGCCATGTTGCAAGCGTTAAAGAATTACCGCGTCACGTATCTGGGAATGACCCCCTACCCCACCCCGGGCGAAAAAACACCGCTTATCTCTCATGTAAAAAATAATCAAAAACCCGTCACACATACGCGTCCTATTCGTCGCTTGGTACAGACTTGCTTTGATGAAGCAGCCGCCTACCTCGAAGCAAAAGGTGAGTCTCACGAAGCCGCTATCCTGCGTGTGGCGACGGTTCACTGGCTACGTCATACCGGCATCTCAGAAGACGTTAAACATCGACCGAGGGAACACGTGCGTGACGATGCTGGCCACAGTTCTGGCGCGATTACGGATAAATATATTGATGTGAACTTACGAGACAGGGCTAAAACGGCCAAGGATAAACAGCTATAACAGCAAGCTTTTTTTTAAAAAATAGACTATACTTTCCTAGATATTTGCAGTTAAATGGATTGTTTTTATATAAAAAAATTATTTTATTTTAAAAAAGGAGGAGTTTATGGGATATCTATTAGCTTGGATTCTTGGTGTGCCAACAGGATTATTAATATTAATCTTTTTGCTTTCCCATCTTTAAAAAAAGGGCGGACATTTTTACAACAAATTAAGGAGAATAAAATGATAAATCAATCCCCTATTACTACGCAGCCGAACAACTGTCACTGTGAGCATTTTAAATGTATTTCCTGGGGTGCTGTTTTTACCGGCGCCTTAGTAGGTCTCGGCTTGAGTTTTTTATTAAACGTATTTGCCCTAGCCATTGATTTAGCGGTTTATCATACCAGTGAACACGGTGGCATGGCTTTTGCAATTGGCGGTTTCGTGGGTATGGCCATCGGTATTATTGCCAGTATGTTTTTTGCCGGATGGGTTTCGGGTTATTTAGCCCGCTTTACTTCACACAACCGGCATTTAGGCGCTTTATACGGGCTTGTGACCTGGTGTCTGACACTGGTCATCGCCGTGTTATTAGTCAATCATTTTCGTCCCTTTGTGGCTTCACAATATCATTCTTTGACAGCCTCAAATGCCACGAATATTACCATGGCTTATGACTCCGCTGACTCCGCAACTACTGCCCCTGCTGCTGACTTCAATGTTGGCAATACACCCACAACAGCTGCTAACAAAGAAAACGCAGGCAAGTTAGGCGCCGCATTTTTTGCCATGTTCGTACTATTCTTTCTAGGTGCAGCAGCCAGTTGTTTTGGGGGTTACTGTGGCCTAAACCCAAAAAGATATGCCTACAAAGACAATTTCTCAAGCCCTGCTAACATGTAAGGTTTTACATGGCGCTGCAAGAAAAAATTTACCTCTTGAAGCGCCATGCAAATCTCATAGCCTATTCCTGATGATGCGCCTGTTACAACGATACATTATTCGATTGGGTTTTGAGGTATCAATCTGCGCCAATAAGGCATTATTTGAGGCTATGATGGCAGCACGTTCTCTTGCAAGCTGGGCAGCTTGTTCTTGTTCCGCTGCTATTATTAACTCAGCTAGCTCTGCAACCCTATCTGCTATCTCTTCTGCATGACTCTGCCTCCTCCATTTAACGTCTTCAGGTATTAACGCAACAGCACCTATACAAAATGCAACGATGCCTAGCCACATGAATATCAAACCGGGACCAGGGATCGCTATTAACAAAAACATAACCAGGCTAAGAAACGTCATACCGGAGAAGATAGGGTGATATTTAACCCACCGTTTAAGATCTCTTTTAATAGATTTCCATTTCCACAAGCTCATTATGATTCTCCTTTTGCCAATGAATTAACGTTGAGTATAGTAATCTTGTTTAGGCAACGCAATCGCTTGCGCCTGTTCAATCTCACTGTTAGTATGTCAGTCAAACAGCGGAAAATGATTAATGAGCTTAATTAATATTTTTTACTAATATACTTAACCTGTGGCAATCCATCAAAATCAATATCTTGTGACCAGACGGTTGCTTCATGCGCTATACCTGTCGCGAGAATAATACTATCCGCAAGTGGAATCTTATATTGAACACCTAGTTTCGCAGCGCTTAATGAAATTTCAATACCTAAATCCACTACCGTGCCTTGCATCATACACTCAATACTTTCGAAAGCTTGCTTTTCTGAACGTTGGCGTAGCACATGTTTAAATACTTCGAGCAGTGAAATACTTGGCACAATTAAGTTTTTTGTATTTTCGATTGCTGGTGCAAAAAAATGTGCGTTCTTGGCATCCGCAAAGTATTCAAGCCACCCTGAAGAATCAACCACATTTTTTTTCATAACCTATCCTTGTCACGTTCAATCACAGTTTCAATACCCTTTAAAAATCCACGCATTTCTTTCATATCCTTAACACGCACGAACTCAAGTCGATTTTGATACCGAAAAACGTGTAATTTTTCACCTGCCCGCAAATGCAGCGATTCGCGAACCTCTTTTGGAATGACAATTTGAAATTTAGGAGAAATAGTAACTTCCATAGCAAAACCCTATCGATTGATAATTTGTATGCTATAAGTATAATCGATAATTATCGATAAGCCAAGGGGGGAAGAGCGTCAAAACTTGCTTCCCACTTATTTTTAGTTGAATAATGACTACAAAGTAACTACAATGTAAATATGACGTTGACTTTTAGATGGGATAAAGGAAAAGACCTGTCCAATCAAAATAAGCATGGTGTGTCATTTGAAGAAGCCAAAACAGTATTCTTTGATGAACAAGCTTTACTAATACAAGATACTGATCACTCTGATGAAGAGGAGAGATTCATCCTGCTCGGCTTATCTGTAAAATCTCACATGCTGGTAGTATGTCACTGTTATAGAGAAAATGATGAAGTTATTAGGATTATTTCTGCTCGAAAAGCAACTAGTACAGAACGTAAACAATACATAAACAGGTGATTTTATGAAGAAAGAATACGATTTTTCCAAAGCATCAAAAAATCCCTATCTACGCAAATTGAAGCGCCAAGTGACTATCCGCATGGAAGAGAACACCATCGATTATTTTAAAAGCCTTGCCGAAGATACGGGCATCCCTTACCAGACGCTTATTAACCTATACTTGCGAGAATGCGCTGCTTCACATAAAAGACTATCATTACAATGGAAACACGCATCTTAAAGTTGGCGGAAGTCAAGTTTTGACCTCCGCTGAACTCTTCATTACGCATAAACTCAAAAAAGCTACAATAACAAACATCGCTCCAGCAAGTATAAGTGTTATGTGCATCACCGACATGAAGTTTTGCGAAGTAGCAGCGATTGTACCAAATACGGCGACGCCGATAAGACTACCGACTTGATTACCCGTATTTAACACCGCCGCTGCAATACCTGCACGTTTCTGCTCGACTGAATGAATCGCGGCAAATGTCATCGCGGGTGTAGTAAAGGAAACACCAAAACCAATCGCCAGAAATGGAATCATTATCCATATATAGCTGGGTGTAGTCTGTTCTAATGTCAATAGTGCGAAGAAACCTATTGCGGCAATTAACAGTCCGATACAGATAATTTTTGCTGCACCCACCGTTGCGGTTAACTTGCCACCAAGGTAGGAGCCGATGAGGGCGAGTCCAGGCAATGGCAGAATAGCCAGTCCAGTCATAAAAACAGAGTAATGCCGCCTTTTTCAAAGGGCATTGCTGTATAAACTGGCAAATTTAAGCTCCAAAGCCCCTGGGAGCGCGGGCAGCTTGCCCGCAGTTCAAGCCATTGGCACACATGCGGGCAAGCTGCCCGCGCTCCCAGGAAAAAACATCCAATCCCCAGAAAATACATTATCGTTGATTTCTGCAACAACGTCTTTTCAAAGAAGGGACTGCTGCTCCAGCCTTAATAGGTAGGCTTTTTTCTTGAGGCCGCCGCCAAAACCCACTAAGTCGCCATTGCTGCCGATGACGCGATGACAAGGAATGATGATTGAAATTGGATTGCGCCCGTTTGCCATTCCAACCGCCCTGGCCTTTTTTCTATCGCCAATTCTTTCTGCCTGCTCTGCGTAGGAAGCCGTTTTTGCGTAGGGTATTTTAAGCAATTGTTGCCAGGCTTGAATTTGAAAATCCGTTCCCTGTATCACCAAGGGCAAATCAAACGTCTTGCGTTTGCCAGCAAAATATTCATCTAATTGCTGCTTGGTTTGTAGGATTGTTTTATGGTTATCAGCTTTCTTAAGCCCAACCATAATTTTCTTATGTTTTTCCTTCTCACGATCGATATCCCATAAAATAGCGTGTAGTCCTTGCGATGATGCTATCAGGGTTAATTTTCCTACTGGCGAATTCATTTCACCATAAATAGCATCCTTAGGTAGGGATTGTACTCGGGTTAGTTTTTTCATGATTTATTCTCCGATTGTAAACTCCATAATAGAATTGCTGCGTATGCACGCCAGGGAACCCATTTCTTTGGATGCAACTTTAGGCGCGTTATTTTCTTTTGAATTTCTAAATCCGTGTCGGGAAATGCATTAGGGTGTCTCAATGCACGCATAGCAATATATTCCATGGTCCAGGCGCCAATGCCCTTGATCGCCAGCAATTTACGACACGTATCGTCGAAGTCTGCGGTGCCATCGAGAATCAGATGCTTGTTTGCGACTTCCTGCGCTAATAGTTTTAACGTCTGAATTTTTGAATTGGTTAGGCCGATGTTAGATAAGTCTGCTGCCAGCAGGTTTTCCGGCGTTGGAAAAAACCGCTCCAACGGCAATGACTCATCAAGCGTCTGTTTTTCACCACAAATCTCAACTATTCTGCCTAGCATGGTGCGCGCCGCCTTGACGCTGATAAGCTGACCAACAATTGCTCTCACTGCTAGCTCAAAACCATCCCAGCCACCAGGAATGCGTAATCCTCTATGGTGTTTGAGCAGTGGCTTTAAGCTTTCGTCCTCCTGTAAACTGTTTTCGATAGCCATTGGGTCGCAATCCAGATCAAAAATGTTTTTTATCCTGCCGGAAAATTCCAGGATATTTGCAGCCTTATTTAGCTTAAACTCAACTGCCAGTTTATTATTTTCAACATGGCTTACCTTAAACCATCCGCGCACATCCCCATGGTAACTATTCGGTAAACCCATTCTGTGATTACATTGCTACTGAATCAACTAAATGGCACAAAGCCTCTGGGAGCGCGGACGGCTCGTCCGCAATGTAGGGGCTGGCCTTGTGCCTGCCCGTAAGATTTTTCGGGCAACCACAAGGGTTGCCCCTACAACGCTCCCAGGGACTTTGCGCCATTTCATTGAGAGGATCGGTTGATTTAGCGGGGGAGTAAGAATGCTCTTGTCTATCCAGAATCTTCCCCAATAGGCGGCTGAGAAAAGAGCGTTTTCTGTTTTTCAGTCAGGTTCCAAGGTAAAAATTTTTCAATGGTTTGCGGAGCGCCACCCAGCGCTGCACATTCTTGAAAATAGGCTAATAGCCAAGTATGTTTGTTTAGCTTCCACACATCCAGTGTGCCAAAAATAGAAAACATGACAACTGCTAACTCTCCTGACCATACCGAACCAGAACCATAATAAATTTTGCGACCAATCACAGGGTTGCGCAATCCACGCTCTGCTTTATTGTTATCCATGGGAATGTCAGGACGATCCACAAAAATAGTTAATCCCTCCCAATGGTTATTCAAGCTTAACAGTATGGATTTCGCCGCGCTCGGACGTTCCATATTCAACACTTGGTCGTCCACTTGCTGCTTAAATAGCAGGATTTCCTGACTCAGTTGTTCATGAGCCTGAATGAACTTGGATGATTTCTCTGGGCAAATAATGCGATTATTATTGAGATGGTAAAGCCTGCCTATACGCTCAACCCATTCGAGAGCCCATGCTTCTTCTTGAGGATAACTTTTAGCATGCGATAAAAAATCTCGACGCACGTGCGCCCAACAAAAAGCCAACACCAGTAAGCCTGCTTTAGCAATCGCTTTGTAAGCAGAATATCGGTCCACGTTGAGAATGCCACTGGTTGCATCACCAAAATGCGCCTTCAGTACACGAGCAGAACGGCTTGGATCTAGCTTATAAACCACGGTTTCCTGATTACTGAAAATCCATAAATACCAACGATGATTTGCCTTACCTTCTACGTGCTCAAACACACGCCAACCGGTTTCATCCGCATGCCAATGGGTTGCCTGCAAATTGCGTTCAACGATGGCATTGTACATCGGTATTAAGAGTGGCATGAGTTTTTTCCAACCATCGACAATAGTACCCATTGCCAGCGGTAAACCATTTGCTGCTAGCTCGCTTAATACACGATTGAGTGGTTGTTGATAGCCATATTTTTTGATCAGTAATAACGCCCACACCGACACACCAAACTTGCTCTTTGCAAGTAAACGCTCTGCCGCCGGTGCTGTCATGAGCGTATTCCCTGCTTCACTTGGCTTGCAATCACAGCAACGCTGATACATCTTGCGATGGATAATGCGCCGGTAAGCGCTTACATTAATCACTTCGACAATTTCTGAATCTTCGGTTATCGATAATTCACTGAGGGGTAATCCACAACAAGAGCATACACTTTCTTGTAACGGTAATGATCGGGTTTCTTCTACAGCAGGTAATTGAGCATAGGAGCGCTTTTTGTGCCCTTGTTTCCCCGGTTGTTGCCCCCTATTTTTCTTTGCTAATACTAGGCCGTTTTGTGATTCTGATCGTGTTGTTCCTTGTTCTGTTGACTTTCCGAACAGTTGTTGCTCACGCTTACGTACTAATCCTTCCAAGGTAGCAATCTTTACCAGCAACTCAGATTCTTTTAACTTCAGGTGCTTGAATTGAGCTTGCCAGTAATTCGCCTGACATTTATATTCAATCAGTTCAAGCTTCTGTTGTTGATGTTGAGTCGCCAGCACAGAATAGGCCGTCAAGACTTCTAAATGAAGCGTCGAAAATTGGGCATTTCTTAGCTGAAGGTTTTGCGATAGCTCCATTCGCACTCTCAAGGGGGGTATGAAAAACTTCGAGAGAAAATACTATTTATTGGGGAAATTTGCAACTATAGGATGGGTTTACCGAATAGTTACTCCCCATGTGTGATAAGCCGTTGATAACAACCATCTTCAACCAGTTCCAGCCTGGAAATGGCGCGATGACTAAAAAAATTTAGCATGGCATCCCAGGCATAGGGCGGCCGATAGCTCAATTGGAAACGCAGTTGCCCCCTGGATAGTGGATTTTTTCTAAACGCACTGGGCGTTTTTTGAAAGCGAATTTTAAACGCATCATTGAAACGTCGAAGCGATTGGAACCCTGAACTAAATGCAATATCGGTGATTGGCAGAGATGATCCATCGAGTAAATTTCGAGCAATATCGAGTTTCTTGGACAGCAGGATTGCCTGCGGGCTTGCTCCCACCTGTTGTTGAAATAACTCGCGCAACCAGCGCTCGCCAATGCCTAATTTTTTAGCCATATCATGGATGGATAATTCTTCCAGCGCATGACAATCCATTAAGCGAATGGCGCGTTGCACCGTAGCCGATGTACCAATCCAGGCGCTGGAGCCAGGTGCGGTTTCCGGTCGGCAACGTAAGCATGGCCGATAACCTGCTTCTTCCGCCTGTGCGGCGTGGATAAAAAACTCTAAGTTGCTTAATTTGGCCTTCCTGGCGGGACATATCGGTCGGCAATAAATCATCGTCGTTTTCACGGCGACAAAAAATTTACCATCAAAGCGTGGATCACGCGCTAAATGCGCACGATAAAATTCTTTTGGGTCGTAGGTTAAGTTCTTCATGCGGCAATAATATCAGACGTCGGGCCAACAGACTCGCCAAAATCGGCAGTTGATTCTATGCCAGCTTACGTATAAAGGTCACCCACACACCTGTCATCACTATCATTGCAGCAAGGAAGATAATAGGCAGTTTAATAATAGGTGAACCTGGAATCAGCGCAACCAGGAACGTTCCCGTCATTGGCATACTAACGTTGATAAAGTTCATCATGGCGGTGGCGTTGGCCTTATCATCTAAAGTAGAGGTGGCGATACTCGCCCCGCTACCCACGATTAAACAATTGCCAAACATAAAAATAAAACCACTTAAAGTTAATGTAAATAGGCTAACTAGACCAAAAGAAAATAATATCGTGAATAACAGCACAGCAATAATATCAATGATAAAGCCTAATCTCATTAACGCTGTGGTAGATAATACTTTTGCCAGCCGTGCAGAAACCACAGAACCAAGGGCAGTGCCAACATAGGGAATTAAACCCAGGGTGCCATATTTCTCAGGCGATAGGTGTAGATAATTAATGGCAATTAATGGCGCACTGGCTACATAAACATAAATACACAGTCCCGATACCCCGAAAAAGAATGTGACGTTGCGCAGTAAGTTATTCTTGAATGCGATAACGTAGTTTTTTCTTATTTGGCTCACACGTAGGGCATGTTTATTTAACGTTTGTGCGGTTTCCGCTAAACGACTCGCGGGGATGGCTAACAATAATCCATAAAAAAGCAGGAAATAAAAACAACTGATCCAATGCCAACGCGTAACTAATATGCCACCGATAAACACTGCTATCCCTGGCATAATCGCAAACGCCAACATCAGGTAGGCGATGATGCGTCGTGATTGATGAGGATAGTAATGATCGCTAATGATGGTAAAGGCGATCACCAGCCCGGCGCTGGATCCCAATGCTTCCAACATGCGGCCCAGGATAAGAAACCAAAATGAATCTAGCGGTTCTGATACGATGCTGATAATGGAGCCAATGGTAGCGATGACAATGCCGATATAAAATGCGGGCTTTCTACCATACCGATTGGATAACGGGCCGTAAATTAATTGGCCGATGGCATAGCCTAATAAGAATAACGTGATGGTTAGTTGGCTGTGTCCCTGTGATATCTGGAAATATTCAGCTATTTCTGGCAGGGCCGGCGTGAAAATAACTGCGCCCATGGAAGCAAACGAACTCATGATAATGAGTATTAAGATATGCGGTTCTTTTTGTTGCAGACGGTGGAGGGTGGCTTCGATAGATTGGTTTGTCATATGTTTACCCGAAATTTTTCTCTAAATTATCCTTCATATATTTAATATTTTTTACGATACCCTTCTTATCTTTTTCACTGAGTCCTGCCATCACCATCGGACGAATATCATCGGCAATTTTGCAAATCTGTTGGATAATCGGCAGGCATTTTTTAGTGATGTACAGGCGTTTAACGCGACGATCATTGGCATCATGCCGTTTCTCCAGCAATTGCTGCTCAATCAATCGATCTAATGGCTTAGTCAAATTCTGCGGCTCAATATCGATGAGCGTGGCGATTTCAATCTGGGTTGCACCAGGCTTACGATCCACATTCAATATAATGCGGCGCTCAATCGTCGAGATACCTAATTCCTTGGTGAGCAGGCTAAATGCGCGCCGCCATAACACGCTAATATCACAGATTAAAAATTCAATATCTTGATCATCCATTGTGTTTTATCTCGTAAAGATTTACTTTTCTTGTAACTCTATTCTGCGCACGAATAGTTAGTATTGCCCCCGTTATGGTTAATACCATTCCTGCTAAAATCATCCAGGTAATCGGTGTCGACCAGATAAACACGCTAAGAATGGCGGCAAATATAATGTTGGATAAATACAGCGATGCCACGGTTTGTGCAGTGGCGTATTTCAACGCATAGGCTACCGAAAATTGTACAATAAAAAATAATACGCCGATGGCAACAGTTAAGATTAAAATCTTACCGGGAATGGGTGTCCAAAAAATGGCTGCGCCAAGCGCGGAAATCGGCAGGGAAAACAGAAAATAATAAAACGTATTGGTGATGCCGCTATCACCCTTCGCTTCGCCAATTAAAATCATTGACGACGCCATACATACACCAGCGGCTAATGCTAAAAAGGAAGCCGGATGGAATACCTGGGAATCGGGATTTAAAATCAATACCACACCAGCAAGACCAATAATCAGTGGCAGCCACACCTTATGGTTAATTTTTTTCGACATAAATACAAATGCAATCAACGGCACCATCAGTGGCGCGGTGTTGACTAATAATATGCCGTCGACCAGGGGTATAAATTTAAGCGCATAAAATAGAAAATAGCCGATACCCAGGCTGAACAGGGTTCTAAAAATATGAATAATTGGATGCCTGGTTCGTAACAAGCGTCGGGTTTGTTGCGTGCCTTGCGCCAGCAGCACACCGGAAATAAGCACTAAACAAACTACGCTTTGAATAAATACAATGACGGGTGTGGATACTTGACCACCAATATACTTAACAATCGCCGTTTGTACGGCATAAGATAAGGCGCTAACCAGGGTTAGTAGGATGCCATAGAGCACATGATTTTTCATAGTATACCATTATTATATTTATGTATGATAATAATAGTTTATTACTATTTGCCTGGCTTGTCAAGCAACTGCATTTCACTTTGTCGCTAGCACGCTATTTTTCTGCCGGTTAGTAGAACCCCTCGTATTTTTCTTTTTCTACTTCTACTTCCACGCCGTCCCCAGGATCAGTAAGTGTCTCATCTTCACCATGAAAAGGAAGTGTCGCGGACGCCGGACTGTCTCTCCCACTTCCAGTCACCGTAGGGGGGATAGGGGATGGTTGATCCTTCTTATTATCCGTTGCCGTCTTACTCCAAAAGGGGAGTGGAGGTAGCTTAGAACGAAAATTATTCCAATATCTTTTTCGTTCTTGTTTTGCTCGTGGTTGAGATGTTTCTGTTTGAGAAGTTTTAGTCTCATGTGGGTTAGGCACATCCTCATCTTCTCCACCACTATCCGATGGTAACTGAGTATAGATTGGAGGAACTTCCCTGCCCCCACCCTGATTGACCGAGAAGGGCGGATTTGTCGGTGGTGGAGGCGCACCACACCCCAGCCACGTTGTAAAAGTATTTGCAGCATTTGCAATGCGCTGGCAGCAGCCACGTAACATTTCCCATGCACTATTAAATGCTTCCCTGGGATGCGGATGGGGAGTTAGGATGGTTATCAGCGCCAAGCTGGTGATCGTTGCCTTGATAAACCGTGTTTCATCGTCAGGGTTATATGCATCATAAACCGTACTCTCGCCCTGCTCGTTCGTACCGCCCAGCGCCTTGAATGCCAGTGTAAAAAACGCCATATAAGACGCACCCAGTAAAAAATTAGCTAAATAACTCCAGTTTGAATATGTGTAGTTCATGTCAAGGCATCGGCCGAAAAGAAGGTGTACAAGCCAGGGGGTGCCATGCTGCACCAAATCTTCAAGCGGCGTCTCGCTGGTAGACACTAACCAGCTTGCCCATAAAATAGCGGTAAACAGGGATAATACCATTGCCGGGTTGTCACAAAACTCAGCTATTTTGTGTAACGCAACCGCTATCTGATGAGCATAATTAACTGCAATTGCCTGCTGTTCATTTGACAGCGGTTGGCCTTGTTCTAGCGCCGCCAATGCATCCATCAGTGTTTCATCACCTTGTAACACCGCGATTACTTCTGCAAAATAACTTAATCCGGCAACTAACGCACACCATTCATTGAGCATATCTTGCCAGTGTGTCAAATACATCAAGTAGTGAATCGGTGGAAACCCAGGCTCTTCGCGCTCTTGCTTATCAAAACTAAATGCTAATATTGCTGAAAAGAGTAGTATTTGCATTCCACGACCATATACAGGATGACGGTTTATGGGTACACCCTGCCCGGTAAGGTCTACTATATCATCACCGTCTTCACTCTTATGGTCTTTACCTAGATTTTCCGAATCTAGCTTTTCCGAAGTGGAATTAACAGGTGAAGGTGTGTCGAGAGGTTCAGTGTGAAGACTTCCCGACTGTCGCGTACTTGTCGATGATCTCGTTTCTTCTTTTAACTCATTCGTTGGAGATGATCTTGTTGTATCGTCTGGTGTGTGTGTTTCGATGTCTCTTTGTTGTGTTTCCATAAATCAATCCCCCGAGTAGTTATACACATATCTGACTAAACCCCAATCCTTTCTTTAAATCTAGCCTGTTGTTAAGTTGAGTTTTAGTTCCCCGCTATCCTGTTGGGAGCTTCTTGTCAATTATGAGCGGCGGGGATGACAAGTCGTGGTTGGTAGATCAATCTCGCATCTCGAAGTGCGATAGGTATATAATACTACTTGACATCCCCCTTGTGATGCATGACAAAGATTCCTACTGTGTCCATATGTGAAAAACACCATGTGGATCACTTCTTAAGAGTAGGGAAAGTCTATCAGGAAAAATGATTCAAAAAAAGTCTAAAATATTCTAAAAGAACATAAATGTAAATATTGTATGCATATATTAAAAGCGAATAAAGTACGTTTAATCATTAACTTATTATTGCTCTGCCCACTATTAGCAGGAGCAGTGGAAGTTCCTATTAGCTTATTTCCTGTTGAGCATTATAATCAAGACGTCGATCACTGGTTGCCACCCGATGCGGCAAATTACAAAACGCCCCTCGTATCCGCGCAATATCAGCAACAACGTCTGCAAAATTTGTATCGACATGTATTCTCTGCTGCGCAGGATGGATTGTCTCCCTGGAGTAAGCAATTCGTTACCACCCTGCTTAGCGGCGACACGCCCGTGTTTAACATGCTGCAGGCTAACCTGGGCGACTATGGCCCACAAACGGATGCGGAAAAAATAGGTTACGCAGAAAACTTTCACCCCTACCCTGCCAGTTGGATTCAACGTATTGCGGACAACATAGATATACAGCAATATGCCAAACCAATGCCATATAAGGCAAGTCAACGCGGCATCATAGTCAGAAATACTAACGCACGCATGTTGCCTACTAACGATCCGCATTTCAATCATTTCACCCTACCAGGTCAAGGTTATCCGTTTGATAATTTACAA
Organism: uncultured Gammaproteobacteria bacterium; assembly: GCA_963777715.1. Lineage (GTDB taxonomy): Bacteria > Pseudomonadota > Gammaproteobacteria > JAURND01 > JAURND01 > JAURND01. Next base: position 60,674 of record CAVZRN010000006.1, read on the forward strand.
GCATCTGCGCTATGGGCAGGCACACCCGTTTACATTCTGGGAGAAACTAAGGATCATGCCTGGTCGTTAGTAATGACGCCGAGTTTTAATGCCTGGGTAGAAAGCGATGCTATCGCCACGGTAACTCCAGCCTTTGTGTATTATTGGAACCGACATGCGCAGAAAAAATTAGTTGCTATCACACAGACGCAAGCGCCTATCTTGGATGCAACCAATCAACAATATCGATTAAGCGCCTATGTCGGCTCGATCTTCCCATTGCTCAGTCAACGCCGCACATTTTTTAAAATCATGATTCCCATAAAGGGTGTTAACGGCCATGCCTACATTCGTGCAGCCTATGTAGCCAGGGATAATGCTCGCATCATGCCACTGCCTGCAACACGTGAAAATATTGCTTATTTATTAAAGACACTGAAAAATCGACCCTATGGTTGGGGTGGGATGTATTTCTATAATGATTGTTCGCAAGAAATGCAGGCTATCTTTACACCACTGGGGATTTGGCTACCACGTAATTCCTCTCAGCAAGTTCAGGGCGGTAAGGTAGTGGATATGAGCAATCAGTCGATGCAACAGCGTCTGGATTATTTACGCGATAATGGGCATCCATTAATGACGACGGTCTATATCGGTGGTCATGTGTTTTTATATTTAGGAAATTATTCCGAACCAATTGTAGATAGCAAGCCAATTATGATGACTTATCAAAATGTTTGGGGGATTAGTCCTAAAGATAAGAGTCAACGTATGGTCATAGGCCAGGCGGCCTTTCTACCCTTGCTCAGTAGCTATCCAAAAAATCCAAATTTAATCTCTCTTGCGGACAGAAAATTTTTCAAAGTGATTTATTTAGATGAAATGCCTGATCCTGCACAATCGTTTATTCAAGATTTTTATAGCCCGCCTTCGAGTTAGTATTTTACGTCTTAACATGCCCTATTTTCCCATAACAAAACATTTGTAAATCAAATATCTCCACGTAAATTCGATGTTGTTTATCCAGCAACACCACATCAAAGCGTGTGCGATAATTCCCATCGACTCGGCCGCGCATACTGCAAAAAATTTCATCTACTGGCAGGGGTTGCTGATAAAATAACAAGCGCTCCATACTATTAGGTAAACTGGTTTTATTTAACATACGCCCTCCCCATAAACCAGCCAGCTGAAATACACCATCTATCACCAGTGGGTCTATCAACCAGCGGCCTTGCCAACCCTTGTATTGCACACCCGTCAAATAAGCAGATCCGCCCTGATCCGAAACCTGATCTAAACGACTAATAGCGCGAAAATGCTCGCCATGCGGCAGATATCCCTCCTGCCCTTCGTCAAAATATATTTCATCCACGCTGCAAGGCCAGCTGGCACTATCTATTCCAGGCTCATATGCGGTGACATTTTGGTGGGATGAATGGGTAGGATTATAAGCACTTAATTCAGCACGGTAATAAATTCCATCTGCCTGAGTAAGAGAACTTAGGGATGCTATGATTTTTTCTTCTGTCGCATCCTTTTCACAATTAACTAAAAAATAAGTTGTCTCTCGAAAAAAGTTAGGCAGCTTTATTCCGCGTAACACATGAAAATTTTCACAAACGATCACGGCATAGTCAGCGAAATAAGGTTGCACCGCCTGTAGGAACCATTCTAACACCATGCAAAACGGCAATACCGGCACACCCTGTATCATGTGGCTGGTTAGGTACGGATGCGAATTAATATCCATGCTCACGGTAAAAGAAAAACTCTGGGGAATAGACGTTGACATATTTAAAGAGGCACGATGGGTATAGCGTTATTTAAAAAATTTATGAATGACCGCATAAGCATATTCTACAATAGTTGAATAGGTACTCCAACTAATAGCGCCGCCCAAATAAAACGTATTATTCTTGCCTTGTAAATCATCTAATCTATGGTATATACCTTCCTTTAACCCATCTAAATCGTAATAAGGCGAATATTGCGGCCAATAAACCGATGGCGTTAGCCAACGAGTCACTTCGCCATTAAACTGCTGATGTAATAATTTTTCTGCCTGTGCCAACACATCCTTAATTCCATCATGCTTACTGTGCAAAACCAGGGCGGAATACAACCATTCGTCATCCCCCACCCTACCCTCAGGACAAAAGGCTTCCAAACTCGAACCATAATCGTCTAGTGCATACGGTTCATAAAAGGTATAAATTCCATCGTGTGGCAATCCTTTTGCCAAAAAAGCAATCCGCCATCTTGGATAGTATTTTACTTTGGAAAAAAGCTGTTTTTCTTCTGGCGAAACATCAAACAATTGTAACGCCATAGTAGGTGAGGGTGTAAAAATAAGTTTATCAAATGTAAATTGTCCATCTTCCGTATGCACTTCAACATGCTTCGCATTACGTATGATCTTTTTAATATGAACATCAAATATTACCTTGTGATTTTTCGCCATGCGATTCCACAGTTCCTGGTAGCCCTCACGTATAAACCGGTATCGTCCATTTATAATTTGAGGTGGGAAAGTGATACATCCTAAAAATAATTTAAATGCCAGCAGCGCAGGTAATTCATCCTTATGCTCTTCATCGCGGCAAGCAACCAAAACCGTGAGGAATTCCAAAAAGCCGCCTATGGTGTTAAATTTTTTTTGTTCGACCCATTGTTTGAATGGAATACACAATTCTTCGTATAAGTCAGCAGGCAGGTCTTTAAACCCGGGGTGTTTTAATTTACGGTATCTAAATAAATAACCTACAAATCGAATAATATCTTGAATTAAATCAAATGAAACCGGCATCCCCAGTTTATATTTTCTAAAATCAACGATGGGCTTCTGTGTCTTCAGGCTATACACTACTAAGGGGATACTATGGCCATATTTATCATCGCCCATACTATTCTTCCCTAGAGATACGCCATAACGCCTCATTAAACGAAATAATAACAAAGAAGAAAGAGGAATTAGGTTGCCCAGTTCATAACTTATTGGCTTACCTTCCTTAGTAGGATAATGCGGACTCCACGACATCCCACCCACACTCGATGTTTTTTCCAGCACAGTAACATTAAGGTAACCCAACTCAAATAGTGCTTCTGCAGCCGCTAATCCAGCAGGCCCTGCACCAACAATACCAATATGTAATTCCTTGGCATTAAGATAGTTTGATCGTTCTGACACGGTGTCTCCTGTTAGTGCGTATCACTTTTTAGTTACATTAAAACCATCTGTTTTTTCTAAAGCTTTTTTCATTTCTCGATAACCAATCTCAACTAATTGTTGCGGCTGTCCTTTGAGCAATCTAAAACTACCAAAATTAGTCAAATCTGGCCTAATATGAATATCAGCAAAAATAGAATTTTTTTGTTCCGCATTATAAGAACCTAAAAACAATGCCTCGAAAAAAATTTCTAACAGTTGGGGCACTCTATAAAAATGTTTTTTAAATCCTAATTTATATAACAGTGCATCCTTCATGCTAAGTGCCGGCGGAAAATTGTAAAACATAGTGTCTTGTCTATTAACAGAAATTTGCGATGCAATTATTTTTGCGTTAGAGCCTACCAGGTAACGCATATAATCAGTAGGTAGTTGATTCAATAAGCCACCATCGTAATGTAAATTACCATTAATAACCATTGGCGGCCATATCCCAGGTACAGCCGAACTGCTGCGCACCGCTTCCCACAACATTCCTACCTTATGAACATGTTGACTCATCAAGGAGATATTGGAAGAAATGCAGTAAAACGGTAAAGGTAAATTTTCTATTCGCGCCGAACCAAACATAGATTGATTATACGTTGTCAACGGATCACCGCTGAAGATTGAAACGAGCGGCCAGGTAATATTTTTTAGCGAAACCGTCTTTTCTGTCATTACTACGCCACGAGTAAAGCTATCCAGTGATTCTTCATAATCTAGCGTTAATGCATAAATCCCGCCAACAATAGAGCCAGCGCTAGTTCCAACAATAATGTCAATAGGCACATTTTCTTCCAGCATCGCCTTGATTACACCCAGGTGACAAAATCCCCTAACGCCACCACCACCCAACACCAAGGCAACTGGCTTACCGATTACAAAGCGAATGAAACGTTTTAAAGTAGTTTCTTTTGAAAAATGTATATGATGATAAAGGGAAAAGTTAGCTATGCTAATCCACTTTTTTGCATCAGATTCCCTGGGACTTCTATCAGCATGTAGGAACGCTAGATCTAAGCGAATTTTATTTTTTTCCACATAATGTAAAATTTTTCTTGTATTAGAACTAATATCAACCGGTTGATTAATTTGCGCTACCAAATAACAAGAAATAAACTGCTTGTCTATTAGATGAAACAAGTTTGGATTTAATTTTGTTACAAAAATAATTATTTGGTGATTTTCATGTTTGGAATTTTCAATTATTTCTGCCACTGTTTCGACAGATGGATCTTCCCCATCTATAAAATCAATATTATTTCCAATTGATTGGTCATGAAGTATTTGTTTAAATTTTTCCAGCGATACTTGTTGGTTGCTTTTAAAAAATATTACCAGTTTGACTCTAGCGCTCGACATTAGGTCGATGGTTTTTAAAGATCTTTTGGTGATAATTTTCATTATCTCAGTAGAAATATCAGGATTTTCTTCACAAATTCTAAAAAACATTTTACCCGGCAACCTTAACAAATACGCATCTGATAATGCTCTGATCGTTAGACTACGGGGTTCTCCTGAAATGACACCCAGTTCACCAATGGTTTCACCTGGATGGATCATGCCCAGGACTTTTTCTGACCCATCCGGCTTCTGTAGGAAGCTCACCAAATTTCCCCGTACTAACACAAACAAACTATCGGAATCATCGCCTTGTGAAAATAAAATTTCTCTTTTTTTCAGACTGGTTTGTTCAAAGGAAGGCAATAAAGAAGCTACTTTATCTTCTGTTAACCCAGAAAACAAATTGCATTTTTTGACAATAGACAATAATTCAATTTCACTCATATTGATATTCCTTGCTCAATATGTGTTGCACGGACAAAATAAGTTATTACACTTACTTTAAGGATAGCACTAAATTCATCCGTCATGTGGTAAAACTCCATTATTTATCAAGGTGAGGACGTCAACGCGACAACTCAATACCTATCCAATTGGCTAATTGTATTTAAAAACTGAATGCGCCCATCTGTCATAATTTTTTGATATACTTCTTGCAGTAAAATGAGTTGTATTTGTGTATTTTGATCTATGTTGGAGCATTTATGACTTATTTTAGAAATATCACCATTATTCTCTCGCATTGGCGGGTGACTGGCGGCAAGTTCCCCTGTTGCAAGCACATCGGCCATTCTAGCAGGTTCCATTATAGCAGCGCCAGGCTGCCCAGGCCTGGTATCTATATCGTTGCTGCTTACCACGGGCGATTTAGAGAATATCTGAGGGAAGACGTCTTCCTCCAAGGGGTTATATTCCTCCCACAATGCCATTAGTTGGGGGTTTAAACCAATGACAATTAAGCGGCCTAATGCGTGCCATAAAGCAGTAGCGCCCTTCTCCCCCTTGCGATCTAAGGAAATAGCATGAAATTCTCGCCGGCTTAAACATTGGCCCACCAAACTGGTTAATACATTATGTGGCCCTACCTCAATAAAGGTGCGCACGCCTTGTTGGTATGCTTGTTCAATCTGTTCATTAAACAATATTGGGCTGACGAGTTGTTTGGCTAACAACTGCCTAATTTGCACAGCTTCCGTCGGGTAAGGCTTTCCAGTTGCATTGGCATAGACGGGAATTTGTGGGGTGGCAAACGGTAAATGATCGAAAAAAGCGTGTAATGGCTGATAGAGCGACTCAACCAAGTAAGAATACAAGCCCTCCTCAACCGCTAAACGTTGACACTTAATTTTTGTCTGAGTAAATAAAGCTTCTGCTGTATTGATGGATTCTAACGAACCTGCTAATACTAATTGGTTGGGACTATTCAGCTGCGCTGGCGTTACATCTAATTGATTATTATTTACAAACGCTAGTATTTTTTCAATCGGATATGATACACGTAGTAGTGCGCTTGGAACTTGTGCAATTTGCCGTATGAGTTCGTCTTGTTTATTGACAATGGCTGACAATGTCGGTAAATCAAGAACGCCAGCAATACAAAGGGCGGTCAATTCACCAAAACCATGACCCGCAACGTAATCGGGATTGATTTTTAGTATCTGTTGCAGTAACTGGAATTGCGCTAAACCAGCAACTGTTAATGCCAGTTGCGCCCAAGCAGGGTTCGCTAAACGTTGTTCATAACGTTGATACTCCTCCCAGGAAGTGGCGGCAGGAGGGAAAACCACTTGTGTTAACGAAAGGTTGTCTTGCTTATTCGACAAGCGAGATGCGTCATTCCATACATTCAGACACGTTGCAAACGTATTGGCTAAATCACTCCCCATACCACAGTATTCGCTATCTTGACCAGGAAATAACATCATGACTTTACCAGGATTTATATTGACGCCATAATAAATTCCCTGCAGTAAGGAGAATGAAGTTTGTGGAGATTCTTGCAAAATTATTAATGCTTGTTGCAGTTTTTGACGTAAATGATCCAAATCTGCCGCCACAATGGCAAGACGCACCGAGGAATTAGCATCGTTAACTCTCTGTTGTATCGCAAAATTGTCTTGCGTCTGATAAGCGAATTGCACTAACGAATGAATAGATACAAAATTTTCTAATGTATGTTTGATCTTTTCAATTAATGATGCTGGGTCGTGTGATGCGAACAATAGCAACTCACTCGGCAGGGTGCGCAACTTGGCTGGGTCAGTGACATTTGACATAGATTATCCTAAGCTGCAACCTGTTAAACGCTCCAATACCTTTAGCGGCGAACGCTGCGAATCCAACATCGCCTCTACCGGCAAATAAAACGTTTGCTCTAATAAATGTTGACCACTTAGCGCCGCATGTGATACTTGGTCAGTCTGCACGATCCAACTGGTTTGTGCTGGAAAATGAAACTCCACTTGTGTTGCTTGCTGCTGATAACGTGAGTCCTTCTTCATACGATCATGTAATTGTAGCATAATATGATCATACTGCGTTCGTCGGCTTTTGGTCAGTTTAAGCAAGTGAAGTAACCAGGCACTACCAGGAATTTGACGCGGAATTTGTGGTAAAAATCGTCGCGCAACCTGTTCAAATGGCTCACCCACGCGCCATATTCGCGGTTCTTGCTGTGGATTAATATTGCTAAATACCCGCAAAATACGCCGCCCTTGATTGGGGTTGGCTGGAAATGCATCAACATGTAGGCGTCTGTCGTCCTTGCGATACGATTGCTTACGCTGACTGACTTGAACCGGCCTAAAGCTAGTACGCGCTACCTTAATAGCCCCCTGGTAATGCGGCAGCACAGCATCCACTAATGCCCTGGCCTGTACGGAAAAACGCACAATCATCTGCTTGATAGCCTCCTTCTCCATCTCAGTTCCTACAATACCCTTTGCTTGGTCGGTGTTGCTGTCATAGCTGATGTTTTTTACTTTTTCATCGACGAAATGCGGTGAGAAACGCAGCTCATCGGGATTCAACATAAATGCCAATTGTGGGAAAAACAGTACTTGACCGCCTTCAAGCGCCGTCGTTGCCTGCTCGGTTAATTTAAGTGGCAGGGTCACATTCCACGCATCAACCGGCAGGGTTTCTATGGGATGGGGGTAAGTGCTCATAGGATTCTCCAGCGTTGGGGCTTGTATACTCACAGCATACTAAAAAATAACTACTATAGTCAAAATTGACGCGATCACTAAACGCTTGTACTATCTTACCCCATTACTTTAGGAGAATACGATGAAGATATTGTCTACCCTATTACTACTTACAATGATAACCACTATTGCGTCATTATCTGGCTGCCAATTCGTGCGACATCAAGGCCCCGGCGTCCCTGTTGCGCAAGCACCTGGCAATCCCCCGGGCTTCCCAAACTATGTCCCCATGCCCAATCATTAATACTATTTAAAACTTGGGACAATTATGCAAAAAAATCCGCATCCCGAGTGGCGACCACCGCCTGGCACGCTGCAAAACACTAAACTCAAAAAATTACTGAATATCTTGAGTGATGGCCTACCACACTCTGGTGCGGCGTTAGGTAAAAAATTAGGCATTACCCGCAGTGCAGTGTGGAAATTAATTCATCAATTGCAACAGGAGCTTGGCGTCACTATCGATGCCAAAACCAATCAAGGCTATTGCTTACAAGATAACATTGAGCTGCTCGATCTGCATAAGATCAGTGGGTATCTCGACCCACGTTATCACTCCTATTTAGACAACTGCGCTATTTTTGATGAAATACCTTCCACGAGTGATTACCTGTTAGCCCAGGCACGACGCCAACAATGGCAAACCCGACTTTGTCTGGCGGAGGTGCAAACCGCGAGCAGGGGTCGCTTTAATCGATCGTGGCTTGCGCCGTTTGGCCACAACATTTGTTTCTCGCTGCTGTGGCAGTTAACCGATAATCTGACGGATTTATCCGGTTTAAGTTTAATCATCGCCGTGGCGGTTATACGTATGCTGAAACGCTATGGTGTACGCGACGCTATTAACATCAAATGGCCAAATGATCTCTACTGGCAGGGACGTAAATTAGGCGGGGTGTTGATCGATCTGCAAGGCGAAATGCATCACCATTATGCTGCGGTTATCGGCATCGGATTGAATTTGGCGATAGACAATGCTGTGAAAAAAAAGTGCCGTTTTCCCATCGTCGATCTGGCGGAAATTATCCAGACCATCCCACCGCGCAATCAGTTGATCGGCTTACTTCTGGAAGAAATATTCGATGCACTGGCCATTTTTCAAACTCAGGGCTTAAAACCTTTCTTACGTGAATTCAAGCAACTCGACTGCATTGTTGGAAAACCCATTGATGTGACTGTCGGCAAAGAAACCCATAGCGGCATTGCACGCGGCATTGATGCCAATGGCTGTCTACTTTTAGAAGACACTCACGGTAACGTACATCGTTTTACCGGCGGTGAAACCTCGCTGCATAGGTAAAATTCACCTATTGCCGACGTGACAAAAATTACCCATACTGCCCCCACAACGATTAAGTGGCATAATCACTTCATCTTGACATTAAATATTGCTATAATACAGGGGTAATATGTTATTAAAAAATATCGGATGGCATCTTGACTTAAAGGCTATACAAAAAGATTTTAGACGATTAGCGACCAATCTTATGACAGCTGGCATCGTAGGGGTTTATATCAACCATTACGTGGGCACGAGATTTTCAACTATGTTTTGGGCTTCTGTGTCTGTTACAACGTTTGGAGCAGTGCTTTTAATTGCTGGACTACTACGGAGAAAAAAATCATGACAACCTTCTTAGAATTTATGCCCATCATAATAGTGTTTGTCTTAGTGTTCATCCCAGGTACCATTTTAATCATACGTGATATTGTCATACATAGTCCCGAGTACAAACGCCATAAGCACAAAAAATCCCATCATAAAGCACATTCATAAATCTCTCTTAGAAAATCTCCCCTACCCCCTTTGAAAAATGGGATAGAGGGGGTTTTTGTCAAGGTTACGCAGATAGCGCTAATTTAGGTTGGTTGTTTTGACTATACTTTTCCCACCCTACCTCATCCGCCACTGCATGCATAAATACCTCAAATGCGGTATTTTCAATCTGCATCAGTTGATCTAGTTTCTGCTGATGGTTATCAATATTGCTTAACCAATCGTTGATCTCCTGCAGATGACGTTGTTCTTCCGCCAGAATGCCACGGAATACGCTGGGCTTCCCCAGAGTTCGCATTACTTTATCAAATAACATGTAAAACTCTAGCGCACGAATTTCCACTAAGTAAGTGCTGTAAAGATAACAATGCCGTGGATCATGTTCATTAAGTATCTGACTGGCAGCATGATCGACCGTTTGGAAATAGTTAAATGCTTCCTTACCACATATTAATGCAGCAGGATCATAGGTGGCACAATCTGGCGCTAATTTCATTGCCGCACGTTTTAATAACTGCGCATGGCGTATTTCTTCGGCTGCATGTGCTAGTACTCTATGATCTAAACACGCGTAGGGTTGGCTCTTTAAAATTTTACGCGCACCAACGTATTCCAATAAACTGAGTGTATTTAAAAATCGTGCATGTACACTTGGCGTGGCGACAATGTGTTCAAGTAATGATTGCATTTACAACTCCTCTTGGTCCAAAATAATTTCAATAACTCGATAAACCTTATCTAATTCCGCTTCACTAATACAATACGGTGGCACCGTGCAAAGCGCCTCCCCCAATGGTCGCAGTAATACCCCGTGCTGTATGGCAAATGCACGTATCTTAGGTCCCTGCCCTGCCATATATCCACCGGTATTACGTTTTTCCACTACACCGACAGTGCCAAGCGCGCGTGTGGCGCCGCAATTTTCATGCGACGCTAACTGTGTAACTAATGCCTGTGTATGTTGTGTAATGCGAGCAATTGCCTGCTGGGTTTCTGGCTGATGCAATAATTGCCACGAGGCAATGGCGGCAGCACACGCCAGCGGATTAGCCGTATAGGAATGACCATGCCACAGTGCGCGCTTCATATCTGAACAATAATACGCTTGGAATAGTTGTTCGGTGACCAAGGTTGCGCCTAATGGCAAAAACCCACCGGTTAAGCCCTTGGCTAAACATACAAAGTCCGGTTGTATTCCTGCATATTCAAATGCAAAGCAACGACCGGTGCGATAAAATCCAGTGAATACCTCATCACAAATCAGCAATACGCCAGCCTGTTTGCACAACGCAGCAGCCTGTTGCAAAAATTGCGCTGAATACATTTTCATACCGCCAGATGCTTGCACCATGGGTTCGATCAGCAATGCTGCATATTGGTTCGGATATTGATTTAAGTAATTTTCCAGTTGCTTAATATCTTGCGTCGATATGAAATCCACCTCTGGAAATAGCGCATTAAATTGTTCGTGGTAACTACCTCGTGCGCTGACTGCCATGCTGCCCAAGGTGTCGCCATGATAGCCATCATGACAAGCAAGGAAGCGCGTGCGAGTGGTCACGCCATTATTGCGATGGTATTGATATGCCATCTTCATGGCTACTTCTACTGCAGTCGAGCCATTATCGGAATAAAAGCAACGACTTAAATTAGCGCCCCGCGCTTGCATAGCATTAATTAATAATTCGGCTAATTTAATTGCGGGTTCATGGGTGAAGCTGGAGAACACTACTTGTTCTAATTGTTGCGCCTGCGCATAAATAGCTTCGGCAATGGTGGGATGCGCATGACCATGGAGATTCACCCACCACGATGAAATAGCGTCGATAATGCGACGCCCATCCATGAGTTCTAATATGGCGTTATAGCCACGTTTGACGGGAAAAAATGTATTTTCCAATCCATGTTGTACAAAGGGGTGCCATAACGCGCGTTGATCGCGTAGGATCAGTGTTTTCGGGGGAGTCAGGCAGTCAACAGCTTGCATAGTATCTCCTTATTAAATAAAGTGGGTGCTAATTGTTGAATATGTTGTGGTGTTACTGCTATAAGCCAGGGAATTTCCGCTAAAATCGGTACATTGATAAATTGCATCAAGGTCGCAACTAATTCTGGTTGTGGCGCTCCTGATAAAATTAATCCAAGCACAGGAACGCCTGCGGTTTGTGCTGCTTGCAATGTCAATAAAGTATGATTGAGCGTACCCAGTTGTGTGCTGGCGACCACGATCAAGGGAAAACCTAATGCCTTAATAAAATCGCGCGTCAATGTGGTTTTGGTGATCGGCACCAATAATCCACCGGCGCCTTCAATTAGTGAGGGCATAGGGTGCGTTTGTTGTATCTGTGTAATCATACTGGCTACATCGATAGTGACATGTTCCATGCGTGATGCACAATAGGGTGCGCGTGGCGCTGTTAAATTGAGCAATGGCATAGAGACATGGGTGGTTAAGCCAGTTAGGTTTTTTATAGTCGTACTGTCACAATCGCTACCGGTTTGTATCGGTTTTAAATAATGTAGCGGTATGCCATGTGCATGTGCTGCTGATAATAGTAGCGCTGCAGTGAGTGTTTTCCCGATGTCAGTGCCAGTGCCGGTGATGAAGATATTGTTCATAGGTTATTTATCTTAAACTCGCGATCTCAAATACAAACATTATATTGTCTTAAATCCTTTGCCAAACGTAATAATTCTTCTTCACTATTACACCACTTTACTGTAATGCGTAATCCCGCAGCATCTGGCGAAACGGTGGGCGGACGGATGGCGCGTATATCCCAGGATTTACACTGTAATCGCTCACTGATGCGCAGTGCGTGCTGACTATCGCCGATGGTAATGGCGATAATCGGGCTATCGCTTGCAGTGAGTGATAACCAATGGCGAAATTGTTGCGCACGTCGTTTAACTACCTCTGCACGTTTATTACCAACAGCATGATAAAATTTACACGCTTCTTGCAGTAACAATGGTAGCGCTGGCAGTGGCGCGGTAGAGAAAATAAAGCTGCGTGCAAAGTGCAGTAAATAATCATGTAAGAGTTTATTACCAGCAACCCACGCGCCAGATGCGCCCAACGCCTTACCGCCACAATGTACTGTGGCGAATACTTGCTCGGTTAAACCCAATGTCGCCACTAAGCTGCTGCCCCATAAGCCAGTGGAATGCGCTTCATCGACGATTAATAATGCGTTAAAACGCTGCGCCAATTCCGCCAGATATAATAAATCTGCCTTATTGCCATTCATACTGAACACGCTTTCTGTGACGATAATTTTTAAACCTACCTGTTTCTGATGTTGCTGCAATTGTTGTTCTAATGTCACATAATCACGATGCGGAAAGATTATTTTTTGCGCATGTGATAATCGAATGCCATCGATGATCGACGCATGGTTATCCGCATCGGAGAATACAACATCACCTGTGTGTAGCAGTGCACTTAATAATCCGACGTTGGCGCTGTAGCCTGAGGAAAATAGTAACGCTGTTTCTCGCCCCACAAATTCTGCCAATCGTTGTTCGGTTTCTTCATACAGCGCTAGATTGCCACGCAACAATCGCGCTGCTGCTGCGCCAACTGGCGCTTGCTGTAGGCGATTTATATAGCGTTCACGCAATGTTGCATCTTGTGCAAATCCTAAATAATCATTGGATGATACGTCGATGCCGCAAGGCTTAACCAGGTGACGTGTAAGCCCTTGTTCCCGCATCTTATGAATACGTTCTTGCAATAGTTGCATGCTGCGCACAATAATCGGCCTTGCGGCTATTGTCAACCTATTTAAAATAATTGGTTGACAATGACCATCCAGGTCTCGATAATGCCGATCTCGCTACCCACCACAATATTCCCATGACACTAGAAACCAATATGCCGGTTGTTCGTCACGATTGGACTTTTGAGCAAGTCCATGCACTGTACGAGCAACCATTGATGGATTTATTATTCACTGCGCAACAAATTCATCGGCAATGTTTTCCACCCAATCAAGTGCAACTGAGTACCTTATTGAGCATCAAGACCGGTGGCTGTCCAGAGGATTGCGCCTATTGCCCACAAAGCGTGCATTTTAAAACTGCGATAAATAAACACCCGTTATTTCCAGTTGAAAAAGTCGTTAGCGTCGCCAAGGCAGCAAAAGCTCGAGGCGCAACACGCTTTTGTATGGGCGCAGCCTGGCGCAAACCACCGAAAAGTGCGATACCGCGTTTAAAAGAGATGATTGCTGCGGTAAGGGCGCTTGGGCTAGAAACCTGCATTACCCTGGGCACATTAGATGAGGAAACTGCAACGGAATTGCGCGATGCGGGCTTGGATTTTTATAATCACAATTTAGATACTTCGCCAGAATATTATAAAAAAATCATTACCACCCGCACCTACGAAGAACGTCTGGGCACATTGAAGGTCGTACGCAAGGTGGGTATGAAGGTATGTTGTGGTGGCATTATTGGTATGGGAGAAATGCGTGAAGACCGCATCGGGTTGTTGTTGCAATTAGCTAATTTACCTGAACATCCTGAAAGCGTGCCGATTAACCGATTGATGCGTGTGCAAGGTACGCCGTCAATGGATGTAGCGGAAATTGATAACTTTGAATTTGTCGCCACCATTGCGATTGCGCGTATCATGATGCCACACGCCAAGGTACGCTTATCGGCGGGACGCACCAACATGAATGACGAATTACAGACCTTGTGTTTTATCGCTGGCGCTAATTCTATTTTTTATGGCGAAGAGAAATTACTCACTACGCCAAATCCAGCACCGGATAAAGATGAGCAGTTGTTAGATCGGTTAAAAATAACGGCAGGGGTTTAGGGGTTGCCTCGTATAGTGTAAACTTCCATCATGTCAACCCCTAAGCGCACTACCCCACTTATATACCTCCTCTTCGGCAAGGCCGGTTCTGGCAAAAGCTTCATAGGCGACCACTTGCAGCAGCACTATAATTTTATCCACTTCGATGGCGATCGCATTTTGACGGCTGAAATGAGAGACGGCTATTGCACGCGGCGATGTCATGAGGACTGCCATGATTGATCGCTACATGGATGATTTAAAACAACAAATATGCTATTTTTATGAACATGCCACGCAGCCGGTAGCAATTTCTCAGGGCATGTATCGCAATAAAAACCGCTTAGACCTCTTGCGTGAATTTCCCAACCTACAATTTGTATGGGTTAAAGCAAGCGATGCGATCTGCTATCAGCGCATAAAGCAACGCAATAACGCCGTTACAGTAGCATACGCGCGCAAAATAATCGCAGTATTTGAACCGCCAGAAGGTTTTGCATATATGACGATTGATAACAATGCCAATGTTATAAAATCCACGTTTGAACTCGTGATCATCTAACTCGTAACTGTACGTGTCGTAAGTTTACGGGTCGTAAAGTTACGCAATGAGGGATGGAGGTCAAAAATTGGTTACCCGGCCGATAAGGTATAAGGGGAAATTAGCCATCTTGCCGTTCTTTTCCAGATTCATTAACGAACCACGCAACAAAAGTGACGGGTTATATTTTTCTCCATAAACAAGCAGGCTCTTTTTTTTGCGGTTAAATCCCGCCTTGACTTCAAGCGGAAAGATATTCAACTCATGCTCTATAATAAAATCAATTTCAGCAGTCCCTTCACTACTCCAATAATAGAGCGCATGATCCTGCGCCACCAGTTCCTGCGCAACAAAATTTTCCACGAATGCACCATGAAATTCTGTGAAAAGATTGGTTTTTTCAACCACTATTTTTGCCGGTAAGTTGGACATGGCGGCCAGCAGTCCAATATCTAGTAAAAATACTTTGAAAAAATGCGTATTGGCATAGCCCGACAAAGGTAATTTCGGTGCGCTGATCTGGCAAGACTTATAAATTAATCCTGCATCAGCCAACCATTGAATGGCCATCTGGTACTCTCGACCACGAGCGCTTTTTTGTAACGCAGTAAAAATAAACTTTTTATTTTCCTTTGCCAGCTGGCTTGGAACAGATTCCCACACCTGGGTAATCTTCATTAACTGCTCTTTTGGCGCATGTTTGGCGAAATCCAGGATGTAGGCATCAAGAATTGCCCCTTGTATAGGCCGCACGCTTAACAGACTATCTGTTTTTATATACTCAGCCACTGCTTCCGGCATACCGCCAATAAACATGTATTTTTTCAGTAGTATGAGCAGTTCTTCATGTACTGGGTCTGGAATTTTCTCAAACGTGTTTTTTGACATTAAAAATTCGCTCAGCTGCTGCTTGCCTATAGCTGTCAAAAACTCTAAAAAACTTAAAGGATAAAGGTCAAAAAAATTGACCTTACCCACAGGAAAGCCCTTTGTATGCGCAAGCTTAACGCCCAATAAAGACCCCGCTGCGACAATATGGTACTCATTAGCCTGTTCCTGAAAATATTTCAAACTATTGAGCGCAGCAGGACATTCCTGAACTTCATCAAAAATAAGCAAGGTCTCGCCGGGTAAAATACGCTGGTTGTAATGAAGGCTGATATTCTCCAGCAAGGTGGCAGGCGTCAGCTGTTTAGAAAAAAAATCAGCTAACTCCGGGGTTTCTTCAAAATTTAAATAGAGGCAGGAAGCATATTCTTTCAGCCCAAACTGCTTAAGCAGATAGGTCTTTCCCACCTGCCTTGCCCCACGCAAAATCAAGGGCTTACGGCTGCTGGAGCGTTTCCAGGCACATAAAGAGGAATATAGATTACGTTTCATAGCGCCAATAGTATCAGATTTTGACCCGATACGAAACGCTTATGTTAGGAAAATGTGATGATATCCACATTTTACGTTATAAAAATGTGATGGTGCCCACATTTTTACATGGTAAAATGTGATTCTCTGCCGCCTGGCGTGCCTTAAGGCTACGCTATGAGGGATGGGGTTAGGGTCGCCAGCTGCTTTGCAATCAGCGTAACCAGTTGCTTTGCAATCAGCGATTTTGGCAGCACGGGCCACTCAACTATTTCACCTGCACGGGTAAATAGTGTCACGCTGTTCGGCATTGCGCCAAAGCCCTGACCATCTGCTATGCTATTTAACACCAGCATATCAACGTTTTTATGGCGTAATTTTTCTTGGGCATGCTGCACGTGGTGATTGGTTTCTGCAGCAAATCCAATGATAAACGCCTGAGGTGACGCCTGCTTAATTGCAGCTAATACATCGGGATTTTTAATCAGATTAAGTGAATAATTTTCTGCATGACGCTTTAATTTGCTGGAAGAAGGCGATTCCACACGATAATCTGCTACCGCAGCAGCACAAACAACAATGTCTGCAGGCAAACAGTGTAACGCTGCCTGGTGCATATCAACGGCAGAAATCACATCGATTTTATGTACGTTACGCGGACAATCTAGGGCGCTGGGACCACTGACTAAACAAACATCTGCGCCAGATTGTGCAAATGCTGCCGCTATCGCATAACCCATATGGCCAGTACTAGCGGTTGTAATGTAACGTATCGGATCGATGTATTCATGTGTAGGCCCTGCAGTAATCAACACTTTTTTCCCGGCAAATAATGGCTGCGCGAAGGACGCACTCAACGCATCGACTAATTCCTGGGGTTCTGCCATACGCCCCATCCCGACATCACTACACGCCTGTTCGCCAATAGTCGGGCCAATAAATACGATACCCCGCTCCCGCAATGTATGCACATTAGCCATTACTGCCACATGCTGCCACATGTGCTTGTTCATCGCTGGCGCAACAATTATTGGCGCATGAGTAGCCAAACAAAGCGTGGTCAGCAGATCATCCGCCATGCCGTTCGCCAGGCGCGCAATAACATTAGCACTGGCAGGAGCAACTAAGATAGTGTCTGCCCAACGCGCCAGTTGAATATGACCAATATCGCTTTCAAACGCCGTATCGAACAAATCTGAATAGACCGCTCGACCGGATAAGGTTTGTAAGGTCAGTGGCGTGATAAATTGTTTGGCATGATCGGTCATCACTACCTGTACCTGGGCGCCAGCATGACGCAGTAGCCGAATTAAATCTGCGATTTTATAAGCAGCGATGCCGCCGGTCACGCCGATGAGTAATTTTTTTCCGTTAAGTGTTGTATTCATGCTATTGCTGCTGCTATTTTTTTGGGAGTGAATGAGTAATTATTTTCTTCGTCCATAAACAATACGATCGGCGTAAATTTTTGCCACTCATGCATTTCCATCATGGCGTAGCTGCAGATAATTACGCGATGCCCAGGCTTAACCAGATGAGCACAAGCTCCATTAGCGCCGATTATGCGTGAACCTTGCCTGGCACGAATTGCATAGGTGGTAAAACGCGCCGCATTGTCCAGATTATAGACTTGAATTTGCTCGTATTCTAAAATCGACGCTGCCTGTAATAATTCTTCATCGATAGCCATCGACCCTTCATAGTCTAAATCGGCATGGGTAATTCTGGCTTGGTGAAGTTTTGCATAAAGAAATGTTTTTTGCATAGAACACCTATAGGGAGATATTGTCAATCAAACGCACCTCATCTAACCACACCGCACCCAATCGACGCTGCCACTGTTCCGCCACATAATCCACACGAAGGCCAGATGATTCTAGTTCAGCAATTGCTGCCTCACTACTTTGTGCGTTTTTTAACAACCTGGCGAAGGCAGCCGCTTGTTGTCGTTGCTCGTCCGTCAATCTGGAATTCCTCGAACTTAGCGCCAAGCCATCTTCTGCCCTAACCGTTGCACAACCGATAATTTCTACGGGTAAAAATAACGCCGCCACCATTTTTTTAACTAATAACAATTGCTGATAATCTTTTTCGCCAAAATAAGCACGCGCAGGGGCTATCAAATTTAATAATTTCAGCACTATCGTCAACACACCATTAAAATGACCAGGCCGAGAAACGCCTTCCAATAAGGTGCTAATCGCAGTTTCAGTTACTTGCACCTCGTAGTTATCGGGATACATCTGCTGCGCAGTCGGGCAAAATAAATAATCCACACCAGTGGCAGCTAATTTTTCTTGATCCTGTGCTAGCGTGCGCGGATAGCGCGCCAAATCGTCTGGTCGATTAAATTGCGTTGGATTGACAAAAATACTGACAACTACCAGGTCATTGTTAGCACGTGCGCGCTGACACAACGCTAAATGGCCATCGTGCAAATGCCCCATGGTCGGCACAAGGCCAATGGTTTTATTGACCAACTGCGATCGCGTTTCCAACCATTGCTCAATCAAAGTAAGCGTGTTCATGCTGTGGAAATTCTCCTGATTTTACTGCCTGTGCATAGGTATTTGCACCCTGTTGCAATTGTTCATAACCATTGACAAAGGTCTTAACAAAATGCGGCTTAAAGTCGATATTCATGCCGAACATGTCTTGGAACACCAAGACTTGTCCATCGACGCCATTACCTGCGCCGATACCAATGGTTGGGATGGATAATTTTTGTGTAATTTCTGCGGCCAATTGTGTTGGCACACATTCTAAAACTAACCCAAAGCAACCGGCATCTTGTAGAGCCATCGCATCCTGCATAATACGCGCAGCACTTGCTTCGCCCCTACCCTGCACCTTATAACCGCCCAGGGTATGAATAAATTGCGGCGTTAAGCCCAAATGCCCCATGATTGGAATACCGGATTCGGTTAAATGTTGGATGAGTGCGAGGTTACCAGCAGCTCCTTCCAATTTAATGGCATGTGCCCCAGACTGCATCAATACTTGCATTGCCGCAACACTATCACTTAGGGATTTACGGCAAGCTAAGAATGGCGCATCACTGATGATGAATTTACTCCCAGCGCCACGACTCACCGCAGCGGTGTGTAGCGCCATCATCTCTAACGTGGCGGATAACGTATCTTTAAAGCCATGCATGGTCATAGCTACGCTATCACCCACTAACAAACAATCAACCACCGTTTGCGACAGAATGCGCGCACTGGAGTAATCATAACAAGTGACCATGCTGATTTTTTCATTTTTTTGTTTTTTGTTATGAAAATCAATAATATTCATTGGATTATTTCCTCCATTTTTTGATAACAGGGTAGTGAGGGGAATGTGTTATAACAACCCGGCAACGCAGGATTGGACGAAAGATTGACCTGGGATTAGGATGCGATGCAAAAAATTCAAAACTTGGGCGTGAAGAGTATACTGCTAAGAGGAAAATGCAAGACGAAAAATAATGAGTAATGTGGGTGTCACTACTACTTAGGAGGGTTGGTACTTGTTTTGCAATCAAGTCCATAAGAGCGTTCATTTCATTAATCAGGGTATCTGCTGTATCCAGTCAGATCGATAGTACAATTTACCGCAATCACCCAGGAATGGCAAGGACGTCAAAATAAGAATGATTCTCAATCCTATTTACATAAGGCATAAATAGCTATAAGCTGTATCTCTATATTATTTGCCCAGGCTGATACGCGTCGTGAACCACTACAACATACAAAAACACACGATTTATTATGCAGGTTTACTGATTGGCGCATGGCTGTTGGGGCTTGCGGGTGAATCAATTTATGGGTCGGCAATGCCTGCTATTGCCAGTGATCTGTCCACTTCCGAAGCATTAGTCAAACAAACCATCACCTTCTTCATCTTTGGCAAAACCGTCAGCATGTTTGTGTGCAGCCCAATTGCAGAAGCATTTGGTCGGCGTCAGTTTGTTTTATTTGGATTATTCCTCTTTATTATCGGTGGACTGATATGTTCCTTCAGTCCTGATATTTATATCTTGCTTGCGGGGCGTTTATTACAAGGCATCGGTTGTAGCATCACTATCTTGATGGGACGAGCCATCGTCAATGACAGCTTTGAGAGTGGCTATGCTGCCAAAGTGTTTAGTTATATCTTTACTGGCAATGCCATCGGCATCTTCATCTTGCCTATTTTTGGCGGCTATATGGCGACCTATTTAAATTGGCGCTGGATTTTCCTCATCTTAACCTGCTACGGCAGTCTTATGTTCGCCTTAATGTGGTGGTTTCTGCCACAAACCAATGCCAAAACCTATTTTAAATCATTGCAGCCCAGTGTTATTTGGCAAAATTATAAAACCATCACCACTCATCGTATGTTTTGGGGATTCTTGTTGTGTGTCGCATTTATGATGGCGGGAGAAAAAGCCTATACCACCAGCGCCGCGTTTTTATTAATTAAGCAAGCGGGATTATCCAAGGTAGTCTATGGTTATTTGACGGCATTCCTGTGGGGCGCCCACCTGTCTGGAACCTTGCTCGCGGGTTGGTTATCGTTTAAATCCGGTATTGATCGCGCGTCAACGGTCGGCGTTGGCTTAATCACTGTTTCCGGCGCACTGATGTTAATTAGTAGCCTCCTGGGTTGGGAGAACATTTATGGTTTCACCGCCCTGATGTTTATTTATATGTTTGGCACTGGCTTTATCATTGTTTCCGCCGCCGTCGGTATCGTGCGTCCGTTCCCTAATTTAATTGGCTTCGCTACCGCCTTCGCCATGGCGTTAGAATTTGGCATTGCCTCTGTTGCCAGCTACATTGTCAGTCAACATTCTGCTTCAGTTATTCCGGTCGCAAGAGCAATCGGTATACTCGGAATATTAACCTTTTTATCCTGGGTGCTGTTGCTCAAGAACAATAAGCCGATCATTAATTATGCGCGTAAGAATACGACCCGCGCGTAGAATATCGTGCTGGTCGGCATCGCCAAAACCTAATATCAACGCCGGTGAACGCTTGGATAATATATCAACGTCATGACCATAGCGTTTAATCGCAGTGACCACAATTCCCTGTTGCTGCGCTTGCGCCTCTATCGCTAACTCATCACAGCCAAGTGGCAATTCCACCACTAAGTGTAATCCAGTGTCCAGGCCACTGATGCGTATGCTGTCACCTAATTCACGTTGCAGCAACATAACTAATTTATCACACCTCTCTTGATATTCATGTCGCATCTTGCGCACATGGGCAGCAAAATGCCCATCGCGTATAAAGTCTGCCAATGCAGCTTGCGTCACATACGATGGCTCACGGTGAAAACGTGCCTGCATGACACGAAACGCCTCCAGTAAATTTTCAGGTAATACCATATAACCAATGCGTAAGGCAGGAAATAACGTTTTACTGAACGTGCCCAAATAAATAACCTGTTGTGGCGCTAATGCATGTAACGCTGCTAATGGCGTACCGGCATAGCGAAATTCGCTGTCGTAATCATCCTCAATCAACCAGGCGTGATGCGTCGCAGCTTGTGCTAATAAATAGCGACGTCGCGCCGCGCTCATGATAACGCCCGTTGGATATTGGTGCGATGGCGTTACATAAATTAACTGCGGCGGCGTTTGCCAGGCATCGGCTTGCGGCGCTAAACCTTCAGCATCTACCGGTTGATCGACAACATTTAATCCCGCCAGGGTAAATGCGCCACGTGCGCCGGAATAACCAGGATCTTCCATCCAGGCAATATCACCTGGATTCGCTAATAAATAAGCCAATAATTGCAAACTATGCTGGGTACCATGGGTAATTAATACTTGCGCTGGCTGACAGTGAATGCCACGCGTGATACGCAAATAGTGTGCAATCGCTGTGCGCAATTCCATCTGACCGCCATTGCGTGGATACGCCTGCCAGTGTAATTGCGGATTGCGTGCATGCCGCGCCACATAGCGTTGCCAAAGGTCAAACGGAAATTGCGTCAGATCGGGAATACCAGTAGTGAATGCGCCGCGCGGAGCTGATCCACGTGTGTCGCGATAAATTTGCTCGCCACGACTAGACAAATATCCATTGCTCGATGGTATGGAATTAATGTTGCTGCTATCCCATTGTGTAGGTGTAGTCGGCAAGATATAGATGCCGGACGCTGGTCGCGCTAGCGCATAGCCTTCCGCACACAATTGCTCAATGGCGGCAATTGCGGTATTACGAGATAGCCCCAATTGCTGCGCCAACACACGCGATGAAGGCAGCCTGGCGCCAGGCAACAATGCGCCATCTAAAACCAGCTGTCGTAATGCTTCATACAACTGTTTATAGCGCGGTAGTTTGAGGTGTTTTGAGTGGGTTAGTTGCGCACGTAGTGATGGCAAAATATCAAGTTGAGTGGGCATCTGGTTCTGAGTTCAATGGCAAACTGGATCTATACAGTATCTTGTAAGTTACATAAAATCAAGACCAGTTTAGAATATTTAATTCAAATTGGATATATTACATGACCAACCAACTACCCATGACTGCTAAAACCCGCGTGCGACGTATTCCCAAGCGCGCATCCTATGATCGCGATGCGGTATACGCCACCATCGATAACGCCCT
The DNA here is from genome assembly GCA_963777715.1 of uncultured Gammaproteobacteria bacterium. Taxonomy (GTDB): domain Bacteria; phylum Pseudomonadota; class Gammaproteobacteria; order JAURND01; family JAURND01; genus JAURND01. The sequence goes on from CAVZRN010000006.1 coordinate 83,482, forward strand.
CTTTGCCACTATTGCCTTTAGCGATGGTAAACAGGTACATGCTATTCCCAGCGCCATTTGGCGCGAGCACGATCACGTCTACATCCACGGCTCCAACGGTAGTCGTCTATTGAAATTATTAAGCGCTGGCGCATCGGTTTGTGTGTCTACCACGCAAATAGATGGCCTGGTGCTGGCACGCTCAGCACTCAATCATTCGATGAATTATCAATCGGTGTGTATCTATGGTGTGTTTACAGCAGTGGCGGCAAACAAAAAAAATGCGCATTTGCGTTATTTTTTAGAACACTGGTTACCGGGACGCTGGCAATACGTGCGCCCCCCCAATAAAAAAGAATTGGCTGCCACTACCATCTTACGGATGCCCATCCTGGAAGCCGTATTAAAACGTCGTCATGGTGAGCCGTCACTGGATGATGTCGATGTGGATTATCCGGTTTGGGCGGGTGTGATACCACTGCTACATCAATGGCAATCGCCACAACAAGCCCTGGAGCAAGCGGGCAAGGATTGGCCAGGAACAGCAGTGCGGGAGTATGTTTCACCTCATTAATTATTCTAAACGCATATCTCATTTTAGTTTGTTCAAGACTTCCTGGCATCAGCTAAACAAGATATACTCAAGTCTCTCTTTCTAGGATCGACCACACAAGAGGGTTACATTATCGTGACAAAGGTAGCAATTTTCAGCGCACAATCATTTGATAAAAAATTTTTATCTGCCGCTAATAAACCATATGGCTTCGATTTGGTTTTCTTTGAGGCGAGTTTAACACCACAAACCGTCGAATTGGCTAAGGGATTTACTATAGTAAGCTGCTTTGTCACCGATAACCTGAATGCTGACGTGTTGCGGGTATTAGCGCAGCAAGGCACAAAATTTATTGCCCTGCGCTCGGCTGGTTTCAACCACATCGATCTAGTTGCGGCGCAAAAATATAATTTAACGGTAACGCGCGTATCGGCTTATTCTCCTTATGCCGTTGCCGAATTTGCCGTGGGGCTTATCCTATCCCTGAATCGTAAAATACATCATGCATACAACCGGGTAAGAGAACAAAACTTTTCATTGGAAGGTTTGTTGGGCTTTGATATACATGGTAAGACTGTGGGTATTATTGGCACCGGTAAAATAGGCGAAGTGTTTTGCAATATCATGCGTGGCTTCGGCGTCACCTTACTAGGGCATGACCCCATTGAAAACCCAGACTGCTTAGCTGCTGGATTGACCTATACTAGCCTGGATAATTTGTATCGTCAGTCGGATATCATCAGCCTACATTGCCCGCTGCAAAAAGATACCCAGCACTTAATCAATGCAGCTGCATTAGATAAAATGAAGCCAGGCGTTATGCTGATTAACACCGGTCGTGGCGCATTGATGGATGCCAGAGCAGTGATTGTCGCCCTAAAAGCCAAGAAAATCGGCGCATTAGGTATCGACGTGTACGAAGAGGAAGAGGGCTTATTTTTCCATGATTTATCCACTGCCATTATTCAAGACGATGTATTCGCTCGCCTGCAAACCTTCCCGAATGTGCTTATTACCAGTCATCAAGCGTTTTTCACTCAAGAAGCCCTGCTGCATATTGTGGAAACTACATTAAAAAATATCCAAGCTTTTATTAATGGTACGTTGACGGACTATTTAAAACCCGGTTAACCACACAACGCATCGCGTCGCAGCCGGGCAAGGATTTTCTAGAACTAGAACTAGAAAACCAGTGCGTGGCGGTGCGGGAAAAAGTTAAATGTCAGGAAGGAAAGCATAACTGCTTAACAACCGAGCAATGGAGGATACTCGATTGTTACATGCTATGCTTTCCTTTTCGTAGGTCGTTACTCTGGTGCACGTTTCTGTTGCTTCTTGCCCTTGTCTATTTCCGTTCTATTAGAATCCCTTTTAGTTATTTCATGCTCGCCAGGAATTCTATTAGGACGCTGCTCATTGGATGTCCTTCCAACGTTGTTTTTTCTTTTATTATTCATCACACACCTCCTCTTAGGTTAGTTGTAGGTTAAATTCATTCACATACGGAAAATAAATAGTTATTTTTTTATTCTCCGTACAAGGTAATTATACTACAACTAAATTTTAAAAATTAAAAAAAAATACTTTAAATTATAGTCAGTGAATATAATTTAAATTCTTTATTTGTTAAAATATAAAATTATAAAAAATTAAATTAAAAATATTTATCATTTTGTTTGTTACAACAAACTCTACTAAAATTGATACCAGTATTATATTAGCAGCATGATATCTTAAATATTAATTAGATAGAGATAGTAAGAACAATGAAAAAATATAAAACAATCAAAGAATTGCCTCAAGCTATCCGCCAATCTTTCTCAGAAGCCACGCAGAAATTGTACCTGAAGGAATTTAACCAATATTTAGAGGCATTTCGCCAAGCCAATGGCCGCGATCATACTAATCTACCCTTGGATAGAAAAGCACATTATGCAGCCTTACGCAGTCTGCAATTAGATAATTACACAGAAAAAAAACTACGCGAGAAAAATACTGACATTAAATAATAAATTCTGTTTGATTGTTTTTTAAAACCTTAACTTATCAGGAGAAAATCATGGAAAAACATCGTCAAAACAATTCACCAGAAGTTCGCGAGACGCAATATCATCAACCTGGAAGCGAACAAAAACTGCAACCACCCGCTAAAATAGTAGAGGCGGACTATAAGGGCAGCGAAAAATTGAAAGGAAAAGTGGCGCTCATCACTGGCGGCGATAGCGGTATAGGTCGAGCAGTGGCGGTGCTATTTGCTAAAGAAGGCGCAGATGTCATGATTGGCTATTTGGAGGAGGATGAGGACGCACAAGAAACAAAACAGCTAGTGGAACAGGAAGGAAGATACGCCGAATTGAAGAAGGGAGATTTAAGACAAGAGGAAGAATGTAAGAAGTTAGTGCAAGAAACTATAAAAAAATTTGGCAAATTAGATATTTTGGTGAACAACGCTGCCGAACAACATTTACATCAAAACCCAGAAGATATGTGTAAGGAATTATACAATACATTTGCTACCAACATATTTTCCTATTTTTATGTTACCCAAGCAGCATTAGCGCATTTAAAGGAAGGCAGCGTCATTATAAACACCACGTCTGTCACCGCTTATAGAGGGGGCGCAGATAACATCGCTTACGCATCCACTAAGGGCGCCATAGTGGCCTTTACCCGCTCGCTGTCGACCGCCTTAGTGGAACGAAACATTCGAGTGAATGCGGTAGCACCCGGACCTATTTGGACGCCTTTAATCCCCGCTACGTTTGATGAGAAGAAACTAAAATCGTTTGGCTCGGATGTTCCGATGCGAAGAGTAGGTCAGCCTTCTGAAGTTGCTCCCTGTTATGTATTTCTAGCTTCTAGTAAAGACTCTTCTTATTTCACCGGACAAGTGCTTCACCCCAATGGTGGGGAAATTATTAATGGTTAGTTAATGCTTGAGTGAATGAGACAGGAGCTTAACTGGGGTGACGTGAGTTAAGCTCCTGTTTTTTGTTTTTGTTTTTTTTTAGTTTTTTTAGCACGTTACGACTTATGTCGCGCTTGTTGTGCTTTTTTAATGTTTTCTTGTCTAGCTTTTTGCTGAGCGGCGGTGGGCTTATCTTTCTCTGGTATATTTTTTCTATCCTTCGCTTCAAAAATGTCGCCTTTTTTTGTGGCGTGGAACACTGCCTAATTTACCTAATATCTCTTGTATCTTTTTAATATGAGACTTTAAACGTCCACTTTCCACAAACGCATCCTTTTTACTAATAAGCCACTTTAACGTCGCCCAAGAACCGCTGCTTCTTTTTCCCAGCCACACGTAACGTATGCCCCTTTCTGCCAACGTCTTGCGTCCTAAATGTTACGAAGCCTTCTTTAGGTCGTAAGACTACATGGTAATACTCCCCTTCTCCAGTAGCGCCTGGTTTTTTTCGCTGACGGCCCTTCGGTTGCGCCAATGATCGTTGCCGCGTCGTCATTTCTTGCCAAGCTTGCTGCGCTTTTTTAATATTTTTTTTACTAGCTTCAGAATTGGTTGTAGTCATAACTAATTCTCCGCATTATTGATCTCTTAATTGAAATATAGTAGCTACTGGCAAGGATGTAAAATTTTATGTAATAATTTTTATTTTTTCGGTGGATATATGTAGAGTTTCATCGCAGATGATGGTAATTATGGTTTTGACCAATCTTCAACCTGTAAATCAGTTATTTGTGAAAAAGCCTTATCATTTGTTACCAATATTGCTTTCACACTCAATGCATGTGCGGCAATAAGTAAATCTAACGGCGCAAGTGTTTTTCCCTTACTCACCATACTTGCGCGTACGTTTCCATAATATTCAGCGGTAACACTATCCCAGGGTAACACGTCAACACGGCGTAAAAGTTCTTTTACCACAAGATGCAATCTTTTCGCTTTTGGTCGTTTTGCTAAACCAAACAGTAACTCCCCTTCCGTAATTGCCGACATACAAAGTAACCTCATAGGTGTATCGATTACATGCTGCATCACCATAGGATGGCTTTTAATTAAATAACTAATTATATTGGTGTCAAGCATATATTGTTTCACTCTGTCCACCTATCAAATGGATCACGCTCTAGCGTTTTCTGAGCACGCTCAGCCTTACTTAAAAAATCTTTGGGTACATTTAATCCCTTAAGTAGGGCGAAAAAATCATCCCATGTGCTAGGTTTAGCTGAAAGAATTACATCACCCGTTTTCTTATCTTGGTGAATAAATACTTCGGCTGTCTTAAAGCGATAAGCTGCTGGCAGTCTAACCGCCTGGCTTCTTCCATTGGTAAATATTTTGGCTATCTGGTGCATACATTTTCCCCCAAAAATTGGTATATACCAAAGTATATCACATTATCTTGCTTTTTACCAATAGGTTTTCCGAATAGGAACAATCAAAAAGTTGCATGGCTGCCAACGATCCCAGGCTGGTTAATTGTGTTAAGCCTGATCCGTAGCGCCAATACCGGCTGGCAGGATGCTATTACCTTGTTGCTATTAGGAGTAGGCGTTATTGCTGGCGGAGCATTGGTCGTCGTAGAGCGCCGTCAAGATGATCCATTGCTTGATTTTAAAGATTTTTCCAAATTATTGTTCAGCGCGGGTGCTGCGCTTGGTTTTTTATCCGGCATGCTCAGTGCCGTCGCCCTATTTTTTGATCCCTTATATTTGCAAATCATTAAAGGACAATCACCACAATTATCTGGCTTAGTTTTATTTGTTATACCCGTCACAGTGGTGTTGGTTTCTTTAATGGTAGGATGGTTGATCCATCGCCTGGGCACGATGAATACTATCTTAATAGCAATACTCTTGGGCATCTTAGCAACGCTGTTGCACGCGATGTTTACTGCTGATTCCGCGTTAGTGCTCGTGATCGTTGCTTTTGTCTGTCTAGGCGCTGTATGGGCAATGTATACCGTTTCCATCATTGCCACACAAACAGTGGTTGGGCCAGCGCGTGCTAGCGTTGCCACCGGCACGATAGTCACCATGTTTAACATTGGTGGCTCCATCGGTTTGGCTGTGGCCGTAGTTATTTATCACATATTTGCCATGCGTGCGCTACACGGAGCGCTGGAATCAGAGTACGTGGGCCAATTAATTGATAATCCGGCCAGTTTTTTGCAAACCCAAACAACGGAACTGGTTCACACTCTCTTTAGTAACAGCTTCATGCATGGCTTTTCAGGAATCATGTGGTTTTTATCCATAGTCGTCAGCACTATATTTCTGTGTGTTTTGCTGGGAAAAATAGTAGTAAAAAGCGAGAAAGCTTATGTTAGTGAATGAAATGGTCCTTTTTTATTATGTCGTTCGATTCAAAAGTTTTTCACAAGCCGCGGAAAGATTGAATGTTTCTAAAGCTTATGTTAGCAAGCATATTGCACAGCTGGAAAAAGAGCTAAAAACACGCTTGTTATTTCGCAGCACCAGGCAATTACGGCTGACAGAAATGGGTGAGAACTTTTTATGCCCAGTGTGAGAAAATTTATGCGCTGGCACAACAAAGCTATGAAAACATTGCTGAATTACACCATCACCCAACTGGTACCTTAAAAATATCGGCGCCACCTGCATTTGGCTTACATTTACTTGCTAAACCATTGGCGGCATATAGACGACGCTACCCGGATGTGGTGGTGAATGTGGTGCTGGAAAGTCAAATCATTGATTTGGTGCAACAAGGCTACGATTTGGCTATTCGTTCCGCCATTTTACCGGACTCAAGTTTAATCGCCCGCAAACTAACGGATACTAACTACATGTTGTGCGCCACACTGCGCTATTTGCAAAAACACGGTGCTATCGATCACCCGGAGCAATTAGCGCACCATCAATTTGCCGTATTTAGCACCGGCGCTGCCGTGCAGAAGTTAGAATTTATTCGCGGCAAACGCCAATTCCGGATTATGGTGGAAGGTCAGTTTCAAAGTAATCAGACGGATTTAATTATGCAACTGGTGATGCTGGACAGCTGTATTGCCGTATTACCCGATTTTATGGTAACTGCAGCGCTCGCTAAAGGAAAATTAAAAGCTTGCCTGGCGGATTATCGCATACCCACCAAACCTCTGTATCTGTTGTATGCACAACGCGAATTTTTGCCGCTGAAAGTAAAAGCCTTGATTGATATATTACATGAGGCGTTTGCCCGATAAAACCGCACTGGCTCTAAAGCCGTCTGGTGCTCTCAGACTGGATACTTTCAAAATACAACCCAATCATTTACAAACTTGGCCTCAAAATCGAAACCATAATATCGTGGGGAGTTAGATGTTAACTCAGCTATCAGCAGGTTCTATGACACTTACAACACGACGCACAATTTCATCCGTAATCGAACTCTCCAACGTCTCTATATAACGTGCAGAACCTGCTCTTACCCTTGCTTCAATATCAAATGAACGCATCTGATTACAAACAGCAACACCTGTGGTGTCATGTCCCATTATTGGTACAACAAGCCCCATTACTCTAGGCAAATTGCCACCACTAGTAACTGGAACAACAGTAGCAACCCCTAGCTTATTAATTTCTTTCGGTGTAATTACAACAAACCGATGGCGGCCCTTATTTCTCGCCCGTTGGTTGGATTGGGATCTATCCAATAAACATCACCCCTTTGTATAGTCCGATGACTCATAATAACTCACGACCTACAGGTTTCCCCTCTTGCGCCCATTCGGTAGACTTCTGTAGCTCCCTCATACTTTTGGGCGTTACACCACACAATAACTCCTTCAGGGTATAACGTTCATGCTGTTTAACACGCTGTTTAAGTTTAACGGGGTGGGCAATTAAGCCTTCTTTAGTTACCTCAAGACTAAGTGTTGAACCGATCTCAATATTTAATATCTTAAGAATATCAGATGGAATAGTAATAATGGCTGCGCCACCCTGTTTGCGAATATTAGTAGTAATCATGTTCGTATCTTCCCATCAAAGTTAAATATGCCTGAATTAATCATAGCAACAAAGTAGCACAAAAGCAACACTTTCTGGTGGTGGTGAGTGGTAAGGGTAGGGAAAATCCTGTCTGTGTAGCTCTTGGCCTGGCTTTTCGATTTTGTTTTCTCTCAGGGTGGAGTAGTATTAGCAACTTCGGTACAAAATGCCCCTATTTTGCCCCTGTAAGGGTTAGAAAGTGAGGATTTTTGAAAAAACCCTCGAAAAATAAAGCACTTACGTGGGAAAAAATGGCGCTCCCTAGGGGACTCGAACCCCTGTTTCCGCCGTGAGAGGGCGACGTCCTAGGCCACTAGACGAAGGGAGCATACGTGGTATTATACCCATTCTACTTCAATTTGCATGTCGAAGTATAAATGCTATACCTGGGTCGGTCGCTGTCGCAGGGGTCATCGTTCTATTGATAAGGAGGAGTTTGTTATTATTCGTTTTTTAAAAAAAATTATAGCCCGCACTAAGAAGAAACGCGCTCGTTCTAAGCAACTTAGGAATTTGCAGCGTTCACAATCGGCGCAAATTATTCCACGAGGAAAACATAACATTTCGCATGACAATATTAGTCAACATGCGTTAAATGTGCTGCGTCGCTTACAACAAGCTGGTTTTGATGCCTATTTAGTCGGCGGTAGTGTGCGCGATCTATTGCTGGGTCTTAAGCCAAAAGATTTTGATATCGCCACAAATGCACGTCCAGAGAAAGTGCGTCAGTTATTCCGCAATTGCCGTTTGATTGGTCGGCGCTTTCGGTTGGCGCATGTATTTTTTGGTCGTGAGATCATTGAAGTGGCGACATTTCGTACTAACCACCCAGAGGTAGAGCACCCGGATGCACGCCGTTCAGTCGCCGGTATGCTGACGCGTGATAACGTGTATGGCACTATGGAGGATGATGCGTGGCGACGCGATTTTAGCGTGAATGCCTTATACTATAACAGTTCAGATTTTACGGTTACCGATTATACCGGAGGAATGGAAGATCTACAGAAGCGTGTTATTCGGATTTTGGGTGACCCACATGAGCGTTATAAAGAAGATCCAGTGCGTATATTACGTGCGATTCGATTTGCCGCAAAATTAGATTTTAGTATCGAAAGCAACACAGAAAAACCAGTGAATACGGCGAAAGAGTTGTTATGCCATGTATCCACTGCTCGCCTGTTTGATGAAGTGCTGAAATTGTTTTACTGTGGTCACGCAGCGCGCGCATTTGAATTATTGCGTTATTACCAATTGTTTGACCTATTATTTTCACAAACGGAAGCCACCCTACAGGGTGAATCAAAACAAGCGCAGTATAATATAACGTTTATTATAAATAGCTGTAATAATACGGACAAACGCGTACATGATAAACTGGGACTGAATCCAGCATTTTTGTTTGCTGTGTTACTTTGGCCCCCCCTACAGCATAAAATTCAGCAGTATAAGCTTCAAGGTATGAAACCGTCTGTGGCTTTTGATAAAGCTGTTAATGAGATTATCAGCCAACAGACTAAGAGCGTAGCTATTTCTAAACGTGTGGCAATCATAATACGTGAAATTTGGTCGTTACAGTATACTCTGCAGAAACAAACTATCAAATCGATACAGCGGGTGTTAGCGCATGCGCGTTTCCGTGCTGCATATGATTTCTTATTGCTACGTGCGCAATCCGGTGAAACAAAATTAATAGATAGCGTAACAAAATGGACTAATCTACAAACCGTTACCAAACCCAACATACCCCGTCAGATTGATACGGATATGGATGAGAACGATGAATAAACAACCTGTTATCTCGGGTTCCACCACGGCATATATTGCACTTGGCAGTAACTTAAATGATCCCGAGCAGCAATTAAACACTGCGATTAAGGCGTTAGAACAATTTCCACAATCCCGCGTAGTTGCTGTATCCAGTTTTTATCAAACAGTTCCTGTTGGTCTTACTGCACAACCTGATTATATTAACGCGGTTTTGTGTCTGGAAACCATGTTTTCAGCAATGGATTTATTATATAAGTTGCAAGAAGTAGAGCAAAATCAAGGTCGTATTCGTGGTGCTGAAAAAAATGGACCACGCACATTAGATTTGGATTTGTTATTGTATGGTCAGCATGTCATTAATACTCTCGAATTAGTAGTGCCTCATCCACGTATGCACGAACGCACATTTGTGTTGATTCCACTACTGGAAATTGCCCCTGAATTGGCGCTGCCTCCTGATGGACAGAAGCTTAAAAAGCACCTGTTATTAACAAGCGCTTATTAATTAGTCTTTGATATTCAAGATGTAGGCGTGCGTTTTTATACGTATATTGCATCACTGCAAAAATTTATGGCTGCTTACGCCAGCGGTCAGCACCGTATAAATAAACCGGTATGGCTTGTTCTGCGGGGGAATAATTACCTTGGGTATAAGCAAATTTTGCCAGGGTAAGTACCTCGTTAGCCTTGGGGTAACACCCAGGAAGATAGGTGATGCCCGTAAGCAATCTTAGTTGGTCTTGATACTTTGCCCAACCGTCGCCGGTGGCAATCCATTTTATGGCTGTCATGTCATGCGGTAATGCTACTTGATCAGGTGCGCTATGTTGGTCTGGCAATAATGAGTGCATGATATAGTCTTGTCCCAATTGGTAACCGCCCCAGTAAACGTTTCCACCGTGCGCATCGGTTACTACTATAACAGCAGTCCCTGGTGTACAAGGCAATGCGGGAACACGATTCACGCTTAATTCGGTGTAGGCGTCTTGCGCCAGTACTTGTAGCGTTGAAATCGGGATAATGGGTAAATTAGCGCCAAATGCTAGACCTTGAACGACACTGGCGGCTAACCGAATACCCGTAAAACTGCCCGGGCCGCAAGAAAATGCAATAGCATCAAGCTGTCGGAGGGTAATTCCAGCATCTCGTAGTAATTGGGAAATTTGTGGAAGTAGTTGGCGTGTATGTTGGCGTTCAGTAGTTTCGACAGCTGTATAAGTTTCAGTCGCTACTTGTAAGGCAACGGAGCATGTGTGTGCGGAGGTTTCAACAGCCAGCAAATTAGTTATCGTCATCTCCTGACACAACCTGTTTCACAGTCACATCCACATTTGTCAGCTTAAGTAAGCCGGTGCTAGTTACGTTAGGGTAGGTGAAACCGCGTTTCCAGGCAGGCATGTAAGGAAACTGCATTGCACCGAGTGATAACGTGGGATCATATTCACTGGGATCCATATACAGGGTGTCGTCTTTATAACACACGGTCAATTTACCTTTTTGATCGGGATTCATTGCCGAAATGACAGGAATTTTTTTATTACAATCACCCTGTCGTAGATTAAATGAAATTGGTTGATAGGCAACTAAGTCGCTATAAGGTGGTAATAACGCTTGTCCATCTTGGATATTCACTGTCAGCATCCCCTTCCCTGCCTTAGCAGATACGAGTTTTTTTCGTTCTTGTGTTTGTTGATATGCTGTACGTAGTTGCTGTTGTTTTTCAGGGCTGTATTGGTCCCATTCAGATTGTGAAATGCCGAGCGTTTCGGGTGAAAATGTGGCGCAACCAACTAAGAATATGGCTAATATACTTAAAATAGCTAGCTTAGATAGTTTAACAAGTGTTGTAGCTGTCATAGGAAAAATTATTTTTTATCAATAAAAAGGCCGTTATAACGAAAATAACGGCCTTTTGGATAGCGTTAACAAATTAGTTCGATGGTGTCGTGCTGGTGGTAGTCGTAGTGCTATCAGTTGTCGCCGGAGCAGCACTGGAACCACTTGTGGTATCGGTAGTAGTGGTAGTTGCCGGTGAAGACTGGTCTGCGGCTGGTGCAGATGCAGCAGGAGCAGTTGTCGACGTCGTCGTAGTTGTGGCGCCTGCGTCTGGAGCTGGGGCAGCAGGAACAGTTGTTGACGTTGTCGTCGTGGTGCTTGCATCTGGAGCTGGAGCAGCAGGAGCAGTTGTCGACATCGTCGTGGTGGTGCTTGCATCTGCAGCTGGGGCAGCAGCGGATGTTGAAGCATCAGACGTTGCCGGGCTGGCAGAAGATGTAGTGGTTGTCGTTGCTGCTGAGCCGTTATCTGCTGGTTGAGTTACAAACGTTGTAGTCTCAGTGGCAGCAGGGGCTGTGCCAGTGCTGGTGGTGCTTGTGGTATCAGTTGTTACAGGTGCAGGGGCTGACGTGCTTTCTGCAGGTTGGGTAGCGGGAGCTACTTCTGTAGCTGGAGCAGCAGCAGGGGCTGCCTCGCCAGTGGCCGGCGTCGCCGGAGTCGCTTGATTCTGATCCGCAGCAGCGGCATTTGCAACGGCATTATCGGCCGCATTTGCTGAGGTGTCGTCAACAGACTTTTTTTGACAGCCAACCAGGGTTAACATCATCGCAGTCATAACGGCTAGTAAAATACGCATTGCTATTCTCCTTGATAGAACAAGTTATTAAAAAAATGGGTCGTTGTTGTAGGGGCAAGTCTTGTACCTGCCCGTGATCAGTAGTGATAGAGTTTTTAGGCCAAAATGACGCGGACATGAGCCATGAAACCCTAATACCGACGTATTATAGCAAACAATTGGGTACTGCAAAGCAAAACATGCAATTATTTAAATCTCTATTCAGCCACAACCTTATTCCCTTCTCACCTTGTGGGAGAAGAAAAAATAGCCATGGCTAATAAAGCCGGTATACATCGTCATTAAGGAGCGCTAAAATGCCTGACCTTCTCTTAACCATCATGAGGTTTTAAGTATGACCGGATTTCTTACTGGTAAGCGTGCCTTGATTGTCGGCGTGTTAAATAATCGTTCTATTGCCTATGGGATTGCTCGATCCATGCGGCAGCAGGGCGCAGAACTCGCATTTACCTATGTGAATGACCAACTAAAAGAACGAGTCGAAACGGTCGCACATGAATTTGAATCGCCTATCGTGTTGCCTTGCGACGTGTCGAGCGATGAACAAATAACTCAATTGTTTAAGAGTCTACAGGCGCATTGGGATAAATTTGATATTTTAGTTCACTCGGTCGCCTTTGCACCTGCCGACCAGCTAGAGGGTGATTATGTCGACCATGTTAGTCGCGATGGTTTTCGTATTGCGCATGATATTAGTAGTTATAGCTTTGCTGCATTAGGTAAGGCAGCCTACCCATTGATGGAGGGTCGCGATGGCTCGATGATTGCCCTTACCTATTTAGGCTCTATGCGCGCCATGCCGAGCTATAATGTGATGGGCCTCGCCAAGGCCAGTTTAGAAGCAAACGTGCGTTACATGGCGTATAGCTTGGGTCCTAAAGGTATCCGCGTTAATGCGGTTTCGGCGGGTCCGGTAAAAACGTTAGCGGCATCTGGTGTAAAGAGTTTCCGTAAGATGCTGGGTTATTACGAAAAAGTCACGCCACTGCGTCGTAACGTGACACTAGAGCAAGTCGGTAATGCTGCTGCATTCTTATGCTCTGATTTGGCGGCAGGTATTACTGGCGAGATATTACACGTCGATTCTGGCTTTCATGCCATTGCGATGGGGGAACTAGAATAATTGTAGGGGCGGTTCGTGAACCGCCCGTATGTTAACCCCAATCCAAAATTACCTTGCCAGAGCTACCCGAGCGCATCACATCAAACGCCTGTTGAAATTCACTAGCTGGAAAATGATGGGTAATCAACTTTGTGACGTCTAAACCACTTTGCAACAAGCTTGCCATTTTATACCAGGTTTCAAACATCTCGCGCCCATAAATACCCTTTATAATTAAACCCTTGAAGATAACCTGATTCCAATCAATGGCGATTTTTTCCGGTGGAATTCCTAAAATAGCAACATGACCACCGTGATTCATGACCGCCAGCATGTCATTTAACGCCTGACCACTGCCAGACATTTCAAAACCCACATCAAATCCTTCTTCCATGCCCAACTCATGGAACACATCGCGCAGAGATTCCTTACTCGCATCTACCACGCGTGTTATGCCAAATTGGCGCGCTAATGCCAGGCGATAAGGATTTACGTCGGAAATCACCACAAAACGCGCGCCGACATGTCGAGCAATAATGGCGGCCATAATACCAATGGGACCAGCGCCGGTAATCAATACATCTTCACCAACGAGATCAAAAGACAATGCAGTATGCACCGCGTTACCCAGTGGATCTAAGAATGCAGCAACATCATCGGAGATGGCAGCAGGTAATTTAAATACATTCACTGCCGGCATACTCAAATATTCAGCAAAACACCCAGGGCGCTGGGAACCCGTTCCTAACGTATTGCGACATAGGTGGCGCTTGCCAGCGCGGCATTGACGACAATGACCACAGGTAATATGACCTTCTGCTGATACACGATCACCGATAGCAAATCCGGTTACTTCATCACCCATGGCTGCAACTTCACCAACAAATTCATGACCAATCGTCAGTGGCACGGGAATGGTGGCTTGCGCCCATTTGTCCCAATTGTAGATATGTACATCAGTGCCGCAAATTGCGGTTTTCTTGATCTTAATTAATACTTCATTCGGCCCGATAATGGGCATAGGAATATCAAGCATCCAGATGCCGGGTTCGGCCTTAAGTTTGCAAAGTGCTTTCATATTATTTACCTTAAGAATTAAAAAATTTGACGCAGAGACGCAGAGAAAAGATTAAAGAAAGAAAGTATTTAAATAAAAAAACTTAACTTAAAAAACACAAAAAATATAAAAAATAAAAAAATATTTTTTTTAAATGTTTTATGTTTTCCTCTGCGTCTCTGCGCCTCTGCGTCAAATCTTTTATATTTTTAAATTTTTTCCCCGCGTAAGGTATACTGCATTGCTTCCGTGATAGACATATCCACCATACGACCCACCAATTGATCAACCTGTTCTAGCGAGACATCGAAATTGACCACACGATTGTTATCCGTGCGTCCTGATAGTTGGGTATCAATGTTACGCTTCGAATTACCTTCCACCAATATTTTTTGCACAGTTCCAACCATGTTACGACTTATTTCATGACCTTGTTGCAGTAAACGCTCTTGCAATATCGCTAAGCGTTCTTTCTTAGTATCCAGACTAACATCATCCGGCAATTGTGCTGCTGGCGTGCCAGGTCGCTTACTGTATAAAAAACTATAGGAATAATCAAAACCAATTTCATGAATTAAATCCATGGTTTTTTTGAAATCATCCGCAGTTTCTCCTGGAAAGCCGACAATAAAATCCGAGGATAAATTAATATCGGGACGCACTTTGCGTAATTTGCGAATTTTGGATTTAAATTCCAACACCGTATAACCACGCTTCATAGCAGCCAAGATACGATCAGAACCGCTTTGTACGGGCAAGTGGAGAAAGTTAGCTAATTTAGGCACATCAGCAAAGACATCGACCAACGAGTCTGAAAACGCGAGCGGATGAGATGTCATAAAGCGAATGCGTTGAATACCATCAATTGCGGCGACATAACGAATCAACAGCGCTAAATCAGCCGGTTCACCATTATGTTGTAGTCCACGGTAATCATTGACATTTTGCCCTAACAAGGTCACTTCACATACGCCCTGATCTACTAGCTTGACGACTTCCAATACCACATCATCCAGTGGCCGGCTGATTTCCTCCCCGCGCGTATAGGGTACGACACAAAAGCTACAATACTTACTACAACCTTCCATGATGGAGACAAATGCAGTAACGCCATTGGCTGTTGGTTCTGGCAAGTTATCAAATTTTTCAATTTCCGGAAAAGAAACATCGACGATGGCCTTTTTGCTAGTACGCCGCTCGGTCAACATCTGCGGTAAACGGTGTAGCGTTTGCGGTCCAAATACCAAGTCAACATACGGTGCGCGCTGGGTAATAGCTGCACCTTCCTGGCTGGCGACACAACCACCGACGCCGATAATAATGGCGGGATTTTTATCTTTTAATTTTTTCCAGCGGCCTAAATCAGAAAATACTTTTTCTTGCGCCTTCTCTCGCACCGAGCAGGTATTGAGCAATAGAATATCGGCTTCTTCTGCATTGATCGGTCATGGTAATGGTGGCGTGCGCCTTGAGCACATCCGCCATTTTAGATGAATCGTATTCGTTCATCTGACAGCCGTAGGTTTTAATATGGAGTTTTAGGGGGTTCATAAATTAAGCAGTAATGTTATTGTAAGTCCAGATGTAATTTTATTGCCACGTCAATATGTTGCAACGTAAGCTTTTTTACTACTCCAATCGGTTTAGCTCCATTAGAAAACCTGAGTTTTGAAAGTGTCCTAATTTGTTGACACTGCACTTTGGAGGCTTTTGTTAAACCACTATCTTCAGGACGCAAGAATACCTCAAAAGGATATACTTTTTGAATTTGTGAGGTAAGTGGGAGCACTGTGACAGTTGACGATGCTTTATTATTCGCATTGTTACTGATAATCAAGACAGGACGTTTCTTGTTGATTTCTGACCCTATAGTTGGGTTCAGATTTGCATAATAGATTTCACCACGCTTCATCATCTAATCCATCTGCTGCTGTACACTCAAACAGAGGGTCAACTTCATGCGAAGCCTCTCGATAATAATGTTGTAGTTCTTTTTCTTGTAATAATTTTACCGCCTCCTGGATAACCTCGGAACGAGTTTTGCAGGCATGTGTAACCTGATATTTGTTAATAAAATGAGCAAGTGAAATAGGTAAAGAAATGGATAGTTTTTCGTTGTGCATGGTATTCCTCTTTATCTTACCGATAGTAGTATAGCAGGTAATACCATAATTATCAAGTTTTCAACTCTGCCAGGTCAGTAAAATATGCCAATGCTTCCGGATTAGCCAGTGCATCTTGATTCTTTATCGGCCGACCGTGCACTACCTCGCGCACTGCCAGCTCCATAATCTTACCATTGAGCGTTTTAGGGATATCAGCCACTCGGGATGATTTTTGCCGGCACGTGGTGCGGTGAGGCGTTTTGCCGAATCAACTGTTTAATTTTTTGGATTAATGCATTGTCCAGTGTACTGTCTGGCCGCAATTTAACAAATAGAACAATGCGTGTGTCGCCTTGCCATTCTTGACCGATCACCAGGCTCTCTACAATTTCTGGCAATGTTTCCACCTGGCGATAAATTTCCGCGGTGCCGATACGGATGCCACCGGGGTTTAATACTGCATCTGATCGTCCATAAATAATCACGCCATCGTGCTGCGTGATTTCGGCAAAATCGCCATGCGCCCATACGCCAGGAAATTTGTTGAAATAAGCCGCTTGATATTTTTCACCGCTGGGATCGTTCCAAAAATAAATCGGCATAACAGGAAATGGCGCAGTACACACCAACTCGCCCTTTTGATTACGCACAGAATGTCCCGCTTCGTCATACACTTCTACCCTTAAGCCAAGTCCCCGGCACTGCAATTCACCCAGGTACACCGGTAACATCGGGTTACCCAGGGCAAAGCAAGACACAATATCGGTGCCGCCAGAGATAGACGATAAACACACATCGTGTTTAATATGCTCATAGACATAGGTAAAATTCATCGGCAACAACGGTGAACCGGTAGACAGAATCGTGCGCAAGGCACTTAAATCATGGGTTTTTATGGGATCGAGATTAAATTTTTCCACTGACGAAATAAATTTTGCGCTAGTGCCAAACACAGTGATTTTTTCATGCTCAAGTAAATTAAATAGCTGGGTTGACCCTGGATAAAACGCTGAGCCATCATAGAGCACTAATGTGGCTCCGGTAGCCAACGCACTCATCTGCCAATTCCACATCATCCAACCACACGTGGTAAAATAAAATAACGTATCTGTAGGACGAAGATCCGTGTGTAATACCAATTCCTTCAGATGTTGCAGCAACACACCGCCGGCGCCATGCACAATACATTTAGGTTTTCCGGTGGTGCCAGATGAATACAAAATATAAATCGGATGATTAAATGGTAGTGGCGTAAACTCAATGGTGGTAGCAAGGGGCTGTATAAAATCCGCGTACAAAACGGCCTTCTTTAAGGTAGATACATCAGGTTGGGCGGTCACAAACGGAATGACGATGATTTGTTCAATAACCGGTATGTCTCGTTCTAATGCAGCAGCCTTCCCTAGGGAGCTAAATGATTTACCGTTATAAAAATAGCCATCGGTAGTAAATAATACCTTGGGTTGGATTTGACCAAATCGATCCAGTACGCCATGTTCGCCAAAATCCGGTGAGCAAGATGACCATATGGCGCCAATACTAGTGGTCGCTAACATGGCGATAATGGTTTCCGGCATATTGGGTAGAAACCCAGCCACGCGATCATTCACCGTCACGCCCATCGCGCGCAATGCTGCTGCTAGTTTTGCCACTTCCAGATACAATGCATCATAACTCAATTCACGCTGCACACCCGATTCGTTATGAAATACCAGGGCGCGGTTTTGTCCGCGGTGACGCAATAAATTTTCAGCAAAATTTAGTTTAGCGCCGCTAAACCAGGTAGCGCCGGGCATTTGGTCGGCATTGGTGAGAATGCTGTGCCAAGGTTCGCTTGCAATAACCTGGCAAAAATCCCAGATGGCTGCCCAAAATAATTCAGAGTCATTAATTGACCATTGATAAAGAGCAGCATAATTACTCAGCGAAAGTTGGTAACGCATTGACACAAAATGCATAAACTGCTGCATTTGACTATTGTTTACGACGTCTGGTGCAGGTTGCCAAATAGGTGTATTCATGAGCGTCGAAAACAGGCCAGGTAATTTACATCAACGCAGGAACTCAGGCGACATTGGTGTAGCAATGGGTTGTAATCAATGCCAGAAATAGCACTCATTTCCAGACCAGCGCTACGTGCCCAGTGTGCCAGTTCCGCCGGTTGAATAAATCTATCGTAATGATGGATGCCGCGCGGTAATAGTTTAAAAATATATTCAGCACCGAGTACGGCAAATAGATAGGATTTCAGGTTGCGATTTAACGTAGAGAAAAATACATATCCACCTGCAGTCACCAGTTGAGTACAGGCATGTATCACCGATGCGGGATCGGGTACATGTTCCAACAATTCCATACAGGTCACGATATCGTATTTACCCGGGTATTTTTCCGCCATATCTTCCGCCAGCGTTTGCTGGTAGTTAATGTGCAACCCTTGTTGACCCGCATGTTGTTTGGCGATAGCTAAGCTTGGTTCTGACATATCGATGCCCGTTACTTGCGCCGCACACGCTGCCATACTTTCGGCTAAAATTCCACCGCCACAACCAACGTCAATCACTTGTTTGTGCTGCAAGTCTACGTGTTGCGCGATAAATGCCAGACGTAGTGGATTAATATCATGCAAGGTTTTAAATGTACCTTGTGGATTCCACCAATCCTGTGCGTTGGTGTCAAAGGTATGAATTTCTTGTTGATGGATGTTGGCAGATGACATGATTAGCCTTGATTTAGAGGGGTCAAGTCTTGACATATGACATTGAAGCAAGGACGGTAAGCGCTTCTTTTTCCAGAAATGGTTTCAATGTCATATGTCAAGACTTGACCCCTGTAGAAGTAACTGCTTTATACTACTACCTGCACGTGCGCTCAATTTTTCCATTAACCCTTTTTTCGTGGTGTAACTTACCTCATACACATCTGCATCCTTGCTGGCGTTGAGTAGATAGTCATCACTGGTCGTGATTTCATCAATTAATTTTAACTTTAACGCCTGTGTTCCGTACCAATGTTCCCCCGTCGCCACCTGTTGAATATCCACTATAGGCCGATTTTCGGTAATGAAGGATTTAAATAACTCTTGCGTTTCATCGACTTCTTCTTGTAATTTTTGTCGCCCCTGGCGAGTATTTTCACCAAACAGAGTGAGTGTGCGTTTAAATTGACCGGCAGTAATTTGCTCAAACTCAACATTATTCTTCTTCAATAAACGGTTGAAATTAGGCAATTGCACGATAACGCCAATTGAGCCAATGACGGCAAACGGCGCTGCCAGGATATGATCAGCAACAGCCGCCATCATGTAGCCACCGCTGGCCGCCACTTTATCAATGATCACGGTCAAGGGAATTTGTTGATTGCGAATACGTCTTAGTTCGGAACTTGCCAACCCATAGGCATGCACTAAACCACCAGGACTTTCTAAGCGCACAACTACTTGATCTTGTGGCGTTGCAACCATGATGATGGCGGTAATTTCTTCACGCAATGCCTTCACGCCTGTTGCGCGGATATCGCCAGTAAAATCAATGACGAATACACGCTTGCGTGACGGTTGCTCTGCTAATTTTTTGGCCAGTTTTTTCGTTTTCTTTTCTTGTTTTAACAGGTGCTTTAGATCAGTCTTGTCCAATACTTCTTGCCGCAGCATTTTTTGCATGTGTTCATACTTTTTATTCAGCTTTTTAACTTCCAGCTTACCTTTTTCATGGGTCTTGCCCTTGCCAGCAATCGCTAAAATACCAGCAAAAACGATTAATATGCCAATAAGGATGGTGAAGGTTTTGGCAGTAAATAGTAAGTATTCATATAGCATGAGATAGTCCTGAGTATGAGGATAGATGGATTATACCTGTTCTATTGCAAATGGACAGTCCTACCATTATAGATTATCATAACCGGCTGCCTTCCTGGACATCATATGATCACGTTAGAAAACCTACAAAAAACCTACGTGTTGCCAGATAAAACCCGTGTAACCGCATTGCGCGACGTCGGGCTAACCGTGCGTCGTGGTGAAATATTTGGCGTGATCGGTGAAAGCGGCGCTGGCAAAAGCACCTTAATTCGCTGTGTGAATCGCCTGGAAAACCCAGATTCTGGTCGCGTGATCGTCAACCACCAGGAAATAACCCGCTTGAATAAGCAGGAATTGCGCGAAGCGCGTCGCCATATTGGCATGATCTTTCAGCATTTCAACCTGCTGAGTACGGCGACGGTGTATCAAAACATCGCCTTTCCGCTGGAACTGGCTGGATTTAAAAAATCGGAAATCACTAAACGCGTGCATGAGTTATTAGATTTAATTGGTCTTGGCTCACGTAAGAACCACTATCCGAGTGAATTAAGCGGTGGTCAAAAGCAACGCGTGGCGATTGCGCGAGCGTTGGCCAATCGTCCGAAAGTCTTGTTAAGTGACGAAGCGACATCGGCGTTAGATCCTGAAACCAAGCACACGATTCTGCAATTGTTGAAAAAGATTAACCTGGAGTTTGGCCTAACTATTTTACTGATTACCCATGAGATGGCGGTGATTAAGGAGATTTGTCATCATCTGGCGGTATTAGAAAATGGCAGTATTGTGGAGCAAGCCGACGTATTGGATTTTTTTAGTCGGCCACAAACGGCAATTGCTAAGAAGTTTGCACGCGCCTTCGCATTACACGAGTTACCTGAGACGCTGCAAAATCGTTTGATGATTTCCCCTGATGCAGCTGCGCTACCGCTCTGGCGTATTTC
Source organism: uncultured Gammaproteobacteria bacterium (assembly GCA_963777715.1). Classification (GTDB taxonomy): domain Bacteria; phylum Pseudomonadota; class Gammaproteobacteria; order JAURND01; family JAURND01; genus JAURND01. The sequence goes on from CAVZRN010000006.1 coordinate 104,371, forward strand.
GTTTATCGGCGCCGCGGCTAAGGCGCCATTGATTGCCTACCTGGCGCGCAATTTCTCATTAAATTTAAATATTTTTCAGGCAACTATTGAGCAAGTTCGTGATGAGACTGTGGGCGTTATGTTGGTAGAGGCTGATGGGAAACCCGATGATATTCGCCAGGGTAGGCAGTATTTGAATGAGCAAGGTGTTTACGTCGAGGAGATAGGCTATGTCCGTGCAGTTACTTGATATGGTATTACAAGGCACTTGGGAAACCATTTATATGGTGCTGTTGTCGGGGACGTTTGCTATCGTCGGCGGTGTTCCCCTGGGTATTATTTTATTAACCACACGCCGTAATGGTATTCTACATAATACGTTACTACACCGTGGTCTTGGCTTTGTGGTTGATGTCATACGCGCCATCCCATTTATCATCTTATTAGTGGCTGTCATCCCACTGACTCGTCTCATTGTGGGAACCTCTATTGGTACGCTGGCTTCTATTGTGCCACTGAGCATTGGCGCCATACCCTTTGTCGCGCGCATTGTGGAAGGCGCCCTGGCCGAAGTCAACAGTGGCTTGATTGAAGCCGGGCATTCGATGGGGTCAACACCCTGGCAAATTATTTCTAAGATATTGTTGCCAGAAGCACGCGCGCCGATTACCCGTGGCATTACCATTACCCTGGTAAGCTTGATCAGTTATTCTGCGATGGCAGGCGCGGTCGGCGGCGGTGGTTTGGGCAGCTTAGCTATTAACTATGGTTACCAACGATTTAATTTTGAAATACTGCTGGCCACGGTGGTGGTGTTAGTGGTGCTGGTGTATGTCGTTCAGCGGAGTGGTGATTGGTTGGCGAAGCGTTGGGAGCAGTGACGGGATCAAGACTTGATCCCATGGTTTATGGGTTGCTTCTCATTGAAAATAACTTGTTAATTGTATATACTGTAATGTATATCCATTGAGGAGAAATTTATGGATTTACAAATCGGCAAATGGGGTAATAGTCTTGCCTTGCGTATTCCTAAAGTTTTTGCACGTCGCATGGGATTAAGCGAAGGTGAACATGTCCAAATTAATATAACTACCGACGGTGTGCTGACAATCCGTCATCAGGCATTTGATCGTAAAAAGTTCGCAGCTAAATTGCGTCAATCCTATCAAGCTATACCGAAAGGAAAGCCTGTTATAGAAGAACTGCGTCGAGGCAAGGGAGCACGTTATTAATGTCTTGCTATATTGACACTAGTGTTTTAGTAGCACTATGCACCAACGAAGATGAAACCGCGCGGGTAAATAAATGGTATTCAAATTTCTCCGGCAAACTTGTTTCAGCCATTTGGTGTATAACTGAGTTCGCCAGCGCATTGGGGATCAAACAAAGAACTGGTCAACTGAATAATGGTCAAGCTGCCAAAGCCTGGGAAGATTTCCAACAACTTTGTGATAGCGATATTAATTTATTACTGTTGGAGTCGGCTGAATATTATACAGCAGCTACGATGGCGTTTGATGCCAAAAAAACTTTGCGAGCAGGTGATGCACTTCATCTTGCTTGCGCACAAAAATATGGTATTAGCAGTATAGCTACTTTAGATAAGATCATGGCTGAAAATGCCAGCAAGTTGAAAATAAAAAATATTTTGTAACTAACCTGAGTTCGATTTTCCCTACTATGCGCACTTCTAATTATTTATTGGCAACACTCAAAGAAACGCCTGCTGATGCGGAAATCATCAGCCATCAACTCATGTTTCGCGCCGGCATGATTCGTAAGGTTACGTCGGGAATATATACCTGGCTGCCGCTGGGATTGCGCGTATTACGCAAGATCGAGAAGATCGTACGCGAAGAGATGAATCGTAGTGGCGCTCTCGAATTGTTAATGCCGGCGATTCAGCCGGCGGAATTATGGCAAGAATCACAACGCTGGCAAGCGTATGGTCCCCTGATGTTGCGTATGCAAGACCGTCATGAACGTGAATTTTGTTTTGGTCCTACGCATGAAGAGGTGATCACGGATTTAATACGTCACGAGATTCAAAGCTATAAACAACTGCCGCGTAATTTTTACCAGATACAAACCAAGTTTCGTGATGAATTGCGTCCGCGCTTTGGCGTGATGCGTGCGCGTGAGTTCTTGATGAAGGATGCTTATTCGTTTCATTTAACTGCTGCGTCACTGAGTGAAGAATATGAAAACATGTATGAAACCTATTCACGGATTTTCACCCGCCTGGGATTACGCTTTCGAGCAGTATTAGCAGATACCGGCGACATTGGCGGCAGTTATTCACATGAGTTTCAAGTGTTGGCGCAATCTGGTGAAGACTTGATTGCGTTTAGCGATCAGGGTAACTATGCCGCTAATATTGAAAAAGCAGAAAAACTAGCGCCACAGCCACAAGGTGCGCCAACAGGACAGTTGCAACGCGTGGCTACCCCCAATGTGGATAGTATCCCAAGCCTGGTGGCATTTCTTAACCTGGATGTGAAAAAAACCATCAAGACCTTAGTTGTGGCAGGAAAACACCATGAGGTAGTTGCGTTGGTATTGCGTGGCGATGATACGCTAAACGTGGTTAAGGCTGAAAGACATCCATTAGTAGCGACACCACTAACCCTTGCCAGCGAAGAACAAATTCGATCAAGTGTAGGCTGCGGACCTGGTTCAATTGGACCATTAGATTTAAATGTGCCTATGGTGGTTGATCGTGAAGCAGCCGTGTTAGTCGATTTTGTGTGTGGCGCCAATGAAGATGGTTATCACTGGGTCAATGCAAATTGGGAACGTGATATTGCGCTATCGGAAGTGGCTGATTTGCGCAATGTAGTAGTGGGTGATCCCAGCCCTGATGGCAATGGCCATTTACAATTTGCGCGTGGTATTGAAGTGGGACATATCTTTCAACTGGGCGATAAATACAGCCTGGCTATGGGGGCAACGGTGTTGGATGAAGTCGGTGAAACCATTACCTTACGCATGGGTTGCTATGGTATTGGGGTATCACGCATTGTGGCAGCAGCGATCGAACAAAATCACGATGCGCAAGGCATCGTTTGGCCAGAGCCAATGGCGCCGTTTCAAATTGCCCTGGTGCCGATTAACTATGCAAATGCACAGGTACAGAAAGCGACGGATGAACTCTACACGCAGCTATTGCAGCATGGATATGAGGTACTGTTGGATGACCGCGATGAGCGCCCCGGAGTAAAGTTTGCCGATATGGAATTAATCGGTATTCCCCATCGCATTGTGGTCAGCGAACGTGGTTTGAAATCACACAGTGTCGAATATAAACGCCGTTCGGGCGGTGAGGCACAATCCGTGGAATTAAAAGAAATTGTGCTGTTTTTGAAGGATGTGGTACAAAGATACACTGTATAACTGCCATAAACTATGTTTTATATTCTTGCATTTTATCGGGTACTGTAATAAACTATATTTTATAAACACTAGTATAAAATACAAAATATAAAATATATTTGTTATGGCTAATGCACTTTGGGGCAAGGTTTACTATAAAGACACCTACGCTGGTCGCCTACAGGAAGAAGCAGGTGGCAGGTGTATTTTTACCTACGACACCTCGTATCTTGAGGCTGAACAGCCAAAAATAGCCCATACACTGCCACTACGCAAGGAACCACACATATCTGAACAGGGATTGCATTCTTTTTTCGATAATCTGGTGGCGGAAGGATGGTTTAGAAATGCCCAGGCACGCGCACTGGGAATCGATCCCCGTCATCGTTTTGCACTATTGTTAGGATTCGGCCATGACCTGGCTGGTGCAGTGTCAGTGGTCGATCCTGAACCACGTAACCATTACTCCCTTGATCATGCAGATGATGCAACGATTGCAGCATTGCTGGGACGCGCTTCTCTCTCTGGCATTCAGCGAAAATTATTAGTGGTAAGGGAAGGGAATGGATTTCGTCCGGTTCAGCCTAATGAACTAAGTACGCATATCGCTAAATTATCTTCTGGTAATTTGCGGCATCTTATCGAGTTGGAATTTTTGACTACACTGGTGGTACGGGAACTACTGCCGGATGATGAAATCGTTGATATGGAAATTACTAATATTCCAGCCATTAACGAACAGGCATTAATAGTGCCACGCTTTGATCGCACGCCAACAGGAAGGCGCTTGTATCATTTTGAGGAATTTAACCAACTGCTGGGGCGTCGCTCGGGCGATGATAAATATGAAGGCGGATACGAAGATATAGCCAAATTTATCCGCGAGACCCCAGACTGTATTTCTGCTGAGGTAGATCGACTGTTTCGACGCATTCTTGCCTGTCTATTGGTGGGCAACACCGATGCGCATTTCAAAAACTTTGCCATGTTTCACACGCGCGACGGCTTACGCTTGACACCTATGTACGATCTAGTTTCAGCGGCAATATACCCTGAATATCAATCCATTGCGCTATATATTGCAGGTATTCGTAACTTGAAAATTGGCGCATTATTGCCCAAACATCTATTGATGTTAGGAAAAGGTTTCGGATTGGACGAAGAAGATGTTGTCGCTGCTGTCGAAACACTTGGTAAGCATCTCCCCATTGCATTGGAAACATTGGCGAAGGCTGATGTAGGGCCTGATAATTTAAAGAAAAAATTGATAGAAAAAGTGGAGAAACGATGGAATGGAAGTTTCGCATTAACTGGTCAGCTATTGTCTTCGAGGCGAAGCAAAGGCGCAAGCAACAAAAATTAACGCAACAGCGCTTAGCTAAACTTGCTGGTGTTAGCACGCCCACCATTTCGCGTTTTGAGAATGACGAAAAAGATATTCAATTGTCTTCCATATTAAATATTCTAGGGGTACTAGGTATGGTTGACCAGCGACGCCTGGATTTTCCACAATCTGACCCGATGTACATACCTGATCGCAGAGTGGTACGTTTTTATGGAAAGGATGGAGATAAACAAATACAGTGTGAAATAAGCGAGGAAACGCTTGATGACTATTATCAAGGTAATGATAAAGACAAACTTAAGGTGTTTAAAGATAATCATGCTGCCATTGAACACGAAGCACGCCGAAAATACTTGGGTAATCGTTTAGAACCTGACGGTTCAGTGTTAATACGCAGCAGTGATTTATCTTAATTAACCCGCCTGCCCGATTACTTGTGGTAACCCCTGAGTTTCGCTGGAAATAGCCAATGCCTTGTTCCAATCCACCATTGCCCTGCGCGCGCGAGTCGCCAATTCAACCACACTGCGAATTTGCCCTGTGTCGTCGACACCCTGGTCGACATCAGACAATGCAATATGTGACTCTAAATAAAGTTGCCCTTGCGACCAACCCGCCTTATAAGGTGTGTTGATGACATAGACATTAGCGCCGTTGGGAACAGCATGATACAAGCTTTCTATATCTTCGGGATACATACGTACGCAACCGGAACTACTACGACGACCAATACCACCGAGCGGCTCGTTAGTGCCATGAATAAGGTAGGTATAATTCGACAGCCGCATGGCGTAATTTCCCAGCGGGTTCTCTGGTCCGGGCGGAACCGATCTTGGCAAATAAACACCCTCTTCCGCCCGTAATTTACGGATGGATTCTGGTACTGTCCACACAGGGTTAGGAATATGTTGGATCACGCGCAACACAGTGGTTGGCGTTTCTTCGCCTTCGCGACCAATCCCGATCGGATGGGTTGTCACTTGCCCATTGCTATAATAATACAGACGCATTTCCGCCAGATTAATCACTATGCCATTACGTGGCGCATTCGGCAGCAAGAAGCGACTGGGAACGACGAGCACGGTGCCTGGGCGTAAATGGTCGGCGTCTATACCTGGGTTGGCTTCCTTCATTTCCATGTAACCCATGTCATAATCACGCGCCAACTGCGCCAGCGTATCGCCTGGCTTAGCGGTGACGGTTTTAATACTACCGACGACATCGTCCTGGGTGAGTGGATAGGTTTGTGCTGCTGCTTGTGTTGTATAGAGAAATAGCCCTAAAATAAACAACACGGTGCTGGAGAAATAAGAAGAGCGCATAGCTTGAATAGAGTCTATAGTTGTTGTACGGATAAATCTTATTATACCAAATCTATCGTAAAATACTATGCATGACATATTAATTATCTATTATTCCCGCTATGGCGCTACGCGTAAAATGGCTGAATATATCGCACGTGGCGTCGCCTTAGTACCGCAGGCAAACGCCAAATTACGCACCGTACCCAGCGTTTCACCTGATCATCAGGCTTCTGCCCCAGCTATTCCTGAATCGGGTGCGCCCTATGCAACACTGGAAGACTTAAAGCAATGCGCTGGCCTAATACTCGGCAGCCCGACCCGCTATGGCAATATGGCGGCAGCGTTAAAATACTTTTTAGATGGCACAAGCAGCTTATGGTTATCAGGTGAATTGGCCGGAAAACCAGCCGCCGTGTTCACATCGACCTCTAGTCTGCACGGTGGGCAAGAAGCAACATTACTCAGCATGATGCTGCCGCTGCTGCATCACGGCATGTTGTACGTGGGTCTTCCCTATACCGAAATAGATTTAATTAATACCCATACCGGCGGCACACCCTATGGCCCCACGCATTTGGCAGGCATTAATAACGACCTGCCGCTCAGCGAAGAAGAGCAGCGTTTGTGCAAGGCATTGGGGAAACGCGTGGCGGAGATTGCGGTAAAGCTTTCAGTTTCTGTTATCTAAGTACTCTGTATCAACCTTCAGGGATACATGTAACATATTTAAGTTTACAATTGTAACCTTTAAAAGGTTTACAGTTGGTCACTGATATGGTATATAATGGGGGTGGAGATAACGACATGCCAAAAGCAGAAAAATCATTAATAAGAGACATTTTTATTGATCGGATTAAGGAACTGGCCTTATTGAAATCCGGCCTTATGCACGGCAAGGATTATATCTTGATTGCACCAAGACGTTTTGGCAAAACGACACTGGTGAATAAAGTATTTGATGAAATCCGTAAAGATAAAGCTTATTTATTGATTTCAATGGATATTATGCGTTATTCAGCAAGCATTAAAACGCTTGCCGAAGGCATTACCGAACAATGTTTAGCCGCGCTTGGTTATAAAGGAAAGTTACAGTTATTATTAAAACAAGTGGGAGTGTCGTTACAATTCAAAATGTCATTTGGCGACCTTGATATCGAATCCGTGTTGAAATTACTACAAACCAAATCCAATGACGTCATTTTGCTTGGGCACGCATTGGATCTATTAGAGAAGGTAGCTATCAAAACCGGTAAAACAGTTATTGTGTTTTTCGATGAATTTGGTGAGCTATATGAACTGGGAGACGAGGTCATAAAGATATTCCGTTCAGTTCTTCAGACACAAAAACATGTTTGTTCGGTGTTTGCAGGCAGTCAAGAAACCCTGATGTCAAAAATTTTCGTTGAAAAGAAATCTGCGTTTTATCGCTTTGGCGATATTATAAAGCTGGGCGCCTTGGATAAACATGAGGTCATCCAATATTTAAGTACCACTAAGTTTGATTATAGCGTGGCGCAGAATATACTTGATTTGTTGGAATGTCATCCATACTACACCAGCAAGGTAATTCGCGACTTACTGATTGAACCGGAATATGCTGCTTCTAGTATGGCATTTTATCGTTACATTCAAGAGCGACTTATCCCACAGGAGTCTTCCTATGTTGAATTATTGATTCAGAAAATTAAATCACGCACACATACGCTAGAAATATTAACTAATTTAGCATTGGAGAATCCAGTTAATTTCGGTTTAGAGGCCAAATCACGGCAAAGTATTTTTAAACTCGTCAAGCTATTGGAAACAAATGGGTACATTGTCAAGACCAAAATCGGCTATAAACTCATTGATCCATTAGTGAAATTATACTTAGCAGGATAAATGGTGATGGGGATGGCATAAAATCTTACGGATAGCCGCAAAGCCCCTGGGAGCGCGGACGAGCCGTCCGCGTTCCCAGGAAAAACGCCTGGTTCCTACTCCCTAAGCAACATCCAATTCCAACAAATGCGTTTCCTCCGCTTCTTCTAACAGCGCCACAAAATACTCGACTGAAATGGGTTTTTTGATAATGGTTACAATCCCAATTTGTGCACACGCCATTATCATAGCCAGGGTAATAAAATTAGTCGTTAGTGCAATAGCACGAGTGGAATTTTGTTGATTACACCGTTGTAAAAACATCATCAGCTCACCAATCATCAAATCCGGCAAATCAATGTCTATACTACCATAGCGTACTCATATCCATTGTGTAATCGGTCTAGTGCCGATTTACAATTTTTAACGGTTTCCAGGGAGTAACCCAGGTCAGCCAGTTGTTGGGTATAATATTGTATGGTAGGGGTATTACTTTCGATCAATAATAATTTGTAAGCGCTCCACCAACCCCATCTTTTCTTCGTCTAAGCTGATCTGACATAATCCAACTTGATATTCCACGGTAACAACTGCTCGTAATCTTCAAGCGTTCCACTGTGTAAAACGCGTAACCGTCCGATAAACCCATCTATCATGTCCCTATAAACTATGCGAAATTGTCTCCACTGCTTAACAAGCTTCGAGGAGACAAGCGCATGCACAAAGTATATCAATCTGCCTTACGGCAATCAGAGCGCCGAAAAATCTGGATCAAGCTGATCCAGGTGTGGCGTAAAAGTAATTTAACAGCAAAAGTCTATTGCGATAAAAACCAACTCAAATTACCCGATCTAAAGCGCTGGGATTATCGCTTGAAGAAAATGCGATCCAAAGAAATTTCTCAATCACCAGCTATAACAGATCGGGCGCTACCCACGTTTATTCCCCTTCAATTATCAGCCCAACCTTCGTCGCCTTCTGCAACCGCGCCGATTGAAGTGTACTGTGGCGAACGGTATCGTTTGCGCTGTTATCCTGATTTTGATGAAGCATCATTGGTGAGAGTATTAACCGTGTTAAGGAGAATGACCACATGCTAATGCTGCCACCTAATACACGAGTTTATATTGCCACTCGACATGCCGACATGCGTAGGTCGATTGATGGCTTGAGCCTGATGGTACAAGAGGTGCTACATAAAAATCCACTGTCGGGTCACCTGTTTGTGTTTTTTAGCCGACGCCGAGATAAACTGAAAATACTGTATTGGGATAGAAATGGTTTTTGCGTATGGTACAAGCGGTTGGAAAAAAATGTGTTTCGCTTACCAAAATTCCCGGGGGATGTATTTACGGTTGGCCCATCTGAGTTAGCCATGATTTTAGAAGGTGTTGATCTCCTGAACCAACAACGTTTGGAAACGCTGAGTTATGATGCCGTTGCTTAGTTTTTTAGAAAATGGCTATTGGCTATATAGTGCTTATTTTAAGCAAAAAGCACGGGTGTTTTTTCAAATTATCCGGTATTATTATTGCATGATAGATGATATTACTTCTCTGCCAAAACAGGTTCAAACATTCTTTCTGGATCAGCAAAATATTATCGCGGATCAACAGGAAAAAATCGCTCATCAACAAAAAACCATTGATCAAATACGCGAACAATATCAGCAGTTACAACATCAGATGCATTGTTTTCTTCGTCATCGCTTTGGTAAAAAATCGGAACAGGGAATTCCTGGTCAAGGTAATTTGTTTGATCCAGACGCAACGTTGGCGCTTAATGATAGCGGTACGACACCAAATGATGTAACCCAGGAGGCGGCGACTCATTCCTCCAAAGAAAAATCTAAGCGAAGCCTGCGTCAATTACCTGCAGACCTACCACGAAAACGTATTGAATATGACCTATCCGAGCAACAGAAGCACTGCAATTGTGGCTGTGGTCGTCGGCTTAAGAAAATCGGCGAAGAGGTATTGGAGCAGTTAGAAATCATTCCGGCACAGGTGTACATCATCGAGCACGTACGCTTCAAATATGCGGGTTGTGCGTACGATTCTCTCGTGGTAACGGCAGATATGCCACGTCAGCCGATTGATAAATCGATGGCTGGCCCTGGATTGTAGATGGCTTTCAAAACCCGCGTAAAAGCAGCGCATACCTAAACCGCATATAATAACCCGCCACAATCGCCATTCCGGCAAAGTTTACAATTTAAGATTAGTTTAAGGTTGCAGAAACAATGTGACAACTTCGGAAAATTTCGGTAGAAAGGTTGGGCCGGTGAGAAAAATGAACGAAAGAACGGCAGCAGTTACATTGACCTGACAGTCGACTGTTACCATTAGCACACGACCCGAACAAATTATCCTAATTTATTCGCATAAAGTCCAGCTTTAATCTCATCTCATCGGCACAAAACGTCGATGAAGAAAAGTGCTCGTTTGTTTACATGTCTGCTTTGCCGCTCTCAAGTCATTATTTGTAGTGACTGTGACAGAGGCAATATTTATTGCGGAACAAACTGTTCACAGCCAGCTCGTGTGCACTCGCTTCGTATGGCGAACCCGCTCTACCAAAAAAGTTTCCGTGGCAAACAAAAACATGCTGAGCGTCAGCGGCGTTATCGTGCGCGTAAAAATAAAAAAGTGACGGATCAGGGTTCCCCTGCACTACCCACCAATGATTTACTACCTCGCGTGCCAAATGAACGCACAACTACTGTTAACGTGTGTAATTTTTGTGGCAAATCGTGCTCATTGTTTATTCGTACCGGATTTTTAACGAATATTCCCATGTTAAGCCGTATTTCCGTTCATCTTGGGCGATACAAACCAAAATAAATTTATGAGGAGAATTGTTTTATGGCTATATCAGCCGAGTTAGAAGCAAAAATCATGCGTTACTATCACGTAGAAAAATGGCGAATAGGAACGATGGCGCGTCAATTAAACATACACCACAGCGTGGTGAAAAGGGTATTGTCTCAAGCAGGAATTTCTCAAGCAAATTTTATAAAACGAAAATCGCTTATAACAGATTACCTGCCATTTGTCCTTGAGACACTTGAAAAATATCCAACGTTAACGGCAAGTCGTTTATACGACATGGTTTGTCAGCGTGGTTATAGTGGTGGGGTTGATCATTTTCGGCATTTAATTTCTCTCTATAGACCACGCCGTATAGCAGAAGCATATTTACGCCTTAGAACATTGTCTGGCGAACAAGCTCAGGTTGATTGGGGACATTTTGGTTATGTCGACATTGGCAAGGCAAGGCGACCATTAATGGCTTTTGTGATGGTGCTCAGTTTTTCAAGAAAAATATTTTTACGTTTTTATTTAGATCAGCGAATGGCTAATTTTCTTCGTGGACATGAGGCGGCATTTACTGAATGGAACGGTGTCCCGCGCGTTTTATTGTACGATAACCTAAAAAGTGCAGTGCTTGAGCGTCAAGGAGATGCCATTCGTTTCCACCCCATCTTATTAGAATTTTCTGCTCATTATTGCTTTGAACCACGCCCTGTTGCTGTTGCGCGCGGCAATGAAAAAGGACGAGTGGAACGAGCAATCCGTTATGTCCGTGACAATTTTTTCCCCGCGCGAGAATGGAAAACAATAGAAGAACTGAACCATCAAGCGACAGAGTGGTGTCATGGTGTGGCGGCGAATAGACCGTGTCCTGAACATCCTGCCTTATCGGTTCGTGATGTTTTTTTAGAGGAACAACCAACATTATTTAGACTGCCTGATAACCCTTACCAAACGAATGAAAGACAGGAGGTTAAGGTAGGGAAAACCCCTTATGTACGTTTTGATTTAAATGATTATTCGGTACCGTATACTCATGTTCGTCGTGTGCTGACCGTGTCCGCCACACCCACTCAGGTTTTTATTTTAGAGGGTGCTCATATTATTGCAGAACACGAACGGAGTTACGACAAAGGCTGTCAAATTGAACAAGAAATTCATATCCAAGAATTGGTTGCGATGAAGAAACATGCTCGCCAACACCGAGGACAAAATCGATTAACACATGCTGTTCCGTCGAGCGTTACACTACTGACTCAGGCAGCAGAACGCGGCTATTCGTTAGCATCCATCACCTCACAACTGTTGCAGTTACTGGATAGCTACGGCCGCGCCGAATTGGAGATGGCTATCCAGGAAGCATTATTGCGCAACGTACCCCATCCAAACGCAGTCCGATTAAGCTTAGACAAACGTCGCCATGAGCTTCAACAACTTCCCCCTTTATCGATTGATTTGCCTGACGACAAGCGTGTACGTGAGCTTTTTGTGCGCCCTCATAAGCTGAATGAATATGACCAACTACAATCCTTTATAGAGAAAGCATTTGATGAAAAATGATACGTTATTTCAAAGAGCAAACACATTAAAACTTTACGGAATCACGTCCCACTGGGAAGAAGTGGGTGAGACAAATTGGATAGAAAATTTAATTTCCTGGGAAGAGGCTGAGCGATCACACCGCAGTCTTGAGCGTCGACTCGGCAGTGCACGCATCGGACATTTTAAATCATTAGCTGATTTTGATTGGGGTTGGCCAAAGAAGTTAGATCGAGCCGCAGTCAATGAGTTGATGCAACTGGAGTTTATCAAAGAATCAACCAATGTTATTTTTTGCGGCCCAAACGGCGTTGGAAAATCCACCATTGCTAGCAACATTGCCTATGAGGCAGTCATTGGCGGGTTTACTGTATTATTCACAACTGCAGGTCACATGCTAAATGAACTGGCGTCCCAGGATGGAGCGAGCGCATTGCGTAGGAAGATAAAACACTATGTACAGCCACAACTATTGATTATTGATGAGGTTGGCTACTTATCTTACTCAAACCGCCACGCCGATTTGTTATTTGAAATTATCTCGGGTCGATATCAAGAAAAATCCACCCTGATCACTACCAACAAACCTTTCGCAGAGTGGGGAGAGATATTCCCAAATGCTTCTTGCGTCGTTTCACTGATTGACAGGTTGGTACACCACTCTGAAATAATCAGCATAGAGGCAGAGTCATTTCGACTTAAAGAGGCAAAAGAAAAAAGTGTAAAGCGGAAAGAAATCCGCGCTAAACGCATACCTAAATCTAACTCTGCTGGAGGTAAATAAAAACAATGAACATCAACCTCGATGATATGTTACCTGATGGTGTTTCTGATGAGGTTGCGTATTGTTTGGTCGAATTTTTTTCGAGCCTCGCTTTAGCAATTGAATCTCATTATTTTTCCCAAGCACGGCGACACATGAATGCAATCACGCCACCCACTATTTCAAACTGTGCTCTGGACGAAGTTGATGAGGAAAACCATTTTTAAACATGACTAAGCTAGAGAAGAGCGTCAGCTCTTCTCTAGCTTATTGCTATTCATCCTTAACAATATTTTAAGAGAACCGCAGGCGCAGCAGCGAATATTTCTTTAGCCAGGGGGAACTACGTTTTAATTGTTCGCCATTTATACGCGGATTTGCTCCGCCGTCAAC
>CAVZRN010000007.1:0-75652 GCA_963777715.1 uncultured Gammaproteobacteria bacterium
GACTAAGGACGATATACCGTGGTTCTTGGTTGAAGCTAAGTACAGTGATAATCAAGCGATAAGTAGAGATTTATATCATTTTCAACAATTGACCGGCGCGCCCAGCCGCATTTCAAGTCGTATTCGATAGCGATTACGTCGATATCGATTGTTTCTCGCGCCAGCAACCGGTGATTGTGCCAGCCGCAACGTTTTTGTCGCAACTGGTATAAGAATGAACGTCGAGGCTAATTAAACAACGCAAACTTCTTAGTTAATTCACGCGCGGCGTCGCTGTTCATAAAGAAGCATATGCCAAAATATTCCAGCTCTATTTCTTTTTCTTGCGTGCGTTCTCTATACAGTACCATTAGGTAGCGGTAAATGCTCATGCGTCTTATGGCTTAATTTCATAGCCAGAAAGAAGACTTATCGCGGTAAATGCGCCAATTACGGCAAAATCCACGCCAAAACTTAATGTCCCCTTACCATTGCCAAAGGTGCCGAAATAAGAAATCACACACATTCCAACCAAGTAAGGAATAATCCACCACGATGTGTGCCATTGCCTCATCCATAGATTATGCTTGCTGCGCAAGCAGTGTATGACGAAGAAAACAAAACCAATCGCCATGGCAATCATCATACGATACACCGTATGCCACCCAGTCCAGAATATCAGCAAGTTACAAATATAAAATGCGACCAGGGAAAATAGCGTAGCGCAGGGCAGCCGAAATGGACGTGGATGATTGGGCTGTGATTTACGTAAGCCAATCAGCGCAATAGGGCCGATGATATACGACACGATAAAGCAAGAAATAATAAAGCCTACCATGCTCTGCCAGCCAGGAAATGGCAGAAATAATACTAAGCCGATAATGTAGTTTGTAACAATAGCGCGGAAGGGGTCAGCCGCGTTTGGTTAGCTGTTGTTGACCTTGTGGAAAAAAACCAATCTTGCTCAGACCATAATTGATGCGTGCAGTGGATGCGGCAAAAATATAGCCAGTGCCAAAGGGCGAGATCAAGGCATCAGCATAAATGATCATGACAAACCACATCAAGCCAAAGCCGGCTAGAATGCCTGCAAACGGACCGTTGTACCGCCCAGGGAAGTGTATCTTGCTCCAGCCTTCAGCTAAATTGCTGGGTTGCAATGCGCCAATAAAGGCGATTTGCAGCAAGGTGTATAAGATAATACAAAATACCACGGAACCAATAATCGCTAACGGAATACTGCGTTGTGGGTTCTTGGTTTGGCCTGCCGTTGTAATACTGTGTTAGAGCCGATAAAGGAGTAAATCACGCCACCCCAGGGGTAATGCGGCTAGAACCCCATGCCAACCGAAGGGCATAAAACCACCGTTTTCAGCGCCATGAAAGTTGGTCGCATGGAAATCCATAATAATCAAGACAACGACGGTGGCTATAGGCACTATCAATTTAATGAAGGTGATTACATTATTGCTACGACTAAAAACAGTCGCCATAATAATAGATATACTCATGATAAACATCAGACGACCGCGCTGACGCCAATACCGACACCAGTTAGCACGGTTACGCCGTCTACCTTGGTAACCAGGTGGGGAATGTAATTTGCCGCATATTGCACCACGGCTAATGTTTCGACGGGGGCGATGGAGACGCTGGAAACCCATACCATCCAGCCGGTCATAAAACTGACTAGCGGGCCGTGACTGTATTCTGCATACTGCACCATGCCTCCGGCAACCGGGAACGCGCTGCCAAGTTCGGCAAAGGTAAATGCAATGATTACCATTAACACACCACCGATGATCCATGACAAGGCGGCGGCGGGGCCAGCGATTTGGGCGGCGTAAAGCGGTCCAAATAACCAACCGGAACCAATAACACTACCGATACCGGCAAATAATATACCAAAGGTACTAATTGAACGTTTGAATTGCATGGTGAAAACCCTCCTGTTGAGGTGACGCAAAAAGTCATAAAAATAGCGCATTATTTGTACCATATCATCCAATAAATGGCAATTAAATATGGTGTATACTCAAAAATAGAAAACCAGGGCTAAAATATGATCCAAGAAGTCAAAGTCACCCGAATTTATGCCGCCGAAGATGGCTATTCCTATTTTCAGGATGTTATGCAACCGCTGTTATATCCGGTAGGTAATAATCAATTAATCACCAAGCCATTAGGCAGCAACCCGTGTAGATTATTTGAATTCGCCAGTGACTTCGTGTGTGATTGGCACTTAAGCACGCCACCTGGTTATTACATTTACATTCAGGGTGGTCAAGAAGTAGAGGTCAGCAGCGGAGAGAAACGCAGTTTTAAAGCTGGCGATATTATACTGGCAGAAGATACCACAGGGCGGGGCCATAGAAGCAGGTCAAATACTGCTGTTGCTGGCAGGGCTATTATTATCCCGACATAAACGTATTTCTAAGTGGTTACCCTCCTGACACTGAGAAAAAACTGCGCAAAACTCATTGCTCGCTACAAAAATAAAGCATATCATTTGATCCATGATAAGTCGGGCTTGATTATATGGAAACGCAGGAAACATGTCTAAAAAAGTAGCTAAAAACCTTATTGTTGGCTTGGATGTCGGCACCTCTAAAGTAGTGGCCTTGGTTGGGGAAGTGAGTTCCGAAGGCCATGTGGAAGTTATCGGTATCGGTTCTCATCCCTCCAACGGTCTCAAACGTGGTGTCGTCGTCAATATCGAGGCGACGGTGCAATCGATCCAACGCGCGGTGGAAGAAGCCGAGCTAATGGCCGGTTGCGAAATCCACTCAGCCTATACCGGCATTGCTGGCAGCCACGTGCGCAGCCTGAATTCGCATGGCATGGTGGCGATTCGCGATAAAGAAGTACTACCCATCGACATTGATCGCGTGATTGATGCCGCCAAGGCTGTGGCCATTCCCGCCGATCAAAAAATTCTGCACATCCTGCCACAGGAATATGCCATTGATAACCAGGAAGGCATTCGTGAACCCGTAGGTATGTCGGGCTGGATTGGAAGCGAAGGTGCATAGCGTCACGGTGCCGTCATCACAGCGCAAAACATTGTAGTGCGTGCAGCGTTATCGGTTAGAGTACAGGATATTATTTTAGAGCAACTGGCTTCCAGTTACGCTGTGCTAAGCGACGATGAAAAAGAGTTAGGCGTTTGCATGGTCGATATTGGTGGCGGCACCACCGACATTGCTGTCTATACCGGTGGGTCAATCCGTCATACGGCGGTGATTCCCATTGCGGGCGACCAGGTCACCAATGATATTGCCGTAGCCCTGCGCACCCCCACCAAGTATGCGAAGATATCAAGATAAAGTACCGCTATTCATTGCCGCTGTTAGAAGAACAAAACGAAACCATCGAAGCGCCCAGCGTTACTAAGCGCCTGCCGCGACAGTTATCGAAAAAAGTGTTGTCTGAAGTGATTAATGCACGTTACGAAGAATTGTTTGCCCTGGTGTTGGCGGAACTGCGCCGCAGCGGTTTGGATGAAGTAATTGCCTCTGGTATCGTGTTAACCGGCGGCGCCAGTCAAATTGCTGGCGCGGCGGAATTAGCCGAATCGGTGTTTCAAATGCCGGTGCGCATTGGTATGCCGCAACACGTGAAGGGTTTGACTGATGTGTTGGATAGTCCGGCGTATGCTACCAGTGTTGGCTTATTGTTATACGGCTATCAGCGACAATACGAAGGCCATGCAGAATTGATTGTGCGCAATGGGATGAAGGGAGTTTGGGGGCGCGTTAAGAATTGGTTCCAAGGTAATTTTTAGTAAGAATCCCCATCCTAACCTTCCCCCGCAACGAGGAGGGGGCTCTATATCCCCTCCCCCGCTTCGGGGGAGGGTTAGGGAGGGGATTTTAGGACGCTTAGCAGCAGGATTGTTAATTAGATTTTTAGAGATTATTATTAGTTTTAGGAGAAATAAGTCATGGCCATGTTTGAATTATCCGAAAATTTACCACACAGCGCAGTCATCAAGGTCATAGGGATCGGCGGTGGCGGCGGCAATGCAGTTGAACAGACTGCAAGAAAATATCGATGGTGTGGAATTTATTTGTTTCAACACCGACGCGCAGGCGCTGAAAAAATCCAGGGCGCAAGTGACGCTACAACTCGGTGAAGAAATCACCAAGGGATTAGGCGCAGGCGCTGATCCAGAAATTGGTCGTAAGGCAGCGGAAGAAAATCGCGAGCGTATTCATGAAATCCTCACCGGCACCGATATGGTGTTTATCACTGCGGGTATGGGTGGCGGTACCGGTACTGGCGCTGCGCCAGTGGTGGCGCAAATTGCCAAAGAATTAGGTATTTTAACCGTAGCAGTCGTCACCAAGCCGTTTGTATTTGAAGGCCGCAAGCGTCTGCAAATTGCCGAGCAGGGTATCCAAAGCCTCACGCAATATGTTGATTCCCTCATCACCATTCCCAACAATAAATTGCTCACCGTATTGGGCAAGAACATCACCCTGCTCAACGCGTTTAAGGTGGCTAATAATGTATTGCTGGGCGCTGTGCAAGGCATTGCCGAATTGATTACCCGCCCGGGATTAATCAACGTCGACTTTGCTGACGTGCGCACCGTAATGTCGGAAATGGGCATGGCAATGATGGGTACTGGCGTGAGTGCAGGTGAAAATCGCGCCAAGGAAGCTGCCGAAGCGGCTATTTCCAGCCCGCTGTTAGAAGACATCGACATTAACGATGCGCATGGCGTGTTAGTTAATATCACCGCTGGCCTGGATATGTCGATTGGCGAATTTGAGGCCGTGGGTGAAGTGGTGAAATCATTTGCGTCGGAATTTGCTACCGTGGTGGTGGGTACAGTTATTGACCCAGAGATGACCGATTCACTGCGCGTAACCGTGGTAGTGACTGGGCTTGGCAAGGGCGCCATCGTCGGCGGCGGCGTGCGCACTGGCGAAGTGGAGCCAGTTAAGCTCATCGATGCAGTGCGTCTTGACGCAGCCGATTACCAAAATTTAGAACGCCCGGCGGTGATCCGTAAACAGCCACAAACCGTGCAGAAAGTTGCGTTGGAACTCAGCACCAAGGACATGGATTACCTCGATATCCCCGCCTTCTTGCGTCGGCAGGATGACTAATAAAAGATTTAACGTGAGGACGTAAAAAAACATAAAAAATTTGACGCAGAGACGCAAAGACGCAGAGAAAAGATTAAAGAACATAAATAAAACATCAAAGGACAAAATGGCTCTATTATCCCTGGGAGCGCGGACGGCTCGTCCGCATGTTTGCCAATGGCTGACATTGCGGGTAAGCTGCCCGCGCTCCCAGGGGCTTTGTGCCATTAAATTAAATCTTTTATGTTTTCCTCTGCGTCTTTGCGTCTCTGCGTCAAATCTTTTAATCTTTTTCTTTTAAGAGCCTCATGATAACTAACCAGCGCACTCTAACCTCCCCCGCGTCAATTTCTGGCGTGGGCTTGCACACCGGTGCGCTTGTACACCTCACCCTTCACCCTGCGCCAGCAAACACCGGCATCATTTTTCGTCGTATTGATCTAAAACCAGTCGTGGAAATTCCCGCCACCACCCATTCAGTGGGTGATACGCGTTTCAATACCTGCCTGGCGCAAGGCAACACTACCATTGCCACCATAGAACATGTGATGTCAGCCCTGGCGGGTTTGGGTATTGATAATGCCTATGTAGATTTGGATGCGCCAGAGCCACCCGCGATGGATGGCAGCGCATGGCCGTTTGTGCAAGCCATCCAGCAGGCTGGTGTGAGCGAACAAGAAACTCCTAAACAGTTTCTGAAAATTAAACGCGCCATCAGCGTGCAAGAGGGTGATAAATACGTACGCTTAGCGCCAGCAGATAGTTCGATATTCTCCCTGCAAATTGTTTACGATCATCCCGCCATCGCGCAAACGCCACAAACTTGCCACATTGATTTAGCGCAATCATCCTATGTCGATCATATCAGTCGCGCACGCACGTTTGGATTTTTGTCTGAATACGAATGGTTAAAGCAACATAACCTTGCCCTGGGCGCTGCATTGGAAAATACCATTGTGTTGAATGAAACGGGTATAGTGAATCCAGAGCCGCTGCGTTATCCTGACGAATTCGTTAAACACAAAGTATTAGACGCCATCGGAGATTTGCAATTATTAGGCTACAGCGTGCTTGGCGAATTTTCCGGCTATAAATCTGGTCATCACTTAAATCACCAATTACGTTTGGCGTTGTTAAATGATACCGCGGCGTGGGAGTTAGTGACGCGGGAAGATTTAAAAACTTGACGCAGAGGCGCAGAGACGCAGAGAAAAGATTAAAAACAAAAAAATATTAAAAAAATAAAAGACTAGCATAAAAAAATAATTTTTTTATGTTTTATCTTTTATGTTTTTCTCTGCGTCTTTGCGTCTCTGCGTCAAATATTTTTTCTTTTTTTTATTTTTCTTTTTTTCAAATCTTATGCACTTAAACCTCGATATAATTCAACCATACTTATCAACCAACGCCCCACGCATTACTATCTTTCCTGCGATTGAATCCGACATGGCGTATTTAAGGCAAGAAATTGCCGCCAATCCACACGCATTTCCACATGCTACGCTCACTGAACATTTGCTACGTGCTAAAACTGCCAAGCAGGGAATCAACTGGTACTCGCCGCCACGAGTTAATGTGTCACTCTCCCTGGGATTTACATTTCGCACCCCGGCAACATTATTAAGCGGGTTGAGCCTGGTGGTGGGATTAGCAGTGGTGCGTGTATTGACGCAGTGTGATATTCCATCTGGATCGCAATTGAAATGGCCGAATGATGTATATTGGCAGGGCAAAAAAATCTGCGGCATTTTAGTGGAAACTATTATGCACAATGCTGATACTGTACATGCAATTATTGGTATTGGCCTCAATGTGAATATGGTCGATACACCAACTATCGCCATTGACCAATCATGGACGTCATTGCAATTAATAACGGGTGTGGAACAAGACAGAAATAAAATAGCGGCGCTATTGATTGAGCAACTGATGTTAGATTTACCGCTATTCCAACAACAACGTCTAACGCCATTCCTGCCATTATGGCCACAGTATGATTATCTGGCTGGCAAGCATATTACCCTGCAAAATGCCCAGGGCAGCTATATGGGAATAGCGCGGGGCATTGATGAACACGGCCGCTTATTATTACAAGATGCCCAGGGAACCCTGCAGCCGCATACCTCCGGCTCTATTTTGCGTTGATTTGTTCAAAGCGCTTAATATGTTCTTAATGAAGCGGTGCTATACTTTATTTAAACAAACTGCCAAAACAAAGGTGGGGAATGCGTTTTGAGGCATTGTGAGGGCGGCCAATAGCGGCTAAAAATCAACAAGTAACTTATTATTGAGGTGGACAATGGAAGATCGAGAACAAGCACGAAAACGAAAACAAGAGCTAGAACAACAAAAGCTGACAAAAAAAAGACAAGATGCTATGGATATGGAAAGCGCGCCTGTTTTAATAAAACTAGCAAAACCTGTAGCGGCAGTGCAGAAGTTTTTTAAGGATTCTTTTGAAGAAAATCAACTATTATGGCTTATCGTCATGGGGTTGGTAGCATTAGCAGCCATAGCATTCTTTATATTTACGCCCGTTGGTCAGGCATTAGCGGCGGCAGCGCTGGTTTATATAGCGGCCCATGCTGTTATTAGCTTAATGGTACTCCTGGCAGGAGGCCTGATAGGGGGCGCTGTTTATATGACGGTGAGAGAAAGGGAATATGAGCAATCCGCAGATGACGTAAATCTCCAAAGTAAGCAAGACGCGAGCAAGGCTAATCCCAGAGCTGATGCAGCGACCCGAGAACGGCAAGCTGCCAGAGATATTAAACAACAGCAGTCTCAAGATAAAACTCAGGGTCAGCGTATGGCGCCTGTGCTCAGCGGTAATATAGTGGATAAGGTAACAAGGGCGGTAGAGGCTATTCCTGGGATATCAACAGGAAAGGTTGAAAAAATAGTTGGTCACTTCACAGAGAATAGGCAAGCAATTGAAACAGCAGCTAAAAATCCACCTAACGGGTTATCATCTGCTGATGCGGTGATGGCAGGAGTCCGTGAGGTAATTGCGGATATAGAAATCGATCCGAATTTATCGTTGTCAGATAACCAAGGGAAAGAAATTGTTGAGGCACTACATAAGATAATTCCAGATCACTATAAAGATTATAATAAAAATTCTGCATCTGTTGAGGTAGTGACATCTTCTGAAAAACCAAAATTGGTAGGAACACCGGATATAGCAGTTTCGCCGCCATCACAGCCGGAGGCCGAGCCATCGCAGCAGAATCCCGCACCGGAAAATAATAATAACTTAAACGCACGGTGAGTTAATATATTCTTAATAGAGTGGTGCTATACTTTATTCAAACCCAGGCCATACTTTGACAACAATGGGGGCTATGTGGGCAATATCTGTTAATGTGGTCGATTGTGGCCGAATATAAGTGATAATTCAAAATTAAGGTGGATATATGAGAGGAAGAAAAGGAGAAGCTAGACCATTGAGACAACCGGTAGAAGCTGAGCCGTCTTTTTTAGAAAGAACTTTAAAAAGAGTAAGAGACTTTTATGAGCAGGAAATAAGAAAGTCTTTAATAGCATCTTTTGAAAAACATAGGACACTCTGGCTTGTCCTGGGGGTGGTAGCAGTATTAGCGGTAGTCGCATTCGTAGCGTTCCTGTTTACACCCGTTGGTCAAGCAGTAGCGGCGGCAATATTAGCTTATATGGTAGCCCATGTTATCCTTACCGCAATAGCGGCAGTCTTAGGATTCGTAGGAGTAGCCATGGGGTTCGTAGTGATGGATGCGATATCCGAAAAAATGGATTGGGTGGCTGACCCAGACCGGCAACTAGAAAACGATGTAGATGTAGATATAGAGTTCCAGGAGGTAGTAGAAAATAAAAATGCAAACCCCATGAGGTCGATATTGGGGAATGCCAATTCCTCACCCAGGCAGTTAAAAGTAGAAGCAAAGTCAGAGAATGTTGTGTCGCCTGCGCAAATTTCACCAACGGATCGGCGGGAGATATCTCGTGGCGTTCAAGAGTGGATAGCTCAACATGGTAACGCAATAATTAAGGGCTCGACTTCAACGACACCACGGCTCCCTATTGAAGTAAGAAATAAGATAATAACACAGTTGCGTGCTACTGTTAGTATGTCAGAAAAAAGCGCTCAAACAATAGTGGATGGGCCACTTGCAAAGCATGTTCACGAGGGACTCACAGAGCAAGTTGAGGGAAGTACAAAGCCAAAGGCGAAAGTGGCGGCTGAAAAAGCGGTTGAATTCATCACCAACTATCTGAAGGATGTGCAATGCGAACCTGCAAAAACGCAGCAGGTTGCTGCAGCAGTGCACGATGTAGTTTTAAAGCACTATACTAAAAACCCTGTAGTTTATGCAGATGATGATGATAACGACCAAGAACAAATATCGGATAACAAAGGCCCTTGAGATATTAGATAGCAATCGTGTTTGAGATTGCGTATTCTGGCGCATAACTTATTTATGTCATCCCGGAATCGACTTTGTCGTCCCGGAATTTAGTACTCCTTAGTGAGCTTGCGAACTTAGGAGTACTTAATGTCCGGGATCCAGTCGATAGGTAGTGGTGCTACTTTAATGATCCTGGATCCCGGAACACTAAGTGCTGTTAACTCCCGGATATTAAATACTGCTAAATTCGCACGCTCATTAAGCAGTATTAAATTCCGGGATGACGGCTGTATATTCTCGTTAAACAGCACTAAGTTCCGGGATCAATGGCACTACCTTAAGGAATAGCACAAAGTGTTCGTAGGGGCGGTTCGTGAACCGCCCGCACAAAACAAATAAAGTACATATATGCCATTATTCACTGATAGATTGAGTGAAACACAGCCCATCACAATATAATTAATGCTGAGAGCGGGCGGTTCACGAACCGCCCCTACGAAATCGCACCCAGCCAACCCGGGAGCAGGGAAAAGCGCTTAAGGTAGTGCCCATTGAGTTCTTCCAATTAGCCTTAAGTTAAGCTTGACATATTCCTGTACATTTGGGCAGCTATTGTAAATTGTTGATACCCTATCCATAATGTCTTTATTCCAGGTTTTGACGCCTTCTTCTTGGATTTATAACCACCTAAACGAGCAATCCTTAAGATGACTTCAGATAATGCCGGGCATTCTTCCGGTATTTTTTCTTTAAAAAAAACGTATATCGCTTTCCATTCAAACGCTTCAAACAGTTTATCCGCTTTAATATCTACCTCTGTACGACCAATATAGATCAGCCAATATAAACGACATGCCGATAAGCTAGCCATAACTAAAAAATTTTCTATCGCTTGCCGTGAACTATGCAAATACACTTCATCCACTTGATAGCCTGTCTTTAACACTTTATGGTAATCTTCTATATGCCAACGACTTCGGTATATCTCCACTATCTCTTTTATTTGTCCGACTGTGTCAATGGGTAAACTCGTTAATAATATCCATTCGTGCCCCTCATTAAACGCTTTAACCACATTAATCGTAATCGCTTTATAGCCAATTTTTCCCTTCCCTTCCTCCTTGCTTTTATTAGGAGGTGGAAAGGTAATCCTCAGTGCCTTCAAATTTAATCTTAGCTCCTTAATTTCCCTCGTATCTACCTCTTGGATTGTCACATCCAATACACCCCTTCCCTCCGCTTTCTCTAATAAACTCTTTAACTTTTCGCCTCGGTCTCGGTGCTTCTCTCCTGAATAACGATCATGCTTACCACGTATCACATAGTCTTCATTTGCCTCATTTAATGTATGTAACAACTCATAAAAATCTCCTTCCCGATCCGACACAGTAATGATCTTTTTCTCAGTCGCTCCCACACGCCGTCTCATGTTCTTTAGCGCAGTAAGCCAACAACGACTCGCTTTATCTTTCACCTCTCGATGATGATGATGGACGCTTCTATCCAATTCGTCGTAGTCAAAGTACTGCACATCAATGAGTCCTAATGGCTCATTCCTATCCGTCACGCACAACGTACTATGCTGGATCAGACCGTACATGTCTGTTTAACCCATCTTGCCTATCGGCCAAGCTCCGTTTTTGCTGTATGACTTGTATAGTTCAAACGCATGCCATCCTGAATCGCCAAGATGTACCTTGAATCGCTTTCCTGGATACGTTTCACCGTCTTCTGGTAATAAGGTGCTAGCAATGCTTCCCTCGAAATCTTGGGATTACTAAAAAAAATCGTAGGCTTGCCTAGCTTCTTTTGCATCCAAAAACAGACGCCTTATACAACTACCTAACTTCGTTTGTATCGTCATAAGAATTTTCTTCGCTCGTTCGTTCAAGCGTTTATCCTTTAAATCTAATCGCTTAAATTCTTCTCGGACAAACATCTCGGTTGTCCCTGATCCTATGGTATTTTCCATTACTTTTCTCCTATATTTTTATAGCTTATTAGCTTGAAAACAATAGACACTCTCTATAAACCCTGTCAAGCAATACTTAAGGCTAATTGGAAGAATTGAGTTCCGGGATGACAGTGTGAGGGTTGTGCGCCAAAAATCGTATACAGGGTGAGCAGTTACCTTCTGCCTTTTGCAATTAATGCTTTTAAAGATAAATTTTTCCCTAATGTGACGCCAAGAACGGTTTTTGCGAAAAAACCGCATCATTTGCTAAAAACCCTACAATATAGTATAATACCTTCATAGTATTTTAAATCTGCCAAATCTTTTTCACCTGGTGTCACCATGAAAATTTAAATCACTTCACGCAACGACAAGGATGTACGTACTGTATCAATCAGTACATTTGTCGGGCTTGACTATACTTATATGGACGGTTCACGAACGTTTTATTTATAGTCAGGCGCATTTAGATTTAATTTTTTCTTAATCTTACTCAGCAAACTAAACAGCAGCTAAACCGGCTATCGATGCGTGTTTCCCTGCGGCTGAATTTTTCCAGGTGTTTTATGAAGCTTCCTACACATATTCCTGCATTTATATGGCGTTTTGTTAAACGTCAGCCGATTGCATTTAGTATTGCCTTTGTTACCGCATTAATTTGGGCGGTGAACGAGGTGCTATTCCCATACTTTATTAAATTATTTATTAACGCTATTTCCAATTATCATGGCGCGCCGGTTGGCGTCTATACGGTATTAATGTGGCCGTTAACCGCGTTAATTGTGTGTTGGGTGGTGATGGAAATCTCCATGCGCGTGCAGGGTATTACCTTGATTACTGCCTTCCCACGGTTTCGCGCCAATATTCGCGAGATGGCATTCAATTATATCAAGCAACATTCGCACGAATATTTCGCCAATAATTTTGCCGGTAGCATTGCACAGAAACTGTCGAGCTTGCCCACCAGCAGCCAGACAGTGGTAGAAATTATGCTTTTCACCTTGTGTTCAGTTAGTGTGGGATTTTCCATAGCCGTTGGCTTGATGTGGATGGCCAGTCCATTTTTTGCTGGCATTTTAATCGCCTGGTTTGTGGTGCATATGAGCGTGACATTGTTGTTCCTGCGTTCTGGCAGCAATCGCCTGCAGGCACATGCGGAGTCTGTCACTAAGTTAAGCGGTAAGATGATTGATAGCATCACCAACATCACCAGCGTGCGCTTATTTGCCCGCGGTGGTTATGAAAGCGATTATTTAAAACAAGCGCAGGCAGACGAGTTTCAAAAAGCCACGCGCGCGTTTTGGCATATTGAAACCATGCGCTTGATTCAAGGATGCGCCGGCCTAATGCTGATTTTTAGCATGATATTTACCTTAATTCACGGCTGGGTGCAGGGTTGGGTTACCCTGGGTGACTTCTCCCTAATCGGTATGCTGACGTTTTGGGTGCTGGGCATGATATGGTATATGAGTTATCAATTGGGTGTGCTGGTGCGTGAACTCAGTACGATTAAGGAGGCATTATCCTTAATCGCAGTCGAGCATGGCATTAGCGATAGTGCTGATGCTAAACCATTAGTGGTGGCGCACGGCGAGGTGCGTTTTGACGACGTAGTATTTGCCTATCAAAAAAAGCACCTGGTATTTAATCATCTCAATGTGCATATTCCGGCGGGGAAAAAGGTAGGCCTGGTCGGGTTTTCTGGTTCCGGTAAATCCACCTTTGTGAATTTGATTCTGCGCCTGTATGAATTAACCGATGGTCAGATATTGATCGATGGACAAGACATTGCCAGGGTGACACAAGATTCCTTGCGCGCCAATATCGCGATGATTCCACAAGAACCATCGTTGTTCCATCGCACGCTGATGGAAAATATCCGCTATGGTCGATTAGAGGCAACGGATGAAGAAGTGATTGAGGCGTCAAAGTTGGCGCACTGCCATGAGTTTATCGAGAAATTATCCGAAGGCTATGAATCGTTGGTCGGTGAGCGTGGCATTAAATTATCGGGCGGTCAACGTCAGCGTATTGCCATTGCGCGTGCTATTTTAAAAAATGCGCCAATTTTAATTTTGGATGAGGCAACCTCATCGCTAGACTCAGTAACGGAAAAATTAATCCAGGAGAGTTTGAGTTATTTGATGCAGAACCGCACCACCATCGTGATTGCGCACCGTCTGTCAACCTTGGCCGATATGGATCAAATTTTAGTGTTTAATAAGGGTGAGATTATTGAGGCGGGTACGCAGGAACAATTGTTGGCGATAGAAGAAGGACATTTTGCGCAATTGTGGAAAATGCAGACGCATGGTCTTTTAGTAGATGAAGATGAAGAATAGTCGTAGGGGCGGTTCGTGAACCGCCTTGATGTGGCGTCGGCGAATTCGTGGGGGCGATTCGTGAATCGCCCGCGCTTCTGGATTACTTCGAATCACTCCTTGGTTTTTCAGTTGGTGTAGTTATGTTGCTGGAGGTGGTGGGTGGAGCTTCCCTGGATGTGGCGGTAGGCGCTGCCTCTGCAGTTTTTTCAGTTGTCGATTTTATCAGTGGCTGTGGTTTCCTGATCAAACTTGGCAGGCGCTGGTTTGTCTTTGTAATCCGTTGCATACCAACCACTGCCGGCCAGGTGAAAACTAGGCGCAGTGATATTTTTATGCAGGGCATCCTGGTTGCAGTGTGGACAGTGCGTTTCCGGTGGATCGCTGAATTTTTGCAATATATCTGTTTTGTAACCGCAGGCAGTGCATTGGTATTCGTAAATTGGCATGGTTATATTCTTGTATGGTTTTGTTATATTTCAGCGGGAGTGTCAGACATTAAATAATAGCAACATGAAGTTTCTTGCCTACAGCACGCGCTGCTTTCTCTAAAGTGTATAAAGTCACAGAAGTATTGGTAGAGCTGAGCAAGCGTTCTAATGCTGCACGTGATGTGCCCATTTCATCTGCCATTTGAGTTTTACTGTAATGTTTATCATGCATGGCTTTTTCTACTTGAGAAGCAAGAATGCGCTTAATCGCTACCAATTCACTTTCAATCAACAAATCTTCTTCTGCTAAAAATTCATTAAGACTACTACCAATGTGTTTATTCACAATAATGATCTCATTTGTTTTTTAAAGACTGCTTTCGCTTTTTTGCTAGTTCCAACTCTGATTCTGGCGTTCTTTGAGTTTTCTTAAAAAATGCATGTAAGAATACAATCTTATGCTCGTTAATACAAAAAAATACACGTGCTATACGTCGACTGGGTAACGACGTTCTTACTTCAAATAATCCTTCTCCCAGGCTTTTTACCAAGGGCTCACCCACGTGCCCTATATTCCAACCTAATTGAACTGTTTGTAAATCATCACCTATTGTTTTGCGATCATCACGAGGCAATGCTCTTAACCATTCGCGTACTGGCTCATTGCCCGTTTCAGTGCGATAAAAACAAGCTTGCATCATAGATTGTATACTCATTATAGTATCAAAAACGGTACGTTTCAAATCGATTCGAAGAACATCAACCCTATTGTCAAATCGATGCTTGTTATTGCGGAGGATTCAACATATATCCCCCCGGCACGTTGCTGATTCTGCCGGCTAATTCCAGTTGTACAACCAGGGTAGTGACGGTGGGCACGCTAAGCTTGCTGCGTGTGATCAATTGATCGATCGAGGTCGGTTCAAAACCGATGTACTTTAATAACATGTGCTGTGTTTTATCCAGCACGGGCGTGTTAGAGGATACAGCAGGCCTGGCGGCTGTATGCAGTGGCAATGCCTGTTGTAGAAAATGCCGCAATGCGCCTAGTTCTTCCACGATATCATCCACGGTTTCTGTTAACTTTGCGCCCTGGCGAATTAAGTAATGACAACCGCGCGCGAGTGGATTGTGGATCGAGCCGGGAATAGCAAATACTTCGCGGCCTTGTTCTGTCGCCAGGCGTGCAGTGATTAAGGAGCCACTGCGCACTGTCGCTTCCACCACTAACACGCCAAGACTCAAGCCGCTCACGATACGATTACGTTGCGGAAAATGTTTGCGGCTGGGTGCGATTCCCAGTGGATATTCGGAGATCAGTGCGCCATTAGCGGTAATTTTTTCTGCCAATTTTTTATGGGCGTCTGGATAAATACGATCCAGGCCGCTGCCGAGTACTGCAATGGTTTGGTTGCCAGTGTCTAATGCGCCTCGATGGCCGGCGGCATCTATTCCCAGCGCTAATCCGCTGGTGATGGTTAACCCGCTGGCGGTTAAGCGCTGTGCAAATTGCCTTGCATTCTCCAGGCCAATTGGGCTGGGATTCCTACTGCCGACGATGGCTAATTGCGGTGCGGATAATAGCGCCACATCGCCATGCACAAATAATAACGGCGGTGGCGCTGCAATTTGTTTCAGCAGGGGAGGGTAGTGTGTATCGGCATAGGTCAGAATATGTTGATTGGCCTGTTGCGCCCAGGCAAGATCGCGCTCCACGCCTGCCCAATCAGGGTTGCGTAGTGCCCGGGTGAATTCTTCTGACAATCCTAATGCAATTAATTGTATAGCAGGCGTACGGAACAAGGCGCCTAATTGCGGAAAGGCGGCAAGCAATTTAAAAAACCGTATTGCGCCCACTCCTGACATGCGATATAGCGCTAACCAGTAGCGAAGTTCTGTTGCTGACAATGAGGTTGATGTTATGGATGTTGTATGGTTTGAGATCGTAGACATGTTGATATGGTATAGTGTACGTTGAAAATCACAATACCGTAAAAAGCACATTCCACTTGAGGTTGCCCCTCACTATCGCTGCCCTATCGGGGTATTTACGTCGCAAACACGCCGTGAATACATCCATGTAGGCTTCGGTGTTTCGTCCCTGAAACACAGAGTTTGCTCCTGCAAATACCCTGCTGGGCAGCTTGGCACATAGCCAGCTGGGATGAAGGGAGGTTGAAAAGCAAACCGTTGATGACAGGACGTCATCACAGAGCTACATGGATGTATTTATGCGTGTTTGCGTTCAATCTCCCTTTGTTCCAGCGTGGATGTATATGTGAACCTGGCTCGGATATTAAGTGTAACTAGGCTCACACGTTCGCTAAGTTACACTAAATTCCGGGACGACAAAGTCGTTTACATAACAACGCCTTTCAATCTGCAAACATTCACAACAACTCAGCTTGCGTCACCAGGCCAAAATGCTGATAAGCCTGTTGCGTCGCCATGCGGCCGCGTGGGGTGCGTTGAATAAAGCCTTGCTGGATTAAATACGGCTCTAATACGTCCTCGATAGTGTCGGCGGGTTCACCGATGGCGGCGGACAGTGTGTCTAAACCAACGGGGCCGCCGTTAAACTGTTCGAGAATAAGTTTGAGTAAACGGCGATCAAGAGTGTCGAAACCCTGGTGATCGACGTGCAATAAGTTAAGCGCCTGATCGGCAATTTCTTGCGTAATGGCGCCATCACTTTTTACTTCAGCGAAATCGCGCACACGTCGCAATAGACGATTAGCGATACGCGGTGTGCCACGCGAACGGCGTGCAATTTCATGCGCACCATTCATATCAATGGCGACATTTAAAATGCCGGCGCTGCGTTTGACGATGGTAGTTAAATCCTGTGCATTGTAAAATTCCAAGCGTTGTACAATGCCAAAGCGATCACGCAGCGGCGATGTTAATAAGCCAGCGCGCGTAGTGGCGCCGATTAAGGTAAATGGCGGTAAATCCAGTTTGATGGAGCGTGCAGCGGGACCTTCGCCGATCATAATATCTAATTGATAATCTTCCAGCGCAGGGTAAAGTATTTCTTCAATCACCGGGCTCAGGCGGTGAATTTCATCGATGAACAACACATCATTGGGTTGTAGATTAGTTAGCAATGCGGCTAAATCACCGGCTCTTTCCAACACCGGTCCTGAGGTTTGTTTTAAACCGACGCCCATTTCTTGCGCAATAATATTAGCCAGGGTGGTTTTTCCCAGGCCAGGCGGGCCGAACACCAACACGTGGTCCAACGCTTCTGCGCGTTGTTTAGCTGCGTCGATAAAAATTTGCATTTGTTCGCACACTGCGGGTTGACCGACGTAATCCTGCAGGGACTTGGGACGAATGGCGCGATCATAACGCACGTCGTCGGTAAATGGGTTAGCGGTAATTAATCGATCGGCTTGTATCATCAGAAATTATCCCTTCAACATGCTGCGTAATGCGTGGCGAATGAGTGCTTCACTACCCTGGTGTTCCCTTGCCGCCTCACTTACCGCGCGGCGTGCTTCTTGTGGTTTATAGCCGAGTGAAATCAGTGCGCTGACAGCTTCTTGCGTGGATGTGTCGCTATTCGTTATCGTTTGGTCGAGCGGTTTAATACTATCGAATTTCCAATCACCCAGTCGATCGCGCATTTCTATCACCAGGCGTTCAGCGGTTTTTTTGCCCACGCCGGGAATGCGCACCAGGCTTGCGGTGTCATCCTGCATAATGCAATCCACAAAGGCGTCGGGTTCCATGCCCGATAAAATGGCTAATGCTAATTTAGGGCCGATAGCGCTGATCTTTATCAGGTTGCGAAATAAATTGCGCTCGCGTTCTTGCGCAAAGCCATACAGTAAATGCGCGTCTTCACGCACGACCAGGTGGGTATATAACATCGCCTGCTCACCCACTGCCGGAAGTCGGTAGAAACTAAATAGCGGCGCTTCGAGTTCATACGCCAAACCGTTGACATCAAGAACCAGTTGCGGCGGCGCTTTTTCCAGTAGAATCCCACGTAGACGACCGATCATAACATTCTCATTTGATAAAACCTTAAAAAGACTTGACGCAGAGACGCAAAGACGCAGAGGAAAACATAAAACATTTTAAAAAATTATTCTTAATTTATTTTGATCTTTTCTTTGTTTTCTAATCTTTTATTTTTTTCTTTTTTTAATCTTTTCTCTGCGTCTTTGCGTCAAATTTTTTATTTTTTTACGTTTTTTTCCCACACACGGCTCTGCGCATGGCAAATGGCGACGGCCAGGGCATCTGCCGCATCGACTGCGCTTGCTCCAACCACGTTCAACAGCAGCTTTACCATGTATTGCACCTGGTCCTTATTGGCCGCGCCATATCCACTAACGGATTGCTTGACCGCGCGTGCGGCATATTCAGCAACGGGCAGGCCCTGACTTGCCATCGCCACAATAGCCGCCCCGCGGGCTTGCCCCAATTTTAGCGCAGCATTGGCATTCTGCGCCATAAACACTTGCTCAATAGCGCACTCCATCGGAGAATAGCGTTGCACGATTTCACTCACGCCGTGGAAGATTTGGCTTAACCGATCGGTTAGGCCAGCAGTCTGAATAGCCTTGATAGCGCCGCTGGCGATATACTGGTGGCGCTGGCCGTCGCTACGGATGACGCCATAACCGGTGATGCGTGAGCCGGGATCAATGCCGAGGATGATAGTCATATTGCTATTACTATAACAGGAAACCCCATGCCAGCATTAGCAATCTTACAAAATATTTTGATTTACGCCATCCCCATCTTATTTGCGATTACCGTGCATGAAGTGTTCGCACGGTTGGGTGGCAAATATGCTGGGCGATCCCACCGCGCGGGTGTTGGGGCGACTGACCCTAAACCCGATTAAGCATATCGATCCGGTGGGTACGATATTAGTGCCGGCCGTGTTGTACTTCTTGGGTGGCTTTATCTTTGGCTGGGCAAGGCCAGTGCCAATTGGTTGGCGCAATCTACGTTCACCACGACGCGATATTGCCCTGGTCGCGGCGGCAGGCCCGGTATCTAATTTGGTAATGGCAGTGCTATGGGGATTAATTATCAAGGGCGCATTATTATTATTTACGTTAACCCAGGCGGGCATAGCCGTTGCCTTAGTAGGCATGGGAAAGATTGGTATCACCATTAACCTGATATTAATGGTATTAAACTTAATTCCCATTCCGCCGTTGGATGGCAGTCGCGTATTGGCCAGTTTATTACCAGTAGAACTTGCCACCCCGTATATGCGCCTTGAACCATTTGGCTTTTTTATCTTGTTGATCTTATTAGCGCTGGGATGGCTTGGCGCCATACTAGGCCCTGTAGTAAATATATTACAGGATCAGCTGATGGGGATATTGGGGTTGGCAGTGAGTGGTTAGGGTGTATAATTGACACAAGGAAAAATTTGCTTTTGCGCCATGCAGAGCAATGTTTAAGTGTGCTTGCTGGATGGATTCATTTTTTTACATATACATTGAGGATTATTGTTATGGCTTTCTTTGGTAAAAACAATGAAGTACCGAAAAATGAAGATAGCAGTGGTGGGGAAGTGGAGATTTTGGAAGTAAAAGGGCAGCCAAAAAGCACTATAAGTGCCTATAAAACAGCACTAGAGGGCGATCTGGAAATATATAAAAAAACGTATGAACAGTTGTGGACGCAGTTGGCACAAGGCAGCAATTTTTTCAGTGCGCCGGAATTAATAAGAGCAGAAAATCCGACTATCGCACAGTATGAACGTGCAATTACTGCTACTGAGGGGCGAATTGCAGCTTTAGAAAAAATGGAAACAGGTGAGTCAATCACAGAAGATGAACATGAATTACTGATGAAAATAGCGGCTTTTGCGCAAGATCCTCAAATTAGTGAGTATCGCAAAAATTATGAGCAACGAAACTCATTTTAAACTGGCCATGGAATGGCATAAAATTTATTCCCCGTAGCAAGCTGCGGGGATTTTTTAATACGTATTAAATATCCGCTGTATCTGCATGGTGTCCGTGGTTTGTGTCAATGCAAGCGCTAATAAAATACACGCTTTTTGTGGGCTTAAATTATCACCGGCTATGAAATCATATTCATCGTCCAGGTGTGGATCGCGACTGACAATTAAACCGCCGGAGCGTGCGCAACGAACTACCATGACGCCATGTTTGCGCGCATTTGCCAGGGCTAATGTTGTTTCCAGTGATTGATAACCCTTACCCATGCCGGCGCTGATGATTCCAGCTACGCCGATGTTGGTGAGTGCATCCACCAGTTTTTCGTTACTGCCAATGTGACCATAAACCACTTGTACACTGGGTAGGTGGGATAAATGCTGGATAGAAAATTCGCTGTGTGTTGTGTGTTTACGTTGCGGTTGCGAATAAAAATATGCTGTAGATCCTTGCACATAGCCGAGGAATGATTCCTTGGAAACGCCACGCATGGTATTGCCTTGTTTTTTGCCCGCGCCGCGTGCGCTGTAAATTTCATCATTGAGTGTGAGCACGACGCCTTTATTTTTTGTATTAGGGCTGGCTGCCAACACCACGGCATTATAGAGATTGCGTAACCCGTCAGCGCCGAGGGCATTGGAAGGATACATCGCGCCGGTAAATACAACCGGCTTGTCGCTTTTCACCACCAGGTTTAAAAAATACGCCGTTTCCTCCATGGTATAAGTGCCATGGGTAATGACCACGCCGCTAATATCACTGTCCAACAGCGACTGCACCCTGGCGGCGAGCGCCAGCCATACGTCGGTAGTCAAATATTGACTCAACACTTGGGAAAACTGTTCAAATTGCAGCTCTGCCACCTGCTGTAATTCTGGCAAGGTAGCGACTAACTCGGCTATCGGTAAGCTAGCCTTGGCGTAAAATTCATTGGTGCGGGTTTCCACCAGGGAGGCAATGGTGCCGCCTAATGCGAGAATGGCTATCTTAGGGAGCATGGTTCACCGGATATCAGAATAGTAGATTTAGGAATAGTTATTTAGTACATTAACATAGTTGCGTGAAAAAATCATACGCCAAGAACTAAGTATTGTTGAACTACTTTCTATGCCGAAAGCTGCTGATATTGATTTTGAACCGCCTCGCTTATCGGTTATAATCCTTCCACTTAATTTATAAGCGTTTCTCATGCGAGTTCAATACTGCACGTTCGCTGTGCTGGTAAGCATCTTCCTGTCCTCCTGCGCCGTAGGGCCAAACTTTAAATCACCCCCTGCGCCGGACACGTCACGCTATACCAACACACCAGTACCCGCCAGGACGGTAAGTGTATCCGGCGTGGGTGGCAAGGCGCAACACCTGAACGTTGGGCAAGAGATATCCGCACAATGGTGGACGTTGTTCCGTTCGCCCGCACTCAATCAGTTAATTAACCAGGGATTAGCGAATAGCCCAAATGTTACTGCAGCACAAGCCGCATTGCGTCAAGCACAAGAAAACCTGAAATCAGAAATAGGCTCGGGACTTTTCCCCAGCATCAGCGCACAACTGTCGGCACAACGTCAACGTTTCTCTGATAGTACCCTGGGCGTATCAGGTAACGGCTCACCGGATATTTTTAACTTATACAATGCGTCGGTGGATGTTAGCTATACGCTGGATGTGTTTGGTGGTATACGTCGTCAAATAGAAAATCTCGCGGCAGAAGTGGATTACCAACAGTTCCAGCTCGAAGCAACGTATTTAACCTTAACCGCGAACATTGTCACCACCGCGATAAATGTCGCATCATTACGCGGGCAGATTGCGGCGACACATGAATTAATTAGCGCACAGCAAGATGTATTAACTATCACCCAAAAACAATTTTACTTAGGTGGGGCCGCGCAAACCGATGTATTATCACAACAGACGTCATTAGCGCAAACACGCGCTACCTTGCCGCCGTTAGAAAAAAGCCTCGCGCAATTACAAACTTCCCTGGCGGTATTGATAGGTAAGTTACCCAGCGAAGTGCCTAATCCGATATTTAGTTTAGAGACATTACAATTGCCAACGCAATTACCCGTCAGCTTACCATCGCAGTTGGTGCGCCAACGTCCCGACGTGCGTGCATCGGAAGCATTACTGCACGCCGCGAGTGCAAATATTGGTGTGGCGATCGCCAACATGTTACCGCAATTTAGTATCACCGGCAGTTATGGCGCAAGTGCGAATAGCCTCAACAATTTTTTTAGTTATGCCAACGGCATATGGACAATCGGCGGTACAGTGATGCAGCCTATTTTTGAAGCCGGTGCGTTAAATGCGAAACGCCGTGCAGCGGTTGCCGCATATGACCAGGCGGCAGCACAATACCAGCAAGTAGTGTTGACAGCGTTTCAAAATGTGGCGGACTCCCTGCACGCAATTGAGTTTGATGCACAGGCGTTGCGTGCGCAAACTCAGGCGGAAGTTGCAGCGCGTCGTAGTTATCGACTCACGCGACAACAATATAAATTAGGCGCGGTCAATTACCTGACGCTATTAAATGCGCAGCAGCAATACCAACAAACGCGTATTGCACGCATTCAAGCAGCAGCTGCGCGTTATGCAGATACGGCGGCGCTTTTTCAAGCCTTAGGTGGCGGTTGGTGGAATAGAAATAATTAGGATTTTAGATATGATTATGACCCATGTTGAGCTACTTGAAATCATTCGTAATGGTGAAAATTCGGGTATTGAATTTAAGCGCGATGATATTCAAAACCAGGATCTTGCCAGGGAGCTTGTTGCCCTTGCTAATCTGGAAGGTGGGAGCGTACTGTTGGGAGTTGAAGATGATGGTAGTATTAGCGGCATCACACGACAAAAACTCGAAGAATGGGTTATGACAGCCTGTCGTGACAAAATAAGGCCAGCTCTTATCCCATTTTATGAATTAATCAGGGATGTTGAGCCAGGTAAGGACGTGGCCGTTGTTCGCGTTTCACGCGGTTTTGATGTGCATACTCTGTGGCACAATAATAAAAATATTTATTTTATTCGAGTTGGAACTCAGAGTCGCGAGCCGACTCCCGAAGAGCTTGGTCGTCTTTTCCAGCAGCGTGGCAGCTTTCGCGCCGAACTTCGTCCAGTATCTGGTGCGACCCTCGCTGACTTGGACATGCGACGTCTAAAGAATTACTTTGTGCATATCAGAGAACAAGATGTGCCAGCTGATGCTGATGAAGCTGCATGGAAAACCTTATTATTCAATACGGAAATCATGGTTGAAGATGGTATTACTGTTTCAGGCATCCTGCTGTTTGGACGCACGCCTAATCGATTTTTACCGCAGGCGGGTATCGACGCTGTGGCTTTCCCTGGTGTGCATAAGGAGTATGCTGCCAGGGAACGCAGCGCCTTACGCGGTCCGATAGCGCCACTTTTAAATGATGCTGGTGAGATTGTTGAAGCTGGTTTGATTGAGCAAGCGCTTGCCTTTGTGCAGCGCAATATTCCTGTCATTGGTCAACTGGAAGCAGGTGGCGCCAGGCGTGAGGAAATCCCCGTTTATCCACGTGAAGCTGTTAGAGAAGCGATTGTCAATGCGCTGGTACATCGGGACTATTTATTATCGAGCACCGACATAGAGCTTTCGATTTATGAAAACCGAATGGAGATAATTTCCCCAGGTCGTCTACCGAATGGTATTACACCGGAGCGAATGCTAACGGGTTGTCGCGCGGCGCGAAACCAACTCATCAAGGATGTTATGCGTGACTACCATTACCTTGAGCATTCTGGCATGGGTGTGCCACGCAAAATCGTAAAATACATGAGAGAGCAAAATGGCACCGAACCAGAACTGATTGAAGAAGGGGAGTTTTTCACGATTCGTCTGTTTCGATAAATCTTTTATTTTTTGTTTGATGGAGAAATGA
Organism: uncultured Gammaproteobacteria bacterium; assembly: GCA_963777715.1. Lineage (GTDB taxonomy): Bacteria > Pseudomonadota > Gammaproteobacteria > JAURND01 > JAURND01 > JAURND01. The sequence goes on from CAVZRN010000007.1 coordinate 24,008, forward strand.
AAATGCAACGTGGAATTACCAAGGTCATGCTAGTCATGCTAATCGCTGTGTGTATATTGTTTGGCGGCATATTTGGCTTCCAGGCATTTAAGGCGCACAAGATGCAGCAGGCTATGATGTCTATGGCGATGCCGCCGGTGACCGTGTCGGCGATGAAGGCAGCTTATCAAGATTGGCAATCGCAAGCCAAGGCAGTGGGTAGCGTGGATGCTGTGCAAGGTGTTGATGTGACCACCGAATTAGCGGGTATGGTGCGCTCCATTGCAGTTAAGCCTGGCGTAGATGTTAAACAGGGTGAGTTACTGGTACAACTAAATATCGATACGGACGTGGCGCAATTACATTCCTTAGAAGCTACTGCCGAATTGGCAGGGACGGTATACAAGCGAGATAAGGCGCAATTTGCGATTACCGCAGTGAGTAAGGCAGTGTTAGATTCCGATGCGGCATCATTAAAAAGCGCCATAGCGCAAGTGGTGGAACAGCAAGCCACGATTGCTAAAAAAACCATTCGTGCGCCGTTTTCTGGCAGGACGGGTATACAATATGTTAATGAAGGGCAGTATATAAATCCAGGCGATAAAATCGTCACCCTACAAACGCTTGATCCGATTTATGTGGATTTTGCCATGCCACAACAAGTGTTAGCTAAGCTTGCGGTTGGGCAACCGGTGACTATAACGAGTGATAGCTACCCAGGTCAGATATTCATGGGGAAAATCACCACCATTGACCCGAAGGTAGATCCCACCACGCGTAATGTACAAGTGGAAGTAACATTGCCCAACCCCAGACAACAATTATTGCCGGGAATGTTTACCCAAGTGACGGTAAATACTGGCCAACCACAGCGCTATTTAACCTTGCCACAAACTGCAATTAGTTTTAATCCCTACGGCGAAATAGTATTTTTGATTAAAGAATCTGGTAAGGATCAGCATGGCAACCCGCAATATGTTGTTAGTCAGTCATTTGTGACAGTTGGAGAGACGCGTGGCGATCAAGTTGCTGTATTATCGGGATTAAAGGAAGGTGATTATGTCGTTACCAGTGGCGGCATTAAATTAAAAAATGGCAGTGCAGTAGTGGTGAATAATGCAGTAGTGCCAGCGAATAATCCGGCCCCCATTGTGCCTGAGGAGTAAATAGCCGTGTAGGGGCAGGCCTTGTGCCTGCCCGTTATAGGTTTAAAAGGAGATGATGTATGCAAGATTTTACTAAACAGGAAGCATTTTCATTCTACGCATTTTTAGTGGAACAAGCTGTTTTTCTAATAATCATCGCCGCGTTAATCCTTGGATTATTAATAATTTACTTTCGTGATAAGCATCAAAAAAAGCACATTATTTTATATAACTACCCTATCATCGGACACTTTCGCTATATTCTCGAACAACTGGGAGTCTACCTGCGGCAATATTTTTATGCCAATGATCGTGAAGAGCTACCCTTTAATCGCGCTGAACGTTCCTGGGTCTATGCCGCAGCGAAAAACCAAGACACCATGATCGGTTTTGGTTCGACGCGCGATATAAGGCCAACCGGCACTATTTTTTTCGTCGATGCACCCTTTCCAGTATTGGGTGAGGATGCTGTGGAGTCGCGTGAATTATTGATTGGACCTTTTTGTCGCGTGCCTTATTCCACGCGTTCGTTTTTTAATATTTCCGGTATGAGTTATGGTGCGCTATCTAAAAATGCAGTGCTGGCATTATCCTATGGCGCCAAAATGGGCGGATGTTGGATGAATACTGGTGAGGGTGGCGTAGCGCCCTACCACTTGGAAAGTGGTTGCGATTTAGTAGCGCAAATTGGCACGGCAAAATACGGGTTTTGTGATGAACACGGCGGATTGAGCGATGAACGGCTTAAACTATTTGCTGATTATCCACAAGTGAGAATGTTTGAAGTGAAACTGAGTCAAGGCGCCAAACCGGGTAAGGGCGGTATCTTGCCGGGGGTAAAGGTCACAGCAGAAATCGCACAAATTCGTAATATTCCGGTGGGCAAGGATTCTTCCAGCCCGAATCGTTTTCCCGAAGTCAGCAACTGCGCAGAATTATTAGACTTTATCCACCGTATTCGTGAAGTGACAGGTAAACCAGTCGGTTTTAAAACCGTGTTAGGCAGCTACGAATGGTTGGACGAATTATGTATGGAAATTATAAAACGTGGCCCAGAGAGTGCGCCGGATTTTATTGCATTAGATGGCTCTGAAGGCGGCACTGGCGCCGCGCCATTAAGCCTGGTGGATTACATGGGCTTGCCGATTGCAGAAAGTTTACCGGTATTGGTCGATACGTTGGTGGAATATGGACTGCGCGACCGTATAAAAATTATTGCTGCCGGAAAATTAGTCACACCGGCGGAAGTTGCCTGGGCATTGTGTGTGGGCGCCGATTTTGTCGCATCGGCGCGTGGCTTTACCTTTGCGCTCGGTTGTATTCAAGCGCTCAAATGTCATACCAATCGCTGCCCTACGGGTATTACTACTCATGACCCACGCTATACCCGTGGCCTTGATCCAACCGATAAAACGACGCGTGTGGCGAATTATGCTAAAAGCATGGCGCACGAAGTCGGGATGATTGCACACTCGTGTGGTGTGCGCGAACCACGGGAGTTAACGCGTTCGCACGCACGTATTGTGGGCGCCAATGGCTTGTCGACGTCGTTGGAACACATGTATCCGGAAAAAGTGCCAGGGATAAAGGCGAAACGCATGATCAGCGGGCATTTGTAATAAATAAAAAGAAAAGAAAAAAGATTTGACGCAGAGACGCAAAGACGCAGAGAAAAACATAAAAGATAAAACATAAAAAAATTATTTTTTTGATCTTTTAGTCTTTTCTTTGTTTTTTAAATATTTTATTTTTTGTTTTTAATCTTTTCTCTGCGTCTTTGCGTCTCTGCGTCAAGTTTTTTAAAATTATTTTTCTCGGTCAATACACATGATCATCACTGATATTTTCATTAAACGCCCGGTATTGGCAACGGTAGTCAGCTTGCTCATACTGGTGCTGGGTCTGCGCTCACTGGGTTTATTGCCAGTGCGTGAGTACCCGTTTACCGAAAATGCCATCGTCACGGTAGCAACTACCTATACCGGTGCAGATCCAGACGTTATCGCAGGTTTTATTACCACCCCATTGGAAGGTTCGATTGCTCAAGCCAATGGTATTGATTATATGACGTCGACTAGCACACGCGGCACTAGCAATATCCAGGCCACGCTGCGTCTTAATTATGATCCAAATAAAGCGCTGACAGAAATCAACACCAAGGTCAATGCGGTGCTCAACCAATTGCCGCAAGGTTCGCAACAACCCATATTATCTATTATTGTCGGTGAACCCATTGACTCCATGTACATGGGCTTTAATAGCAAGATTTTACCGAGCAATAAAATTACCGATTACTTGGTTCGCGTGGTACAACCAAAGTTACAAGCTATCGATGGCGTGCAACAGGCAGAGATACTTGGCGGACGGCAATTTGCTATGCGCGCCTGGCTTGATCCAGTCAAACTTGCGGGTTATGGCGTCACCGCGCAAGACGTTAGCAATGCGCTGGCCAACAACAATTTTATTGCTGCGCCGGGACGCACCGATGGGCAAATGGTTACGGTGAATTTATCTGCTACTACGGAATTACATTCTGTCGATGAATTCCGCAATTTAATCTTAAAAGCACAAAATGGCGCGATTGTACGACTCGGTGATGTCGCTGATGTGTCGTTAGGCGCGAATAATTACGATACCTCGGTACGCTTTGACGGTCAGTCGGGGGTATTTATCGGTATTAAATTAACGCCATCGGCCAACTTGCTCACGGTGATAGATAATGTCCGTAAGGCATTTCCAGACATCGTGGCACAATTACCACAGGGGTTGGATGGTAAAATTGTGTATGATGCGACTAAATATGTGAATGCAGCAATCCATGAAGTGCAGCGGTCGCTATTTGAAGCCATGCTGATTGTGACCGTGGTTATTTTCTTATTTCTGGGCTCGTTTCGCTCAGTGGTGGTGCCAGTCATTGCCATCCCCTTATCCTTGATCGGCGCATTCTTTGTGATGCTGATACTGAGTTACTCGATTAACCTGCTCACCTTGTTGGCGTTAGTATTGGCGATTGGCCTGGTGGTGGACGACGCGATTATTGTGGTAGAGAACATTAGTCGTCACATCGAAGAAGGCAGAACACCGATAGAAGCAGCGTTAGTGGGCGCACGCGAATTAGCTGGCCCGATTATTGCCATTGGTGTGGTATTAATTGCAGTCTATATGCCAATTGGTTTTATGGGCGGTTTAACGGGTGCATTGTTTACTGAATTTGCCTTCACTTTGGTTGGCGCAGTAACAATTTCTGCTGTTATTGCATTGACGTTGTCGCCAATGATGTGTGCTAAATTTCTTAAACCAATCGATACTACGGACACTAGTAGTGGTCGCTTTATTCACTTTATCGATCGGCAATTTAACCGACTGCGTCAAGGCTATGAGCGCCAGTTACATTGGTCGTTGGATTATTTACCCGTAGTGATGCTATTTGCAGTGATTGTATTAACCAGTATTTATTTTCTGTATAAAACCTCAAAATCAGAGTTGGCGCCGCAAGAAGATCAAGGTCTGATTATTTCATTATTAACTGCACAACCGAATGCTGCGCTGGGTCAGACACGTTTATATTCAGACCAGGTATACAAGATATTCACGCGATTTCCTGAATTAGATCATACGTTTCAACTCGATGGCGTGAGCGGTTTAAATACCGGCATTGGCGGTATGGTGTTAAAACCCTGGAGTGAGCGTAAACATACTGCCGATCAAATGCAGCCGCAAGTACAAGCCATGTTAGGGCAGATTGCAGGAGCGCAAGTGGCGGTGTTTCAACGACCGCCGTTACCGGGTGGTGGTAGCGGGTTACCGTTACAATTTGTCATCAAAACCACCGAGCCTTATGAAAAACTCAACCTGGTTTCGCAAGATTTTTTACAGAAAGCACGTGAAACCGGTATGTTTGGCTATATTGATACCGACTTAAAACTGGATAAACCACAAACCATGATTGAGTTGGATCGCGATAAGGCCGCACAACTGGGTTTAGATATGCAGGATGTCGGTAGTGTATTATCGTCTGCGTTAGGTGGTAATTACATTAATTACTTCAGTTTGTCGGGGCGTTCGTATCAAGTGATCCCACAAGTGATGCGCGATACACGTTTGAATGATGACCAGTTGTTGGGTTATTACATTAAGACCAATACTAGTGCTGCTACGGGTTCGGCTGCTACGGGCGGTTCGCAAACAACGGGCGGTTCGCAAACAACGGGCGGTTCGCGAACCGCCCCTACTTTGGGTTTTACCATACCGATCTCAACCATTGCGCGTGTAAAAACCCAGGTTGTTCCAGAAACGTTAAACCATTTTCAACAATTAAATTCTGCTACCATGTCTGGGGTATTAGTGCCAGGCATCACGCAAGGCCAGGCATTAGCCAGCGTTTAGATGGGATTGCTAAACAATTACCGCAAGGTTATGCGTGGATTATGCCGGGCAGTCACGCCAATTTATGCAAGAGGGCAGTGCATTAATTGTGACATTCTTCTTTGCGTTATTGATTATTTTCCTAGCGTTGGCAGCCTTATTTGAAAGCTTCCGCGATCCATTCATCGTGATGATTAGTGTGCCGATGTCTATTTGTGGCGCGATGATTTTTATTAGTTTGGGGATCGGCGGCGCGAGTTTAAATATTTATACCGAAGTGGGATTAGTTACCCTGATTGGGTTAATCAGCAAGCACGGTATCTTAATCGTCCAATTCGCCAACGATTTACAGAAGCAAGGCAGGAACAAACGTCAAGCGGTGCAGGAAGCTGCCGCCATTCGTCTGCGGCCGATCTTAATGACGACAGCATCCATGGTGTTGGGAGTTATACCACTGTTATTAGCGACAGGCGCCGGCGCCGCCAGCCGATTTAATATCGGCCTGGTGATTACTTCTGGTATTTCAATTGGCACATTATTTACCCTATTTGTCGTGCCAGCGATGTACTTGATATTAGCAGAAGAAATTAAGCCACATGAACCAGCCAGGGCGGCAGAGTTAGAAGGCGCATAGCCCCTGGGAGCGCGGACGGCTCGTCTGCAAAGCTACTTTAATGAAACCGGAGCATATGTGAGTGATGAAGAACCTAAAGTAAAAAGAAACTTAGGTGATAAGCTCAAACAAGATACGATGTCATCGTCGTCATCTGCATCTTCCCGTTCTGTAACAACAACTTCTTCCCAAACCGGCACTTTGCCATCGAATTCTGACAATAAATCAAACCCAGATCGTTTCACTCAGGTATTTAATGCAAAAGAAACGGGACCCGGCAACGTATTAATCGGTTTATTACACGCTAAACCCTTAGCAAATCTCAGTGGAACCAGCAAGGACAACCAGGAAACGTTTCGTGAAGCAGCGCGTGACAAGCGTTACAAACTTTGGCTTGAAGAAATTGGCCAAAATGTTGGGGTATTAATCAACCAAAGCCCAGATAAAACTCCTCGTGGCGCATATGAATGGCATAGCCAAGAAATAGCGCGAATAAAGAAGTTATACCCTATAGATAATAAGGGTGATAATAACTTTCGGGAGCGACAAAAGAAATTTCAGCTATTGTTGCTAAGATTAAATATTGCTCCTGAATACCACCTAAGTGCTCTTATTAGTGATGTAGACTTTGCCAGAATAATTCCCAATTATATGTGCTTAACGTATTATATGGCGCTAGGCCAAAAGATTAATACAAATATTTCTCCTGCGACTGCCGACCGAGTTTTTGAGCATATTCTCAACACTGATACGGATTTTCGCCGCATTATCGCTGATATGGAGCACTTGAGTCTCTTCTCTATGAATTTTGCAAGCTATAGCGATAAGGTAGCTATGCGTGTTCTCACAAATCCTATAGATTTTAATCGTGTGGTTAAGGATGGGGAATGTTTAGATACATTCATGGAGCATTTCCCTAAATACCAAGAACTTGCGAAGAAAATTTTTCAGGACAAGGAAGTTCGAGGGGAGATAAAAAATAATACTTCATCTACCAGCACTAGCCCAAATAGCCCTTCAAATCCAAGTATATTTAGTTCTGCTTCAGGTCAACTGTATCCACCAGCGCGTATACGTGTTAGTAAGCCTGAAGCTACGATTACTAATAAAGATGAAGTTACTAAGGATGATAACGACTGCGTTATTAGTTGAGAACAGCAGGAATAATAAGTTTGGCTAAGAAGCCTTGGGAGCGCGGACGGTTCGTCCGCATTAGAGGGGCAGACCCCGTGCCTGCCCGTGATCCTGTGCCATCTCTTCGGGCAACCACAAGGGTTTCCCCTACACAGGTGAATCTTCTTGCGGCAGAAAACTATGGATTTTTTCCTGGCATAATGTTTCGGCGAGTTGGCTTAAGTGTTGCACTTCTTGCGCTAACCAGCTTAGTTCTTGCTTTGTAATAACATATGCTGGTTTGTATCTCGCATCCACATACGCATCGCAGAGTAATTCAAAGCAGCGTTGTTCTTCCTCGGTAGCCAATGAAAACACTCTAATAAAACGTGTGTCAAGTGCGTTGACAAAATTTCTGAGCTCTTTCAGCTTATGTGTATTGGGTTTATAGCGGGTGAACACCAATAGAATCGTACTATAAAGACGCTCAGTTACTTGATGTAATAAAAATGCTGCATCTACATAATATTTTTTTTTGAAATCAAAATTAAAGGTTTCAAGAAGGTAACTGCTCGCCCCCTTCTTCAGTCAAATTTACCAGTTAGCGCCATCTGAATGGCAACCAAAGGATTATATCCTTTATTTGCCATTGTTTGCACGTAGCTTGAAATTCGACAATATGCTTTTGCATACGCTTCAGCCCTAAAGCAACCGGATACTTTTTGCTTTACTTTTGACATTCTCAAATCTCTTTCCGCGCGATTATTTGTGAAAGAAACTTCAGATTTTTTGGCGAAGAGCAGCACAGAAGATTCATGATTGCTTAACCTCTCCCACAGGTTATGCGCATCTGATTTTGCAACTTTGCCACGCTTTCCATTTGGTTTAGGGGGAATGGCAGGGAGTTCTTTTTCTCCGCGGGTGAGAATGTTTCGGTATCGTTTTTGCAAATTAGCATATTCCCTTGTAGTAAGCCGTTTCCTTTTCCTTTTTGAAACTTTTTTGCATGTTTCAAGAAGAAGCGCTTTCAAGTTAAACGCCCAGACATACTCATTAGATTCTATGGCACAGGTAAGTTCACGAACGATATGAGATCCACACAAACCATGGTTACAGTTGTCGTATGACAAATAAGACGACCAACAGTCATGGATAATAGTGCCAAGGTAACGAGGAATGATATTAATTTCCTCTATTGCTTCAATTCCACGCCTTCGGTGCAAGAATTTTAACGTTATTTCTCCTGCTGAATACACATGAATCCAATGATTCTTCTTGTCAACCCTTAAAGAAGTCTCATCGACATGCATGGAGGGAGTTTTTAGCAATTTCTCTATTGCCGTGGATTCCCATTGCTCCAATGCAAGATGGAGACGCAAGATGAATTGCAAAAAACTTGCTTCAGCAATGACGTTTCCAATCAGGGTCTTCACTAATTTTTGGACGCGATTGAGCGATATCATCTGGCAAATCAATAAATTGATGATATACGCCTTTAACCCATTACCATATTGCAAAGGACCCGGCATATCCGGTGGAAATTTGCCTTTCACGGTTGAATCGCAGTTATCACAATACTTAATTTCTGCGTCAACATGTTCAACTACTTTTTCAAACACGATATCAATTTTTGTTCGTCGCTCGATATGCTCACAAGGCACAGTCGTTAAATCTTGACCGCAAATAAGACACTGGCTCACGTTGACTATGCGGGTACTTTCTACGGTTCTGGTATTCATTGCCAGGGCATCCGATTCCTGTTTGCCTTTTCCATTAGTCCCTGCGTGCGTTATGGATGACTCATCTTTCTCAGTTTGCGAAGATGGTTTGCTCGAGTTTTTATTATTTTTCTTGGTTATTTTTTCAAGAAAGATTGCAATAAGCAAATTGATAAGCATGAACATGCTCTGGATGAGCATGCTAATCTCAGGGTCAAGTTTTTTATTTGCGGAAATACGCTGAAACTCAGATTTTATCCGTTCAGCTTCTTCTCGTACAGATTGTGTATTAACACTTCCCATTCCATCGTTCCTGATGTGATTGAACTGTCACAATCATAACATGGGTTTTTCAGACGCTCGTAGGGGCGCTACAGTGCAAAAAAAAGCATTAACCCATGCATTGAGGAGGGGGATGATTTTTAACCTTCCATACGAGCTTCATATGCGTTTTAATGAAGTCGATTTTATGAGGTTTAAGTAAATGAAAAATAATGGTGAAAATATCTGTCAAGCGTTTTTTTAAAAATTTATTGATTTAGGGGGCGAGCAGTTACACCTAAAACATGAAAAGATTTAATATAAAGACATAGAAAAAAATGTTTTTATTTTTTTTAATCTTTTCTCTGCGTCTCTGCGCCTCTGCGTCAAATGTTTTAATTTTTTCGTCTTTTTTCTTTATAAGCTGTAATACATCATAAACTCAATCGGATGTGGCGCAGCACGCAAGGCGGTTACCTCCTGCATTTTTAAGGCGACATAGCCATCGATTAAATCCTTAGTAAACACTCCGCCTTCCAGTAAGAATTTGTGATCCGCCTGTAATGCCGCCAATGCATCTTCCAACGACGCACACACGGTGGGGATATTTTTTAACTCCGCCGCGCTCAATTCATATAAATCATGATCGGTCGAAGCGCCTGGATCCATTTTATGTTTCACACCGTCCAGGCCGGCCATCAGTAACGCAGAAAATGCTAAATACGGATTGGCCATCGGATCAGGGAAGCGTACTTCGATGCGACGCGCCTTAGCATTGTGTACGTGGGGCATACGGATCGACGCCGAACGGTTACGTGCTGAATACGCCAATAACACCGGCGCTTCAAACCCTGGCACTAAACGCTTATAGCTGTTGGTGCTGGGATTGGTGAAGGCATTTAGCGCGCGCGCATGTTTGATAATACCGCCAATAAAATATAACGCCCATTGCGATAAACCCGCATAGCCATCGCCAGAAAATAAATTTTTACCATCCTTAAACACCGATATATGGCAATGCATCCCGCTACCGTTATCACCGGCCAGAGGTTTAGGCATAAAGGTAGCGGTCTTGCCAAAGGCATGTGCGACATTATGAATGACGTATTTAAACACTTGCATTTCATCTGCCTTTGCCAACAGCGAGTTAAAGCGCAGATTAATTTCGTTCTGGTTACTGGTTGCTACTTCATGGTGATGGGTTTCGACATGGAATCCCATATTTTTTAATGTGCTGCACATCGCCGAGCGAATATCTTGACCGGAATCCACCGGCGGCACCGGGAAATATCCTCCCTTTATGCGCGGTCGATGGCCGATATTACCTTCTGGGTAGGTGGTGCCGGAATTCCATGCCGCTTCTTCAGAATCTAACGCGAAGAATGATTTCTGCATGGAAACATCCCACTTTGCGTCATCGAAAATAAAGAATTCTGGTTCTGGACCAAAGTAACAGGCATCGCCTATGCCGCTTGATTTTAGGTGTGCTTCTGCACGGCGCGCCACCCCACGTGGGTCACGCTCGTAGTCGCGCATAGTCTCTGGATCGATGATGTCACAACGTAGTATTAAGGTAGTCTCTTCAAAAAATGGGTCTAACAACGCCGTGTTCAGGTCGGGACGCAAGATCATGTCGGAGTTATTAATATGCCGCCATCCACCAATCGATGAGCCATCAAACATCTTGCCCAGGTTTAGGAACTCCGCATCGACCACATCGACATTCACTGAAACGTGTTGTTCCTTACCATGCGTATCGGTAAAACGTAAATCGACAAACTTTACGTCTTGAGCCTTAATCATTTGTAATACTTTGTTGGTTAGCGCTTGCGTATTAGTATTATTTCGCGCTTGAGAAGGTTTCTTGGCTGCTTTGGCTACGGCTTGTGGCATGGGGGGTCTCCGTTGGGGTTGATGAAAGAATTGGGGTGAACGACGGGGCTCGAACCCGCGACAACCGGAATCACAATCCGGGGCTCTACCAACTGAGCTACGTCCACCGTGCTAATGCCGTAAAATTATAACTGGCGCGCCCGGCAGGACTCGAACCTGCGACCCCCAGCTTAGAAGGCTGGTGCTCTATCCAGCTGAGCTACGGGCACTGCTAGAATACATCCCCCCTTCGTAGGGGCGGCTCGTGAGCCGCCCGTAATCCTTTGCGGGCGGTTCACGAACCGCCCCTACGGATCAGTTCCTTCCCCCGCTTGCGGGGGAAGGTTAGGATGGGGGGCAAATATATATACACTGGTCGGGGTAGAGGGATTTGAACCCCCGACATCCTGCTCCCAAAGCAGGCGCGCTACCAGACTGCGCTATACCCCGATCTAATTCTTCCCTTTATTATACTGCCATAAAAACAGGAGATTGTATCACACTTTAAAAATATAACACCCTCAATATGGGGATTAGTGAAAAACATGCTACAATCCTTAGCCGAACACCTGTCCATCGAGATAAGCCATGCCAAAACCCGAGTTAATTTCCTCTAAAACCTGTCCGTATGCGCAACGCACCGCTATCATGCTGCACGAGAAACGCGTCGATTTCGTGACCACTTACATTGATCTACAAAATAAACCGGATTGGTTCTTAGACATTTCCCCGTTAGGAAAAATTCCGATATTGCGCATTGAAGATAACGTATTGTTTGAATCTGCTATCATTAATGAATATTTAGACGAAACGCATCCACCGCATATGCATCCGCCAACGCCATTGCAACGTGCATTAAATCGCGCCTGGGTAGAATTTAGTTCTGATTTATTTATGCACTTAGTACACATGGTGCGCGCAAACGAAGAAGCACAATTCAGCCTGCAAAAACGGGCACTGGAGCAAAAGTTAGCACGCTTAAACCACGCACTCGCATACCAGCCTTTCTTTAACGGGGATTTATTTTCCCTGGTTGATGTTGCCTACGCACCGCTATTTATCCGCATGGCGGAGTTGGAAAAATATGCTCGCATCACGTTTTTACAAAACTTACCGAAATTACAAGCCTGGGGTAAGCATCTATTACAACGCGACAGTGTGCAGGCATCATTACCCGCTGATTTCACCAGCGCATTTTTAGCAGGAATTCAACGTCCAGGATCGTACTTTGTCGAACATTGGTTTAGCCCACAAGTGTAACTCACTACCCAACAACGACTGGCAAAAACTGTTACTGCGTAGTTCCTCATGGAAAATTTTTTACCTGAAACCCTCTCCCTCTGGCTCACCCAATACGGCAGCTTTGCGTTATTCGTCCTGCTGGCGTTAGGCATCTTCGCCCTACCGATTCCTGATGAAACCTTGATGATTTTCGCTGGCATATTAATAGCGCATGATAAGTTATCGCCATCTGGCGCTATCATCGCCGCTATTGCTGGCGCCGCCGGCGGCATCACGATCAGCTATACGATCGGGCGCACTGCGGGGGTGTTCTTAATTCGTAAATACGGGCGTTGGTTGCGCATCACCGAAGCTAAGATGCAATACGTGCATGTATGGTTTGAACGCATTGGACGTTGGTCTCTGTTGGTGGGTTATTTTGTCCCTGGCATCCGCCATCTAACCGGCTATGCTGCGGGAATTACGCGCCTGGAATATCGCCAGTTTGCACTGTTTTCTTATAGCGGCGCTACCCTATGGGCGTGTATCTTTCTATCCATCGGTTATTTCTTAGGCGATCGTTGGGAAAGTATTTTGGCTTCACTGGAAAACCGCTGGGGACATGTGATCGTAATCGCCCTATGCGCCATCGCCGTACTACTGGCTATTTTTTGGTGGTGGCGCATAAAACGTAAAAACCGCTAATTCCCCCATCCTAACCTGACTATTCTCAAGTGGCGAAAGTTTCGTAGGGGCGGCTCGCGAGCCGCCCGTAGCTTTTGCGGGCGATTCACGAATCGCCCCTACGAAAATGGCACGAAGCCCTTGGGAGCGTTGTAGAGGAAGGGGAACTTGGCGCTAAGGGCAACCCTTGCCAAAACGACCATAAAATGGCTTGGGCTCTGCCGGATCTACTGCATATGCACCCACCTCTCTTACAAGGTCACGTGGTAATTGAGAAATAACCTCATCTTGTGTTGCTTCGTCAGGGTCAAGAAAACGACTTGACACTGCACCTGCTGGAAGTCCTGGATCGGGGATAGAAGTAGATGCAAATTGACCAACTACTCCCAGCGCAGCAGTTGTTCCAGGCTTTTTGTTGATTGCTTCCTTATCCTTACTTGTTATTTTTTCTTCTGACATAATAATTATCTCTGTTAATTTAATGGGAAAATACCCCACCATACTAACAGGCAATTATTAATAGTTTATTAAATCGTTATAATAATCCCCAGCTACGCACAACCAACCTAATACGTAAATTCCGCGTACTCAACTCCATCTTCCTGGGTAAATCGACCGCGCCCACCGGCATATATTCCGAGTAATTAATTTGCCAACCCTGCTGCTGCAACGCAATCAGATGGTTGTATTTATCATACTCGGTTTTTGCCGGGATGCCTGGCGCTGGCAACCCACGCGCCCAATAATACAAATTCGACACTGGAATCTGCCAACCGAGTTGTTGCTGCATTAATAATTCTGGCGATGCGGCTGATACTGCCGGATGGTCGGTGCGCGTCAAGGTAATCGCGCCAGGTCGGCCAGTAATGCCAACCTGGCCAAGAACCCAACGGTCCAAATAAGGCAAAATGGTATTGACTGCGTTGCTGCGTCCACTGCAACGAGGCTAAATCAGTGCGCGTAGTTTGTTGAATGCTAATTGAACCTTGCAGCGTCCATGATTGAATGCGATTTAAATTCGCCACGCGTTGTTGTTGGCTTACCATATGATAGGCTGGCGTTGGCGTTGACTCTGCCGGTCGCATTAGCGAGCAGGCGGACATTGCTACGGCTACTACTACTATTGTTATAATTTTAATTGGTTGCATACGTATAAGACCCTTAAAGATTAAAAGATTTAACGCAAAGACGCAAAAAACATAAAAAAAAGATTTGACGCAGAGACGCAGAGAAAAGATTAAAAACAAAAAATAAAATACTAAAAAATAAAAAGAATGAAAAGACTAAAACGTCAAAATATCAAACAAAAAAATAATTTTTTATGTTTTTTCTTTTATGTTTTTCTCTGCGCCTCTGCATCTCTGCGTCAAATTTTTTAATCTTTTATTTTTATATTTTTCATCTCACAGTATTCCGCCAATACTGCTTGTAATTCTCTATTGTCATAAACGTACTCATGTCGGTACGATCAATACATAATTTACCATTGAGATGATCCGTCTCATGCTGCAAAATACGGGCAAACCAACCACGCGCATCAATAGTCACTGGTTCTGCACGTTCATTTAAACACTCCACCCTAACTGCAAGCGCGCGTGATACGACACCGATAAAGCCGGCGATACTGAGACAGCCTTCAAAAAATTGCTTACTTCCTTCCTGCTCAATGATGGTCAATTTCGGATTAATAATAACATACAATGGCGTCGGTACTCGTTGTTGTGACGCCAACAATTCCGGCGGCGCATCACGGGTATATTCTGCTCGATCCTCAATCACTACTAACTGTATTGATTGCCCAATCTGCGGCGCTGCTAAACCAACGCCAGGCGCTTGGTGCATGGTATCCTTCATCTGCACAATTAATTGTTGTATCGTTTCACTTAAAATTTCATCACGCGATAAGGCGCGCGCGGGTTGCCTTAATACCGGGTCACCAATTTGCACTATTTTTGTCATAGCGCTCGTCTTCCGTGCTTTTTTCGCCAACGCCATAGCCAAAAAATCGGACCGGAAAGCGCATAACTGAGTGATAGTATTAACCAAACTAACGGCGGATCAACTGATGATAATACAAAAAACAGCACAATTAACAAAATCACTACAAATGGAACTCTATTTTTTAAATCAAAGTCTTTAAAACTATGATATAACACATTACTAATCATCAAGATGCTCACCAGCACAGTAACAATCGCCACCACCACATGCGTTAAGGGATTATTCAAATCGTATTGATCTAAACTCCACACCATACTGACCAATATCGGAGCGCCTGCCGTACATGCCAGGCCCTTAAAATAACGTTTATCCGCACTCGCCTGCTGAGTGTTAAATCGCGCCAGTCGCAACGCAACAGACATAGCAAATACAAATGCAATCAACCAGCCTGCCTTACCCAGGGAATCTAAACCCCATAGATATACGATCAATGCTGGCGCAACGCCAAAGCATACCACGTCTGATAAGCTATCTAGTTCAGCGCCAAATGCCGTCTGTGTATGCGTCAGGCGCGCCACGCGCCCATCGAGGGCATCCATCACCGTCGCTACAAAGGTGGCGATGCCCGCATTATCAAAGTGTCCCTTAATCGCGGCGACAATCGCATAAAATCCCGCAAACAACGCGGTAATTGTGAACAAATTAGGCAATAAATAAATGCCACGCTTGGGAGGCTCGAAGTGTTCTTTACCCATGGATGATTCCTTAACAGGTATATAAATGTAGTGTTTCTATGATAACATTCGTCTCAGAAACTGTCTCAAAAACTTGCAACTTGAACAGAAGATAAATCATACGCTATGAACTTATTTAAATATTTCAAAAAAAAATCTGACGCTGACAACAATAAAGAGTTCGGCTACCTAAAAAAACCAGATTATACGCTAAAGGAAGAAGAATTCCTCGTTCAAGGTGAAACCTTTAGCACTGGGTTATGGCGCGCATTACGTATGTTTTATGAATATATGCGCGGCTTTTATGCCTTCCGGCAGGTGCGTAACTGTATCACTGTATTTGGCTCTGCCCGCTTTGAAGAAAATCATCCTTATTATCGTATGGCGCGGGTATTAGGCCGAGCCTTAGCCAAGGGCGGGTTTACCGTCATGACCGGTGGCGGCCCAGGCATTATGGAGGCCGCTAACCGCGGCGCTAAAGAACGCAATGGCATTTCTGTCAGTTGTAATATCGAACTACCTGATTTTGGCGCAGAGTTTCCTAACCCCTACGTTGACAAGAAAATTATCCTGCATTACTTCTTCGTGCGTAAGGTTATGTTGACTAAATACTCGGTGGCGTTCATCGTCATGCCGGGCGGACTTGGCACGTTAGATGAATTTTTTGAAATGGCTACCTTGATTCAAACTAAAAAATTACGTAACTTCCCATTGGTATTAATGGGTAAAGATTTCTGGCATCCAATGCTCGATTTTATGCGCGACACCTTATTAAAACAGGGCACCATTTTCGCAAGCGATATTGACCGATTACTCATCACTGATTCTCCCGAAGAAGCGCTGGGCTATATTCGCAAGAAACTCAACCATATACTGAAATAATAATGACTAACCCTGTGTTGGATGAATTGTTGTTTTTAGATGGCGATAGCTACTTCGCTGCAGTACTACAGGATATTGCACAGGCACAAACACGCATCGATGTAGAAACGTATATTTTCAAGGATGATGCCCTGGGACAACGGATTCAGCAAGCATTGGCGGCTGCGGCTGCTCGCGGAGTATCAGTACGTATATTGGTGGATGGCGCTGGCACGCCAGGCTGGGGAAGCATGTATACCGGTAAGTTTAAATCCAAAAATATGGAAGTGCGGATTTTCCATCCCTTCCTTTGGCGCTTCTGGCAATGGCGACGCAGCATTAAAAAATTTCCGTTTTTACTCGATATTCTGTATTACTTTCTCAGATATAACTCACGCAATCATCGCAAAACGCTATTGATTGACAACAAAATTCTCTACGTTGGCAGCGCTAATATTGATATTTGCCATTTGGGCATAATGCATAGCGGCAGAAATTGGCGCGACACTATGGTGAGATTAATCGGTGTAAATATCGCTGATGCCGAATCTGCCTTTGAAGCAGCGTGGGATCATACCACACCGCAAGAACGTATCCAGCGCATGTTTGCGCACGTGAATACCAGGGCTATCGTGCGTTTAAATAATACGCGCCACCAACGTCGCGTGCTTTACAAATACTTATTACTACGACTGTCACGTTGTAAACAGCGCGTGTGGATTACCAATGCCTATTTTGTACCCGATAATTTTCTACTTAAAAGCCTCACTGATTTAGCGAGCTCTGGCGTTGATGTGCGCATTTTATTACCACAAAAATCGGATATATTTATTATGACTTGGGCTGCCGCCGCATTTTATCAACGACTATTAAAAGCTGGCGTGCGCATTTTCGAATACCTGCCCAGTATGTTACATGCAAAATCTTTAATATTGGATAATTGGTTTATTGTTGGCTCTAGCAATCTAAACCACCGTAGCTTATTACATGATCTGGAAATTGATGTGAGTATTCAATTGCCTGAATCCAAACAAAGGTTAGAACAGCAATTCCTGGTTGATTTATCCAATTCCAAAGAAATCACCTGGGAGACTTGGCAAAAACGCAGTTTCACGCAACGCTTTTTTGGTAGGGTGGTGTTGTATTTAAAATACTGGATTTAAAAAATAAAAACAAAAGATTTGACGCAGAGGCGCAGAGACGCAGAGGAAAACATAAAAAATAAAACATAAAAAAATTATTTTTTTGTTTTTAATCTTTTCTCTGCGCCTCTGCGTCAAATATTTTTTCTTTTATAACACGTGCTAATTTTATGACAAACTCCATGCTGAACGACATGTTACTGCAAATTGCCTTGATCGAAGATCTCGGTATCCCGCCACATGACGTAACTACTGAACTACTATTCCCCAATTCACTGCAAAAACAACAGGCGAGGATTGTATCCAAGCACACCACGCCGATTGTGATTTGTGGCATTGAATTAACACGTACATTACTGACTGCATTATCAGACAATTACCATATTCACACTGTCTACCAGGATGGCGACTACTTGCCGCCTGACAAAACTTTACTGCGCATTGAAGCGCCAGCGTCTACCCTCCTTAAGGCCGAACGTATCGTATTAAATTTTCTCCGCCATTTAAGCGCCATTGCGACATTAACTGCCCACTACGTTGCTCTCATCAAACACACTAATTTAAAAATCCTCGATACACGCAAGACTACGCCAGGAATGCGCCAACTGGAAAAATTTGCGGTGCAATGTGGCGGTGGCGTGAATCACCGCATGGGTCTGTATGACGCGATTATGGTGAAGGATACACACATCGATATGCTCGGGGGCATAGAACATGCTATTGCACGGCTACCCTACGCAAACAGGTCAAACAGCCGTGATTTGCCGGTGATTATCGAAGTGCGCTCACCGCAAGAATTAGCGATTGTGCTGGAACAGAAGCGCCAGAAAATAACCCGTGTGCTGTTGGACAATATGCCGCTTACCATGCTGCGCGAATGTGTGGTGATGTGCCACGGGGTAGTGGAAACGGAAGCTTCTGGCAATATTCGGCTGGAGAACATCGTTGCCATCGCAGAAACTGGTGTAAACTATGCATCTATTGGTGAATTAACGTATAATGCGGGACATGTTGACCTTTCGATGTATACGCAGCAGCTATGACTAAACTCTCCCAACGCGGTCAACGCGAAACATTTGACGTAATCGTCATTGGTAGTGGTATCGCCGGCTTAAGTTTTTGCCTGAAACTACTGCAATTACGCCCACAAACTCGCATCGCCTTAATCAGTAAGACTAGCTTATGTGAATCTAATAGCTACGTTGCCCAGGGCGGGATTGCGGCAGCTATCAGCCTTGATGATTCGATCGAACAACACATTACCGATACACTCAATGCTGGCGATGGGTTAAGTAATACCGAGGCGGTAACCACCATCCTGGAGAAGGCGCCCAATTATATACAGCATTTGCAAACCTATGGCGTCGCCTTTGATAAAACCACGGCCCAACACCCAGACCTGACGCGTGAGGGCGGACACTCGCAACGCCGCATTTTCCACTGTGGCGACCAGACCGGCAAGGCAGTCATTACCATCTTAGCAGAGCGTGTGCGCGCCCAACCCAATGTGACGGTATTTGAATCACACATGGCGGTTAACCTGTTAATACAACGTCAACCGCATCAACCTGGTTTTCATGGCGAAATCATCGGCGCCTATGTCCTCGATACCCAAACTGGACTCATCCACACGTTTTTAGCTAAGGCAGTCATATTAGCCAGCGGTGGCGCTGGCAAGATTTATCGCTACACTACTAACCCTGACGTCGCCACCGGCGACGGCGTAGCAATGGCGTATCGCGTGGGCGCACGCGTAGGCAATCTGGAGTTTTATCAATTTCACCCTACCTTGTTGTATCACGCGGAAAAACGCAATTTCTTGATTTCTGAAGCTGTGCGCGGCGAAGGCGGTTTTTTACGTTTGCCCACAAATGGCGAGCGTTTTATGCAGCGCTACGCCGCGGATAAAATGGAACTGGCCACGCGCGATATTGTGGCGCGCGCTATCTTTACCGAAATTGAAAACAGCGAATTTAATTATGTGCACTTAGACATCACACATCAGCCGAAGTCGCTGTTAATGCGTCACTTTGCTAATATTTTTCATACGCTGCACGACTTAGGCATTGATATGAGTCAAGACCTGATTCCAGTCGTACCAGCTGCACATTATTTATGCGGTGGTATATTGGCCGATGTGTTTGGTCGCACCGATAAACAACGCCTCTATGCCATCGGTGAAGTCGCCTTTACTGGCCTGCACGGCGCTAACCGTCTTGCGAGTAATTCACTGGTTGAGGCGGGCGTGATGGCGGAAAATGCCGCACAGGATTGTTTAACCTGGCTAGAGCAACCGCTGACATTGATTAAGACGCCACACGATTGGGATTCTGAAGGCGTCACTGATTTACGCCGCGCCAGCCAAATTAGTGCCCATTGGCGTAGTCTGCGCGGCGAGATGACGTCATACGCTGGCATCGTGCGCACCGCAGCTGGATTAACAGATCTACTGCAACTGATTATCACGCGGCGGCAAATGATCGACGATTATTACCGTGTTCACATCGTGACGCGCGATTTACTGGAACTGCGTAACATTATTTTAGTCGCGGAACTCATCGTGCGCGCTGCATTAAAACGCCATGAAAGCCGTGGTGGGCATTACCGTGAAGATTATCCGCTTAAAAAAGATTAAAAGATTAAAAAACTTGACGCAGAGACGCAAAGACGCAGAGAAAAGATTAAAATAAAAGATTTGTATTTTATTGGAAAGTGGATTTTTGGATCCCCTTACCATTATTATTTATTTTTGGATAGCTTTGAGCGGCGGGGACGACAGGGTCATAGCATAAGCCTCCGCTGTCGTCCCCGCCGCTCGTAGTTAACCAGGGGCTACCACAGGAAAGCGGGGATCCAAAAACCCATTTTCCACGAAGCGCTTTTAAAAGGTTTTCCTCTGCGTCTTTGCGTCTCTGCGTCAAGTCTTTTAATCTTTTTTTAACTATTTTTACACATACAACTATGAAGACACTGACGATACAACCCACGCAACTGCATCTACCCGCCGATATGCCAATCTGCCAGGGCGATTATCCATTAGACTGGTATCAAGCCGAATTCATCCCCTACGCGGAAGAATATTTAGCGCTGCCCGATCGTAATTTTAGTACCGTGGTCAACTGGATGCGACCGTATATTGAACGTGCGCAACAACACTTCGGCGCTTCACTGTTACTATTAGCGCATTACTATATGGGTGGCGCCATTGTGAAATTAGTCGAACAATTCGGCGGCTATGTCGGCGACTCTTATCAACTTTCCATCGTCGCTGCAAAACGTCCTGAGAAATCGTTGATTGTAAAATCCGCCGTGCATTTCATGGCCGAAGCGGTGTGTTTATTAGCCGAGCCGCATCAACGCGTATTTATTACCAACCCCAAGGCTGGCTGCACCATGGAAATGTTCGCTAAGGATTTTATGGTAGAGCCTGCGTTCCTGGAACTAAACCAACGTTATGGCGCTGAGAATATTGTGCCGATTTGCTATATGAATACCTCGGGTCGCGTAAAGGCGCTCACCGGCGCACAACACGGCGCGGTATGCACCAGCAGTAATGTAAAAAAAATCTTTCAATGGGCGCTGGCGCAAAATAAGAAAATTTTATTTATACCCGACCAGAACATGGGAGAAATTGTCGCCGGTTGGACTGGCATTCCACCCGAGAAAATTGCGTACTGGCCTGGTGGAACGGCGGGTGCGCAATACCGCCTGGCGCAGCAAGATACCAAGACCCTGCAACGATTCGATCAGGCGCAATTAATTTTATTTTCCAGTCACTGCGGCGTGCATAGCTATTTTCAGCCGGAAATGGTGCACTACTGGCAGGCTCGCGGCTATCACGTCAGCGTGCATCCGGAATGTCGTAAAGTCGTGGCTGATGTAGCAGATTCCGCCGGCTCCACCGCATTTTTGTGGGATCATGTGATGAATGATCGCGCCGGCAGCAAAAAATACGCCATCGGCACCGAAAATCATATGGTGGAAAACCTTAAACAGGCAGCCATAGCCAAGGGTATTTCCGTGGTGAATTTAGGCGACGCGCCCTTAGCCGGATTACCTGGCATGGGCTGCGGTTGCGCCACCATGGCGCGCAATGATCCACCGCATTTAGTCGCATTATTGGATTTACTGCGTCAAGATAAACTACCCGATTACAATCAGGTAAAACCCGGCGACATGGTGGATGAATTCACCGGAGCACGTCAGCGCTTGAGTGAAGACGAGCAATTACAATTAGTCGCACAGGCTAGAACCGCGCTGCAAAACATGGTGCGGATAACCGAGGCGTGAGTTTAAAACGCCGTCTGGTCGCGCTCCACATAAATCCCCGGCATATAGGCCGCCGAACGCGTAGACCAACCCAACGCATCACACGACGCATCACCAGCAAAACACAACGGTGTAAGCGGATTACGCTTATGCGCATCCCACTGATAAAAGAAGTTGAGCCCGAGCACCGTATCATCTGATGCGATAAAGGTATTGCTGTCGATGTGGCTGGCCTGCAACGAAATGCCGTATTGACTTTGTGCGGAATGATGGATGGTCCACGTTAAACTCGCGCTATATTGTTGATAGGTCGAGCGCGGGGCTGCAAATAACTCCAACGCGAAATGCGGTGATAACTGTTGAGTGAAATCGACGGTTGCGCCGATGCCGGACTTACTTTTTGCTGGCTCGTAGTTGGTGTCATAGTTGATAGTATCGTAATTAGCTAACACCTCTAAGCGACCACCACTCCATGGTTGCCAGGTTGGACCAATTCCTGCGCCACCGCCGCTGCCACCGGTTAGATCACGCACATTGGTAAATGTACCTGCTGCGGTGGTAAATGATTGGTTGCCAAAATCACCATCGTTAGTAGCCACATAATAACCATTAAATACCAGCGAATTCAGCCAGGGTAGCAGGGTTGCATATTCATATTCTGCACCCACTTGATCTTGGCCGATAAACTCGTGATCCTGCCCGCTATAAAAATCATACGTGCTATCTTCGGCGAAATGTTCGGCCGATAGTTTAAAGCGCTGCCTGGCGTCAATGACATGCGCCCAGGTTAAACCCATACGAAATTCCTTAGGACCATAATCCAACAAGAACGCCGCAGCATCCCGGGGGGTTAATAAGTTAGCAAATTGCGCTTCGTATATCATGCCATATACACTACTATTACTGGCGCCCAGCCAGGCAATCGGCTGATCGGCTGACGCAGAGTTGGCGCCCAGGTTGGGGCTGGCATAGGCAAACGCACCCACTGTCGGGCACGCACATACCAGGGAAACAGCTAATAGGTTGGGGATTTTTTTCATTAGATATGCCTTAATAATTTCTTTCTTATATACTCATTGCACCTCAAGATGTGAAGTTTGGCACATAACTCTAAAGATTGAAAGACTTGACGCAGAGACGCAAAGACGCAGAGAAAAGATTAAAAAACAAAAATAAAAAAATAATTTTTTTATGTTTTTTCTTCTATATTTCCCTCTGCGTCTTTGCGTCTCTGCGTCAAGTCTTTTTTCTTTTTTTACGTTAAATCTTTAAAAACTATGCTACAATCGCGTTTTATCACTAATTACCTCTATTTTAAACCCCATGCCACTACCACTTGAAATCGCTAAACGCCGCACCTTCGCCATCATCTCACACCCTGATGCGGGTAAGACCACGCTCACGGAAAAATTATTACTATTTGGCGGCGCGATCCAACTCGCGGGTACGGTGAAGGGGCGCAAATCCAGCCGTCATGCCACATCCGATTGGATGGAGCTGGAAAAACAACGCGGTATTTCCGTCACTACCTCGGTGATGCAATTTCCCTATCGCGACTGCATCATTAACTTACTCGACACACCCGGGCACGAAGATTTTTCCGAAGATACTTATCGCACACTCACCGCCGTGGATTCTGCGCTAATGGTAATCGACGCCGCCAAGGGTGTTGAGCCGCGCACGATTAAATTGCTGGAAGTGTGCCGCCTGCGCAATATCCCCATCCTGACATTTATTAATAAAATGGATCGCGACACGCGCGAGCCGATTGAGTTACTCGATGAGATCGAATCGGTATTGAACATCCGCTGTGCGCCGATCACCTGGCCGATGGGTATGGGGAAATTTTTCAAGGGCGTTTATCATCTGCAGCAGCAGGCGATTTATCACTATCAACCAGGACAAAACGAGCGCGTACAAACGGGTGAGAAATTAAATGGTTTGGATGACCCACGCTTACAGGATGTGTTGGGCGATCTCACCCAACATTTTCGCGATGAAATGGCGTTAGTTGCCGGCGCAAGTACCGAATTTTCGCTCACTGATTATCTGGCCGGCCAATTAACGCCGGTATTCTTTGGTTCCGCGATTAACAACTTCGGCGTGCGCGAATTATTAGATGCACTGGTTGACTACGCCCCCGCGACGCAGCCTCGCGCGACATTAACACGCATCGTACAACCCGAGGAGCCAAAATTTACCGGCTTCGTGTTTAAAATCCAGGCGAATATGGACCCCGCGCACCGCGATCGCATTGCGTTTTTACGCATCTGCTCAGGAAGCTACAACCCCGGCATGAAGCTCTACCACGTGCGTCTTCAACGCGACATTGCCATTAATCAGGCGCTGACCTTTATGGCGGGTGATCGTGAAAATATTACGGAAGGTTATCCAGGCGACATTATCGGCCTGCACAATTACGGCACCATTCAAATCGGCGATACTTTTACGCAGGGTGAATCCCTGCAGTTTACCGGCATTCCCTATTTTGCACCGGAAATTTTTAAACAGGTGCGCCTGAAAGACCCGCTGAAAATGAAGGCGCTGCAGAAAGGGCTGCTGCAATTGTGTGAAGAAGGCGCCACGCAAATCTTTCGCCCGTTACAAAGCAACGAATATATTTTAGGCGCCGTCGGCGCGTTGCAGTTTGATGTGGTGGCCTATCGCTTAAAGGATGAATACAAGGTAGAGTGCGCCTACGAAGGCGTATCGGTGGTAACCGTGCGCTGGATCAAGAGCGATAACAAAAAAAAGCTGGCGGAATTTCAGGCCGCGCTGGCAAATCACCTGGCGCTCGATGGCGGTAATAATCTGGCGTATTTAGCGCCCAACCGAGTTAATTTAACCCTGACACAAGAACGCTGGCCGGATATTGAGTTTTTAACGACGCGGGAGCATTAAGATTAAACGATTTATGCATGAGATTTTTCCAGCACTCGGTAAAGCTCATAGTGAGTCGCTAAATTTTCGCCCACCCTGTTGTTGCTCATCATGCTTTGAACCTTCTTGCTTTGGAATGCCATCATCACCCGTCGGTTTTTTTACAGGCGGGGAACGACGATAATGAAACGTAACATGCCTAGACTTAGATGGTGTTAACTGGTTACCATGTTGGTCGTTAACTTTTCGTTTTTGTGTTACCTCTACCTTACCCTTATCCTCCTCTTCATAGTCATTACTGCTCAGAACCAGGCTCCTTTTCTGCCTCACTACCTAAAGCATTCATTTGAGCATTGTGACTATCCTCCCTCGCAGTCTGTTCACTCTGAAACTTCGCAACAGCTTTGTTACCTCCATCTTTTTTTACTTCATCTATTTTAGCCATGTTATCCTCAAACCACTTCCGCACCTCAACCATCTTAGGAGTATAAAACTGCTTGGCAGCCTCCTCACCTTGTGTTCGTTGTAGCTCAGCTGCGTCAACCTCTATGTCACGAACCCATTCATCCCTATCTGTATGGAGCCTCTTCTGAAAAACCTGAACAGCTTTATCCTCTCCTTTTTTCCTTACTTGATCTTCTTTTTTCCTTACTCGATCTTCTTGAGTGTTTGTATTTTCATATGCAATGGTAGGGTTTAACTCCCTCTCTCTATCTGAAACGTTACCCTTATGTACAGCCAAGGCTACACCACCTATAAAAAATGAAGTTCCCATGATGGTGGCAGCACCTACCGTAAGCACTGCGACTGTACTAAGCCAACTGACGCCAAACGCCAATGCAGGTAGGGTAACCGGCAATGACAAGGGGAAAAATACTGACAACACCACACCAGCGATTAACGCCGAACCCACCAGGAACATAACTGCAATAGATGTACCACTGGGTGGTCGTCCCAGTGGATTAACCTTCTTTCTCGGTTTAACTGTTTCATCTTTGTCATTACCATCCCTGGTGGTAGAGGTACTGTTATCATATCCGCCATACTGCTCGCCCATCTTACTGTAATAATCGGTCATTTGTGCAACAACTAATGCGGCTATAGATCCAATAATCAACGCCATAGTAAAGGGTGGGAAAAAAACACTTGCAACTACAGCAGCAACCATCGCCACAATAGCAAGCAAATATAAGGCTTTGGGAAGCTTGTTTGTATCATCCGAAAAAACTGCTACAACCGCCATGAATGGCAATTCTATGGTGGCGCATAGCGGGGCAATCACGACTGCATAAATGAGGGTGATAATTGCAGCAACAATCAAGCCCAGGATTGCAACAATTTTTTCCCACCATACCCCTTCCCATAAGTTCTCCCATGACCATTTTGCCAACCTCGCTGCAACTCGCATGGAACCATTACGTACCCACCATAATCCAAACAATACTGCATCGCCGAAAAGCCCAAGCCAATTCCCAGATCTTTTACTTCCTTTAGCAAATCTTTTCCCAAATTTCTTTCTTTCCTTGTTCTGTTGCTGAATTGATATCTATTGGCGGGCTCGGGCTACTGACAAACGACCTTATCCAATCTACTACTGACATTGCCATAATTCACCTCTTTAACATCCAAATATGGTTCGTTAATAATTATCTACTTAAAGTATATACGACCAATATTAAGTTACTATTAAGGCATTTTTCCCTATACATTTAAATCCTTTTAATCTGGATAGAAGAAGCGCTCAGACTGCCGGGTATCGAACTAAAGCCGCTCACGCCAGAGATAGCAGTAGAAAGCGTGCAGCTTCCCGGTAGTTTTCATGGCGATCCAGCAGATCGCCTAATCATAGCCACTGCGCGTATGCATCAACTCACCTTACTAAACTAACTCACGATCAGAAAATGTTGAATTACGCAAAAAAAGACTATCTATCCGCGCTGGCAGTTTAGCATCTCTGTTCAAACTCCATGGCCATGAAACCAAATTCACTTCTTCAGTGTATTGCTACTATCTTCTTCTTTGTCGACCTCTGGGTCGTTTACTTTTTCTTCTCCCGGTAATTTAGTACCACTACGGTGATTAAAATAATGTGGCCCTTTACTGCTCATGCTATGATTACTATACAATTCAGCGTAACCAATGGCCTTATCACTACCACCCCTCGATTCCGCTGATGTTCTTTCTTCTCCTGGACTAATGGGATAGAGAACTGTCCGCTTTGTTGGGGGTGGGGTATCCTGACT
Organism: uncultured Gammaproteobacteria bacterium; assembly: GCA_963777715.1. Lineage (GTDB taxonomy): Bacteria > Pseudomonadota > Gammaproteobacteria > JAURND01 > JAURND01 > JAURND01. The sequence goes on from CAVZRN010000007.1 coordinate 51,049, forward strand.
TCCTTGGCTTAGGTTAGACGGGCCTTTAGAGTTAAACAAACCTTCAGAGTTAGACACGCTTTCAATGCTAGGCACATTTTTCTTTCTTTTATTAGCATCATATGGTGTCGTCCCCCAGCCTACGCCAGCAACCACAAACGCAGTTCCCATGATGGTGGCAGCGCCTACGGCAACCAACGTAACGCTGCTAAGCCAACTGACGCCAAACGCCAATGCAGGCAAGATGTAACTATTCGGTAAACCCATTCTGTGATTACATTGCTACTGAATCAACTAAATGGCACAAAGCCTCTGGGAGCGCGGACGGCTCGTCCGCAATGTAGGGGCTGGCCTTGTGCCTGCCCGTAAGATTTTTCGGGCAACCACAAGGGTTGCCCCTACAACGCTCCCAGGGACTTTGCGCCATTTCATTGAGAGGATCGGTTGATTTAGCGGGGGAGTAAGAATGCTCTTGTCTATCCAGAATCTTCCCCAATAGGCGGCTGAGAAAAGAGCGTTTTCTGTTTTTCAGTCAGGTTCCAAGGTAAAAATTTTTCAATGGTTTGCGGAGCGCCACCCAGCGCTGCACATTCTTGAAAATAGGCTAATAGCCAAGTATGTTTGTTTAGCTTCCACACATCCAGTGTGCCAAAAATAGAAAACATGACAACTGCTAACTCTCCTGACCATACCGAACCAGAACCATAATAAATTTTGCGACCAATCACAGGGTTGCGCAATCCACGCTCTGCTTTATTGTTATCCATGGGAATGTCAGGACGATCCACAAAAATAGTTAATCCCTCCCAATGGTTATTCAAGCTTAACAGTATGGATTTCGCCGCGCTCGGACGTTCCATATTCAACACTTGGTCGTCCACTTGCTGCTTAAATAGCAGGATTTCCTGACTCAGTTGTTCATGAGCCTGAATGAACTTGGATGATTTCTCTGGGCAAATAATGCGATTATTATTGAGATGGTAAAGCCTGCCTATACGCTCAACCCATTCGAGAGCCCATGCTTCTTCTTGAGGATAACTTTTAGCATGCGATAAAAAATCTCGACGCACGTGCGCCCAACAAAAAGCCAACACCAGTAAGCCTGCTTTAGCAATCGCTTTGTAAGCAGAATATCGGTCCACGTTGAGAATGCCACTGGTTGCATCACCAAAATGCGCCTTCAGTACACGAGCAGAACGGCTTGGATCTAGCTTATAAACCACGGTTTCCTGATTACTGAAAATCCATAAATACCAACGATGATTTGCCTTACCTTCTACGTGCTCAAACACACGCCAACCGGTTTCATCCGCATGCCAATGGGTTGCCTGCAAATTGCGTTCAACGATGGCATTGTACATCGGTATTAAGAGTGGCATGAGTTTTTTCCAACCATCGACAATAGTACCCATTGCCAGCGGTAAACCATTTGCTGCTAGCTCGCTTAATACACGATTGAGTGGTTGTTGATAGCCATATTTTTTGATCAGTAATAACGCCCACACCGACACACCAAACTTGCTCTTTGCAAGTAAACGCTCTGCCGCCGGTGCTGTCATGAGCGTATTCCCTGCTTCACTTGGCTTGCAATCACAGCAACGCTGATACATCTTGCGATGGATAATGCGCCGGTAAGCGCTTACATTAATCACTTCGACAATTTCTGAATCTTCGGTTATCGATAATTCACTGAGGGGTAATCCACAACAAGAGCATACACTTTCTTGTAACGGTAATGATCGGGTTTCTTCTACAGCAGGTAATTGAGCATAGGAGCGCTTTTTGTGCCCTTGTTTCCCCGGTTGTTGCCCCCTATTTTTCTTTGCTAATACTAGGCCGTTTTGTGATTCTGATCGTGTTGTTCCTTGTTCTGTTGACTTTCCGAACAGTTGTTGCTCACGCTTACGTACTAATCCTTCCAAGGTAGCAATCTTTACCAGCAACTCAGATTCTTTTGACTTCAGGTGTCTGAATTGAGCTTGCCAGTAATTCGCCTGACATTTATATTCAATCAGTTCAAGCTTCTGTTGTTGATGTTGAGTCGCCAGCACAGAATAGGCCGTCAAGACTTCTAAATGAAGCGTCGAAAATTGGGCATTTCTTAGCTGAAGGTTTTGCGATAGCTCCATTCGCACTCTCAAGGGGGGTATGAAAAACTTCGAGAGAAAATACTATTTATTGGGGAAATTTGCAACTATAGGATGGGTTTACCGAATAGTTACGGCAAGATAGCTACAAGTGGCGGAAAAAATAGGCAAAACCCCACCCCAGCGAGCAACGCCAGGCCCACCACCAACACAACTGCGATGGACGCGCCACTGGGCTTGCCTCCATGATCCCTAGCCGTACCTTGCATACTCTTATAATCGAACCTCAGCGCTATTACAAATATACCCATAGCTACAACAGCAAGGAGTGGAACGGCGAAGGGAGCACTAAACCCCACCACGATACCTAAGGCTACCATAGCACTAAGCACCCCGACAGCTATAGCTGATATATACAAAAACCTTATACCCCCCGAATACCCTCGTTCTGCTGAGAAAACCGTTACAATAGCCATTAAGGGCAACTCTATTAGGATGCATAGCGGCGCAATCACGACTGCATAAACGAGTGCGATAATTGCAGCAACAAGCAAGGATAGGATTGCCCGCCACGACCCTTGCCGTAACTTCTCCCATGACCATTTCGCCAACCTCGCCGCAACCTGCAGGACAAAATTCCGCACCCACCACAAGGCAAACAACACTTCATCGCCCAGCAGCACACTCAGCACATACCAAAACTTCCTAAGCCGGGGCCACTCAGATCGTCGAACTTGCTCTACCCTGGTAAATGCTTCCCAAAGCTTTTTCGTACCCTGCGGTTTCTGGCTCCGTATACCTAAATCTACCGGCGTAACAAACGACCTTGTCCACTCAACTACTGAAAACGCCATAGTTCACCTCTTTGCAACCAAAAATACTACCTAATAGCAACCGTCTTTTTTAAAGTATATATGATTAGTATTAAGTTAATATTAAAGCTTACATCATCTCAGGCGCTGACACGCCCAGCATTTCCAGCCCATTTGCTAACGCTTGCCTGGTTGCGGCAATTAAACACAGGCGCGCATCGCGCAGGGTATCTTCTTCCGCCAGAAACACCTGTGCATTGTAGTAGGCATGGAATTCATTGGCTAAATCTTGCAAATAGTAACCAATCACCGATGGCTCATAGGTTTGCGCAGCAAGCTCTATTGCTTCGGGGTAACGCGATAAACAGCGCAATAATGATTTTTCATGCGCTGAATCTAATAATGCGAGTGAGTTCTCACCTTCCGCCTGGCGCCAGGTCCATTTTTTTTGTTGTAGCTGGCGAAATACGCTGCAGATACGCGCATGTGCATATTGCACGTAGTACACCGGGTTTTCATTCGGACGTCGATTTTGCCAATTCCATATCAAAATCTAAATGTTGCTCACGCTTACGCAGGATGTAAAAAAAGCGCGCGGCATCATTTCCCACTTCCTCGCGCAATTCACGCAAGGTCACAAACTCGCCGCCACGCGTTGACATCGATACGCGGGTGTCGCCACGATACAAATTGGCAAACTGCAACAACAGTATTTCCAACTTCGACGCATCCTTACCCAATGCCTGTATCGACGCACGCAAGCGCGGCGCATAACCATGATGATCCGAACCATAGACATCGATCAATTTATCAAAGCCACGCGTGTATTTATTTAAGTGATAGGCTATGTCGGCGGCGAAATAGGTGGGTTGACCATTTTCACGCACGACCACGCGATCTTTTTCATCACCAAACTGGGTGGAACGAAACCAGGTTGCGCCATTTTCCACATACAAATAACCATTCTCGCGCAATTGATCGATGCTGCGTTCAACATCGCCAGCATCATGCACTTCGCTTTCACGAAACCAGCGTTGAAAGGTTACGCCAAATTCCTGCAAATCTTCGCGAATATCCTGCAAGATCAGTTCTAACCCGGTTTGAAATATTAATTTAAACTCTGCCGCAGATAACAGCGCTTCCGCACGTTGAATGATGCTATCGATCACCTGTTCTTCGTGTGCTTCGTCGTCGGGCGGCAATCCTTCCATCACTGCACGCACCGGATGCAAGAAACGCTCGCCGTGTTCTATTTTTAATTCACGCGCAATATCGAGCACGTAATCGCCCTTATAACCACGCCGCGGGAATTTAATAACCCCCTCCCTACCCTCCCCCGCAAGCGGGGGAGGGGAATAATGTTCCCCCTCCCCACCTTCCCCCGCAAGCGGGGGAGGGGAATATAGCTCTAAATAACGCAGCCATACACTCACCGCCAAAATACGCATTTGCCGACCGGCGTCATTGACGTAGTATTCACGATGTACGCGAAACCCTGCCGCCTCCAGCACATTTGATAAACTGGCGCCATAGGCAGCGTGGCGACCATGACCAACATGCAGTGGTCCGGTCGGATTAGACGATACAAACTCCAGATTGATGTGCTGATTTTTACCTATATCGAGATGACCATAATTTTTACCGTGGAATAACACGTCTTTTACTACCTGCTGAAAACAGCTTTCCGCCATTTTAAAATTGATGAAACCTGGCGCTGCGACACTGATTTCAGTGACCTGTGCCATTGACGGCAGGCTTGCTGCTAATTCCTGTGCAATATCCAGTGGCTTACGTCGACACGGCTTGGCTAACAACATGGCGATGTTGCTGGCAAAATCGCCAAATTTCACATCGCGCGTGCGTTCAATTTGGACGACAACCGCCAGGTCACTGGGTAATTTGCCCTGCGCTCGCCAATTGTCTATGACGGACTGAATAGCATCTTTAAGTAATGATTTCATAGAGGAACATTTATATTATTTACTTTCTAATCCAAATATCATGCCTGTTCAATCATCCTCAACACAGCTTCTGATAAGTTGGTATAGACACTGTTAGCTTGTTTTATATTTGGCTTAACGCCGTGTTTCTTACCATTTCGATCACTTCTTTCCCAAGTAGCGCCACTCCAATTACCATCTTCTTGGGTTAAGTCATAGATTGGCTTGGATAGTTTTTGAGAGGTAGGAATGAGAGTGTTAAAATCTTGAATGCCCGCAAGATGATAAGGATCATCATATGTCACCACCGTTCTAAACACATCTTCACTAACAATCATTTGATTTTCTTTGAGAGAAGGAACAAGTTTTCTGTTTGCGACTTCTTTAATTTTATCAAGCCAAATTTGATAAGCCTTAGACATCGTCTTAGGATCATCATCATCTTGTTTAGTTTCGGTGGTGTAAACTCTGTAATTCTGTGAAATAAAACCAAGCATTTTAGGATTACTTTTTGGCAATGCATATTCATCATTACCCTTCCTAAAAGAGGCTATATTACTAGACCATTGCGGCAACACATTACTTAATGAATCAATGGCTTGATAGCAATAAAAATCGGGAGAGACAGGAACAATAAAATAATCTGCCCCCATCAATATGCAATTATTTGTTGCGGAAACACTGGGACTCATATCTATCAACACTATATCAAACTTATGTATTCTTGCTATTTTTCTAATAAGTGCATTCACAGAACCAATAAATCTACGTAGAATTGGAATGGTTTCACTGCTAGTAAGCGCCGTTGCCAATTGGATATCAATTTCTGAGAAACGAATATGTCCAGCCAAGATAAATAAGTTTTGATTTTTTGTAGCTGTTACTGGCATATCATTTGAGAGAGCCATCGAGCTTTCTATAGCAAAAATAGGCGCCAGGCTGTTAAAAATATCTGTGTTCTGCTTGCTATCATAAAAAGCAAACAGTGATTTATAATCTTCTAATCCAAGCGTAAGTCCAGTTAAATTACATTGTGGGTCGGCATCTACAATCAGGACTTTTTTTCCTAAACTAGCCATTTTCCAACCCAAATGGAAAGTAGTAGTGGTTTTACTCACACCCCCCTTGTGATTAAATAATGATATTACCTTTGTCATAACAAACCCCATATTTTTTGATTTATTGTAACACGTTTTCTTTAAAAATATGTGCAATACTCGCAATTACACCCACTCTTGCGCCACTAAAAATTTTTCATACAACTCCATTTCAGCGCTATCAACCTCGGGATGCCAATCATAACGCCAGCTAACTTGCGGCGGCAATGAGATTAAAATCGATTCGATACGGCCATCTGATTGCAGGCCAAATAATGTGCCACGATCGTACAATAGATTAAATTCGACATAACGTCCACGCCGATAGCATTGAAAGTCACGTTCGCGCACGCCATAGGGTTGTTGCTTACGCCGTTCTACAATCGGCAGATAGGCGAGTAAGAAGTGATCTCCCACACTGCGCATAAAGGCGAAACAGGTCGCAATGTCCCAGCAATGTAAATCATCAAAAAATAAACCACCAATCCCGCGTGGTTCTCGACGATGCTTCAGGTAAAAATACTGGTCTGCCGCCTGTTTATATTGTGCATAGATCGTATCGCCAAATGGATCGCACGCAGCTTTGGCGGTGCGGTGCCAATGCTGACAGTCTTCTACAAAACCATAATAGGGTGTTAAATCAAACCCGCCGCCAAACCACCACACTGGATCGCCATTGGCGGGTTCGGCGATGAAAAACCGCACATTAAAATGGGTAGTGGGAATGTAGGGATTGTGCGGGTGGACAATGACAGAAAGGCCAAGCGCCTGAAACGGCGCACCAGCCAACTGCGGATAACGCGCTGTTGCTGTGGGCGGTAATTGCCCGCCACTCACATGTGAAAAATTCACCCCGGCTTTTTCAATTACCAGACCATCGCTCAGCGCACACGTGAAACCTTCACTACCGGCGCACGCTGCCAGGCATCACGGATAAACACCGCCCTGGTATCGAGCGCTTCCAGCGTCCGGCAGATGGTATCTTGTAATGTGAGCAGGTAATCTTTAATCGCTGGGAGGGAGAGGGGCATAAAATATAAGAATTAAAAAATTAACGCAAGGGCACAAAGCCCCTGGGAGCGCGGGCAGCTTGCCCGCATTTAAGCCATTGGCACACATGCGGGCAAGCTGCCGCGCTCCCAGGGGCGATAAAGCCACTATATTAAATCTTCTGGATCCCGGATATCGTTAATTTTTTTATCTTATGATTTTTCACCCGGTTTCAACACACCATTAACAATTTTTTCGCAAACTCCCTTGGGAACAAAAATCCAATCGCGCGGATCGCCGTTTTGCTTCGCCTGTGCAGCACAGGCATTCGCGCCGGGAACTCCACAATCGTTCTTGCCCGCCTTAGCAATACCATAGCATTTTTCCATCGCTGGCGCCTTATTCTCCGCCATCGCGCTAGCGTTCATCGCCAACATTGCTGCAACTACTGCGTAAACCAAGCCTTGCTTGTTCATCCTATGATCTCCACATTGTTTTATCCGAAACGCAGACTTCCTGCGCCATGAACTCAGGAGTATAATCGATGCCTTCGTTGTTGATCAATAATTGAGTATCCTTCATGACGCCACCTACCTATTCCCTAGCGCATAAGCTCCACGCCGCATGGATCATTTTTAGATCTATTCTAGTCACTATCCGTTATTCCATCATATGCTTGTATTATGGTCGCACCCATCAGCGCACTGAGGTTGACCGTAGCGTACGCAATTGGGCAAACAAGTTGTTGCAACTGGTCAAGGTAACCTATCGCGTGCATAACCCGCATGGCGTTCATTTTGCGCCCGGGCATGCGTATATTCTGATGAGTAATCACGCCAGCCTGTATGACATTCCATTGATATTTATGGCATTGCCCGGCAGTATTCGCATGATTGCCAAAAAAGAATTATTTAGCGTGCCCATCTGGGGGCACGCAATGCAAGCCTGTGAATTTCCCGCGATTGATCGCAAAAATTCTGCCCAGGCATTACAAGATCTGGAAATCGTACGCGAAAAAATGCACAGTGGTATTGTCCCCTGGATAGCGCCGGAAGGCACACGTTCACGCGATGGCGCGTTGGGGGTGTTTAAAAAAGGCGGCTTTATGTTGGCGATACAGACCAAGGCTACCATTATCCCCATCAGTATCCGCGGCGCAGCAGCCATTTTGCCGCCCAAAACCTTGGAAATACGTACCGGACAGACGGTAGACATCGTGATTGGCGAACCGGTGGATGCCACGCAGTATACGGTGGCAACGCGTATGGCGTTATTACAAGCGGTGCGCAAGCAGATCGAGGAAGGGATGAAAATTTCTCCTTAAAGCCTTTACTCCCACAAACAAACCGTTCCTCCAGACCTACCCAAACCTACCTATAGGTAGCTTTAGTGCTGGATTTCTGCTTCATCGAGGCTGGTTTCACGTTACCGAATGGCATAACGTCAGCGCCGAATCGAAGCAGACTGACACGGTGGAACTCACCGCCCAATTTCTTAAATTAATGGCTGCATTCACGTCTCGATCATGATGCGTTGCACAGGTTGGACATACCCATTCGCGTGTCGACAGTGGTAATGCGTCTAGCTGAAAGCCACACGTCGAACATAATTTGCTACTGGGAAACCAACGATCTGCTACGCGAATCAGGCCGCCACGCAGCGTTGCTTTATAATCTAATTGTCGCCTGAACTCAAAAAAACCCATGTCGGCTACTGCACGCGATAAACATCGATTTTTCATCATGCCTTTCACGTTCAAATCTTCAATACCAATGAGATTAAAATCACACGTCAGTTCTGTCGTCAACTGATGTAATGCATCTCAACGTATGTTGCTGATTTTCGCGTGCAGTCTGGCAAGTTTTATTTTGGCTTTTTGACGATTATTGGAGCCTTTTACCTTTCTCGACAAACCACGGGATTGACGTTTCAAGCGACTTAATAAGGCTTTATGTGCCTTAGGGCCTGTAATAATTTTTCCCGTTGACAGCGTTGCTAACCGAGACACCCCTAAATCAACACCCACCACGCCTTGGTTTTCGGCCTTGGGTACGTGTAATTCGGATGTGTCCACGGTAATGCTGACAAACCAGCGGTCGGCGACACGGGAAATAGTTGCCGACATAATATTGCCATTAAAACGCAACGTTTCACGCATACGCACCCAGCCAATATGCGGGATGCGTATGCGTGAAGCATCGATACTAAATTGATCGTTGGTGAGTGTAAACCGATCACGAACGCCTTTTTTTCGGAAAGTAGGATACTTTGCACGTCCGGCAAAGAAATTTTTAAACGCATTTCCCAATTGAATGATCGCCATTTGCGGCGCATTCTTGGTCACGTCTAACATCCACGGAAACTGGGTTTTTTTAATGCTATTCAACTGACGTCTTAACGATTGCTGAGACGGTTTAGGTAAGCTTGAATCCAGTTTGTGCGCATCGTATTGTGTTTGCCATTCCACCAATGCCCAGTTATACGCAAAACGCGCAGTGCCCGCCGCACGTGCGAAGTAAGTAGCCTGTACGTTATTGGAAGCAAGTGCAATTTTGTGCGCGATCAACATAATGACTTATTTTCCACCGCTTGTCGTATATCGTCCAGTAGTTTTTTATTTTTGCGGGAACGACTGCCATATAATCGTGCAGAAAAAACCGTGATCTCTAACACTACCTTGTCATCCACTCCCCAACGTCACGGGATGGTGACTGGTACGCCTGTCTTTCCTGTATTTATACCTATCCATAATGGATAGGTTTGAGTAGATTTGATTAGGTTTCAAGAAAACTGTTCAAACCCCATCGCTCGCTTGTTTAATCGCTGCCAGGCGCTGTTCATGCGCCAGCGTTTCCGCCGCATCCGCCTGAATCACCACCAGGGGCATCGTCAACATTAGGCTCGTCGTTGCCATAGTCGCGGTTTTTTGCGCTTGGGCGGGCTGTGTGGAAACATCGCCCTCTCCGCCAAACAGGCTAGTCTGGCCCCCCGTCATGGCCAAATAAACAGCAGCCAGTAAATGTGCGTCCAGTAACGCGCCGTGAAATTCACGCCCTGAATTATCAACGCTGTAACGCTTGCACAATGCGTTTAAACTATTTTGCTGGCCCGGATGTTTCTTGCGCGCTAACGCCAGCGTATCTAACACGCTGCAATAGTGGCTAACCAACTTAAACTGCTCGCCCGCGCGGGAAAATTCTGCGTCGAGAAAGCTCACATCGAACGGTGCATTATGGATAACCAACTCGGCATCGGCTATAAACGCTAGCAAGTCGTCGGCTATTTGGTGAAATTTAGGTTTATCCGCAAGAAATTCACTGGTAATACCATGCACTTGTTGTGCGGCGGCTTCAATGTCGCGTTCGGGACAAATGTATTGATGATAATGGCGTCCAGTCAGACGTCGATTGACTAACTCAACGCCCGCCACTTCGATAATGCGATGCCCGGAGCTGGCATTTAAGCCGGTTGTTTCGGTATCTAAAATAATCTGACGCATGATAGTCTCCTATATATTCTCCAACGCTACTACCGCTGGCAATTTTTTACCTTCAATAAATTCCAGGAAGGCGCCACCGCCAGTGGAGATATACGATAATTTATCGCTGATGCCATATTTATCGATGGCTGCCAGGGTATCGCCACCACCGGCAATGGAAAAGGCATGGCTATTAGCAATCGCCAACGCTAATGCCTGTGTGCCCTGGGCAAACGCATCCCATTCAAACACGCCGACAGGACCATTCCACAAAATAGTGCCTGCAGATTGAATAAATGGAAGGATCTGTTCGTGCTGTCTGGTCCAATATATTAAAATTAATTCATCGGGTTGGATGTCTCTAACACGCCGAATAACCGCCGCAGCATCCTTGCTAAAGGTTTTGGCAACCACTACATCTACTGGGATGGGAATTTCAATGCCGCGCAGCTTCGCTTGCTGCATGAGGCGCTGTGCTTCCGGGATTAAATCCGGCTCATACAGTGATTTCCCTACATTAAACCCACATGCGGCAATAAATGTATTAGCAATGCCGCCACCCACAATTAATTGATTGACGCTCTGTAATAGCGCCTGCAACACTATTAATTTGGAAGATACTTTAGAACCGCCGACAATGGCGACTACCGGTGGTTGTGGATGTTGCAACGCCTTGCCTAACGCCGCTAATTCCGCCACTAATAACGGGCCAGCACACGCAATGGGCGCGAACGCCGCCACTCCACAGGTGGAGCTTTCAGCACGGTGCGCTGTGGCAAATGCGTCCATGACAAACACATCGCACAATGCAGCTAATTTTTTCGCTAATGCCGGATCATTGGCTTTTTCTCCCACATTAAAGCGTACATTTTCCAGTAATACCACCTCGCCTGGCGCCAGTTCAACGCCATCGAGCCAGTGTTGCTGAAAACGCACCGGATGCTGCAACAACTGCGCCAGGCGATCCGCCACTGGTTTGAGCGATTGCGCAGCGTCATAGACACCTTCGGTCGGTCAGACCCAGATGTGACATAATCATGACCGCGGCGTTGTTACGCAGCGCCTGTTTAATGGTGGGAATCGCGGCGAGGATGCGCGCATCGCTGCTAACCTTGCCATTCTCGATAGGGACGTTTAAATCTTCGCGAATAAGTACGCGTTTGTTCGTTAAATCTAATTCAGTCATTTTTAATAGAGTCATCGAAAAGCCTTTATTGTTAGATGTGTATGTCGTTATACTATAACAAAACTAAGGACTTACACTGTGAAACCCACGCGCCCAGTTTATTTAAATTTACTGCAAATACGGCTCCCCATTCCCGCGCTGGTATCTATCCTACATCGCGCATCAGGAGTTATTTTATTCCTACTACTTCCATTTTTACTATCATTACTGTCTTGTTCATTACGTTCAGAAGACAACTTTAATGATTTACAACAATCACTGGGACTCATCACGCGCTTCTTTATCTGGGTCACGCTCAGCTCGCTACTGTATCACCTGATCGCTGGCATTCGCCACCTTATCATGGACGCAGGCGTGGGCGAATCCTTGCAGACCGGCAGATTAACCGCCAAGATAGTGCTTGCGCTGAGCATCATCGGCGCGATCTTATTAGGAGTCTGGCTATGGTAGTCAATGTCACTAGTTTAACCCGCAATGGCGTGCGTGATTGGCTGATCCAACGCGCCACCGCCATTGTCCTTGCCCTGTATACGGTATTCTTAGTCGGCTATCTCATGTTACACACGCCACTGCAATACAGCGATTGGCATACCCTATTTACCAACAACGCCATGCGGGTGTTTAGCGCCTTAGCGCTGATTAGCCTGGTGTATCACACCTGGGTGGGGCTATGGACGGTGATTACCGACTATATTCATGCCGCGTACTTACGGCTTACCCTGATAACGCTGGTGGTCTTAGTATTATTTGGCTACCTGGTGTGGGGACTGGCGATTGTGTGGGGGTAGGAAAAAGATTAAATACAAAAAAATTTGACGCAGAGAAAAACATAAAAAGATAAAAAATTTAAAAAAATGATTTTTATTTATTTTTTGTTTTTAGTTTTTAATCTTTTCTCTGCGTCTCTGCGCCTCTGCGTCAAGTCTTTAAATTTTTAAACTCAGGATCACAAATGGCTATTTCTGAACATCTATTCGACGCAATCATCATCGGCGCTGGCGGCGCAGGTCAACGCGCCTCATTGCAGCTGGCAAAATCCGGCAAGAAGGTTGCGCTCATTTCTAAAGTATTTCCCACTCGTTCACACACCGTGTCGGCGCAGGGTGGCGTCAATGCCGCCCTGGGCAATGCGGGACACGACGACTGGCGCTGGCACATGTATGACACCGTCATGGGTTCCGACTTTCTCGGCGACCAGGATGCGATTGAATACATGTGTCGTGAAGCGCCGGCAACCGTTATTGAACTTGAACACATGGGGCTGCCATTTTCCCGCACTAAGGAAGGTAAGATTTATCAACGCTCCTTTGGCGGCCAAACGTTAAATTTCGGCGGCGATCTGGCGCAACGCACCTGCTGCGCTGCCGACCGCACTGGCCATGCCATGTTACACACGTTGTTTCAAAAAAACGTCGAAGCTAAAACCCATTTCTACAACGAGTGGTACGCCATTGACTTGGTAAGATCGGCCAGCGGCGGCATTGCTGGCGTCATCGCCCTGTGCATTGAAACCGGTGAAGTGGTATTTCTACGCTCACGCGCCACTATTTTAGCCACGGGCGGCGCTGGACGTATTTTTCAAACCACGACGAATGCCTATAGTTGCACGGGCGACGGCCTGGGCTTAACGCTGCGCGCTGGCTTGCCGCTGCAAGACATGGAAATGTGGCAATTTCACCCCACCGGCATTGCCGGCGTGGGTGTATTAGTCACCGAAGGCGCACGCGGCGAAGGCGGCTACTTGCTCAACAAGAATGGTGAGCGCTTCATGGAACGCTATGCGCCCCATCTGAAAGACTTATCCTGCCGTGACGTGGTTGCGCGCTCCGCCATGATGGAAATTCGCGCCGGTCGTGGCGCTGGACCTAAGGGTGATTATGTATTACTCAAGCTCGACCACCTGGGCGAGAAAATTTTAAGCGAACGTCTGCCGGGCATTACTGCGCTGGCAAAAACTTTCGCCGGCGTCGATCCACTCAAACAACCGATTCCCGTCGTACCTACCTGTCACTACTTGATGGGCGGCATACCCACCAACATCCACAGCCAGGTGCTGACCGTTGATAAAAAAGGCCGCGATCAAGTGGTGGAAGGACTCTATGCCGCGGGTGAATGTGCTTGCGTATCGGTGCATGGCGCTAACCGTTTAGGCGCTAATTCCCTACTCGACATCGTAGTATTCGGCCGCTCTGCCGGTCTCCATGTGGAAGAGGCATTGAAGCATGGGCTGGAAATGCCGCAAGTCAGCACAGACGATTTAAACACTGCACAGGCGCGCCTGCACCGCTGGGATCATTCCAAACCAGGCGGCGAAGATTTCACCGACATCCGCTACCAAATGAAGAAAATCATGCAGGAAGATTTTGGCGTATTTCGCGATGGTCAGGCGATGCGCGAAGGTTTGAAGAAACTGGGCGTGTTGCAGGAACGTCTACAGCACGCCGTGTTACCCGACAAAAGCCATGTGTTTAATACCGCACGTGTGGAAGCATTGGAACTCGATAATATGATGTCAGTGGCGCTGGCCTCAGCGGTATGCGCTGAACGTCGCACCGAAAGTCGCGGCGGGCATTCACGCCTGGATTATCCAGAACGCGACGACCAACACTGGTTGGCGCACTCCATTTATTTTAGCGATGGTCGTCTGGCGCAACGCAAGGTGAATCAACAGCCGCATGAAATGGATCCCATCGCCCCTAAAGAGAGAGATCACTAATGGAACCGCAAAAAAATACCACTACCGCAGTTGATACCGCTAATAAGGCAGCGCCGCCACCTGCGTCCACTGAACCGGGCAAGCGCTTGCACTTATCGATTTATCGCTTTAATCCAGAAGTGGATAAAAAACCCTACATGCAAGACTACGACATCGATAGCGTCGAATTTCATGGCGTGATGATACTCGATGTACTTGAAGCGCTAAAAACTAAGGATCCTACCCTGACATTTCGCCGTTCCTGCAGCGAGGGCGTGTGTGGTTCTGATGGGATGAATATCAATGGCAAGAACGGCCTGGCGTGCATTACTTCGTTTCTGGATTTAAATACTAACACCATCGTGTTAAAACCATTACCCGGCTTACCAGTGATTCGCGACTTAATTGTTGATATGTCGCAGTTTTACAAACAATACGAAAAAGCTAAGCCCTTTCTACAAAACGATGGACCATTACCTGAAAAAGAACGCCTGCAATCCATTGAGGAACGTGAAAAACTCGATGGCTTGTACGAATGTATTTTGTGCGCCTGTTGCAGCACCTCGTGTCCATCGTTCTGGTGGAACCCGGATTTATTTCTCGGCCCCGCCGCGTTGTTATGGGCGTATCGTTTTATCGCCGATAGCCGCGACGGCTATAAGGACGAACGCTTAAAAGACCTGCAAGATCCATTTAGTTTATTTCGCTGCCGCAGCATCATGAATTGCGTCGATGTCTGCCCCAAGGGATTAAACCCAACCCAGGCGATTGGACACATTCGCAGTGAGTTGCTGCAAGACTCGGCGTGAAATGGGGTCAAGTCTTGACCCCCTCTCACTACTACTCCGGTATCTGCGGCTTCGTCGTCTCACCCGAACCTTCCACCTTCACATTATCTGCATCTACACTGGTTGCACTGCTAACACTGGAGGAAGAAAAAAAGCTGGTGGTATTAGAACTCACAACCGAGGTGGGTGGATGAAGCCTTGCTTGTACTGCAACAATTGCCTGCCTGATTCCTTGTTTTAACGTCTCATCGTAATATTTATCTGCAGCGTCATACGAATTAATGTCTTCAGTTTCTTCCAGCGCGCATATACTACGCGTTTGGATTTCCTCTACTGTCATGGTTGACAAATTCACACCCCTTGCTTTTTGTTGTTGCAAGTAGTGTGTACAAACAGCGGTCCACATCTCTAACACCTGTTCATCTGTTACCACTTTTTCTTTAATCGTCGTTGGATTATTGGCATATTCTAAAATAGGCAGCTCTTTTCCTCTTGCTGCGCAGGCTTTTTGTAGATATACCGCCTTTAATAAATCAGCGTGGGGGTGAAGCAGTTTTTCTTCTGGCTTTTTTTTGTAACTATGAGAAACCAGTATTGCGCTTACATAGGTAAGTGTCATAATGACTTCATTGTATCCGGTTTTTTCAGACTCCTTTTTAGGGATTGGGTCATAGCCCGTTTTCAAATAATTCAGCAAGATTTCATGTCGTTCTAATTTTTTCGCCTTCTCCTCATCTGGGCTACGATTAGACTTTTCTTTCGCTTCCTTAATTTCTTGACGAAATTCTTTTTTCTTACCCCGACCTGAGTTGATACTAGTCGTGTGTAATTGATTAATATCATCCAAGGTAGTCGCGTGGATAACCAGTGCTACCCCTGCAAAAGTTGCCGCGTTATAACCCAACATCGAGACCGAACGCACAGGGAAGCCACGCTTACCTGTAACGCCACTACGGGTTTCTATACCTTCCTGTCGGCTTAGCTTTCGCAATTCAAATTCAAGATCGGTTTCTGGTTCTTTTGGTTGGTTCGTTCGCTTGCTGATTTTCTTTTCTAACTTGGCAAATCTTGTCGGCCTATCAATAACACGTGCATAGAGCTCCCCTCGGCGCATTCTAGATTCCCAATCGTTCTTTACCGACAATACCGTAGTGGTAGGTAATTGCTCCAGTGACATGCTGTCCTTGAAACCTTCAGGATCATACAGCTTAGGTATCAAGCGATAATGTGCGCCGCGTTCAAAATCCAGTGAATTTTTCTTCTTTTCTTCTAACGTTTCTTCCGGCTTGATAAAAATACCTTTAATAGCGCCATAGGCATTTGCATGTGAATAGCGCTGTTTGACCGCCGTATTCAGATCATTATAGGCTTCGCCTCTTTCCGTAATGCCCCCATGCACTTCAGCGACTAACTGCGCTAATTCGTCAAGCATCGTCTCGTTTTGTTTAGCCTGCTCCCACATGTGCATGTGTGAAGCATTAAACACATGCCGCACACGTTTCACATCCAAACAATCCGCCTCGTGAATAACAGTACGATAGATGTTGGGTGGCGGAATAGTGACTGTTTCCCCCCAACAAAATTTTCCTTCCTGGTATTCAACAAGGGTACGATAAAAACCCTGTGATTCGGCGTCCTTATTAGCTACCGCTTCTGCCAGCATCTTGGCTTTTTCTTTGTCTATCCCTAATACGGACGTTAGATAATGATACAAGATCAATCCACTATCATGATCCCAATAATCCACACCGCGCGCTTCGCGGCCTATATCATGAAATAGCGCAGTAATTTGCAGCAGCTTGATATCATCCGGGGTTAGTTTTTTCGCATCTTCATTGCCATGACGCGCCAAAAAATTGACCACTACCGGCACATAGAAGGACACTGCAGCTAAATGAGTTATGCCATGTTTTCCGTTGATCGCATTACTATCGTAGCGATGACCAGAATCATTCAGTTCCTTGCTACCATCTATCTGATAATGATACACGCACGCAGCGTGTGCAGTGATAGGCGCATCAATGGTTATTTCCTTCTTGTTCTTACTTTCTTTAATATCCTCAAGCAATAGATTTAGTTTTTTTCTTTTTAATAAAATCTCTATGTCACTAAGATTTGCCAGGTTTGTAAAAAAATCAACATCCTCTTGCCCATGAATTCTAACCTCCTCGTCAACCTTACTTGCATCGAGAATATGTCTGGCAAATCTGGCATTCGCTATGACTTTATCGAAATTAGCTTGAGTATCTATCTCGGAAGTTGTAACTAGGATATTAACCAATTTTATAACGGATTTAATATGATCCTTACTCATAGAAAACAGTTTAATAAAATTAAACTCATTATAAAATTCTGTTTCACGCCATTCACATAATATTTCTATCAAGGCAATACATGCTTCTGCCTCAAACTCAAGTTTTTCAAATAACTCCAGATAGAAACGTAAGTTACTGTCTTTCTCTATATATTCTTTAACCTGGTCTGGTTTGTAGTTTTTTATTGTTTCGCCACTGTCAGAATATTGATCACTATCTAATGGATTCAACTTATGGTGCTTAAACATACCCCTCAACCTTTGTTGCTCGATTGGCAAGTTTTTTAGGGTTAATTTCGAAACTTGCGACTTCTCGTCGGCAGTTTTTTTATATTCGCTACTCATCTCTATCACCTCTTGATCACTTTTATACTATAGCAGGGAAATATTAAGTTATTGTTAAATAAGCCATTGGCACACATGCGGGCAAGCTGCCCGCGCTCCCAGGGGCTTTGCACCATCCATTACCCTGCTGTTCAACCCAATACCAACGCCATTTGTGAGACTTGGGGTAATGGACAGTCTCAGACCCCCTCTCACAAATATCTGATACCCCTCCCCAGCAAATCACTGCTATAATATCTCGCCCGAAAATTTTACCGAGACTAGCCCCACATGCCTGAATCTAACCTAGCCACGCTTACCAAAAATTCCTATCTTTCTGGTGGAAATGCAAGTTATCTGGAAGACCTCTACGAACAATTTTTAAAAGACCCCAACAGCGTCGACCAGGCATGGCGACAGTATTTTCAAAGCCTGCCACGCGTCAATGGTCTGGCTGGGTTTGACATCTCCCACGCTGACATCCGCACACAATTCCAGGCGCTCGCGCAACAGGCGCAAAAACACGTCGCGGTAGCGGGGGACGCCCTGTTTGAGCGTCAACAGGCCGCTGTCGATCAACTGATTGAAGCATACATGACCTATGGCCACCTCGCTGCGCGCGTCAACCCGCTCAACCCCAATGCCGTGCCACAACCACCTGAACTGACCCTGTTGCATTACCCCGCCCTGGCCAATGCCGATCTAACTCGCGCCTTTGACGCCAGAAGGTTATTGCCTACTATACAGGCTAGCCTACAAGACATTCTCGCCTTGCTGGACGCTGCGTATTGCGGGCCGGTGGGGGCGGAATTTATGTACATCCGCGGCGAGGAAGAGCGCGATTGGCTCTCCGCGCGCCTGACCCAGCGACCGACTACCCTTATTTCTCGCGATGAAAAGCTCTACCTGTTGCAACAACTGATCGCTGCCGACGGATTGGAAAAATACCTGGGCAATAAATACGTTGGTCAAAAACGCTTCTCGTTGGAGGGCGGCGATAGTTTTATTCCCTTGATGAATGCCCTGAATGAGCAAAGTAACGCCAATGGCGTCAATGAAATCGTTATCGGCATGGCGCATCGTGGTCGCTTGAGCACGCTAATTAACGTGTTTGGCAAGCCGCCCGCCGAACTGTTTCAAGAATTTGAAGGGCGCAAGAATTATGGCCTTACCTCCGGCGATGTGAAATATCATCTGGGCTATTCCTCCGATATCGAAACCAGGCATGGCGACTTGCATTTATCGCTGGCGTTTAACCCTTCACACTTAGAAATCATTGCGCCGGTGATGTCTGGCTCGGTGCGCGCGCGTCAACAACGCCGCGAACCCGGACACGAATACGAGGTGCTGGCGGTGACTGTGCATGGCGATGCCTCGTTTGCAGGCCAGGGCGTGGTGATGGAAACCCTCAACATGTCGCAAACCAATGCCTACCAGGTCGGCGGCTCGGTACGCGTGGTGATTAATAACCAGGTCGGCTTCACCACTTCCGATCCACACGATGCACGTTCCAGCCGTTATTGCACCGACCTGGCTAAGATGATTGAAGCTCCAGTGTTGCATGTCAATGGCGACGATCCTGAAGCGGTCGCCTTTGTCGCCAGACTCGCAGCGGATTACCGCGCGACGTTTCACCAGGACATTGTCATCGACCTGGTGTGTTACCGCCGTCTTGGTCACAACGAAGGCGATGAGCCGGCGGCAACGCAACCGCTGATGTATCAATTTATTCGTCAACACCCCACTCCGCGCGAAATCTATGCGCAGAAACTGATTAGCGAAGGCGTATGCACACAGGCCGAAGTAGACGCGATGGTTAGCGCCTATCGCGATCAGATGGATGCTGGTACGTCGGTGGTAAAAACCTTGCCACATCGCGTTAAAGAAGAACATGCCGCACAATGGAAAAAATATTTGGGTCAGGAGTGGACAACGGTTACCGATACCTCGGTTGCAAAAACTACTTTAATGGAACTGGGTAAAAAATTGGCAACCTTGCCTGCTGGTTTTGAAATACAGCGTCAAGTAGGTCACATTTATAGCGCGCGTGCGCAAATGGCTGCAGGTGAATTGCCGCTGGATTGGGGCTTTGCCGAAACCCTGGCCTATGCCACCCTGTTAACCGAAGGTCGAACCGTGCGTATGTCGGGCGAAGACTGCCGCCGTGGCACCTTCTCACATCGTCACGCAGTGCTACACGATCAACACACCGACGACGCCTACACACCACTCGATCATCTCAGTGAATCACAAGCGCCCTTCTATATTTATGATTCCTTATTATCTGAAATGGCGACGATGGGTTTTGAATATGGTTACGCCAGCACTGATCCGCAAGCCCTGGTATTATGGGAAGCGCAATACGGTGATTTCGCCAACGGCGCGCAGGTGGTGATCGACCAATTTATCAGCTCTGCCTGGCAAAAATGGCAAGCGCTTAGCACGCTGACATTATTACTGCCACATGGTTATGAGGGCGCAGGGCCAGAACACACATCGGCACGTTTAGAACGTTATTTACACCTGTGTGCGCAAGAAAATATCCAGGTTTGTATGCCAACCACTCCTGCGCAGATATTTCATTTACTCCGTCGCCAAACGCTGCAATTATTTCGTGCGCCCCTGGTGGTAATGACGCCCAAGAGCATGTTGCGGCATAAATTAGCCGTATCTAATTTAGAAGAACTCAGTGAAGGATCGTTTAAACTGGTGATTGGAGAAATTGATGAAATAAATGCCGCCAGGGTAACTCGCATTATTTTATGCAGCGGCAAGGTGTATTACGATCTACTCATTAAACGCCGAGAAACTAAGGCTAATCACATTGCCATCCTGCGCGTTGAACAATTATATCCCTTCCCCCATGAGGCGTTGTTAGAACACTTAAAAGCCTATAAAAACGCTAAGGAAGTGGTCTGGTGTCAGGAGGAGCCGGAAAATCAAGGCGCCTGGTATACCACTCGCCATCGCTTAGAAGCGTGCCTCGATAAGGGACAAACGTTGCAATTTGCTGGCCGCGCCGCTGCCGCATCGCCTGCCGCGGGGTATATGAAATTACATACGCAGCAGCAGGAAGAACTAGTGGCGAAGGCGCTGGGGTGAAAGATTTAAAAAATTTGACGCAGAGACGCAGAGAAAAGATTAAAAACAAAAAAAAGATCAAAAAAATACAAAGAAAAGATTAAAAAATAAATAAATAAATAAAAATAATTTTTTTATGTTTTATCTTTTATGTTTTTCTCTGCGTCTTTGCGTCAAATCTTTTAAATCTTTTGTATTTTTATTAAAACAGGAAACCAACTATGAGCATTGAAATAAAAGTCCCAGCGCTTCCCGAATCAGTTGCTGATGCTACGGTCGCAGAATGGCTTAAAAAGCCGGGCGATGTGATTAAACGGGATGAGACGCTACTCAATTTGGAAACGGACAAGGTGATGCTGGAAGTCCCCGCATCGCAAGACGGTGTGCTCGCGGATATTTTGAAACCCGCTGGCAGCACCGTAACCGCCAACGAAATATTAGGCACGCTCACGGTGAATGGTACTGCACCAACTACCGCAGTTGCTGCAAAATCGAATACTGCGACAGCCGTTGAACCTAAGGAAAAAACCGCAGCGAGTAAGAACGTGCCAGGTGCTGCTATCGCTGTCAAACACGGTGATGAGCTAAGTCCCGCCGTACGTCGCTTAGTGGCTGAACAAAATGTCGACACCACGCAAATTCAAGGTACTGGCAAGGGGGGGCGTATTACCAAGATCGATGTCACCACTCATGCCCAGGCGCCTGCAGCGGATAAATCCGCTAAGCCAACGCCTTCTGCCACCCTCAGCGCTGAAGCACGCCCCGAGCAGCGCGTACCGATGTCGCGTCTACGCGCACGCATTGCCGAACGCCTGGTTGAAGCGCAACACACGGCAGCGATGTTAACCACCTTTAACGAAATTAATATGCAGCCGGTAATGGATTTACGCGCACGCTACAAGGATACATTTGAAAAAGCTCACGGTGTTAAATTAGGCTTCATGTCGTTTTTTGTTAAGGCATCCATCGAAGCGCTTAAACGTTTTCCAGTCGTCAACGCTTCCATCGATGGTACGGATATTATTTATCACGGCTATTACGATATCGGCATTGCGATTTCTACATCGCGTGGTTTAGTCGTGCCGATTCTGCGCGATGCCGATCAGTCCAGCATGGCGGATATTGAAAAAGCCATTATCGCCTATGCCGATAAAGCTCGTGATGGCAAACTGGCGATCGAAGACATGACCGGCGGCACATTTACTATCACCAACGGCGGCATCTTCGGTTCAATGATGTCAACGCCGATTATTAACGCACCGCAATGCGCCATTTTAGGCATGCATAACATCGTCAAGCGCGCCGTGGTTGAAAACGACGCCATTGTGATTCGCCCGATGATGTATGTCGCCATGTCGTACGATCACCGCCTGATCGATGGTCGTGAATCCGTGAGTTTCTTATTAACAATTAAACAATTGTTAGAAGATCCGAGCCGGTTGTTACTGGGAGTGTAGTAAGGAACTAAAAGAAAAAGATTAAAAAATTTAAAGAT
The DNA here is from genome assembly GCA_963777715.1 of uncultured Gammaproteobacteria bacterium. GTDB lineage: Bacteria > Pseudomonadota > Gammaproteobacteria > JAURND01 > JAURND01 > JAURND01. The sequence continues at coordinate 73,315 of CAVZRN010000007.1, forward strand.
TAAAAAATTTGACGCAAAGACGCAGAGAAAAGATTAAAAATAAAAAAATAAATAAAAATGATTTTTTTAAATTTTTTGTCTTTTATGTTTTTCTCTGCGTCTTTGCGTCTCTGCGTCAAATCTTTTGTTTTTTATGTTTTTTGCTTCTCTGCGTTAAACCTTTCAAATTAAGGTAAAACATGGCCGGTCATAGCAAATGGGCCAACATCCAACACCGCAAAAACGCCCAAGACGCTAAACGCGGTAAAACCTTCACCAAGTTGATTCGCGAAATCACTACTGCTGCACGCATCGGTGGCGGCGACCCTGCCACAAATTCGCGTTTACGCCTGGCAATCGATAAGGCGTTCGATCACAACATGCCCAAGGACACCGTTGAACGCGCACGCAAAAAAGGTGCAGGTGATTTAGACAGCGAGCAACTGGTGGAAGTACGTTATGAAGGTTATGGCGCTGGCGGAGCTGCAGTGATCGTTGATTGCCTGACCGATAATCGTAATCGCACGGTTGCAGAAGTGCGTCACGCATTTACTAAATGTGGTGGCAATTTAGGCACTGATGGTTCCGTTGCCTATCTATTCACCCAACGCGGAATCTTAAGCTTTGCGCCAGGCAGTGATGAAAATAAGCTGATAGAAGTCGGCTTAGAGGCGGGTGCGGAAGATATTGTCAACAATGACGATGGCAGCATTGATATCTACACAACTCCTACCGATTTTCCTGCGGTCAAGGCTGCATTAGAACGCGCGGGTTTAAAAGCAGGTAATGCAGAAATCAGCTGGCAAGCCGCTACTCAGATCGCGCTCTCAACTGAAGATACTGAGCGTATGCTGAAGTTGCAAGATATGCTGGAAGACTTAGATGATGTGCAGAATGTCTATAGCAACGCGGAAATGGACTAATAAACTGTAGTGGTGTTATTTAAATAAGTCTGAATGTGTACCGGTTCGTACAAATGTAATTGTGTTATCATCCCTATCTATTAGATAAATCAAAAGCCAGTCCGGTTCTATGTGGCATTCTATGCAGCTACTATATTCTCCATGTAGTTTGTGTGGTAGATATTTTTTATCCAGCGATTTTCCATCTATGAGACAATCCATGACATCACGTAGCTTCTTCATGTCTCTCCCTCTTTTTTTGAGAAGCTCTACGTCTTTCTTAAACTTGTTTTTTCTGACTGGCTCCAGCATTAAATCCCCAAATCTTTAAACAAATCTTCTGCGCTTTTGAACTTTTTAAGGCCTCTGCCAGATTTCGCTTCTTTTATCGCTCTAGCTGTTGCTGCATTTGGTATCATAAGACTTAATGGCAGTCCATGTTCTCGCTCAATAGATTTATAGAACATTATAATCGCTTGAGATGGAGTTATACCAAGCTTGGCTAAGACCGCATGAACTGACGCTTTAAGATGCCGCCCAATACGAGCCTTTACAAAGTCTGTTTTGTTTTCTGCGTGCATATGAAATCATCATTAGTTATCTAAAATACTCGATAATGTAATTGTGACACATTGTGGCCACATTATCAAGAAAAAAAGCGGGTTTAAAGCAGGTACTGCAGAAATCAGCTGGCAAGCCGCTACTCAGATCGCGCTCTCAACTGAAGATACTGAGCGTATGCTGAAGTTGCAAGATATGCTGGAAGACTTAGATGATGTGCAGAATGTCTATAGCAATTCAGGGGTAGACTAGGGGGAAAATAAAATAATTCCCCTAAATGTATCAAAAAATATTTTTTACGATAGAATTTGACATTTCTTGTCACCATATCTAACATACTTACCTAAGCGATCACTTAGGGAAGCTCACCATGAGTTACTGGCGTACTGTCTTAAACGAAGTATTAAACAAACACAACCCCAAACAACGCATGCTGCTTACTAATGTGCGTGAATATACCCCACCGTTATCACGACGTTCCTCTAAAAAGAAACTGACCCAACTCGCTAATACCATCATTAGCACCCGAAAAACCAGGCAATACGCGCTCGGCAAGAACTATCCTAATATTTATTTGACACCGCGTGAAGCACAAATTATGTGTTACCTCTTACAGGGGCGTAGCAGCAAAAAAATAGCAATAACACTGGAGTTATCCGTTCGCACGGTAGAATTCTATCTTAGCAACATGAAGCTCAAACTTGGCTGCCATTCCAAAATCGAATTGATTAATTACATAAATCACAGTGAATTCTTAAAAAATGTGGATCTTTTTGAACAGATAGGAGATTCAAAGCAAGTATCTATGTCCAATGGCACTGCCTTAAGCATGCACTAGCGTGTCATTTTTCCTTCTCCCTCATTAAGCCGTGGCATTGTTTCCTTCTCCCCTTGTG
>CAVZRN010000008.1:0-277406 GCA_963777715.1 uncultured Gammaproteobacteria bacterium
TCCATTATTTAGCTTCACCTTCTTCTTTCCCTTAACTTTTTTGTCGCCTGAATGGCGCGCGGAAAAGGTCGTGTGTGCAGCAAATTCACCTAGCTTATGCCCAACCATGTTTTCGGTCACGAAGACTAGGAACGTGTTATTTGCCGTTATGTACCGCGATAGTTAGGCTCACCATGTCTGGAACAATCATTGATCGACGCGACCATGTTTTAATGGGTCGCTTGCTATCTATACTAACCGCATCCTGCACTTTTTTCTGCAGATGGTGGTCAACAAATGGCCATTTTTTAATAGAACGTGACACTGTTAGTACCTCATAGTTTATGTAATGTCAGTTATGGATAATAAAACATCCTCGTTCTGTACCCATAAAGGTAAAATTATCTTTATTTATAATTCACGTTACTTGCTTCTGCGATCACGAATAATCATGTTTGCAGTACGCTTATTGTTACGTGTTTTATAACCTTTGGTCGGGACGCCGGTCGGGCTAACCGGATGACGACCTCCCGAGGTACGGCCTTCACCACCACCATGTGGATGGTCAACCGGATTCATTGCGACACCACGCACGGTGGGTCGTCTACCACGCCAACGTTTGGCGCCTGCCTTACCCAAGGCGCGTAGATTATTTTCTGAGTTGGAAACTTCGCCAATACAAGCACGACATGAGGCGAGTATATGACGAATTTCACCGGAACGAAGGCGTAACTGCGCATAACTCGCCTTCACGGGCGACCAATGCGCCGAAGAACCTGCACTACGCATTAGCTGTGCACCTTTGCCCGGCTTCAATTCTACACAATGACTGTGGCCCAATCGGCATGTTTTCCAACGGCATGCAATTCCCTGGTTTAATCGGGAACTCAGGACCTGACATGATTTCGGAACCCGCAGAAACACCCCTTGGGTGCGATAATGTAGCGGCGTTCGCCATCAGCATAGAGCAACGAGATGCAAGATGCGCGGTACGATTCGGATCGTACTCAATACGCTCAACTTTGCCGAAATATTTTCGTTTCGCGCCTAAAATCAACAACGCGGTAGAAATGCTTGTGTCCACCACCACGACGACGCATGGTAATACGACCTTGGTTATTTCTACCGCTGATACGCTTTTTAGCGGCAGTTAAGGGTTTATGTGGATTACCTTTATGTACATGCGGATGAACCACCTTAACAGTCCCACGTCGACCCGCCGAGGTTGGTTTGGTTTTAATTAACATAGTTTTTATTCCTCTATTCTCAAGCGTGACCGAAGTCAATTCTTTGGCCTTCTGCCAATTTAACATAGGCCTTTTTCCAAGCTTTACGCTGTCCTTCAATACGGCCGGTACGCTTGGTCTTGCTCTTAACACTGCTCACTTGCACGGCATCGACGACGACGTCAAACAGTAATTCAACGGCGCGTCTAATTTCAGGTTTGGTTGCATCATTGATTACTTTAAAAATGTATTGACGATCTTGCGCAATGAAGGCGCCTTTTTCAGTAATACGCGGCGCTAATAAAATTTTCATTAGGCGTTCGTCTTTCAGCACAGTACTCATTGTAATTTTTCCTCAACCTGTTTAAGTGCCGCAACTGTTATCAATATACGGTCAAAGGCAATTAAGTTAGCTGGACTTACTTGCTCTGGGGAACACAGTTGCACATAGTGTAAATTGCGTGCAGCCAATAATAAATTACGATCAATGTTGTCGTGAATGATCAATACTTTATGCACAGCCAAACCTTGCAATTTCTCAATTAATTCACGTGTTTTTGGTTGTGATAAAACAAACTCATCCAATATGGTTAAACGTTCTTGGCGCACCAATTCCGATAAAATAGAGCGCATGGCGCCTTCATACATTTTACGATTTACTTTTTGGGTAAAATCGCGTGGCGTAGCTGCGAAAATCTTGCCTCCTTTACGCCATAATGGGCTACGAATAGTACCTGCTCGCGCACGACCAGTGCCTTTCTGACGCCAAGGCTTTGTACCACCACCACTCACTTCAGCACGTGTTTTTTGTGCCTTAGTACCTGAACGTGCTCCCGCTAAATACGCGGTGACTACTTGGTGAATCAACGGTTCATTGAACTCACGCCCAAACACTGTATCGGATACTTGTACTAATTTCCCCGTCGTTTTATCGTTCGATGCGATATTTAATTCCACGTTATTTCCCCTTATTCTTAACCGATGGCAAAATAATTAAATAACCGTTGGTCGCACCGGGAACAGCACCTCTGACGAACAACAACCCACGCTCTAGATCAATGCGCACAATTTCTTGGTTTTGTGCAGTGCGTTGTACATTACCTAATTGACCTGCCATTTTCTTCCCCGGGAAAACACGTCCCGGGCTTTGGTTCATACCAGTAGATCCCCCAACGCGATGCGACAAGGAATTACCGTGCGATGCATCTTGAGAATGGAAATGGTGACGCTTAATAGTTCCGGCGAAACCCTTACCCTTGGTAATACCACTCACATCTACTTTTTGACCTACTTCAAATACATCGGCCTTAAATTCATGCCCGACAACGATGTTCTCAGCTTCTTTTTCACTTAGGGTAAATTCCCATAAACCACGACCTGCCTCAACGGCCGCCTTGGCATAGTGACCTGCCAATGCCTTGTTAACCGCAGACGCTGAACGCTTACCCATGGTAATTTGTAACGCACAGTAACCGTCTGTTGCTTCAGTTTTCTTCTGTGTCACACGGTTTGCATCTACTTGTATGACAGTTACCGGAATAGACACGCCATCTTCAGTAAAGATACGCGTCATTCCACATTTGCGGCCTACTAAGCCTATTGACATTGTCTTTCTCCAATTGCTTAAATTATTAAATTCCCCCCGTCTCCCCTTTTCAAAAAAAGGGAGGGGTAGGAGGAATTTTATTTTTTATTTAGTCTGCACTGTCGACACTGATTTGCACATCAACGCCAGCAGCCAAATCCAATTTCATTAAAGCATCAACTGTTTTATCAGTTGGTGAACAATATCAACCAAGCGTTTATGTGTACGCAATTCGTATTGATCCTGCGCATCTTTATCAGCATGAGGTGAAACCGACACAGTAAAACGTTCAATACGTGTCGGCAAAGGAATTGGTCCACGGATTTGTGCTCCGGTACGTTTTGCTGTTTCGACAATTTCGCGAGTAGCTAGTCAATCAAACGATGATCAAACGACTTAAGCGAATACGAATTTTTTGATTCTTTCTTAGCTGAGCCATATCATTACTCAATTACCTTCGCCACAACACCGGCGCCGACAGTTCGTCCACCTTCGCGAATCGCAAATCGCAAACCTTCTTCCATCGCAATCGGCGCAATTAAGTTAATGACCATCTTGATGTTATCTCCCGGCATCACCATCTCTACACCATCTGGCAATTGCACTTCACCTGTTACGTCAGTCGTTCTGAAGTAAAACTGTGGACGATAGCCTTTGAAAAATGGCGTATGACGGCCACCTTCTTCTTTCGATAACACATATACTTCTGCTTCAAATTTCGTATGTGGGTTAATCGATCCTGGCTTTGCTAATACTTGACCACGCTCAACTTCTTCACGCTTCGTTCCACGCAATAACACACCCACGTTATCTCCAGCTCGACCTTCATCCAACAACTTACGGAACATTTCAACGCCAGTACAAATCGTCTTTATGCGTCGGCTTTAAGCCACAATTTCAACTTCTTCACCCACTTTCACAATCCCACGCTCAACACGACCAGTAACTACTGTTCCACGACCAGAAATAGAAAATACATCTTCGATCGGCAATCAAGAAGGCTTGATCAATCTCACGTTCTGGATCAGGAATATAGGCATCCATGTTTCCACTAACTTTATAGATTGACTGGCACACCAATTTCGCTCGTATCGCCTTCCAATGCTTTTAAGCGCTGAACCCACCACAATCGGGGTGTCATCTCCAGGGAAATCGATACTGCGTCAATAAATCTCTAACTTCCATTTCCACTAATTCTAATAATTCTTTATCATCTACCATGTCTGCTTTGTTCAAGAACACAACAATATAAGGAACACCGACTTGACGAGCTAATAAAATATGTTCACGCGTTTGTGGCATCGGGCCATCTGCTGCTGATACCACTAAAATCGCTCCGTCCATCTGCGCCGCACCGGTGATCATGTTCTTCACATAGTCCGCATGTCCTGGGCAGTCCACGTGCGCATAGTGACGGTTCTGCTGATTCGTATTCACATGCGCTGTAGCAATCGTAATACCACGCGCTTTTTCTTCCGGCGCTTTATCAATTTGGTCATAGGCCTTTGCTTCACCACCAAACTTCTTTGCCAATACCTTCGTCATCGCCGCTGTCAGCGTCGTCTTACCATGATCACGTGACCAATCGTTCCCACATTAACATGTGGCTTTATTCGTTCAAATTTTTCCTTTGCCATGTTCATACCTCTTTATAATTAATTATCTTAACCCTTTAATTACTTATTGTTATCTTACATAATTGCTTCTGCAATATTAGCTGGTGCTTCCAATATTTAGAAAATTCCATCGTGTAAGTTGCGCGTCCTTGTGTCATAGAACGTAAATCGGTTGCATAACCAAACATTTCTGCTAATGGTACTTCTGCACGAATCACTTTACCGGTGGGATATCATCCATACCTTGCAATAATACCACGGCGACGATTTAAGATCACCCATCACATCACCCATATAATCTTCAGGGGTAACAACTTCAACTTTCATGATAGGTTCTAAGTAATAACGGGCTTTGCTTTTAGAGCACCTTCTTTAAAGCCATAGAACCAGCAATTTTAAACGCCATTTCACTGGAGTCAACATCATGATAAGAACCATCAAATAAGGTTACTTTAACGTCAACCACTGGGATAGCCAGCAATAACACCATTTTGCATTTGTTCTTGAATACCTTTATCCACAGCAGGGATATATTCTCTTGGAATCACACCACCGACAATCGCATTGACAAATTCATAACCTTTACCAGGTTCTTGCGGTTCAAGCTTAATCCAAACATGACCGTATTGACCACGACCACCGGATTGCCTAATAAACTTACCTTCTTGTTCAACCGTTTTACGAATGGTTTCACGATAAGCAACTTGTGGCTTACCAACATTGGCTTCCACATTAAATTCACGCTTCATACGATCAACAATAATTTCTAAGATGTAGTTCACCCATACCTTCAATAATGGTTTGGCCTGATTCTTCATCTGTATGCACTCGGAAAGAAGGATCTTCTTGAGCAAACTTACCTAAAGCAATACCCATTTTTTCTTGATCAGCTTTGGTTTTTGGCTCAACAGCAACAGAAATAACTGGCTCTGGGAAACTCCATTCTTTCAAGAATAATGACTTTATCTGGATCACACAAGGTATCACCCGTAGTGACTGTCTTTAAACCAACAGCAGCTGCAATATCACCTGCACATACTTCTTTAATTTCTTCACGGTTATTAGCATGCATTTGTAACAAACGACCAATACGTTCTTTTTTACCTTTAACTGGGTTATAAACGGTATCACCAGATTTAAGAACACCAGAATAAACACGGAAATAAGTCAAAGTACCAACAAAAGGATCGGTCGCAATTTTAAATGCAAAAGCAGCAAATGGTTCGTTGTCAGTAGGATGACGCTCAGCTTCTGTTTCATGCTCATCATCTCAAATACCTTTAATCGGCGGAACATCAGTTGGCGATGGTAAATATTCAATCACAGCATCCAACATGGCTTGCACACCTTTATTTTTAAAGGCAGAACCACAAAACATAGGAACAATTTCATTTCTTAATGGTACGCGCACGCAAGCCTTTCTTAATTTCTTCTTCGATAAGTTCACCAGTCTCTAAGATATTTTTCCATCAATTCTTCGGAAGCTTCTGCTGCCGCTTCAACCATGTTTTCACGCCATTCTTGCATTCTTCTAGCATATTCAGCAGGAATTTCATGCTCTTCAAAGGTCATGCCTTTATTTGCTTCATCCCAATAAATGGCTTTCATACGAATCAAGATCAACAACACCTTCAAAATGTTCTTCAGCGCCAATAGGAACTTGAATGGAACAGGATTAGCACCTAAGCGCGTTTCTAATTTGATCAACTACACGGAAAAAATTTGCACCCGCTCGATCCATTTTATTCACAAACCCAATACGTGGAACACCATATTTATTAGCTTGACGCCAAACGGTTTCGGTTTGTGGCTCAACACCACCGACAGCACAAAATACAGCCACATGCACCATCGAGAACGCGCAAAGAACGCTCAACTTCAATGGTGAAGTCACGTGTCCGGTGTATCAATAATATTGATGCGATGTTGCGGAAATTGCTTATCCATCCCGTACCAATAAGCAGGTAGTTGCAGCAGAGGTAATTGTAATACCACGTTCTTGCTCTTGCTCCATCCAGTCCATGATCGCAGCGCCTTCATGCACTTCACCAATTTTATGAGATACGCCGGTATAATAAAGAACACGTTCTGTCGTTGTGGTTTTACCGGCATCAATATGCGCCATAATGCCAATATTTCGGTAGTGTTCAATAGGTGTTATTCTCGTGCCATAATCTTTTACCAGCGATAATGAGCAAATGCTTGGTTTGCTTTTGCCATACGATGTACGTCTTCACGTTTTTTCACTGCACCACCGCGCCCATGTAGCGCATCCATGTATTTCATCTGCTAAACGCTCATCCATGGTCTTTTCACTACGACTGTTTGCACAATCGATCAACCAGCGCATAGCCAGGGCAATACGACGATCTGGTCGAACTTCCACTGGCACTTGATAGTGCACCACCTACACGTCGGGATTCGAACTTCAACAGTTGGGCTAACATTGTCTAAGGCTTTCTCAAATGCCTTGATAGCCGCTTGCTTTCGATTGCGGAGTGAGCTGGGAGCTACCAACGCCACCACCTGTACCTGAACCACCTTCCTTACCACCCTCTTCATCTTGACGTTGCTGACGCTGCAATACACGGACATAATGCACCATAAACAATTTTTTCAGCAACGGATTTCTTACCACTGTGCATAACACATTAATAAACTTGGAAACAGTTCACTGGTGAATAGTGGATCAGGCAAAATATGTCTCTTTCGGTGCTGCTTTTCTTCTTGGCACTTGATATATCCTCTTTAAATCGATTCTGAAAAAGTCTACAACAAAAATATTACGGGCAGGCACAAGGCCTGCCCCTACAACCGGGATGACAGCTGTAAGAAATTTATTAATCCTTTGGTCTCTTTTCACCGTATTTAGAACGGCCTTGACGACGACTGGCAACACCTGCCGTATCTAAGCTACCGCGCACTATGTGATACCGAACACCGGGTAAATCTTTCACACGACCACCACGTATTAGCACAACAGAGTGCTCTTGTAAATTATGACCTTCACCACCGATATAGGCACGTGACTTCATAACCATTGGTTAAACGCACACGAGCAACTTTACGCAAAGCCGAGTTAGGTTTCTTTGGTGTCGTTGTATAAACACGTGTACAAACTCCGCGTCTTTGTGGGCAAGCTCCAAATGCTGGCACTTTGCTTTTTTTACTTGCGTCGCTCTTGGCTTTCTTACTAACTGATTAATCGTTGGCATTTATTCATTACTCCAAACATCAATTCAACTATTCAAACAGCTCATATCAGAAACTTCTGTTAATAAACAGCGACTAGGGCATCATGAATGAAAAAGCATCAGCTTTTTCATCTGATCACCAACAAAATACACAATTTTCTGCGAATACTCTATGGTTTTATCGTAATACTACCTACAGCGGAGGCGGGATTCTAGAAGAGAGATACCCGCCTGTCAAGGCTCAATTGCAACTATTTAAACTGCTAAGGGCGGTTCGTGAACCGCCTTCATGTTTGTGAACCGCCCCTACGAAATTATTACTGTTCCTGCTCACCTTGCGATTAGCTGTTACGCCTGATCGCTTCCGACAGAATCGGTGAGTGTAATGCATTCTCCCAAGGCTTGTTCAGCTTCAATAGCTGTCATGCGTTTTTTCAACTTCCGGCTAGCAAGCCTGTTGCACACGCTTTCTTTTTGCCGTTGCGTCGTGATATAGCCAAACCCGTTCCTGCTGGAATCAAACGACCAACAATCACGTTTTCTTTCAATCCACGTAACTCATCAATTTTACCACTCACAGCATGCTTCAGTTAAAACACGCGTGGTTTCTTGGAACGATGCAGCAGAAATAAACGATTCGGTTGCTAACGATGCTTTGGTAATACCCAGCAAGATCGGGTTCACACGTGGCACGAATACTTTACCTTCTTAGCAGTACTGCGCTGATTTTCCTTCACGCATATGACTACTTTCAACTTGCTCACCCTTTAATGAAGTTGGTATCACCTGGATCTGAGTAATTACTACTTTACGCAACATCTGACGAACAATCACTTCAATATGCTTATCATTAATTTTCACACCTTGTAAACGATAAACATCTTGTACTTCATTGACAATATAATTCGCCAAGGCACTGCACACCCAGCAAACGCAAAATATCATGTGGATTCAGGCGCCATCGGCAATCACTTCACCACTTTCCACATGTTCACCTTCAAACACGTTAATATGACGCCATTTTGGAATCAATTCTTCATGACATTTCGCCATCGATCGCCAGTAATCATCAAACGACGCTTACCTTTGGTTTCTTTACCAAAGCTAACCACACCTGAAATTTCTGCCAAAATCGCTGGATCTTTCGGTTTACGTGCTTCAAAAAGATCAGCAACTCGTGGCAAACCCCCGGTGATATCGCGGGTTTTGAGGTTTCTTGCGGAATACGTGCAATAACGTCACCCACACCCACTTGTAGCGCCATCTTCAAAGTTAACAATCGCATTCAGGTGGCAAGAAATAATGTGCAGGAACATTTGTACCTGCAAGCATAAATCCTTCCCGCCTTTATCCACCAATTTAACATGGGCCGCAGATCTTTACCAGCTAGACTGCGTTGCTTTGCATCAGTAACTACAATATTGCTCAAACCAGTCAATTCATCGGTTTGACGATTCATGGTCACGCCATCAATCAAATCGACAAATTGCACGCGACCGGCTACTTCAGTAATAATTGGATGAGTATGCGGATCCCAGTTCGCAACGACTTGTCCAGCTTCCACTGCTGACACCATCTTTAACGTTAAGTACAGCACCATAAGGCAATTTATAGCGTTCACGTTCACGACCATGCTCATCAACAACTGATCAATTCACCTGAACGCGAAACAGCCACTAAGTTTCCACTTTTCATGCTTCACTGTTTTAATGTTATGTAATTTGATGTGACCCTTGGATTTTAACTTGAACATTATTGGCAGCAGTTGCTCGCGATGCCGCACCACCGATATGGAAGGTACGCATGGTTAACTGTGTACCGGGTTCACCGATGGATTGCGCAGCAATAACACCGACTGCTTCACCAATATTAACCAAATGTCCACGCGCCAAATCACGACCATAACACATAGCACAAATACCATAACGCGATTCGACAAGTAATGGGCGAACGCACAATAACTTGATCAACATTACATTCTTCTAATACGTTCAACCACATTCTTCATCCAACAACGTACCCGCTGGAATAATAATTTCATTGGTTTCAGGATCATAAACATCTTCACGCTAACACTCGACCCAACACACGTTCATGTAATGGCTCAACAACATCACCACCTTCAATATGCGGCGTCATCAACAAGCCATCTTCAGTGCCACAATCTGTCTTCAGTGATAACCACATCTTGCGCCACGTCGACTAAACGGCGTGTTAAATAACCGGAGTTTGCTGTTTTTAACGCGGTATCCGCCAAACCTTTACGCGCACCGTGAGTAGAAATAAAGTATTGTAATACATTCAATCCTTCACGGAAGTTCGCGGTAATAGGCGTTTCAATAATGGAACCATCTGGTTTAGCCATCAAACCTCGCATACCAGCTAGCTGACGAATCTGTGCAGCAGAACCTCGCGCGCCAGAATCGGCCATCATAAAAATGGAGTTGAATGATTCTTGTCTAACTTCTTTACCTTTAGCATCATTAACTATTTCAGTAGACAATTTTTCCATCATCGCTTTGGCAACTTAATCATTGGTATGCGACCAAATATCAACCACTTTATTATAACGTTCACCTTGCGTCACTAAACCTGAAGCGAAATTGTGATTCAATTTCTCTCACTTCTTCTTCTGCCTTGCCAATAATTTCGCTTTTATCTTCGGAATCACCAAATCGTCAATACCGATGGAAACACCGGAACGAGTTGCATAACGGAAACCGGTATACATCAATTGATCAGCAAAAATAACCGTTTCTTTTAAACCAAATTCGCGATAGCAAGTATTCAACAAACTTAGAAATTGCTTTTTTAGTCATTGGTTGATTAATCAACTCAAATGGCAATCCTTTAGGACAATTTCCCACAATAAAGCACGACCCACTGTAGTTTCGAACAGTTAACTGTTTCTTGACACTCACCTTCGTCATCAATCGTTACTTCTTGTAATACGCACTTTAATTTTGGCATGTAAATCAACTGCGCCACTTTCATAAGCGCGATGCACTTCAGCTACATCAGCAAAAATCATGCCTTCACCTTTGGCATTAATTTTTTCACGCGTCATGTAATATAAACCTAAGCACCACGTCTTGTGTTGGCACAATAATCGGTTCACCATTGGCAGGAGACAAAATATTATTGGTAGACATCATCAATGAACGCGCTTCTAATTGTGCTTCTAATGTCAACGGAACGTGAACTGCCATTTGGTCACCGTCAAAGTCGGCGTTATATGCAGTACAAACTAACGGATGCAATTGAATTGCTTTACCTTCAATCAATACTGGTTCAAATGCTTGAATACCTAATCGGTGCAAGGTTGGCGCACGGTTTAATAATACAGGATGTTCACGAATCACTTCTTCTAAAATATCCCAAACTTCAGGCTCTTCACATTCCACCATTTTCTTAGCAGCTTTAATGGTGGTTGCCAAACCTCGACGTTGAAGTTTACTAAAAATAAATGGTTTAAATAATTCCAAGCGCCATTTTTTTGGGCAAACCACATTGATGCAAACTTAAGGTAGGACCCACCACGATAACAGAACGACCAGAATAATCAACACGTTTACCTAATAAGTTTTGACGGAAACGACCTTGCTTACCTTTAATCATATCAGCTAACGATTTTAAAGGACGTTTATTAGAACCAGTAATTGCACGTCCACGACGACCATTATCTAACAAAGCATCAACCGATTCTTGCAACATACGTTTTTCATTACGAACAATAATATCTGGCGCATTTAAATCCAACAAGCGTTTCAAACGATTATTACGATTAATGACGCGACGATATAAATCATTTAAATCGGATGTTGCAAAACGTCCACCATCTAACGGAACCAACGGACGTAAATCAGGTGGCAAAACAGGCAATACATTCAAAATCATCCATTCTGGTTTATTGCCAGACGCATAAAAATGCTTCCAGCAATTTTAATCGTTTAGTTAATTTTTTAAGTTTGGTTTCAGAATTAGTTGTAGGCAATTTCTTCACGCAATGCTTGTAATTTCTTCTTCTAAATCAATTTCTCGCAATAAATCTTGAATGGCTTCTGCACCCATACGCGCTTCAAATTCATCACCATATTCTTCCATTGCATCTAAGTAAGCTTCTTCATGATAACAATTGACCCGCTTTCAAGCTGTGTCATGCCAGGATCAACCACGACAAAGGCTTCAAAATAAAGAACGCGTTCAATATCACGCAAGCGTCATATCAAGTAATAAACCGATGCGAGAAGGTAAGGATTTTAAAAACCAAATATGCGCAACAGGGCTTGCAAATTCAATATGCCCCATGCGTTCACGACGTACTTTTGCTAAGTGTAACTTCAACACCACATTTTTCACAAATAACACCACGATGTTTTAAGCGCTTATATTTACCACACAAACATTCATAATCTTTGATTGGACCAAAAATTTTGGCACAAAACAAACCATCTCGTTCTGGTTTAAAGGTACGATAATTAATCGTTTCTGGTTTTTTTACTTCACCATAAGACCAAGAGCGAATCATATCAGGAGAAGCCAACGCAATTCGAATCGCATCAAATTCTTCAACTTGCCTTGTTGCTTGAGTATATCAAGTAAATCGCTCATAACAGGTCTTTCTCAATGCAGTCATTGAGTTCTCATTAGTAAAGTCATGCTCAAAAATTGTTAATCAGTTTATGTAACAATTAATCATGTTCTAAGTTCAATATCAATTCCCAAAGATCGAATTTCTTTCACCAACACATTAAAAGATTCTGGCATACCTGGTTCCATACGATGATCACCATCGACAATGTTTTTATACATTTTGGTACGGCCACCCACATCATCTGATTTCACAGTCAACATTTCTTGTAAGGTATAAGCAGCGCCATAAGCTTCAAATGCCCACACTTCCATTTCTCCAAAACGTTGTCCACCAAACTGTGCTTTACCACCCAATGGTTGTTGAGTAACTAAACTATAGGAGCCCGTTGAACGAGCATGCATTTTATCATCAACCAAATGATTCAGTTTCAGCATATACATATAACCAACGGTCACTGGACTTATCAAATGTATCACCAGTTCGACCATCATATAAGTGTAGTTTGACCAGCTTCAGGCAAACCTGCCAATTGCAACATGTCTTTGATTTCATCTTCACTGGCACCATCAAAAACAGGTGTTGCCATAGGCACACCATCACGTAAATTATCTGCCAATGTCAATAACTTCTTCATCATGTAAAATGCATCAAAATTAACTTCTTTGAGCTACCATCATGATTATAAATTTTCTCTAAAAATGCTCTTAATTCTTCAGCATGCTTGTTGTTGCTATCAAACATCTTGCGCAATTTTAACACCCAATCCTTTAGCCGCCCAACCAAGTGAGTTTCCAAAACCTGACCGACATTCATACGTGAAGGCACACCTAATGGATTTAACACAATATCAACAGGAGTACCATCTTCCATATAAGGCATATCTTCAACTGGAACAATAGTGGAAATAACCCCTTTATTTCCATGACGACCTGCCATTTTATCGCCAGGTTGAAACTTCGTTTAACCGCCAAGTAAACTTTAACAATTTTAATACGCCAGGAGCTAAATCATCACCTTGGCTAATTTTTTTACGCTTTGCTTCAAATCGCTTTTCACATTTCTTTGCGCAAGTTGTTTAATTGCGCTGACAGCTGCTTCCAAGTTGCTGACTCGCTACTTCATCTTTTAAACGAATATCAAACCATTTTTCACGTGGTAATTCTTGCAAATAATCTTTAGTAATTTTTGCCTGGCTTTTAATTTAGCCGGACCACCTGCTGCAACTTTATCCAATAACAATTTTTCAACACGTTGATAAATATCATCTTCACGAATACGTCGTTCATCGTTTAAATCTTTTTTAACTTTGCTAATTGCTTCTTCTTCAATTTCTATTGCACGTGCATCTTTTTCCACACCATCACGAGTAAATACTTGAACATCAATAACTGTACCATTCATACCGGATGGAACACGTAATGAAGAATCTTTCACATCGGATGCTTTTTCACCAAAAATTGCTCGTAATAATTTTTCTTCTGGTGTTAGTTGGGTTTCACCTTTAGGCGTAACTTTACCAACCAAAATATCGCCAGCATTCTACTTCAGCACCAATATACACAATACCGCATTCATCTAATTTAGCTAATGCGCTTTCGCCGACATTAGGAATATCAGCAGTAATTTCTTCAGGACCTAATTTAGTATCACGAGCAATACAGGTTAATTCTTCAATATGAATAGTGGTAAAACGATCTTCTTGCACCAACTCGTTCAGAAATAAGAATAGAATCTTCAAAGTTGTAACCATTCCAAGGCATAAACGCGACCAACAAATTTTGCCCTAAAGCCAATTCACCCAAATCAGTAGAAGGACCATCTGCCAAAACATCACCTTGCTCAATCACATCACCTATTTGCACCAATGGACGTTGATTAATACAGGTATCTTGATTAGAACGAGTAATATTTAGTTAAGTTATAAATATCAACACCGGTTTCACCTGCTTTCGTTTCATCATCATTAACACGCACCACAATACGTGATGCATCGACTGAATCAACCACTCCACCTACGTTTTGCAACAACGGAAACACCTGAATCTGTTGCAACAATACGTTCCATACCTGTTCCAACTAAAGGTTTTTCAGAACGTCAATGTTGGCACTGCTTGACGTTGCATGTTAGAACCCATCAAGGCACGGTTAGCATCATCATGTTCTAAGAAATGGAATCAATGCAGCTGCAACAGAAACAATCTGCTTTGGAGAAACATCCATATAATTGACTTTATCTGGCGTGGTTAATGATAAATTCATCTTTGATGACGACAGGAACTAAGTCATCCAACAATATTACCTTCTGTCATCAAGCGGTGCATTAGCTTGCGCAATATATAATCGACCTTCTTCAATAGCCGATAAATATTCAATTTCATCGGTTACACTGACCATTAACGACTTTACGATAAGGTGTTTCCAAAAACCCATAATCATTGGTTCGCGCATAAACCGCCAATGAATTAATTAATCCAATATTTGGACCTTCTGGTGTTTCAATCGGACAAACACGACCATAATGGGTAGGATGAACGTCACGAACTTCAAAGCCTGCACGTTCACGTGTTAAACCACCAGGCCCTAAAGCAGAAACACGGCGTTTATGCGTAACTTCAGATAAAGGATTGACTTGATCCATAAACTGCGATAATTGACTGGAACCAAAAAATTCTTTAATCGCTGCTGAAATAGGTTTCGCATTAATTAAATCTTGTGGCATCAGATTTTCAGATATCAGCCAAGACTTAAACGTTCTTTCACAGCACGTTCAACACGCACCAAACCAACACGAAATTGATTTTCAGTCATTTCACCAACACTACGTACACGTCGATTACCTAAATGATCAATATCATCAACTTCACCACGACCATTACGAATATCAATCAGCGTCTTTAATGACATCCACGATATCTTCTTTAGATAAAATACCTGGACCAGTCAATCTTTTTCGGCCAACACGACGATTAAATTTCATACGACCAACAGCAGATAAATCATAACGCTCAGATATAAAAAATAAATTTTTAAATAAAGTTTCTGCAGCTTCTTTAGTAGGTGGCTCGCCAGGACGCATCATGCGATAAATTTCAACTAATGCTTCTAGTTGACTATTAGTAGGATCAAGTTTCAAGGTATCAGAAATATAGGCGCCACGATCTAAATCATTGGTATACAAGGTTTTAAAGGTAGTGATATTGGCTCTTATATAATGTCATTTAATACCTCTGGCGTAATTTCAGTATTTGCTTCAACAATGATTTCGCCCGTTTCTGTATCCACAATCGGTTCGCCAATCACTTTCCCAAAGAGATAATCTAGCGGCACGTCAGTTTATTTAATGCCTGCTTTTTCTAATTGACGCAATATGACGCATGGTAATACGTCGACCTTTTTCCACAATTACTTTGCCTGCTTTGCTTGCAATATCGAAAAATGCAATTTCACCCCGCAAACGTTCCGGAACTAGATCTAACACATATTTATCATCCTTACATATGAAACGTATTCATTTCAAAGAATTTGAAAATTTCTTCCACTGATAAATCCTAAGGCACGCAATAAGATCGTGACCGGTAATTTACGACGACGATCAATACGCACAAATACACATCTTTAGGATCAAATTCAAAATCTAACCAAGAACCACGATAAGGAATAACACGTGCGGAATAAAGTAATTTACCTGAAGAATGTGTTTTGCCTTTATCATGCTCAAAAAACACACCAGGTGAACGATGGAACTGAGAAACCACCACACGTTCAGTGCCATTAATAACAAAGGTACCTGTGTCAGTCATTAACGGAATTTCACCCATATATACTTCTTGTTCACTAATGTCTTTAACCGTCTTGCCCCTTGGCAGAATCTTTATCATAAACAATCAAACGTAATTTTACACGTAACGGCGCAGCATAGGTTAATCCACGTGATTTACATTCACGCACATCAAATGCGTGGTTCACCCAAGCTATAGCTAACGTAATCCAATGCGGTATGCCCAGAATAACTGGTGATAGGAAATACGGATTTAAACGCAGCATGCAAGCCAACATCCGCCCTATCATCAACAGCAACGCCGGTTTGCAAGAAGGATCTATAGGAATCTAACTGCAAGGACAGTAGATAAGGGGGATCCATTGCCGCCAGGCTTTTACCAAAGCCTTTGCGGATGCGTCGTTTTTCAGTATTAGAAGAAATCGGGGTAGAATGACCCATCATGATATCAGCCATCGGCACGCCTCACCTGGAGAGATAATAAAAAAATTTGACCCAACATTTTATAGTGTTTAGTCAAACCTATATAGGGTTTTTACAAAGACGAAAAAACAGTGGCGGTAAAATAGCTTAAAAGTCGATTTTTACCACCCTGTTTTTTCGCAACTACCAATTATTTATTTAACTTCAACTTCAGCGCCAGCTTCCGTTAGTTTCTTCTTAATGTCTTCAGCATCTGCTTTAGAAACACCTTCTTTCACCAGAGATGGCACACCTTCAACCATGTCCTTGGCTTCCTTCAAGCCGAGGCCAGTAATGGCGCGAATCACCTTAATAACTTCAATTTTGTTAGCGCCAAAACCCTTCATGTGGACATTGAATTCAGTTTGCTCTTCCACTGCCGCTGCGCCAGCACCAGCCGCTACCGGAGCTGCTGCTACCGCTGCTGCTGCAGATACACCGAACTTATCTTCCATTTTTTTCACTAACTCAACGACATCCATCACTGTCATGTTGGAGACTGCTTCTAAAATTTGATCTTGTGTAATGTTAGACATATTATTTCATTCCTCGTGGATAGTAAGATTTGTAATTTTATGCGGCACGTTTTTTCTCACCCACTGCCGCCACCACACGCACACACTTAGCGTAGGTTTCAGAGAAGGTGCGCACCAACTTGGTAGTTGGCGCTTGCAATACAGCCATTAGCAAGGCAATCGCTTCATCACGTGTTGGGAGCTTAGCAACTGCATCCAGCTCCTTACCAGCTAACACGCTGTTGCCAAAGGATAACGCTTTTACTTCTAACAGGTTATTATCCTTGGCAAAATCTCGCACCAGGCGCGCAGTATCGCCCGCTTCATTCGGTGTGAAAATTAAGACCATCGGTCCTACTAATGTGTCTTGCAAACAGGCAAAAGCTGTATCCTGTACTGCACGACGTGCTAAGGTATTGCGAACAACACGTAAGTAAATACCTGCTGCCCTGGCCTTTGAGCGTAGATCAGTCATGCGATCAACTGGAATACCACGATAACTGGCAACGATGGCAAATTTCGCTTGGTTCGCGACGCTTGACACCTCAGCGACAATGGCTTTCTTTGCTTCTAACTTAATGGGCATAGGGTAATTCCTCGCGTTGCAAATAATGACACATAGCTAAAGAATCACCGATTAATCGGTAATTCTTAAATGCTGACGAAATTGGTGTCTACTCATCAAGATAATCTTAAATAATCTTAGATAAGATACTACACCGTCTGCGCAGGCAGAATCGTAAGATTCGTATTAAACATAAATAGTTATCCGTTAGAAGTCTATCGACACCACAACATTTAACCATCTTGCACCTGCGGTCTTCGACGGTTAACGTCTCGTCAGTTATGACAAACCGCTACCGCGAAAATCTCTAGCTATTCAACAAACGTTGCAAACGGCTATAATAATAGCCATCACCTCGAATGTTTCGTAGGGGCGGTTCGTGAACCGCCCGCAGCTTACGGGCGGCTCACGAGCCGCCCCTACGGATGACCTTATTTTTTTATTGGTCTAAAGAAGTTTGATCCACCACCAGGCCGGGGCCCATCGTAGTAGATACGGTAATTTTTTTCAAGAACACACCCTTGGCTGAAGCAGGTCGAGCCTTCTTCAAATCAGCCAATAGCGCCTTGAGATTATCTTTCAATGCAGATGTTTCAAAATCAACCTTACCGATTGTGCAGTGGATTATACCACCTTTTTCGGTGCGATATCTAACTTGTCCTGATTTAGCGTTTTTCACCGCTGTGGCGACATCCGCAGTTACCGTACCCACCTTGGGATTAGGCATAAGGCCCCTAGGGCCTAAAATTTGTCCTAACTGACCTACCAGGCGCATGGCGTCTGGGGTGGCAATAATCACATCCACATCGATGTTACCGGATTTAACTTCTTCGGCCAGGTCTTCATACCCTACCTTATCGGCGCCTGCGGCTATAGCAGCATCGGCATTATTACCCTGGGCAAATACCGCCACCCTCACCGTGCGACCAGTCCCATGAGGCAATAAGGTAGCGCCACGCACCGCTTGCTCAGAAATACGCGCATCAATACCCAGGTTAATGCTCACATCAACACCTTCCTTAAATTTTACCTTCGGGCATGACTTAAGGACTTTGAACGCTTCATCGGCAGCGTAAGTTTTGCCTAATGTAACCAATTTTTGTATCGCCTGCAGGCGTTTACTTAACTTCATCGATATTCCCCTCCACATCAATGCCCATACTGCGGGCGGTGCCAGCGATGGTACGCATGGCGGCTTTTAGATCAGCAGCAGTCAGATCTGGCTGCTTCAATTTGGCAATCTCTACCACTTGTTGCCAAGTAACCTTGCCCACTTTGGCGGTATGCGGTGTCGCGCTGCCACTGGTAATGCCTGCGGCTTTCTTCAATAAAATAGATGCCGGAGGTGTCTTAGTAATAAAGGTGAAACTACGATCATTATATACCGTTATTACCACAGGAATAGGTAGACCTGCTTCCATACTCTGGGTTTTTGCATTAAACGCCTTACAAAATTCCATGATGTTGACACCCTGTTGCCCCAATGCTGGGCCAACTGGCGGACTTGGATTTGCCTGTCCTGCCTTTACTTGCAGTTTAATATATGCCTGAACTTTCTTTGCCATTGTTTACTCCGTTACCGCTTTTTTAGTTTCTTTAACAGCCCCCCTCCTAACTCTTCCCCCGCAAGCGGTGGGAGGAACACTTCCCTCCCCCGCTTGCAGGGGAGGGTCAGGGAGGGGGTTCATCTTTTAGCCTTTTTCTACTTGCCCAAACTCCAATTCCACTGGTGTAGAGCGACCGAAAATCAATACAGATACACGTAATCGGCTCTTTTCGTAGTTTACATCTTCGACCACACCATTGAAATCTGCAAACGGGCCATCGATGACTCGTACCACTTCTCCGGTTTCAAACAATACCTTGGGTCGTGGCTTATTCACGCCTTCCTGTACTCGACGCAAGATAGAATTTGCCTGCTCAATTGGGATAGGTGTTGGATTTTTACCACCAATAAAGCCTAGAACACCAGGAATATCTTTAATAAAATGCCAATTTTGTGGCGTCATGATCATTTCTACCCAAACGTAACCTGGGAAAAATTTACGCTCGGTTTTACGTTTTTGGCCAGCACGCATTTCTACAACTTCTTCCGTCGGCACGACCACTTCACCAAATTGATCCTCCATGTGATGCGATTGGATTCGGTCTTGCAAACGTAATACAAACGTATTCTCTTCGCCGGTACGAGTATGCACCACGTACCATTGTTTTGTTGTAGAAGCTTGAATTTCACTCATAATTAATCTCCGCATGGGTAGTCATACCCCAATGCAACTTTTTTGGTAACTACTCAGCCCCGGGATGGAAACGGCCATATTTTGCCGATTTTGGCGGGAAAAATTTCTTCAAAATGCTCACATATACCCAATATGCTGCGCTTTTTTAGGAATTTTTCGCACCAAACTCGGCTACAATCTGACCGTTTGTGCCATTTTTAGTAAGTGCCTGAGCAGTTACCCTTTTTGTGGCTCGAATAGTCTTATCACTATCCCGATTGCCCTGTCAGTAAACTAACCACCCACAACAATAACGAATCCAGGCCCCATAAAATCAATGCCATGAGAATAACCATGCCTACCACGATCATGGTGGTCTGCACAGTTTCTTGTCGCGTCGGCCAAACAACTTTACGCAGTTCACCGCGCGCATCCTTGGCAAAACGCCAAACTTTAGCGCCGGCTGCCGTTTGTGAGGCAATTGCCAGCAATATGCAGGCCAGCACAATCCAGCCCGCTAACCTTAACGCCCAGTCGACTGCAGCGTAGTTGTAGTTGGCCCAAATACCTGCCGCTATTAAAACAGCAATTAGCGTCCACTTCAAGCGATCGAAGGCAGAAGTAGGGGATATTTCTGATGATTTTTTATTTATCATAGTTTGTTAGAAACGCCATTGACGCGCACCTGCTCGGTAAGCCTACATCGTCACTGACGTTTTTACCGAATAACCCTGTCTAGCAACGCCTTACCCTTACCTGCCATTATTTAGTAGAAAATGGCAGGCCAGGAGGGAATCGAACCCCCAACCTGCGGTTTTGGAGACCGCCGCTCTGCCAATTGAGCTACTGGCCTATAATTACTTATACTGTTGACTTATTCAATAACTTTTGCAACAACACCGGCGCCAACCGTACGGCCACCTTCGCGAATCGCAAATCGTCAAACCTTCTTCCATCGCAATCGGTGCAATCAAATTAACTGATCATCTTGACGTTATCTCCAGGCATAACCATTTCAACGCCTTCTGGCAATTCACTTCACCTGTTACGTCTGTCGTTCTGAAGTAAAACTGTGGACGATAACCATTGAAAAATGGCGTATGACGTCCACCTTCTTCTTTCGATAATACATAAACTTCTGCTTCAAATTTCGTATGCGGGTTGATTGATACCTGGTTTTGCTAATACTTGACCACGTTCAACTTCTTCTCGTTTCGTTCCACGTAACAACACACCCACGTTATCACCTGCTCGACCTTCATCTAACAACTTACGGAACATTTCAACGCCAGTACAGATCGTCTTTATCGTCGGCTTTAAGCCAACAATTTCAACTTCTTCACCAACTTTCACAATCCCACGCTCTACTCGACCCGTAACTACTGTTCCACGACCAGAAATCGAAAATACATCTTCAATCGGCATCAAGAAGGGCTTGATCAATCTTGACGTTCTGGTACTGGGAATATAATCATCCATCACTTCCACTAATTTATAGATAGCTGGCACACCAATTTCGCTTGTATCACCTTCCAATGCTTTCAACGCTGAACCGACAATGATCGGGGTGTTATCTCCTGGGAAATCGTAGCTGCGTTAATAAATCTCGAACTTCCATTTCGACCAATTCTAATAATTCTTTATCATCCACCATGTCTGCTTTGTTCAAAAACACAACAATGTAAGGAACACCCACTTGACGTGCTAATAAAATGTGTTCGCGCGTTTGTGGCATCGGGCCATCTGCTGCTGATACCACCAAGATCGCTCCGTCCATCTGCGCAGCACCGGTGATCATGTTCTTCACATAATCCGCGTGTCCTGGGCAGTCCACATGTGCATAGTGACGTTTCTGCTGATTCGTATTCCACGTGAGCGGTAGCAATCGTGATACCACGCGCTTTTTCTTCCGGCGCATTATCAATTTGATCATAAGCCTTTGCTTCACCACCAAATTTCTTCGCCAATACCTTCGTCAGTGCCGCTGTCAGCGTCGTTTTACCATGGTCTACGTGACCAATTGTTCCCACATTTAATGCGGCTTTGTTACGTTCAAATTTTTCCTTTGCCATCGGAATTACTCCTCTAACTTCAGTCTAAAAAAAGTCTAATATCTTATTGTTCTCACTGGTGCCCACAACCGGAATCGAACCGGTGACCTCTTCCTTACCAAGGAAGTGCTCTACCGACTGAGCTATGTGGGCATCGCTCTACTAATCTTGGAGCGGGTGATGGGAATCGAACCCACGCTATCAGCTTGGAAGGCTGAAGTTCTACCATTGAACTACACCCGCTACTCATTACTTACTTGCTCTCATACTATGGTGGAGGGGGAAGGATTCGAACCTTCGAAGGCAGAGCCGTCAGATTTACAGTCTGATCCCTTTGACCGCTCGGGAACCCCTCCAGACAAAGCGAAGCGGGCTATTCTGTGATAGAAAGCCTAAAATGTCAACAGTGATATCGCACTAAGGAGATTATAGGGTGATATTGGTGTTCCCGCCATTACCTGAAAATGTCGAACCTGGATAAGTGACGGATGTTCCAGAAGTCTGAATGCCCCAGGCAGTATTATTATTAAACGTGGAATTATTGGCTGTCAGGGTGGATGTGCCACTATAATTTAGAGAGAGTATGCCATCGCTATTTCCATTAAACGTTGAATTATTAGTTATCATTTTGATTGTGCCACTCAGATTAGTAGCGTATATGCCATCGGTATTTCCATTAAACGTTGAATTAGTGACCGTCAAATTCAATGCGCCACCAGCTGAAGTTAGAATGCCCAGGCCTGTGCCAAGACCACCAGTTTCATTAAACGTTGAATCGGTGACCATCATGTTAAACGCACCACCAATACTGACAGCTGCTATGCCAGAACCGCTATTTCCATTAAACGTTGAATGATCGACTGTGAAAAATAGCGCACCACTACCCACCTGTTCAATTTGAGCGCCAGCAGCCCCATTATTATTATTGATGCTGGAGTTATTAACCGCGAGGTTGAGTACCCCGTCTTGATTAGTAGCAAACAGGCCATAATAAAAGCCAGTATTGCTGATATTTACATTATCTATTTCGGCGTTTACTGTTCCTGCGCTAGTGTTGTTGAAGGAAATGCCCGCACCATTAGTACCATTTTGGTTTGTTACTGTTATTGAATCAACGACAATGTTGGCGTCGCCTGAATTAATCGCCCAATATAACCCAGCGGAATTAGGGAAATCGAGCACGGGTCGATTATCACCCTCCGCAGGCTGTATAAATAATCTGCCCTGGTAGCTCTGGCGGCCATAGACACTGTCAGCGCCAATTAAATTAATCTGCGAGCTTGACGTGTACGTGCCCAAACCGCCATTGAAAAATAAATTGGTATTACCAGCCAGGTTGGCGCTATCAACGTTCCCCTGATTTAAGCCGATATAGGGGTTTTCATAGCTGCCATCGGGTGTGCCTGTTCCACCTTGGGTTGGCCCACTGGGCAGGAAGAAGGAAATGTTATTCATCACTGCGCCAGATTGGCCTGTCCCCGCTGCGGTGTTTACAATCGGTTGCGCCGTGTGCGCGCTGCCTGCCACCGCGATCAGGTTACGATGGATGGGGTCCACCATGCGATCGAGCAGATTGCCTTTAAAGTTTAGCGCGGTGTGCCGACCGACAAAGTTATAGGTTAACCCGACTTTAAAGGTATTGTGCGCTACGTTGTCATAGCCATCGCTTAGGGTAGCATTCAGATGGTCGCTAAAGGGAACCTCCAGACGCACCGTACCGCCGGTGATGTTGTCAGCATTTTTCGGCTCAAAGTGATAGCCGCCCAGATAAATTTTCGTGTTGTTCTTGACCGGCAGGCGATAACCCACTTCCACGTCCCCGCCTAATCCGACTGATTCGTAGGTGTTATATAATTGGTCATACTCGCTGTGGCCAGCAAAACTGACGCCATCGTAAATCCCGATCTGGTCACCAAACTCTGTGCCAGACCCCACGGTTTCAGAACCCACAGGGATGTACACGTTGGCGCTGAAATCCACCCGGTCACCCAGGCGTTCAATACCCGGGCTGACAAACCAGAACCCATGGCCATCAGGCGCATGGTTATAATCACCAAATACATAGGCGCCTAAAATCCCGGCTTTTTCGGTGAGTGTACGCGCGCCTAAACCTAAGGCAGCGGAATAATCGTTGTTGTTATGGAACAGTGCTTGTGGATCAAGGTAGAAAAACTGGGTCGGTTGGCCTGCAACGGGAACCATGGCATCAGCATAGCCGGTGGTCAGATCGCCCGTTAAACCACTCACGGATATGCCCGGCGCATAAGGAAATCCGGTGACGGACGTCATCGCCAGGGCGTAGCCTGAAAACAGGCAGCCGCCGACGAGAAGGCTGGTTTTTAACAGGGAAGCATTAAATGAACGGACAAACTGAGCTTGTGATGTCATGGCGTAACTCCCGCTAAAAAGTAGGGAATGGGATTTTTAAATGTCGCAGATTGTTACATCTTTGTTTGGGGTTGTAAAGGAACTTAGATATACTCTTTTTCAACCCCAACTACACAAAAATTCCCATGCAAATAACCATCGGTGAAACGCCCGTCATCACATTAACGCGTCCGTATGTAGCAGATAACACTCGCCCGCAATTTCTCGCGGCCACCTTCTTACCAGGAGCTGGCATGAATTTGCTACAACTTAAGGCTTACCTACCTGGCAAGGGGGAGGTTAATTTGCTGTACTCCCCTAACCTGGCAGACACCAAACAGTTACTGGAAGGCGACAACGACGCTTACAAAAATAATGCCTTCACCATCGGCAGTGCTATCATGCTGCCTTATGCCAACCGTATACGTGGAACCTTAGCGGATGATGGCAAGACTATTCAAACTACCGTGGCAGGACATGGTGTTTCCCTCCCTGCCAACTGGCAAGGTAAACATCCAGGCTCAGAAAAACACGCCATGCACGGTTTATTGTTATCCTCACAATTCGTCGTGGTAGAGCAGGATAATCAACCGGAAGAATCGCATATATCTGCCTTGTTTAGCGCAGGAGATTTTGGCGGTCATTGGCCGTCATCTACGGATGTCAATGTACAGGCAGCTCTCAAGGACACTACCCTGGACATATTGATACAAGCCACCAATGTTGGCGTTGAATCATTGCCCATTGGCATTGGCGCACACCCCTACTTTGTATTTCCCAGCGGCAATCGCCAGCAGGCTACCCTGCATCTACCCGCTGCTAAATATGCTCCAGTCAATAATTATGATGATGTATTTCCTACTGGTGAACTGGCGTCTGTGACTGACACACCGCTGGATTTTACTGCGCACGGGGGTAGGCCATTATTTGATCTCTATTTGGATAATAGTTTTACTCAGTTGCAACGTGATACTGATGGTAATGCGACGGTAACCATCCGTGATCCTGCTACGCATTATGGTTTGCGTGTCGTTGCAGCTTCTCCCACCATTGAGGTGATTCAGGTCTATGCACCACCCGATAAAGCCTTCATTGCCATAGAGCCACAATTTAATTTAGCCAATCCCTATGGCGCTGAATGGGGAGAAACGGATACTGGCATGGTCATATTACAGCCCGGCGAGTCGACCTTATGGCACATGCGTTTGGAGTTGTTCAAGCCCCTGCTTTAACGTCATTACATGCTCATATCCCTGCTCTATGCGCTGTGGGTCAATCTTACCCGCTTGCACTTGTTCACGAATCGTCTGCATCAACTGTTCAGTATTTTGTGGTGTCGCCACCAGTTGATTGGAAAATAGCAGTATATCGTCACCCGCCTGTATCGCCAGTCGCACGATTTCAGGCAGATCGTAATGTTGTAAAATAGCTCCCATCTGTAAATCATCGGTAACAACTGCGCCTTTAAAGCCTAACTGTTGACGCAATAAACCCGTTACCATTTTGTACGACAGACTGGCAGGATAGTCCTCGCTATCTAGTTGATGATTCACCAAATGCCCTGGCATCACCAGGCTACAGCTATCCGATTTACTGAATAGTTTTTTGTATGGGATCAACTCTAATGGCTTCCACGTCTGGCTAATATCCACCAGGCCTGCGTGGGAATCACCTGTTGAACTACCATGCCCAGGAAAATGCTTGTACACACAGAGTATGTGCTTGTCATAAAACGCCTGTGAAAAAATACCCGCATACAATGCCACTTGGTTAGGATCGGCGGAGAAGCTACGGCCATATTTAGCAATGACTGGATTTTCTGGATTCACGTTTACATCCAGCACAGGCGCAAAATCCAGGTTAATACCTACGCGCTGTAATGTATCCGCCATTTGCTCGGCTATTACGTTTGCTTGTTGTGGCGGCATTTTTGCGATTTCTGCTGCTGAAAATGTGGCAGGAAACCCCTTCTCTGGAATTAAGTTCACCACCTTGCCGCCTTCATAATCCACCGCAATCAATAACGGGTATAGCTGGTTATGATGAATTTGCGCCGCTTGCAAGGCATAGTGTTGTAATTGCCGGGTCAGCTTTTTTAATTGCTCTGGATTCTGGATATTACGCGTCTGCTTCGTGTGCATATCCTTGCCATACAGCACCACCCCACCAATACGCTGCGCCAAAATATCTTGCACGATAGAGTCTGTCGGTTTTAATTCCGTACCGTTAAAACCTACCATTAACATCTGCCCTATTTTCTGCTCCAGCCTAGGCTGTGTTGTGTCCGCATACACCGAACCAGTAATAGTTATCAGGACGACCAGCAGCATTCGTGCTAACTGCCTACCTGGAGATCCCACCTTGTCCAAATTTTTGTTATCGAATTTCATAGAACCTCCATCATTATTAGAAGGGGAAGTATATTTCTCATCTTACCGTTAAACAGGTATAATTTGAAATCATTAAAACCTTACTGGCCTGGATATTTCAATGACAAAACCTCTACAGCACCGCCCACTAATTATTCTCGGCTCTGGACCTGCTGGCTACTCAGCCGCCGTCTATGCCGCTCGCGCCAACCTAAAGCCGCTGCTGATAACCGGCATGGAACAAGGCGGGCAGCTCATGACCACCACCGACGTCGATAACTGGCCAGGCGATGTAGAAGGATTGCAAGGACCGGCACTCATGGAACGCATGAAAAATCATGCGGCGCGTTTTGGCGCCGACATCCAGTTTGACTCTATTGTCAAGGCCGACCTAACCCAACGACCCTTTTATTTAAAGGGCGATTTTGGGGAATACACTGCCGACGCACTCATCATCGCTACCGGCGCTTCCGCACTGTACCTTGGCCTGCCCTCCGAGCAAGCCTTTATGGGCAAGGGGGTTTCCGCTTGCGCCACTTGTGACGGATTTTTCTACAAAAATCAAAAAGTCGCCGTGGTCGGCGGCGGCAATACCGCAGTTGAAGAAGCACTGTATCTCGCCAACATTGCTTCCCACGTCACCGTCATTCACCGCCGCGATAAATTTCGTGCTGAAAAAATCCTCGCCGAACGCCTGATAGAAAAAAGTCGTACTGGCAATGTGACTATTTTATGGGACCATGTGTTAGAAGAAGTATTGGGTGATGACAGCGGCGTCAATGGCATTCGCACCAAGAATCTGAAAACGAATAACATCACCACCCTAGAGTTACAGGGTGTGTTTATCGCCATTGGTCATAAACCTAATACCGATTTATTCCAGGGACAACTAGACATGCGTAATGGCTACATTATCATCAAGAGCGGTATTACTGGCAACGCCACCGCCACCAGTATTCCTGGCGTGTTTGCCGCGGGTGATGTCAGTGACCCCATTTACCGTCAGGCCATTACCTCCGCAGGTACGGGTTGCATGGCGGCATTGGATGCAGAAAAATATTTAGACATGCTGGAAGCGGAAAAGGCAAAAAAAGCGCCAGCCTCGCTCATTCAATAAAAATGTTCTAGCTCTCGCGCAGAAAATGACCATGCTGCAGAAAATAGAGCGTTTGCTGCTGCACCGTTTCATTTATCAACATCAGTGTATGTGATGTATGAATAACGATATGGTCGGTCATACCATTAAGTTCAGTGCTGGCGACTGACACCTTGCCATCGTTGGGTTGACCAAAAAATTTAGTAGAAATCGCAGCCAGTGGTCGATCGCCCGCAATAATGCCCAGCTCATAAGTAACCTTCCCCAGGGTTTGTTCAAACCCATCTTCACATGTGCCCAGCTGTTGGCCAGAATCACCATACACTAATTTATATAGCCACCAATTCTTAGTGACATCTACAATCTCACTGCCATGATTGGGCGTTGCCAACATGACTACCCGACCTAATTTTTCTGGCGGGAAATACAGGAGGTATGCACGAATCAATAATCCCCCCATAGAATGACCAACAAAATGTAGGCGACCCGAGCCAGAAATAGTATCCGCAAACGCAGCAATTTTTTCATGCAATAATTCGGTTAAGTCTTCCAGTGAATATTTGGAGGGATATCCTATATTCAAGGTAGCATAGCCTGCCTTTTGCAAAAAGCGCTCGAGCCTGCCCATGCTGTGCCGGGTGCGTAATATGCCATGTAATAACACTACACCATCTGTCATAGTTATACTCATCAAATTGAGGGGATGTAGATTTTAACATGTTACATAAGTAGTGACATGTGCCTCTTGCCTTGCCTTCCCCTGCCCTGTAAACTCGCTTCTCTCTATGCATTGAGCATGGGTGGTTCCAGCGGTCCCTTAGCAGCGATATAGTGTGAACCCCGTCAGATCCGGAAGGAAGCAGCGGCAGCATTGGATTCGGGTGCGAAGTCAGGCGGTTAGAACCACCCACCACTAATTATTCACATATGACCTATCAAGTTCTTGCTCGCAAATGGCGTCCGCGCAGTTTCCAAGAAGTCGTTGGGCAAGCGCCTGTTGTGCGCGCATTAACCAATGCCCTGGATCAGCAACGCCTACATCACGCCTACTTATTTACCGGCACACGCGGCGTGGGCAAAACAACACTGGCGCGCTTGCTGGCGAAATGTCTCAATTGCGCACAAGGAGTTTCTTCGACACCCTGCGGACAATGCCAACCCTGTCAAGCTATCGATCAAGGACGGTTCCTGGATTTGCTTGAGGTCGATGCCGCATCACGCACTAAGGTGGAAGACACGCGTGACCTGCTCGACAACGTGCAATATGCCCCCACCCAGGGACGCTACAAAGTTTACATCATCGACGAAGTGCATATGCTGTCGAATCATAGCTTCAATGCACTGTTAAAAACACTGGAAGAACCCCCCCCACATGCGAAATTTCTGTTGGCGACAACCGACCCACAACGCCTGCCCATTACGGTATTGTCACGCTGCTTACAATTCCACCTAAAGAATTTATCGATTGAACAAATCAGCAAGCAGCTCGGCATGATCCTCGATACTGAGCAGCTTACTTACGAATTTCCAGCACTACAGCAACTGGCGCAAGCTGCGGCAGGCAGTATGCGCGATGCCCTAAGCTTATTAGATCAAGCCATTGCTTACGGCAATGGTCAGGTATCCAGCCACACCGTAAAAACATTACTCGGCGCTACCGAACCAGAACTGTTACTAGCATTATTAAATAGCCTGGCTGCACACGATGCCAAACGCATCTTACAACTGATTGATGAACTGGCAGAATCTGGCATTGATTTTTCCTATGCCCTAGAAGAATTG
Organism: uncultured Gammaproteobacteria bacterium; assembly: GCA_963777715.1. Classification (GTDB taxonomy): domain Bacteria; phylum Pseudomonadota; class Gammaproteobacteria; order JAURND01; family JAURND01; genus JAURND01. The sequence goes on from CAVZRN010000008.1 coordinate 29,399, forward strand.
CTGTCCTTATTACATCAAATAGCCCTAGAACAAACCGTCCCTGGCGCGGCCGGTGAATCAACCTTACATAGAGAAGAAATTGCAACTCTTGCCAAACAACTATCCGCTGAAGATGTGCAGCTGTTGTACCAAATCGGTTTAATTGGGCGACGCGATCTACCCCTGGCGCCTACCCCACGCAGTGGCTTTGAAATGGTTTTATTGCGTATGCTGGCGTTTCGCCCACAAACTAACAGTGTAGACAGCGTGTTAAAAAACAATGCTGCCACCACTGCTGCACCCATACCATCACAGGCAAGCACAAGACCTGCCCCTACGGTAACGGCTACTACCCCCAACCACAGCAACACACCACCCATTGCCACTGCTGCGCCCGCCCTGGCAACGTCACGCGCAGACACAAGGTCTGCCCCTACAGTAATAGAACCCTCACCAACCTACGCTAAGGAAGACTGGTCAGTATTGTTACCGCAACTTAATCTTCAGGGAGCCGCCAATGTGGTTGCCTCCCACTGCAGCCTACTGCAACAAACAGCTGATAGCATTACCCTGTTGCTCGATTCGCATCATGCGGCATTATTAAACCAGAACATCGAAGCACACATTGCCCGCGCACTGGAACACCATTTCCAACGTAAACTGCATGTGGCAATAAAAATTGGCGAGCCCGCCACAGAGACTCCCGCCATACTTGACAAAAAGCGTCAAGACCAACGACAATACCAGGCCACTGAAGCCATTACTGGAGATACTCACCTCCAAAATTTAATCAACCAGTTTAGTGCAACCATTATCCCCAATTCCATTAAAACCAAAGAGTAACCCAGCGAGGAAATTTTATGAAAAATGTTAACGTAGAAGAAATTCTAAGTAAGGCACAAGAAATGCAAGGGCAATTTAAACAAATGCAAGATGCATTTTCACAGAAAGAAATTAATGTAACCATCGGCATTAAGGATGTTCACGAAATTTGGATCGATGCAACAATTGATGGCATGCGTCAAGTAAAAAAAATTGTTATCGGCAAGGGCGCCATTGAACAAGGTGCTGAGGCTTTGGCAGATTTAATTAAGGATGCTATTAACAAGGCAACAATTAAATTAAACGAAGAAATGCAAAAAGAAGTGCAATCTATCTATAAAAGTTCTGGCTTACCTACTAATCCAGGTGATGCTGGCGACGATACCACCGCATAAAAATTCGACTACCTGCATATTATGTTCACCCCCTTGGTGCAACAGCTCATCGACAACTTACGTTGCTTAGTTGGCGTAGGTCCCAAGTCTGCACAACGCATTGCGTTCCACCTGTTGGAACGCAAGCGTGATGCTGGCTTATCATTAGCACAAGCACTTTCCCAAGCATTAACCAAGGTTGGACACTGTGAACGCTGCCGAACCTTTTCTGAACACTCGTTGTGTAATTTTTGTAGCGATACTGAAAGAAACGCCACACAGTTATGCGTGGTGGAAACACCGGCTGATGTATTTGCGATTGAACAAACCCATGGCTACAAGGGTTATTATTTCGTCTTGATGGGACACCTATCACCCTTAGATGGCATCGGCCCAGACGACATTCATATTCCCCTACTTAAACACCGCCTGCAACACGAAAATATCCAAGAGATCATACTGGCAACTAATCCCACGGTCGAAGGCGAAGCCACCGCACATTACATTGCTAATTTATTGCGTGGTACTCACATACGTTGTAGCCGTATTGCACATGGCGTGCCATTAGATGGTGAACTGGGTTATTTAGATGTTGGTACGTTGTCGCGCGCGATGGCGGCACGAACTGCTTATGTCGAGTTATGAGCATTATCAAACTAACTCACCTAACACCCATCGCCGTTAATGGCGACAAAGCGCGTGACTTTTTACAGGGACAACTTACCTGTGATATTCGCGATATCACTCCCACACAAATCCGCCTAACCGCACATTGCAGTCCCAAGGGGCGCGTGTTGTCTAGTTTCCACGTGATTCAATTTTTAGATACTTTGTATTTGATCGCGCCTGACATCATGCAACATGCGATCATCCAACAACTCAAAAAATACGCGGTGTTTTCCAGGGTCACCTTGCAACCCACTGAGCAGCGTATACTGGGTTGTGTGGGAGAAACAGCAGTTGCTGCATTAAGACAATTAATCGGCACGTTGCCCGAACAACCTGACCAGGCAATGACGCATGAAGCCTTGCTGATTATTCGTATGCACGGCGAACAACCACGCTACGTTATTTTTGGTGCACCCGCTGCTATTGCAATCTTACAAACTGCAACCTTGCAAACTGCAACCTTGCAACAAGCATTAGCGGCCAATGACCTAATGGATGATCTACAAGATACAAGCGAGCATTGGCGATTATTAGATATTCAAGCAGGCATGGCGACTATTTATCCTGAAACCAGTGATTTATTTACGCCACAGATGTTGAATTATCCGGCGCTAAATGCCGTGAGCTTTAGCAAGGGTTGTTATACCGGCCAAGAAGTAATCGCACGCACGCATTATTTAGGTAAGGCAAAACGCCATCTGCAATATCTGATTTCTTCTGCAACTGTGTTACCAAAACCAGGCGAATCGCTGTTTGATGCGCAACAACAGCCTATCGGAACAATCATAGATGCCGCGCAAGATGCACAGGGGAAATGCCATGTATTGGCAGTGGTGCAAAGAACGTCATCATGAGCCCTTTGTGTTTCTCTGGCGTAACCTGTCATCGTCCGTCTCATCAGATTCTTGACCCTGATTAGTATCGTCGCCAGGTGGTTGACTATTCGATGAGACATCTTGTGGTTGTTGTTGTTGCTGCTGTTGTGATTGAGCTTGTAGCAACTGAGCAAGTCGCGCCATCTCTGCATAAAACACTTCTGGAGTCACAGCAATCACATCGCGCGGATCACCTATCTTCAACTGCTCACCACAATCAGCAGCTTTGAAATGTCCACCTGGAGTACCCTTCTTCTCTTGAGCAGTAACTAATTGATTCAACAATGTCTCTTGCGCAACTGGCAGGTAAAAAAATCTATCTGCCTGTCCCGGAAAGAAAAATTTAGCATCATTTGACGTTCTTGATGATAACTGTGCTGAATTCCGTTCCAAGTATATTCTTTCACGTGGTAACGATTTACTATCTCGCTTTTCATCTTTCTTATCCGTTTTAATTGCCTTGGGTAATACTTCATAAGCAACATCCCTGAAATCACCATTTTCTTTTAAAGCTTCAAGATAACCCTTAATAATGTCCAGGTTGAATCTAACATATTCAGGAATTTCATTTACAGTGGGAAGCCGCAAAATGAGTGGTTGCAACGTGACACTGCCCAGCTTTTCCTCTGGTAGTTGTCCTAATTGTTGGGGTACATTTCGTGGTGACCCAGATGCCCGAAAGGCCACATAAAACAATGGTATAAACAAGACCCCCATACACCACCCAATATATTCATTAGCCTGTAACTGGCTTGGAGTGGCCATGTTACTTGGAGTCAGCAGTAACCAAAGCATCGCTTCTAGAGTTAATATTCCAGCAAGAGAAACTACTAAACCCCTTCGTGAGTTGTTGTTATTTTCTTGAGCCATACTCGCTTCTCCAATTGTAATTTTCTCTTTAATTCACCCTCACAGGAAAACTCCTCAGACATGAACTATAGTAGTAAGACAAGTTATCAGGATGTCATGTCGGTCCATGGATTGGAACTGGAGGATTACTATGTTAAGTCTAGCTCGTGTACGTATTATCTATTTTATTATACCATTTTTAGCTATTTATTCCACCGCCTATGCGCGATATACACCAGAATTATGTAAGAACAACCCTGGAGAATATTGCTTCGTGGTGCATGAAGGTGAATCGTGGCAGTCGCTGTGGCCGGATCCACAACAACGTGATCTAGCCATGCGACTCAATCGCTTGGATACGCCCCTACACCCAGGCATACAATTGGTTGATCCGGAACAAATGACTGCGGATGAAATGAATGCCTCAATTCCATTTCCACCACGCATCGATAGTTCAGGCCACAAAACCATTGTCGTCAGTCCGGATAATTTATCCTGGGCAGCCTACGATACTAATGGTGAATTGGTAAACTGGGGACCTGCGTCCACCGCGCGCGGATTTTGTCCTGATGAAGACGAAACGTGCCACACTCCTACTGGTACATTCACTATTTTTCGTAAAGGTGGGGAGGAGTGTAAATCCACTAAATTTCCATTGCCTAAGGGTGGCGCACCCATGCCTTACTGCATGTATTTTCACGGCGGTATTGCGCTACACGGTTCTAATGAAATCCCTGGTGTGAATGCAAGTCATGGCTGTGTGCGCATCTTGCCAAAAGACGCCAGATGGTTGAATCAACAATTCGTTGATGTGGGAAGTACGAGGGTCGTGATCGAACCACACGAGAGTGAAGAGTCGTTGTAGATGGGTATAATTATTTAACCAGATTAACCTTAGCATCGATTCTTTTGGCAACTTTTACTAAATTTTTATCCGCAGTAATAAAAGGGATATTTTCATAGACCGCAACAGCTAGATGTAAGGCATCTAATGAATGAAGCGCATGATCCAGTGATGCCAGCAAATTACTAGCATAATGGTAATGTTCGGATTTAATGATTATTCTCTGGTAATAATTTTCATTGAGATGGGTTTTATAAGTTTCTAAAATTTTCTGCGCAGTTTTTTTGTTTAGTTCTTTTTTTCGATATTTTTTAGACAATACGGCAAAAAATTCGACATCAGTTAGGTAACTAATAAAAGGGGATGTAACAGATAAAAGTAGTTTTTCGGCATTCTCGCTAATCCTTTCCGGACAATAGTAAGCAGCTAAAACACTAGTATCTATATATGCTTTTTCAATCATTCTTTTTCCCTTGCTTTGGCAATCATTTCACTCAAAAACGCCCCTTTTATTTTTAATTTGCTACGAAATTCTTTTAAATTAGGTAACGACTTTTTTGCTGACTTTGTATGGGGAATAATATGGGCAATAATATGCCCCCGGCGTAAGACAAAAATCTCCTCCCCTTTTTCAACCTGATCCAGCAAATGGCTAAAATTCTGCCTTGCTTCTTTGGCATTTGTTCTAATCATATTTTTCAACCCTAAAGTGTACGCTTTTAGTGTACACTTTATTGCAGGATAGTCAAGAAATAACAAAATGGCTCTCAGATAATGGGGTAGATGGAGCATTAAAATTTCCTTTATCTCGGCATGTCTGTTAGAAGACTATAGAAATTGTATCGATTTGCAATACCGTAATTTTAGATTGTGGATTTTTAAAACAACGCCAACAAATTATTCAAATACTGTTTGCCTTGTGCAGTGGTTTGAATATGGGTTTGATCCCAGTCTAGTAAATCCAATTCCTTAGCACGAGTTAATATCGGTATCAGCGTCACAAATGGTAATCCGGTGCGTGCGGTAAATAATGTTATCGGTATTGGTTGATAGAGTCGCAATGCATTCATCATAAATTCTAAAGGTAGCTCTGCGTCAGATAATAATTTTTGACCAGCCAAGTATGGTGTTTGTGGGTTTAAATAATCCTTCGGATGCTTGGTTTTCCAATAACGCGTAATGGTTTGCCTGGTTATATCCGTCACCTTGCCGTGTGCGCCAGCGCCAATGCCTAAGTAATCACCGAACTGCCAATAATTTAGATTATGTTTACTGCGTCGATCAATGATTCCAGATTTTACATAGGCAGATATTTCATATGGTGTAAAACCCTGCTCAGCTAAATAGTTCTGACCGTATAGTTGAATATCCGCTAACTGATCGTCCTCGGGTAAGACAGGTGGTTGGCGATAAAACGCTGTGTTTGGCTCTAGCGTCAACTGATACCAAGATAGATGCGGCGGTTGTAATGCCATTGCCGTTTGTAAATCGAATAGTGCATCCGCCGCAGTTTGATTGGGTAATCCGTGCATTATGTCCAAATTAAAATTATCAAATCCCGCAGCATGTACTGTTTCCACCGCGCGCAATGCTTCCTTATCATTGTGAATGCGTCCCAGCGCTTGTAATTTTTCCGGCTGGAAGCTCTGAATGCCAAGCGACAGGCGATTGACTCCTGCTGATTTAAACCCAGCAAATAAGCCTTGCTCTACCGTGCCAGGATTAGCCTCAAGGGTAATTTCAATATCCGGCGCAAACACGCAATACGCCTGAATAGCAGTTAATAATTCAGCAATGCTATCGGGTGCAAATAAACTCGGCGTACCGCCACCGATAAAAATAGTTTGGATAACGCGATTGTGTGGGGAAAATGTTTGCAAATCCTGCTGTAAATCTGCTATCAGCGCCGCAACATATGCCTTCTCCGGCATATCAGCTTTCAACGCATGTGAATTAAAATCACAATATGGACATTTTTGCACACACCAGGGGATGTGGATGTAGAGTGATAATGGGATAGAAGTGAACAAGGGCTAAGAGACACTAATTTTTAAAATGACGTAACTGCTCAGGCACCCACCAAAAATGACACAAACGGTCAGATTTTAGATGTAGGGGCAGGCCTTGTGCCTGCCCGTTAGGGTTTACGGATAGAACTCAGGTAATTACTTTTGCAACGTTGCGCCCTTAACATCACCCTTAATGTCCGAATCCTTGCTCTTAACTACCAAGCCCCTGCCAGATTCAAAGGTGATGTTGCCACTAACAGATGCTTTCTTTAGGTAAAGCGTTTGTTTCTGGCCATGATCATTTTTAACGATGATATTATGCACATCAGCATCAGTTAAGGTGACAGTGTCAGCAGTGACTGTAATATCCCCGAATTTACTTTTTTCGGCGCTTAGCGGCCCAACCACCTCGGTATCACCCGTGATGGTGCTTTCCTTGATTTTAACGGGGCCAGTCACACTTAACGTATTTGCGGTAATCTGTTTTACATCCAACGGCCCAGTTACTTTTAACTGACCAAATGTGCCTTGCTCACTGGAATTGACCGGACCAGTAAGTTCCGTTGCACCGGTGACAGTTAGATGTGTAAATTGGGTGGGGCCCATAACGGAAAGTGAATCCGCCTTCACGTTACGCAAATTGGCAGGGCCGGTAATTTTACTCTCGCCAATATTGGTATTATTCAGATTAGTAGGACCAAAATAATCCTGCGCTTGTGCAACACCTGCTGCCAAGATCCCTGCAGTTAACACCATAAAAAATTTTTTCATTTTTTTCTCCTGGTTGGTTTTGTTTAATTATTATCCAAGGACAACACCTTGTCTAAATTGCTTAAGCGTATAATATCCATCAACTGTGTAGGTACGTGAATAAAACGCAGTTGTTTATTACCTCGCCTTGCTTCACGCGCCCATGCAGTCAATAGCGCCAATGCCGAGCTGTCACAATCGGTCACTGCTTGCAGATCAATGACCGGTTGTGGTGTTTTTTCCAATAATCGCACACCTAAATCACGCAGATGGGCCACATTAGCAAAATATAATACGCCACTGACTCGCAAACAATCTTCAGTGGTTAGTTCCACATTAGCGTCCGACATGCGCTATTACCCTTGATTTTGTGCACGTAGACGCGCATTTAAACCATCCAGGCCACTGGTACGTAACACATCGGCAAACTGAGAACGGTAGTTTTCTATAATACTGACACCTTCTACGCTAAAGTCGTATACCTTCCATTCGCCGCCGGTTTGAATGAGGCGGTAGGTAACAGAGACGCTAGAACCATTCTTCTGTTCAATGGCGCTATTTACCTGTACACGATTGCCGGTCACATCACCACGCAGGGGAAAATAACGTACCGTTTGATTCGAATAGGAATTTAATGCCGTTGAATAGGTGCGCGTGACAAAATGAGTAAATTGCGTTTTAAACTCTGCGCGCTGCTCTGGCGTGGCGCTGACCCAATATTTCCCTACCACTAATTGTGACATTAAGTCTACATTCACATGCGGCAATAAAATTCTTTTAACCAGGTTATACAACGATTGTTCATTACGATTTTGCGTTTGCTGTAGCGCCGATAACATTTGGCTAGTTGCGCCTTGTAACATGTCTACTGGCGAAGATGCGGCAAATGCCAGCGAACTTACCATCAATAGGCAAGACAATAGAATGTGACGTAATTTAGATGGTTTGGGAAGAAGTCTAGTGTTGAGTTGCATGAGATGCCTCCTGAGAAGTCGGTTGTGATACATGTTGATCTTGTAAGGTATTGTTGCTTGAATTTTGTGTTGCTGGCGTCGAGGTCGATTCTGCCGGTTTTTTATTCTGAAAGCTATACAAAAATTGACCAATCAATTTTTCTAAAATAACCGCGGAATTCGTCGTGTCGATAACGCCGCCATCTTGCAAAAAGCTGTCCGCATAGCCGGGCGATAAATTCACATAGTTTGCTCCTAAAATCCCCTGGGTATAAATACTCGCCGAGGTGTCTATCGGCAAGGGAGCTTGCTTTTTATTAATTAAGAAGGTGACATGGGCGCGATAATCCGTTCGATTCAAGGTAATGGAGGAAACTTCGCCAACACTGACTCCCGCGATCATGACCGGCGCACGCACCTTTAAACCCCCGACATTGTCAAAATCCGCAGTGACGCGGTAATAATCTTGTCCACGCGAGTAGGTTGTCAGCCCACTGACCTTAAGCGCTAAAAATACCAGGGCAATGATGCCCAACAACATGAAAAAACCTACCAATACTTCCGTTACTTTCTTTAACACGTCTACCACCCTTTCAACATAACAGAGGTTAAAATAAAATCTAGCGCCAATACCGCCAGTGACGAATAAACCACCGTCTTCGTCGTGGCGCGGCTAATGCCCAACGCATTAGGCGCCGTATAATATCCCTGATAAACTGCAATCCAGGTTACCACAAAACCAAATACCACTCCCTTGATAACACCGTTGACAACATCCATGTGAAAATCGACAGCGGCTTGCATGTTCGACCAAAACGAACCCGCGTCCACACCCAGCCATTTAACGCCCACCAGGTAACCACCATAAATAGCCACCATATCAAATACTAACGTCAAAATTGGCATGGCGATGAAGCCCGCCCACAAGCGGGGCGATATAATCCGCCACAGGGGGTCAACCGCCATCATTGCCATGCTATCGATCTGATCGGTAGCACGCATCAATCCAATCTCGGCTGTCAATGCTGTCCCGGCGCGTCCTGCGAATAGCAATGCCGTAATAACCGGCGCCAGTTCGCGCGTCACGCTCAATGCCAGTAACTGCCCTAATTCCTGCGTGGCGCCAAATCGTTGTAAGGTATTATGTCCCTGCAGTGATACCACCATCCCAATAAATAATGCCGACAGCATAATAATAATTAACGACAATACACCCAGGGCATATAGTTGCTCAACTAACAATGGAAAGCTACGGCGCAAGCGTGGCTTGCGCACCAATACCCCAACTAAAAAAATCCCGGAAATGCCCAGCCGCTGGGAAAATTGTAACCCACTATGACCCAGGCGCTGCAGTTGTTGTACGATGGCGACAATCACGATAATAAATCCTCAGTATAGTCCCTGGCTGGGTAATCAAATGGCACCACTCCATCCGGCAAGCCATTAATAAATTGATTAACAGCAGGCGAATGATTGGCGCCCAGCTGCTCTGGCGTACCTTGACCGACTATATTGCTATCGGAGATGACATACACATAATCGGCAATACTCAGTGTTTCCGCCACATCATGCGACACGATCACTGACGTTAGTCCTAATGCACTGTTTAACCGCTTAATCAGCTGGACCAACACGCCCATGGTAATCGGGTCCTGGCCGGTAAATGGTTCATCATATAGCATTAATTGCGGGTCTAACATTAATGCACGCGCCATCGCCACCCGCCGCGCCATCCCCCCTGATAACTGACTGGCCATTAAATCTCGTGCGCCACGCAAGCCCACCGCTTGTAATTTTATTAGCGCCAGATCACGCAGCATATCTTCTGGTAACTGGGTGTGTTCGCGCAGTGGAAACACCACATTTTCAAACACATCCAAGTCGGTAAATAAAGCGCCACTTTGAAATAACATGCCGATATGTCGACGTAATGCGTACAGCTTCTGGCGGCTCAAACGGTGAATATTCACCGCATTAATCAATACCTCTCCCCTCATAGGCTTCAGTTGTCCACTGATTAAGCGTAACAGGGTAGTTTTACCAGTACCACTGGGACCCATAATGGCGGTGATTTTACCACGCATAATATCCAGACTGACATCGTTGAATATGTAGCGCTCATTACGTTTAAAGGAAAGATTGCGCACCTTGACTAAGGTATCGGTTTGAGTATCAGTAGCCCGCATGAATTTGATCTTGATTAGCTATACTTTTGACATTCACTGGCAATATACTCACCGCACTTTAAATAACGACTTTTTGTAAGGAGTGCGGTGAGTATAATCTGTATAAGATTGCCTACGCAAGCAAACTTCCCTAACGGCAATTTAAGGGGGGAAGAGCGAAGCGAAGGGGGCGTGCATTCTCCCCTTAAAAATCCCCATCGCGCTAAGGTTACACTTGGGTTTTCAAAAACCGAAAACTCAAGTGTAATGAGTATAATGTAGTGTAGTGATTTGTTAAGAGAAATCAAGTATAACTAGAAATAGCGGCGCTGCCTAGCTTATAATGACACCTATTATGATAGATAATAACATCAAACCCATGCCACAATCATTAGTGGACGATACGAAACTATTGCAGTTCGGCCAAGCCGTATTCGCCATCGAGTCGCGCGCCATCAATGCCCTGCAACAACGGCTGGATGCACGCTTCATCACTGCCTGCCATCTGCTACTTGCCTGCAAGGGCCGTATTATTACCGTTGGCCTGGGCAAATCCGGCCATATCGCACGCAAAGTTGCGTCTACCTTTGCCAGTACTGGCGCCCCCGCCTTTTTTGTCCATGCAACTGAGGCGAACCATGGGGATGCTGGCATGATCACCCCCAAGGACGTGCTGATCGCTATTTCCAATTCTGGCGAAACCACCGAATTAGTCAATATGTTACCGTTCATTAAGCGCCTGGATATTCCACTGATTTGCTTATCCGGCGTACCCAATTCCACCCTGGCGCAAGCAGCAACCGTCCATTTAGATGTCAATGTCGCAGAAGAAGCATGCCCATTAGGGCTGGCGCCAACCTCCAGCACCACGGCCGCCTTAGTCATGGGGGATGCATTGGCAATCACCTTATTACAGGCACGCGGCTTTACCGCACAGGATTTTGCCCTCTATCATCCGGGCGGCGCACTCGGCCGCCGCTTATTGCAGGTAAAAGACATTATGCGGAGTGGGTTGAATATACCCAAGACTCACAAAGACGCCAAACTCCATGACGCCTTAGTGGAAATGACACAAAAAAGTTTGGGTATGACCACAATTGTGGATAACCATGATCATTTAACAGGCATTTATACTGATGGCGATTTACGTCGCACACTTAACAGTGGCGCTGATGTTTACACGACTACGATTGCAAGCGTCATGACGCAACACTGCAAAACCATTACCGCTGATAGGCTCGCCGCTGAAGCGTTACACATCATGGAAGTTTATAAAATTACCGCACTGTGCGTGGTTGATGACAACAAGAAATTATTGGGCGTCGTGCATATTCACGACCTGTTAAGTGCCGGGCTGGCGTAATGAATCATCACTGCACCCAACAAAGACTGGCAAAAACTTTTTAGTTACAATCAATTATGAATACAATCCTACAAAAAGCCGCCCAAATTAAACTCCTTATCTTCGATGTGGATGGCGTGCTGACTGACCGTAAAATTTATTTCGCAGACGATGGTCATGAATATAAGGCATTTAATGCGCATGATGGTCATGGCATCAAGATGTTACTTTCCACCGGCGTAGAAGTCGGCGTTATTACCGTCCGCAACTCACCTATCGTGGCAAGACGCATGACGGAACTTGGGGTTAAGCACGTCTACCAGGGCCAAGCGAATAAACTGTTAGCCCTGGACGCATTGATGCAACAACTACAATTATCCGTAGAGCAAATTGCCTATGTTGGCGACGATCTACCTGATCTACCCCTGATGCGACGCGTAGGATTAGGCATTGCCGTAGCCGATGCGTGTGAATACATACAGCAACACGCCGATTGGAAAACCCACGCTGTTGGCGGCGAGGGCGCTGCACGCGAAGTGTGCGAGTTGATTATGCGTGCGCATGGGACGCTACAAGGCGTCTATGAGCATTACTTATAATTTAAAAGATTTGACGCAAAGACGCAGAGACGCAAAGAAAAACATAAAACATTTTAAATAATATTTTTTTGCTTATTTTGTTATATTTTGATGTTTTCTTTATTTTTTTAAATCAAATGTTTTTTTATTTAAATCTTTTTTCTTTTCTTAATCTTTTCTTTGCGTCTCTGCGTCTTTGCGTCAAGTTTTTTTCTTTTCTTTTATTAAAAATCTATGAGCCATATTAGCCCAAAAAATTTAACACTTTCCCTGCTCTTACTCGGCGCCCTGGCGGTCAGCGCCTGGCTTGCAAGGCAATCCTTTTTAAGCTCGAACGACGACAATACTAGCCAGCCTACCACACCAAATGCCTTTATGACGGAAGCGCGCTATATGCACTTTAACGCAGATGGCGCCTGGAGCAGTCGTATCTATTCGCCCAGGGCAATACATTATCCTGAGCAAGACACAACGATATTTGATAAACCACGCATGACTGCCAAGACCGAAGGCCAACTTACCTGGGTCATCACCGCTGACCACGGCGACAGCCACCCGGGGCTTAAGGTACTCTATCTCACTGACAACGTACACGTACAACGTATTGATGATACAACCCACAAGATCATCAACCTAACCACAACCGCCCTTACCCTCTACCCCCCCCAAAAACTAGCGCATACCGATCAACCCGTGACTATTATCCAACCCGGTAGTACGATAAATGCCGTTGGGTTGAGCGCTGACTTAAATAAGGGCGAGCTGCAACTGCTATCACAAGTACATGGAACCTATGAAAAATCAACGCCTTAAGTTGGTAGCCCTCCCATTGCAAATTCCCCCTACCCCCTTTTTTCAAAGGGGGGGCAGGGGGTGGGCTATAATAGCCCTTACCCTATGCCTAGCCCTGCTACCGCCTACCACGGCAGCGCTTACCAGTGATGCCGAACAACAGGCATATTTTAAAGCCGATAATGTCTCATTTAACTACCACACCGGCGCAACCGTCTACACGGGAAATGTCGTCATGGACCAGGGCAGCACCCACCTGACGGCAGATAAAGTCACGGTACACAAGGATCGACACGGCAATACCGACAAAACTATCGCCGAAGGCAATCTGGCGCATTACACCACCCTACCCGACCAACAAAAGAAGCCAATATACGCATCGGGCAACGTCATCGAATACTACCCGCAAAAGAAGCTAGCCGTGATTACTGGCAATGCAGAAGTGATCCAGGGACGCAATAATTTTCATGGTCCGCGTATTGTCTATGATATGGTTAAACAAACTGTCTTCTCTGATCCTTCCCAACAGGGCGGCGAATCAGTTATTGTGTTACAACCACAAGATCTGCCAGGGAAATAATGACCACGCTACAAGCCCTACACCTAGAAAAACAATATCGTGGCCGCAAGGTGGTCAAGAACGTGAGCCTGCGAATTGACGAGGGTGAAATCGTTGGCCTACTGGGTCCTGAATGGCGCCGGGAAAACCACCAGTTTCTACATGATGGTCGGCTTGATTCAATGTGACAACGGCCAAGTATTATTAAATAACGCCGACATCACTTACAGCCCCATTCATGAACGCGCCCGCGCTGGTATTGGCTACCTACCCCAAGAATCATCGATTTTCCGTCGGCTGAATGTGGCGCAGAATATCCTGGCGATATTAGAACTGCGCAAGACGCTGAGCAAGCAGGAACGCATGACGCTATTAGAAAGCCTGATGCAGGAACTACATATTGCCCATCTACGCGATAGCCCCGGCTTTACCCTGTCGGGCGGCGAAAGACGGCGGGTGGAAATCGCACGCGCACTGGCGATGGAACCGCATTTCATCTTATTGGATGAGCCATTTGCCGGGATCGACCCTATCTCGGTGATTGATATTAAACGTATCATCCTACATTTACGCGACCGTAAAATTGGGGTATTAATCACCGACCACAATGTCCGCGAAACCCTGGATATTTGCCAACGTGCCTACATCGTTAACGAGGGCGGAATCATCGCCGAGGGCACACCCGATTCAATCATGGCCAATCAACACGTGCGGGAGGTATACCTGGGGCATGAATTTGATTTATAATAGAGGTGGGGCTGTTGAGAATTCGCTAGGCCGAAGTAGAAATTGTTGATTTTCGAGCACCGTAGCGCAGTTTACGTTGTTGGTAAATGAGCAACGGAGCACAGAAAATCAACGATTTATGCCAGGCATAGTAGAATTGTCAACAGCCCCTAATCCCGTTCGTAGCTAACAGAGGAAGACTATCGTGTCCGTACCCATTCAATTTACCAGCCGTAATGGCGCTAATTCAGAAACCTTGATGCAAGTCACCAAGGAAAAATTCACCCGTCTTTACAAATTTGCTCCCAATATTACCAAAATACACGTCACGTTTAATACTGACAAACTACTGCACATCGCAGAAGCTGAACTGCATATTCCGAAAATGCAACCTGTGTATGCGGAAGCAAAATCAGAAGATATGTATAAAAGCATCGACAGCCTGGTTGATAAACTCACCAAGCAGTTAGCACGGCATAAAGAAAAGACAACCGATCATAACTAATCGCTAACCATGCGCAATACGCAACCGTCAACCACTATCCATGGCGTTTTCATGAACCTATTTAATCTAGGTACGCTATTGGTTGGAAAAAGCGGAATGGGAAAAAGCGACCTTGCCCTGGCGTTAATCGACCGTGGTCACCAATTAATTGCCGATGATGCCGTGGAATTTAATTCTCCCGACGGCGCCACCCTGGTCGGCCATGCCCCAGTGTTATTACGCAATCTATTGGAAATACGCGGATGTGGCGTACTGGACGTACGCGCACATTTTGGCGAACATGCGGTATTGAAAAAACAAACCCTTTCCTTAGTCATCGCCCTGGAAGAATCATCTTCACCAACACATACCTTAAGTGTGACTACTCAACCTTATATATTATGTAACATTCGCGTCCCTTGTTTTACCTTACCATTAACAGCGACACGCCCCCGTGAAGCGCTAGTTGAAACATTGGTGCGCAATTATAAACTGACACAACAAGGAATCCATACCCCTATGCAATTTATTGCCAATCATCGCCACGCATTGCGAGCATCCTCATGAGCGTTAGCATACTCATTATTAGTCATGATGAAATCGGTAGCGCCCTACTCAACGCCGTTAAACAGACATTTAGTAGTGAACTGCCCTTGGCAGTAGCCACAGTAGAGCTGGAAGCCAATGCTGACCCAGAGGAATTAATCCCCAAATTAAAAAAAGTCGTGCATGCCTTAAACCAGGGGGATGGCGTATTAATTTTGACTGACCTGTTTGGTTCCACACCCAGTAATATCGCCAGCAGCATTCAAGACTGTAAGGACATTCGCATTGTTACCGGCCTTAGCCTGCCGATGCTACTTTGTGTGATGAACTACTCACAATTAAACTTACGACAATTAGCTGAAAAGGCACGCACCGGTGGGCAGCGCGGAATCATTGAGTGTGAAAAAACCGATGGAGAATTGTAATCGTGTTACGTAAAAAAGTATTCATCTGCAACAAACTGGGCCTACATGCGCGCGCTGCCGCCAAACTAGTGCACCTGGCCAGTCGTTATGCCAGTGAAATTCTGTTGTTGAAAAACGGCCAGACCGTAAATGGAAAAAGTATCATGGGCGTGATGATGCTCGCCGCCAGCCGCGGTACAGAACTTGAACTAACCGCAGAGGGCGATGACGAATCCACAGCTATCGAAGCCATCGAAAATCTAATCAGCAATCGCTTCGGCGAGGCAGAGTAGTTTTATACTCTCTACACGACAATTTTTCACGTAGGGTGGACAAAGGAGCGCGAGCGACGTGTTCACCATTCATAAAATTTTTACGCTAATGAGTTTTAAGAAACAGAATGATTTCACCTTTTTCTAAACCAATAGCTTCACCCTTCTGCAATCCAATAGCGATACCGTTTTCTTGCCCGCTGCGATAGGAATCACCCACCAGGGTTTTTTCAATGCTGATGGCATCCCAATACTGATGGTTATTTTTTTATGCTGTTCCAGAACCCGCCTATCATCTCAGAATATCGTAGAGGACAACCACAGGAGGTTGCTCCTACGATGTCCAAGATCCAGGAATTATAAGCAGCACCCAACCATAACAAAAAGCCCCAACCCAGGCAATACGGTATATGCTATTTCGGGCCAGAATTCCGTCTATTATGGATTATATGTGCTGAAACCTGTCAACCGCCGTTCCAGAACTCCCTTTCGCACCCCCCAACGGCATGGATAGCTTATCACCAAATAGACATTTGCTCTTTTGGTGACACGAAATTAGATTAGTCATGACATCACCAAATAGACAAATATGGGTGGGGAGTTAATTACCAAGCCATCGATGCCCCCCTCATTCACCCACTCCTACCCAAACGTAAACGTATACAAACTTACCCCTGGGGATTCAATCACTAAGGTAAGCTCACCTTCGGTAGGTTTAGGTAAACTCAATACATCATACAAACGCTCACCGCTAATTGTCAGCAGACTATTTTGTACATCCTTCCCCGCCTGGTCGGTTACGTCAACGTTATTAAGCAACACACGAATCTTAATCGGTTTTGCATCAATATTACCGGCTACCAGGTAAACATGCTGGGCAAAAAAATGTAGTTTTATCGCACTATCTGACGCCATAGCAGTAATATTTTCTGCATTAATTCGCCATTGACCACGCAATGCCCATTCCTGCAGCGCCAGTTGATCTGGAAAATGGTAGGTTGCGGTGTTGTCTTGTACTACTGCATCAGGACTAACCAGGCGATCAGCACGGGCATAACCAAAATAGGTTTCTGGAGTCTGTCGATCAAACAATGCATTAACGACAGTTGGTGATTTAGCCTGCACCATCGGTACATCGTGAACACCAAGCAACGCGCGAATATTATGCTCCGTAATCTCATAATCACCCTCACCAAAATGCTCATAAACCACTTGGCCATTTTTATCAATTAGATAATGTGCCGGCCAATACTGATTATGAAAATTTTGCCAGGTGACATACTGACTATCGAGTAACACCGGATAGGTAATACCCAGACGCTGCACCGCTTGTTGCACATTATTTATATCTTTTTCAAATTCAAACTCCGGAGTATGCACGCCGATGATAACTAAACCCTTATCGCGATAAGCTTTATCCCAGGCGATTAAATATGGCAAGGTGCGAATGCAATTAATACAAGAATAAGTCCAGAAATCAATTAGCACTACCTTCCCTTTTAATTGCTGCAAGTTCAGGGGTGTAGAGTTAATCCAGGCATTGCTGTTTTCTAACGCGGGTGCAGTATATGAAATCGGCAACGCATCAAGCACCATTGCATCGGTAGCTTTAGGAAGTTTGGTGTGATCCAACGCCACATCCGATACTGTTGTGACCTCTAGGAGCAGATGTGGTGGAAGTAAATGCCAGCCAACCAGGGTTAAAATAACTGGCATAAGCTAAAAATATCGCACTGGCGATGATAACCAAACCTAATATTTTACGTAATCGATCAGCATGTTGTTTAAAGAACGTTAGGGTGTTAAATAATTTTTTCCCCAATGCAGCAATAATAATCATCGGGATAACGCTGCCTAACGCAAAACAGGCGAGAGCAATAAAACTGGCTAATGCAGTTTTTTGTACGGCAATCTGAATTAATATCGCTGCCAATAATGGACCTGCACACGGCGTCCAAATCAGGCTGACTAAGCTACCCAATAACAAACCACTCACAAAACCACCACCCTGCTGACCGGCAATTAACCGGTTACCCACATCGGCTAGGTTTTGTGTTGCAGCACTAAATTTTTCGGTGAGATAGCCTGACACCATCACTACACCAAATAGCGCAATCAATACAAAGGCAATATCACGTAATACATTGAGATTGATACCGAGGTGTGTCACTAACCAATGCGAGAACACGGTGAATAGGGCGAATACGCAGGTGAACCCTACAATAATGCCTAATGGACGTCGTCTGCCACCCTCGATGGAGCCAGATAACATAATCGGTAAGATGGGCAAAATGCAGGGTGATATAATAAGACCCACCCCTTCCAGGAACGCCAATACGAAATTAACAATATTAAAATCCATTTATTTAGCTCCTCGATTCTACTTGCTTACTCGCGCATTATAAGAGAATAGCGTACCAGCTAACACCCTACTCGTCTATGTACCGGCCGACGCTAATGTCAGCTTGTTCAGGTTTCCTAGTCCACTTACCCTGAGTTTTTGATGGAAGCCTATGATGAGGCCCATGTCGAGGCCTATGTAGTTACTTCAACTAAATTATTTGAAACAAAAATTTAGGGGTGTATTTAGTATTATACTGTAAGTGCATATAATATCTCAATATGATATTTTTTGCGTGTGTGATATAATGCGTGCTATAATTAAAGTGCTGATAATAGCTTAAAAAGATATTATATGAACTTACAATATAGTTACACTCAGGCGGGTATTGGTCAAGGGGAAAGACACGTCCTAGATATAATGAGCCGCATAGGAAAATCGGTTATACGCGCAAGTGACCTAGAGAACAAACTAGGTTTTACTAGAGAGATGTCAAACCTGATGCTTTCTCGGCTCTGTAAAAAAGGTTGGATACAGCGACTTCGATCAGGAACTTATCGTATTATTCCCCTGGGATCTGAAGATACAAACCCCACACCAGAAGATGCTTGGGCTATTGCTGTAGAGTTATTTTCCCCATGTTATATTTCTGGTTGGACAGCCGCTGAGCATTGGGAATTAACAGAGCAGATTTTTAATTCGACCATTATACTTACTACACAGAAGCAGAGAAAAAAAGAACTATTAATTTCTGGCTTAAAATATAGAACTAAATTAATTGCCGTTAAAGATATTTTTGGTACAAAAAAACTCTGGTCTAGTAATACACAAGTACAGATTGCAGACATTCACCGAACTATCATTGATATATTGGATGATCCTGACATAGGGGGGGGGGGACGACATACGATGGATATCATTAAAGAATATTTTAAGCACAAAGAAGCAAATCCAGAGATATTATGTCAATACGCCGAAAAATTAGGGCATGGAGCAGTTTTTAAACGATTAGGGTTCGTCGCGGAAAATCTCAAGCAGTTTCCCTTACCACTGTTAGAAAAATTACACTTAAAAATCAAGGCTGGCATCATTAAGCTCGATCCGCATGGACCAAACGTTGGGCCAATCATTACGAAATGGAGGATTCGAATTAATATTCCATTAGGTGATATTGCATGATACTAAAACAAGAAATAACATCCCTCGCCAGTACTTTGCGGCTATTACCGACGACAGTAGAGAAGGATTACATTTTAAGCTGGGTTTTATATGGAATTTCACAAAATTCAAAACTCTCAACATGGTTTTTTAAAGGCGGTACTTGCTTAAAGAAATGCTATTTTGAAACATATAGATTTTCTGAAGATTTGGACTTCACCGTACCTAAAGATGCTATATACAGTGGGGATGAGATCAAGGCTGCTTTAAATGATATTGCCGATTTTTTTTATGAAAATGTGGGTATTAACTTAAGGAGTCGCGAGATTGAGGTTAAAGAAAGTATCAATAAAAATGGTCGCAAAACTTATGTAGCAAAATACACCTATTTAGGTCCATTGAATCTCCCTTCGCGGAGTCAACAACGTATAAAATTTGATATTACAGATGATGAGATAATTGTCGATGCGCATGACATGCGTGATGTGTTTCATTTGTATAGCGACGCTCCCACACCTCCAGGAAAAATAAAATGTTATTCTGTAAATGAAATCTTGGCGGAAAAAACCAGAGCTATTTACGAGCGACAAGGAAGAGCAAGAGACATTTATGATATCGTTAACATAAGTCGAAATTTTAGAGAGCATGTAGATATTAATGTTGCCAGAAATGGATTACTGAAAAAATTTGCATTTAAATCTCTTCCAGAGCCATCAGTCGATCTTATACTCTCGAAACTGGATTTATCACAATTAAAAGCGGGTTGGGACGATCAGCTAAATCATCAATTAGAGGTATTGCCCCCAGCAGAAAGTTTCTATAATGATCTAAAACCTGCTTTATAATGGTGGATAGATGAAAAACCACTAGAGCCAGAACTCGCCACAATTTCCAATGAAAGAAGAGAGGTATCACTGCCGCGCATGCATTTTCCTAACCCTACGATTATGCCAGCAAAAAGAAGCAACATTGGACGTCAACCTGACATAATGTTCCCAAGTTGTATAGATCAAATTCGTTATGCAGCACGAAATAGGTTATGTCTTGAAATTGATTATCATGGAGCCAAACGTTTGGTTGAACCATATTCCTTGAGACGACCCAAGACAGGGAATTTACTTTTATACGTTTATGAATTGAGGAAGGATACTGTCAAAACTGATGGGGTCAAGGCATATAAAATTAATGAAATTGCAAATGCAGAAGTGAAACAACTAGCCTTTTCGCCAAGGTATATAATAGAACTTTAATTTTAAATGTCTCCATTAAAAATTAGATGTGGAGTTGATAGGTGCAGAACCTGATACCTCGTTCCAGTAGCTTCAGGAGCCATGTTGTTCCACAAGGTAAAGTGAACTAGCTCCCAATGCCTGGGATCAATAGCAACAGCAGTTGAATGTACATCAGGCATACGCGCCCGCTGTTTTAATTCTTCCAAAGCTTGATTAACCACAAGCATCAAATCAACATTTTCTGCAATTATTTCCGTGTGGCGCGTAGCCATGCAAGGGAGTGCGATTTGTTCTGTTCCCAATTCAACTGCTACGCCAGCCCAATGTTTTACTGCAGGTCGACCGAAGGAATCAACAATACCGGAAAAACCAGCATTAGCGCCCCACAGAAATTGATTCATGCCAGTGATAGAAGACCATAAATAGAACGGCGCATATTGATTGACCAGCGAACCATTGACCCCGCGTTCGCGAATAAGATACGCCTTGAGACCAAGTCCAGGAAAATTATCCAATAAATGCCCCCTGGTTGCTACACGCTGACGAATGATGTTCATGTCATAGTCAGCAGGTAGGGTGATGTCGTATTGCATTGCGTACATATAGACTAGCTCCGTTGTGGTTGACATCATTATGATACTTGTTTATTGTCATTTACAAAATCAAAATTGAGAATTTTTGAAATGATCGTTCAGAAAAACGGCAGGTATTCCCTGGCGGATTGTGTTTACTAGTCCAAGTTTAAGCGGTATCTGGGCTGCAGTAGCCGCGGGTTTAGGTGTTACACTACGCACGGAGGTAGGCTTGCCCAGTAAGGTACGCGTGCTTGACTCCAATGTCGTTGCATTGCCGCCACTACCCACGCTGGGGTTAACATCGCATCGTGCTGAAGCAAAACTAGATACAGTTACACAATGGTTGTGGGATATTATTTTGCAGACACTGGAACATCTCATTAGGGAAAAATAACATGTTTACATTTTCTTTTTATCGATGGTTGCTACCCATAGTATTCTTATTCGCTCCATTCACCTTTATTTTTGCAGAAAACGCGACAAATGCGAATGCAACGGCGGTTTCTCCTCTTTCTGATAACTCTCACCCTACAGCCCGAATTCCTGTCTTGGTATATCACAATTTTAATCCAACAACGCCTGGCAGTATGAATCTAACCCCAGAAAGATTCAAGGAACAGATGCAATGGATCAAGGATAATCATTTCACAGTGATTCCTTTAAGCCAATTAGTGAGTTTTTTACAGGGCAAGACTCACGATTTGCCAGTAAAACCAGTGGTTATAACGGCAGATGATGGTTGGGAGTCTCAATATACTTACATGGTGCCAATTATTCGTGAATATCATTATCCTGTGACTTTATTTATTTATCCCAGCCTGATTTCTAAAGGTAAACATTCTATGACCTGGGATCAATTACAAGCACTACAACGCACAGGAGAGTTTGATATCCAAGGTCATACCCTAACCCACCCTAATTTTAAGAAAGAAAAGAAACGTCTCTCACCTGGCGAATATCAAACATTGGTGGACAAAGAATTGGTTGCTTCAAAGAAAATATTAGAAGAAAAAATGAATAAACCAATTACTTTATTGGCATGGCCCTTTGGCATTTATAATGAGGATTTAGAACAGCAAGCAGCGAAAGCAGGCTATGTAATGGCATTTACCATTGATGCCCGGCCAACGAGTCAGTCATTTAATCCAATGATGCAACCCCGTTACATGATTGTAGCCCCACAAACGATGACAATGTTTGCAGCTATTCTGAATACTTCTCATGAATAAAATCCTTTAAAGGTAATAACTAACCTGAGTTCGATATATTAAATAAAATACTGATGGATTCAAGTTGTCCTAGACAAATTTGTTCGCATATGTAGAATGAACTCTAGCGTGAGCATTCAAATCTGAGGTGTAGATAAAAATATGCGCTTAAGTTTATACCCTATAAATACGGAGCGTTTTTATGTCTATAGAACCAATAGAAATAAATGAATCGAATGCCTTGATGCTTAAGGTTCCAATCCATATACCCTCCCTATCTAATTCAATGGATGCTGGGTTTTTGTGCTTCTTTGACTGTCTTGACCATGTGAGACCAAAAGATCACCAAGAAGATAAACTCAAGGGGCCTACAATTGTCACGATCCGTAATACGTTTGCTGAAAAACAACAGGCGTTCTGTTACATCGCCTTTGTCTTACAAAACTTTTGTAAAAGTCTGAACGAGCTGCTTAAAAAATCTGATACTTCCACGATTAAACAGGATTTAACGAAGGAACATACAATTAATGATAAAGAAATAGTTGCCTTTATCGTAAACAGAATAGAATATCAGGTTAGAGCTAGAAATCCCAATATTCCCGGTTTTATACCATCTGTTTCTGTTAAGGAATATATAACATATATCAGGGATTTTTATACAATGACTCATGGAACCGAGCAAATAAAAAATCTAGCGCAATGGTTACAATTAATTAATGCTTGTGCCAACCACATGCAAATTTTAGAAAACTCCGCAATACAGATACAACACACCATCGTGGTAAATCGTACAGGGATTCCCTGGCGAATTGTGTTCACCCGCCCAAGTTTGAGTGGCGTGTGGGCTGCAGTAGCAGCAGGCTTGAGTGTTACGCTACGCACAGAGGTAGGCTTGCAATGTCATGTAATTCCTCTTGTTTAATAATCGGCAAATGTGTCATTGTGGTTTTCATTTTAAATCTTTCGCTAACGTTTTAATGTCAGCCATTGATAATTCTGTCAGGGTGGCAATTTCTTCTACAGACATGCCATTGACCAATAACTTACGCGCCAATGCTTGTTTAGCCCTTTGTTCTCCAATAGCTTCACCCTTCTGTAATCCAATCGCGATACCGTTTTCTTGCCCACTGCGATAAGAGTCACCTACCAGGGTTTTTTCAATGCTGATGGCATCCCAATACTGATCATAAGCGGCTAGTTCTCTGGGTGTGTATGCTGCTTCTTCCGCCAAATCAAGCGCTTGTTTGATTTCCGCCACCTCCAGCCATTCTGTCGGCACTCGATTGGCTTTTTCATTCAGTTCAGCCATAAAACGCAGCCACAATACTTGCAATTTCTTTTCAGGAAAATTCTTGGCCTTGAACTTCGGCAGTTCAATAAATACTAGTTGTAAATCTTTAATTTCCGCTTCCTGTGGTTTGGCGACATTGACAATTTTATAGTGATGATACCAATGGTTTTCATCAGGATCGAAAATCGTATTGATTAACCCTAATCCATATACTGGTTTTAACAAATCATAATGCTCACCTTTTTCTAATTGCGTAACATACGCCTTGCTGGCGTTAAACAACATGCGTTGCTTAAAACTAGTCGTCCATTGTATTTGCATCTCCACGATAAAAACGCGACCCCGCTGATCGGTGCAACGTACATCCACTACAGTATATTTAAAACTGGGAATAAGTGGTATTTGGTCACTGGACAAATATTCCAGGCTATCAATCAAGCCATCTTCAGGCAGCGGCAGCACCGCATTGAGAAAGCTTTTGAGTAGATGCGGATGTTCGCCAAATATTTTTTTAAATACAACATCGGTTTTAGGATCTAAGTAACGTGACATGGTATTTTTTCCAAAAAATTGGTTAATTGTTTAAATTTATCCAATTATAAGTCATTTTGTGGCTTGGTGCAATTTTTTTGATTATATAATGGTCAAAAATATATTCTGGAAGAAAGATTACTCTACATGCCCATAATCCAGAAACTTCTGGAAATGCATCGTTCATATCGTATCCCCATGACCAATCGCATAATAATTTAAACTATACTCGCGCACTGTATTCGGATCATATATATTACGACCATCGAAAATGGCTGGATAACGCAGCTTATCACGAATTAAACTAAAATCAGGGTGCTTAAATTCATCCCACTCTGTCACAATAGCCAGCACATCGGCATTATCTAGTACCGTTGTCATTTCATCACACAAGGTAAACTGTGAATGCTCACCAAACAATCGATGGGCGTGCTGCGATGCGGCCGGATCATACGCATGCACATGCGCGCCTGCGTGCAATAAATGTTTAATTAATACGCAGCTGGGGGCTTCACGCATGTCGTCCGTATGCGGTTTAAATGCCAACCCCCACAATGCAATAATCTTTCCTGCTAAGTCACCAGAAAAATAGCGCATTATTTTTTCAAATAACATGCGCTTTTGCTGCTCATTCACCTGGTCAATCGCATCAATCAAGCGTGCGTCATAGTCAACGGCATGCGCCATCTTTTGTAGGGCACGCACATCCTTGGGGAAACAAGAACCGCCAAAGCCACAACCCGCGAATAAAAAATGTTGTCCAATGCGTCGATCAGATCCAATGCCACGACGTATCATATCGATATCGGCGCCCAATCTTTCCGCCAATTGGCTCATCTCATTCATGAAACTAATGCGCGCAGCAAGATAGGCATTTGCCGCATACTTAGTTAGCTCTGCCGATGCCACATTCATAATGATAAAACGCTGACCGTTATCATCTAAATCAGCATACAATTCACGCGTATGTTTTAATGCACGCTCATTATCCACACCAATGATAATTCGATCCGGCTGCATAAAATCTTCAATGGCGACACCCTGTTTCAAAAACTCTGGATTAGCCATTACATCAAATTCGATAGCAACGCCACGCTGTTCTAAACTATCTTGTATACGCCGCTGCACAGCAGTCGCCGTACCCACCGGCACCGTCGATTTGGTTACTATTAAACGATATTCGCTGAGGCGCTGAGCAATCCCATCAACCACTTCGAACACATGCTGCAAATCTGCCGAACCATCTTCTGCGGAAGGTGTACCCACGGCAATAAATTGAAACAAACCATGTTGTACGCCCATCGCCAAATCGGTGCTGAATTTAATTCTGCCAGTATGCAAATGACGGTTTAGTAATTCCTCAAGATCTACTTCATAAATAGGACAAACGCCATTACTTAAGTCAGTAATTTTTGCTTGATTAGTGTCTATCAGCATCACGTCATGGCCTAGCTCCGCCAAACAAGCTCCGGTCACTAATCCCACATAGCCGGCGCCATAAATAGTCACAGTTTTTTTCATGGTATTCTCGGTTTAGAAAAATTAAAAACTTGACGCAGAGACGCAGAGAAAAGATTAAAAACGACTTGTCGTCCCGGAATTTAGAGTTACTTAACGAGCTTGCGAGTTTAGTAACACTTAATATCCGGGAACCAGGCTTAATAAAAAAAGCATCAAAAGATTAAAAGATCAAAAAATGGCTCTGTCGCCCCTGGGAGCGCGGGCAGCTTGCCCGCATGTGTGCCAATGGCTTAAATGCGGGCAAGCTGCCCGCGCTCCCAGGGGCTTTGCGCCATTGAATTAATCTTTTTATGTTTTTCTCTGCGTCTTTGCGTCTCTGCGTCAAATCTTTTTATTCTTTACTATATTCCGGCACTAGTTTAACCAATAACTGCTGCAATACATCAGTTTGATTGCTTTCACATGCCTGTGCCAGCTCAGTCAGGCAATGCATCAAATCATTCCAATCGCGTTCACGATACTTGGCCTGCATAATTTTTTCATGTGTCGTCGCCAACAGCGGCTCGGCTTCATGAAATAATTCCTCATATAATTTTTCACCCGGACGCAAGCCAGTATACTTAATCTCAATATCTTGTTCTGGCGTCAACCCCGCCAATAAAATCATTTGTTCGGCCAAATAACGAATTTTAATCGGTTCGCCCATATCCAACACAAAAATTTCGCCCCCCTTGCCAAGTACTGCCGACTGTAAAATAAGCTGCGTCGCTTCTGGAATCGTCATGAAAAATCGTGTGATTTCTGGATGCGTTACCGTTACTGGCCCACCGGCTTCAATTTGTTGCTTGAATAATGGCACAACGCTTCCTGCTGAACCAAGCACATTACCAAACCGCACCGTGATGAATTGAGTTTGTGTATGCAAGCCATAATTTTGACAGAATATTTCTGCTGCACGCTTGGTTGCGCCCATAATGTTGACGGGATTAACTGCCTTATCGGTGGAAATTAATACAAATTTGTTTACCTGATTAGCAACGGCTGCCTCAGCAAGCACCTGCGTACCCAAAATATTATTACGCACTGCAACGCGTAGTTGGTTTTCCAACATTGGCACGTGCTTGTAGGCTGCTGCATGAAATACCATATCTATGTGCTGTTGTTGCATGATATGGTTAACCCCCACCCGATCTGCCACATCCAGCAAATGGCCAGCAATAGGTAGTTCAGGAAATGTTTTCGTTAACTCCGTCATCAATTGATAGAGGTTAAATTCGTTTTGCTCTATGACTACTAATTGCCTGGGCGTCAAGCGTGCAATTTGTCGGCACAGTTCGGCGCCAATTGACCCTCCCCCACCCGATACCAGGATGACCTTATTTTCTACTGAGGAACGAATACCATCCCAATCCAGGGACACTGTATCACGCCCCAATAAATCTTCTAATGATACTGCACGTAAGGCATCAATTTTTACACTACCACTGGCTAAGTTTTGAATACTCGGCAAGGTGCGAAATGGTACGCCTGAGATTTCACAATAGTCGACGATACGTCGCATTTCTGCCGAACGCGCCGAAGGCATGGCAATAATAATCAAGTGAATACCCAATTGCTCAACCAAGGCTGGAATATCACTGGTTCTACCTAGTACACGCACACCATGAATTTCCTGACCTCTTTTGGCGCGCCGATCATCGACAAATCCTATTGCGTGATATTCTTTATTGGCATGCCGCTGTAAATCACGCACGATCCCTTCCCCTGCTTGCCCGGCGCCAACAATCAGCACGCGTTGCGCCTGTTCGCGTTTACGAGCGATTTCCACATGATCTTTCAACCAGCGATAGCAGACGCGCGAACCTCCTAAGAAGGCGATCAGTAGTAACGCATACAAGGGAAAAATAGAGCGTGGAATAGCAACCAGTTGTGCATTTAAAAATAAAATCAGGATAGTGACTAGCACGCCACTAATAACGACTTTTACAATACGTATCAAGTCGGGCAAGGAAGCAAAACGCCATATGCCACGGTATAAACCAAATATCCAATAAAATACTGCTTGTACCGGGATGACGATAGGTAAGATGTGAAGCGCTTGTTCAACAAATGATGGCGCTATTTTTCCTAGATTAAATCGCAGCCAATACGCCAACCCCCACGCAATGGGAATCATAACTACGTCGTGAAAAAATACCAACCACCGTATTTTAAAACCCAAACGAATCGGATACTGTCGATTTCGCAGCACAGCAGTGAAATAGTGTTTAATGCGTCTTGGCATAGTGCGTAACCACATACTGTTCTACCAATGCAATAAATTCGTCGGCTATCTTTGCTCCACGCAACGTAGTGGATTTAACCCCGTCGATAAATACCGGCGCTGCAGGTTCTTCACCTGTACCCGGCAAACTAATGCCGATGTTGGAATGTTTACTTTCCCCAGGGCCATTCACAATACAACCCATTACTGCAATAGTCATGGCTTCAACGCCAGGATAATGTTCGCGCCATTGTGGCATGCGTTCACGTAAATAGGTTTGTATTTGATCAGCCAATTCACGAAAAAATGCACTGGTGGTGCGACCACACCCAGGACATGCAGTAACCATAGGTGTAAATGCACGCAAGCCCATGGTCTGTAAAATTTGCTGCGAGACAATCACTTCTTCCGCGCGTTCAGCGCCCGGGGGAGGCGTTAAGGAAGTACGAATCGTATCGCCAATACCCTGTTGCAGTAATACGCCAATCCCAATACTCGACGCAACGATTCCCTTTGAACCCATGCCTGCTTCCGTCAAACCTAAATGCAACGCATACTCACAGCGTTTAGCCAATTCCTGGTAAACTCTAATTAAGGTTTGCACCTGACTTACCTTACAAGACAGCACAATCTTATCCGGACCCATGCCAAGACTTTCAGCAAAGTGTGCACTTTCCAGCGCTGATAACACCATGGCTTCTCGCATCACCGTCGCTGTATCTTGTGGAGCAGGTAACGCAGCATTTTCATTCATCAAACGCGTCACGAGTTCCTTATCCAAACTACCCCAGTTCACTCCGATACGCACCGGTCGGTTATGTTGCAACGCCACTTCAATCATGGTGGCAAACTGCTTGTCGTGCTTACCCGCGAACCCGACATTTCCCGGATTAATGCGGTATTTATCGAGTGCTGTTGCTAACGAGGGGTATTGGGTTAATAGTTGATGACCGTTGTAGTGGAAATCACCCACCAAGGGAACGTTGCAATTCATGGCGCGCAATGCGTCACGGATGTAGGGTACTTGCCTGGCTGCTGCTTCGTTGTTAACCGTAATGCGCACAATTTCCGACCCAGCTGCGGCCAATGCAGCCACTTGTTTGACCGTTGCTGCACAATCGGCGGTATCGGTGTCTGTCATCGATTGCACGACAACGGGCGCACCACCACCAATGGTCACATCACCGACTTTTACTGGAATGGTGTAATGTCTTCTCATTTAAATAGCTTATGTTAAAAAAAGTAAAGATTAAAAAACTTGACGCAAAGACGCAAAGACGCAAAGAAAAGATTAAAAAAAAAATTAAAAAACATGAAGAAAAAACTAAAAGATAAAAAAATAAATAAAAAACATTTTTTAATGTTTTATGTTTTCCTTTGCGTCTTTGCGTCTTTGCGTCAAATCTTTTATGTTTTCCTTTGCTCCAGTGATACAAAGGCGCGTGGTGATGGACCAATATATTCCGCGTCCGGTCGTATCAATTTATTATTCGCACGTTGCTCCAGAATATGCGCTGCCCAACCCGATGTACGCGCAAATACAAATACCGGCGTAAACATCGGCGTGGGGATGCCACAGAAGTGATACACACTGGCACTATAAAAATCTAAATTGGGAAATAATTTTTTCTCATCCCACATCACTTTTTCGACGCGCTCAGAGATCGGATATAACGTTGTATCACCCGCCGCATCGGCTAATTTCTTTGACCACTGTTTAATAATATCGGAACGCGGATCAGACTTAGTATACACACGGTGACCAAAGCCCATCACCAATTGCTTTTCAGCTAACATACGTCGCAGACCGGTTTCCGCTTCATCCGGCGTTTGAAATTTCTCAATCAATTCCATCGCTTTTTCATTGGCGCCACCGTGTAAGTCACCGCGCAAGGTTCCAATAGCTGACACAATGGCTGAATAAAAATCAGAACCAGTCGCTGTAGTCACACGCGCTGCAAACGTCGAGGCATTAAATTCATGTTCTGCGTACAGAATTAATGACACATCCACGGCGCGACGGTGCAATTCATCCGGTTTACGCCCGTGAAGTAACGTAAGAAAATGCCCCGCCAGGCAATCCGCATCCGTTTGTACTTCGATGCGCTTACCATTTTGATGGAATTGATACCAATACAGCAACATCCCAGGAAAACACGCCAGCAGGCGATCAGCAATTCTTTTTGCGTCCTGACCCTTGGTTTCGCGTTCGATAGTACCTAAAAATGAACATGCAGTGCGCAATACATCCATCGGATGTGCAGCCGATGGAATCGCCTCCAGCAATGTTTTTAATTCTGCTGGCAGATCGCGTTGAGATTTTAATTGTTGACGATATTCTGCCAACTGCGCCTTGGTTGGCAACTCACCATAGATTAACAGATAAGCCACTTCTTCAAAGGTCGACTGCGCAGCTAAATCGTGAATTTCATAGCCACGATAGGTTAAGCCAACACCCGCCTTGCCGACGGTAGAGATAGCCGTTTGACCCGCTGTCACACCCGCCAATCCACCTTGTTTGGTTTTTTTATCAACTGCGTTCATAAATGGCACTCCGTAAAAAAATTAAAGATTAAAAGATTTGACGCAAAGACGCAAAGACGCAAAGACGCAGAGAAAAGATTAAAAACAAAAAAATAAAAAACTTAAAAAACAAATATTTAATATAAAAAAACAAAAATATTTTTTAAAAATGTTTTATGTTTTTCTCTGCGTCTTTGCGCCTTTGCGTCAAAATGTTTATATAAACCGGGCGTATTGTTGCAATCCACCATACACTGCCTGCGTACCCAATTCCTGTTCGATGTACAATAACCGATTATACTTAGCAACACGATCCGAACGGCATAAAGAACCCGTCTTGATTTGTCCAACTGATGTAGCTACTGCTAAATCTGCAATGGTGGTGTCTTCGGTCTCACCAGAGCGGTGCGACATCACTGCCGCATAATGATATTTTTTTGCCAAGGCAATGGTACGCAATGTTTCAGTGAGCGTGCCAATCTGATTGAGTTTAATTAAAATAGCATTCGCCAGTGACGCTTCAATCCCATGCGCAAAAATGCTGGGGTTGGTGACAAACAAATCATCACCGACCAATTGTACCTGATTGCCCAAACGTTGTGTCATTAATGCCCAACCATGCCAATCGCCCTCACTCAAGCCATCTTCAATACTGAGGATGGGGTATTGCCGCACCCAATTCGCATAGTAGTCCACCATTTCCTCGGAAGATAATACACGTCCTTCCGATGCCAGGTGGTAATTCTCATCTTTATAAAATTCCGAGCTGGCTAGATCTAAACCTAAGTAAATATCCTTACCTGGGGTATAACCTGCTTGCGTAATCGCTTCTAAAATAATTTCAATCGCTGACACGTTGGAGGGCAAATCTGGCGCAAACCCACCTTCATCCCCGACAGCAGTGTTGAGTCCACGTTTATGCAGCACGCTTTTTAATGTATGGAATACTTCCGCGCCATAACGCACTGCTTCACTCAATGAGGGCGCTCCTGCCGGAATAATCATAAACTCCTGCATATCGACGCTATTATCAGCATGCACACCACCATTAATAATATTCATCTGCGGCACTGGTAATACGAAACCTTCACCTTGCGCTAAATAA
Organism: uncultured Gammaproteobacteria bacterium; assembly: GCA_963777715.1. Taxonomy (GTDB): domain Bacteria; phylum Pseudomonadota; class Gammaproteobacteria; order JAURND01; family JAURND01; genus JAURND01. Next base: position 61,079 of record CAVZRN010000008.1, read on the forward strand.
CGATATAACGGTTGCTCCAACTCGCTACTTGCCGCCTTAGCTACCGCCAGTGAAACTGCCAAGATTGCATTCGCGCCAAGATGACCCTTATTTTCCGTGCTATCCAGTGCAATGAGACGTTCGTCAATGAGTTCTTGTTCGGTGGGATCAAACCCTTTTAATGCTTGTTGTATTTCAGTATTAATATGCTGCACTGCCTTCAACACACCCTTGCCGCCATAGCGTTTTGGATCATGATCACGTAATTCCAACGCCTCGCGCGATCCGGTAGATGCGCCCGAAGGAACTGTGGCATAGCCGCGCTTGCCACTGGCAAGCTGCACTTCTGCCGCCACCGTTGGATTACCGCGTGAATCTAATATTTCATAACCCCGAATAGCTGTAATACTAGTCATTAAACTCTCCTAAAAAAACATAAAGGATTTGACGCAGAGACGCAAAGACGCAGAGAAAAACATAAAACATTTAAAAAATTATTTTTTATTTAATCTTTTGATGTTTTTTCTTTTTTTAATCTTTTCTCTGCGTCTTTGCGTCTCTGCGTCAAGTTTTTTAATCTTTTAATCTTTTTTTACCGCCTCCATAATCGCTGTTGCTACTTTTACCGCTTCAACTGTCGCTTTGACATCATGCGCACGAATAATCGTCGCGCCATGCTTTACCGCCATCACCGCCGCCGCGACACTGCCATATAATCGCTGTTCCACTGGCAAGTTTAGTAGCTCACCAATAAATAACTTTCGTGACACCCCAACTAATATCGGTAACCCAAACGTTTTAAAGGCGTGTAAATGCGCTAATAACCGTAAATTCTGCGCGACATTCTTGCCAAAACTACCGCCACCAATACCTGGATCGATGATGATATTGTGGCGTAAAATACCTGCTGCTATGCACGCATCGATGCGTGCCTGCAAAAATTGTTTGACCGTCGTGACAATATCTTCTGCATTATCTTCTGTATCTGGCATACCACCGTCTGGATAGGCCATGTGCATCAGACACACCGGCGTCTGCGCTTGCGCCACAACTTGTAATGCTAATGGATTGCGTAATGCGCGCACATCATTAATCAATGCTGCCCCGTGTGCGATAGCTTCCTGCATGACCTCTGGCTTACTGGTGTCCACGGAAATTGCCACTGAAGCCGGAACCGAAATATGTTTTGCTAACGCTTCAACCACCGGAATTACGCGATCCAGTTCCTGTTGCAGTGAGATGACTGGATGTACCCCGGGGTTGGTTGGCTCCCCCCCACATCAATGATGGTAGCGCCATCAATAACCATCTGCTCGGCATGCGCTAATGCGCTATCAACTTCGGTGTGGCGACCAATGGCGCAATAGGAGTTTGGGGTGATATTTAAAATCCCCATCACGTGCGGATAGGACAAATCTACGCCCTGCCACTGACTACTCATCTCTTAAGCGCCTGTCGTGGTCGTCCCACTCTCCCCACTACCACCTTGTTGCGTCGGCGGTATGATTTCTATATCTTTATCGTCCCAATCCTTGGGTGGCGGGGCTGGACGACCAGCCAGTAATTCTTGAATCTGACTCTCATCAATCGTCTCATATTTTATCAATGCTTCCGCCATCGTATGCAATAACGGCAAATGCTCGGTTAAAATGGTCTGGGCGCGTTTATAATTGCGATCGATGATCTGACGAATTTCTGCATCAATGGCGTGCGCGGTTGCTTCCGATACTTCCTTGCGTCGTGACATGGCGCGACCCAGGAAGACCTCACCCTCTTCTTCGCCATAGGTCAGCGGACCCAGGGCATCGGATAATCCCCACTTAGTAACCATGTTACGTGCAATTTCTGTCGCACGCTCGATGTCATTGGATGCACCCGTGGTGACTGCATCCTTACCAAAAATCATTTCTTCGGCTAACCGACCACCAAACAAACCCGAAATCTGACTTTCCAGACGCAGGATAGAAACGCTGTAACGATCTTCTTCCGGCAGGAACATGGTGACACCCAGCGCACGACCACGCGGGATAATACTTACTTTGTACACTGGATCGTGTTCTGGCACTAATAACCCGACAATCGCATGCCCTGCTTCGTGATAGGCTGTCAACTTCTTCTGATCTTCACTCATGACCATCGAGCGGCGCTCTGCACCCATCATAATCTTGTCCTTAGCTTTTTCTAATTCCTCCAGGCTTACCGCACGGCGGTTAGAACGTGCAGCATACAGCGCCGCCTCATTGACCAGGTTAGCCAGATCAGCGCCTGAAAAGCCCGGTGTGCCACGTGCAATCGCCGACACATTTACCCCCGTAGCCAGTGGGATTTTACGTAAATGCACATTTAAAATTTGCTCACGACCGCGCACATCAGGCAATGGCACCACCACCTGACGATCAAAACGTCCTGGGCGTAATAACGCCGGGTCTAATACGTCCGGTCGGTTAGTGGCCGCCATCACAATCACGCCTTCCTTGCCCTCAAAACCATCCATTTCCACCAACAATTGATTCAAGGTTTGCTCACGTTCATCGTGCCCACCACCAAGACCGGCGCCCCGATGCCGACCTACGGCGTCAATTTCATCGATAAAGATGATACACGGCGCATGTTTCTTGGCTTGATCGAACATATCACGCACACGTGAAGCGCCAACCCCGACAAACATCTCGACAAAATCTGAACCGGAAATACTAAAGAAGGGTACATTGGCTTCACCAGCCACCGCCTTGGCTAACAAGGTTTTACCCGTACCCGGCGCGCCCACCAATAACACGCCACACGGCATCTTACCACCCAATTTCTGAAATTTAGCCGGGTCGCGCAAAAATTCGACTAATTCTTTAACTTCTTCCTTAGCCTCATCGGCGCCCGCCACGTCTGCAAAGGTAACTTTGACTTGATTTTGATCCAACATACGCGCGCGACTGCGACCAAACGACATCGGCCCCCCGCGCCCACCGCCGCCACCTTGCATCTGCCGCATAAAGAACAGCCAAACGCCAATTAACAGCAGCATTGGGAACCAATTAATAAAGATGTGCATCAGCAAACTTTGCTGTTCCGGTTCCTTACCCGAAACATTCACGCCTTTTTTCACCAATTCACCCAACAAATATTGATCTGGTATCGGCATATAGGTGGTGAAGGAGCTGCCATCGCGCGATATGCCAGTAATAGTTTGGTTCTCAATGGTCACATTACTCACATCGCCCTTATCGACTGACTGTAAAAACTGTGAGTAGCTTAGCTTTTGACCTTCCACCTGGCGCGGCCCAAGGCTGCTAAAAATAACCATCAATATCACGCCAATAATGATCCACAAGAGTAAATTTTTTGTCATAATCTATAACCTATAATCTATGCCTACGAAGTAAACTTCTGGTGAACGTCCACGCGACGCATTCGGCTTACGGATCAGTACCTTCGCAAAGTGCAACCTAAGCACCCGTAAAAATACATCAAATCCCTGACCTTGAAATACCTTTAGCAAAAAATTACCGCCTGGTCTTAATACTTGCTGGGCAAAATCCCATGCCTGCTCACAAAGCTGCATGGCGCGCGGTTGATCAATCGCTGCTATCCCACTTATATTGGGCGATATATCCGACATTACAAGGTCAACTTCAGCCGATGCGGCCGGTAAGCGTTGCCGAATGCGCATTAGCAAACTCGCAACCACAGCATCCTCATTAAAATCACCTTGCACAAATTCAACGCCTGGCAAGGGGTCCATCGCCAGCACATCCAGCGCAAACACCTGCCCACTGTCGCCGATCTTTTGACTGGCTACTTGCGACCACCCACCTGGCGCAGCGCCTAGATCCACCACGTACATACCTGGGCGCAACAGGTGATCTTTCTCATTAATTTCCAATAACTTAAAGGCGGCACGTGAACGATAACCCACCTTTTTCGCCTGTTTTACATAATAATCATTGACATGTTCGTTGATCCAACGAGCGCTACTATTGGTTCTTTTCACAGGGCAATCCGGGTTGATTCTTGGCAAATAATCTCCCATTTTAGAGACAATAACGCGACAATGAAAGGAAATCATGCGTTAAATCCCCCTACCCCTTTAAAAAAAGGAGGGGAGGTGGATTTAACGGGGATTTCCAGATTCACCTAAAATACTAAATTTCTTTAATTTTAAGGGGTAGACTTAATTTTTACATAATAATCCACTGATATACTTTATAATAAGTTAGTTTAATATATTAAAAAGAGCATTTATCCATGAATAACTTAACGCGTAAGGGCAGTATATTTGCCCTGACTATCACTGCTGGTGGCGGCATTGCAGCAGGAGTGCTGCTGCTCCTGGGGCTGATTAGCGCCCCCTTCATCGGTTGGCTAGTGTTAGGCGTGATGGCTGGGCTGGTCTTGTTTTTTACTGGGCTCCTGATCTACGACTATTACAAACACCCCAATACCTCATTACAACCACCGGTTGAGGATGTGAAACTGTCTGCACCCCCAAAACCTACCCAAGAGACACAAGATCCTATTGAGAGGATCGCCTTAGGTTTAAATATTTTAAACTTGGCGTCAGCTACCTTACAGGGGATGGAGGTACTCGAGACAAATACAGCCTTTCAACGACAGCAGGCAGCATCAATTCAGGGCATAGGTATATATGACAAACAAACAGGAGCCGCAGATGCTATCGCAGATCAAATTGGACAAACTGACAAGGATCTCAGAGCTTTAGGTGAGATAATTACCCTTAGTTTAACTAAACTGCCTGAAAAATACAGATACAAAACGCGCGATCCCGCGCGGTGGCTAGCTATAAGGGATACAGCCGCTAGAAATTTGGATAAGGCATTGACACTGGTGAGCAGTAAGATTCTGGAAAAAGTTAAACAAGGAAGGAACTTATCACCCACAGAAATCACGCAAATGCTTGCTATAGCTTATGAGCTAAAAGCTGTTATTGCGCATCTCGACAAAGCGATAAAGGTTGGTGTCTCCCCAAAAACAGCGACAGCGCTAGGAGAACTACGTGCATATTACAAGGCTAAAATTGAGAAGGTTGAAGCATTAACGGATGGATTATCAGCACAAGCTCCTCATACTCAATCGAAACCTGGTAGCAATGTACTGCCTACAGTACATGAGCAAAGCATATTTGCAATAAAAACATCGCAAACAGCATCAGCTGCTCAGTCGCCTGGCACATCAACCCCACCACCAATATCAACAACTGAAGACGAAACTGATCCAACCAGTTTGAGCAGTGGTAACTCACATCCAGCTTAGTTTTATCAACTGTGCCGTAAAACCCCCTTATTTACCTCGAATTCTGATGATCCCATCATCAAAATTCAAGGATAAAGGGAGGTGCAACGGATATAGCAGCCGGTAAAGCGTTAAAAATCATCTATAATTAATTATACTTAAAGTGTTTAATATTTAGGCTTTATTGCCTATGGCTTGTGCTGAGATTTGCGCTATCTGTTCGAAGGTGAATTAACTATTGGATGAGGTGGATGAGGAGGTAATATATGAATAAACGTGATAAAAATAACAAGAATGAATTGAAAAATACTGAGTTGGAGCGACTTAAACGTGAGCCTATAGTTCCCGACCCTTCGGAAGAGATAGAGCTAGATCCAGATGACCTTACGGCATTAGATCGAAAAACGGAAGAAGCCCACGCTGCCGCACCAACAGAAGAAGTAAGGCATGACAGTAAAAAATCTGCGCCAGACCAGCAAGTGCCTACGAAATCCTCTAAAAAGAGCAGTAGCAACTCTTATCACCCGCGAGCACAACACCAAACACCATCACATATTAAACCTATGTCATCACCAGTCCACCCCACAGTGAATAGGCATAGTGGCTTTTCCGGTGGCCGTGGTCACAAATAGTAGGTGTTTATGTAGTGTCAGCACAAGCTGGCGCTCACCATCTTGCTAAAATTACTATTCTCAAGCAAGATAGCTATCTATACATATATACAGCATCAATAACACATGGACTTTACTACCTTCTTTAACGGCGCAATTAGTTTACTAACGCTAAGCATCCTTGAGATCGTGCTTGGTGTAGACAATCTAATCTTTATTTCGATGGTAAGCCGCCGCCTGCCCGCCCATCAGCAAAAAGCAGCGCGGCGCACCGGTTTATTGCTCGCATTGGTTACACGTCTGGCATTGCTGGCATCCGTGGTGTGGGTGATGGGGCTACAAAAACCCTTATTCACCCTGCTTACTTACACATTCTCCGCACGCGATCTATTATGTTTATTGGGCGGCTTATTCCTGTTGTATAAGGGTACAATGGAAATACACGGCGAACTTGAAATCCATGATGAAACAAAACCAATCGGCAAGTTCGCCAGTTTTACCACCATTGTCACGCAAATCGCCGTCTTTGATATTGTCTTTTCTATCGACAGTATATTAACAGCCATTGGTTTAACGCTAAATTTTTACATTATGGCTACTGCCATCATATTGGCCATTATCGTAATGATCGCAGCCAGCGAACCCACCAGTCGGTTTATCCAGAAATATCCCGCCATCCGTATGCTGGCCTGGAGTTTCTTACTATTGATTGGCATTGCGTTAGTCGCCGATGGTCTGCATTTCCATATCCCCAGGGGCTATATCTATTTCGCCGTGTGCTTCTCCATCTTTGTCGAGGCTCTCAATTCCTGGCGACAGCGTAAGCGTAGATAAATTGTTGTACTTCTCGATGCAGATGCGGTGATTCCACGCTAAAAAACGTAATCTCTGGCCACGAACGCATCCAGGTCAATTGTCGTTTTGCCAGTTGTCGTGTTGCGGTAATCGCCAACTCCTGCATGTCGTGTTGGGTCGTATTTCCCTCTAAATAATCCCAAATTTGTCGATAACCCACAGCACGCATCGATGGCATATTTGCGTGTAAATCAAGGCGCTGACGCAGCGCTATCACTTCTTCAATAAATCCCTGTTGCAACATGCATTGAAAACGTTGCTCAATTTTAGTGGCTAATTTAGCGCGATCCTCTACCATTAAACCAATATTTACAAAGCAATAGGATGAAGCGGTTGTTGGCGTTTGTTGTCCAAACTCTGTAACCGTCATGCCGGTTAATGTGTGTATTTCAAGTGCGCGCTGGATACGCTGTGCATCATTCGGATTAATACGCGTTGCAGCAACAGGGTCAACAGAATGCCAGCCGTTGATGCAATGTTTCCCAGCCTGATTGCTCAGCTTCTCGCGTTAGCTGCATCCGCACCGCCATATCCGCCGATGGTAAGGGTGACAACCCTCGCTGTAAGGCACGAAAATATAACATTGTGCCACCAACCAACAATGGCACGCGACCAGCAGCTAAAATTTGTGCTATTTCAGTTCGCGCATCGACACAGAAACGTCCAGCAGAATAAGGCCCTGTCGGATCAGTAATATCAATTAATCGATGCGGAATACGCTGCAATTCGTCTGGTGTCGGCTTGGCGGTGCCGATATCCATGCCGCGATATACCATCACCGAATCCACGCTGATAATATCGCAAGGGAATTGCTGGGTGAGCTCCATCGCCAGTTGTGTCTTACCGCTGGCGGTGGGGCCCATTAGGCATAAGACTAGTGGTTTTGGCATATCACCGGGTTAGTTCCAGCAGCAAGCCATTTAATCGCTTAACAAAGGTCGCCGGATCTTCCAACGGCGTACCTTGCGCCAATTGCGCTTGCTCAAACAAAATCCATACCCATTCGGCAAAACGCGCTTCATCGGTTTCATCCTTGGTTTTTATAATCAACGGATGCTCTGGATTAATTTCCATAATCGGTTTACTCATCGGGATTGCCTGACCCGCCGCCTTTAACATGTTCTGCAAATGAATGCTCATATCATTTTCACCAGTGACCAGGCAGGCTGGGGAATCGGTTAAACGATCCGTCAAACGCACGTCGGCTACCTTATCACCCAGTACGGATTTAATATGAGTTAGTATGCCAGCAAATTCATCATCTGATGTTTTGGTTTTATCCTTATCTTTTTTCTTCTTACCCGACTTTTCTTTTAATCCTTCCAAATCTAAATCACCCTTGGCTACAGATTGTAACGGCTTGCCTTCAAACTCGGTTAAATGGCTCACCAACCATTCATCAACACGATCAGACAATAGCAATACTTCAATACCCTTCTTGCGGAATATTTCTAAGTGCGGACTATTTTTCGCCGCATTAAACGTATCAGCCGTTATATAGTAGATTTTCTTCTGCCCTGAAGGCATACGCTTGATGTAATCCTGCAGGAACACGTTCTGTTCTGCTGTGTCGGTATGCGTCGATGCAAAACACAGTAATTGCGCAATCCGTTCACGATTGGCAAAATCCTCATACACGCCCTCTTTTAACACGTTACCAAACGCGTTCCAAAATTTGGCATACTTTTCCTTATCGTTCTTGGATAAATCCTCTAACAAATCCAGAATGCGCTTGACACAACCTGAACGCATACTATCAATCACTTGACTACTCTGCAGAATTTCGCGCGAGACATTTAATGGTAAATCATTGGAATCGACCACCCCACGCACAAAGCGCAGGTAACTGGGCAATAACTGTTCGGCATCGTCCATAATAAATACACGATGTACATATAGCTTCAAACCATAGCGTTGATCCCGATTCCATAAATCCATCGGCGCGCGACTGGGTATATACAATAAGCTAGTATATTCTAATTTTCCTTCCACCCGATTGTGTGACCACAATAATGGATTTTCAAAATCATGCGATATGTGTTTATACAGTTCGTTATATTCTTCGTCCTTGATTTGATTTTTAGGCAACGTCCATAGCGCTGTGGCACGATTAACTACTTCATATTCTGGCGCAGATTTTTCTGTCTGCTCTTTTTCATCTGCAGACATATTCAATTTTTGCATCTTAATCGGCAGCAGAATGTGATCGGAATACTTGGTGATGATATTCCGCAAACGCCAAGGCTCAGCAAATTCTTCATCACCCTTGCGGATGTGTAGAATTACTTCTGTCCCTCGCTGTGAGCGTTCGATATTTTTGATAACATAATCGCCTTCACCGGTCGATTCCCAATACACACCTTGCGCAGACGACATACCCGCGCGTCGAGTTTTTACCACTACTTTATCCGCCACCACAAAGGCCGAATAAAATCCTACGCCGAATTGACCGATTAAATGGGCATCCTTAGCCTGGTCGCCCGTTAATCGATTTAAAAAATCTCGTGTGCCCGATTGCGCAATCGTACCTAAATTAGCAATGACTTCATCACGACTCATACCGATACCATTATCGGTGACAGTGATAGTATTCGCCCTGGCATCAACATCGACGCGAATGTAAAGCTCAGGATCCTGCTCGTATAACGCTGCATCCGTCAGTGCTTCAAAACGTAATTTATCCGCAGCATCGGAGGCATTAGAGATTAATTCACGCAGGAAAATTTCTTTATTGCTATAGAGCGCATGTGTCACCAAGTGTAATAATTGCTTTACTTGCGCTTGAAAACTTAAGGTTTCTTGTTGTTCTTGCACAGCCATGATCGGTCTCCTAAACTGGATTTGGTGATATTAAAATAGGGGCTAAAATGGAAATTTCAAGTCAACTTATCCACCACGCGACTCGCTCATCACAATCGAATGCAATTTTCTAATTGCTTCAATTTGAATCTGCCGCACACGCTCACGGGTTAACCCGACTGCCCTGCCCACTTCTTCCAAACCCTCTTTATCATAGCCATATAGCCCAAAACGACGTGCTAAAATCTCCTGCTGGCGTGGTTTAAGCTGGTGAAACCAGATATCCAAATGTTGTTCCATATCCGATATTTCCAGCAGCATCTCAGGATCAATATTCGACTCATCTGCTAAGTTATCGATCAATGATTTTTCCGTATCCTTCGCCACGGGCACATCCAACGATGTCGCATCCTTACTTAACTCCAACATTTCACGGATTTCTTCCAGCGGCTTATCAACTTCGCGCGCAATCTCTTCACAGGTAGGCTCATGATCCAGCACTTGCGCCAAATGTCGCGCCGCACGCATGTAAGTGTTTAATTCCTTAATTTTATGAATCGGCAGACGAATCATACGTTTTTGATTCATGATGGCGCGCTCGATGGCTTGACGGATCCACCAGGTTGCGTAAGTCGAAAAGCGAAAACCCATCTCTGGGTCGAATTTATCAACTGCATGCATCAAGCCAAGATTACCCTCTTCAATCAAATCTAAGAACTGCATGCCCCTACCCAAATAATGCTTCGCTATTTTCACCACCAGGCGCAGATTACTTTCTATCATCCGCCGTTGCGCTGCTTTATCACCATCGCGCGCCAGAACGACTAATGCGTAGTTCTTCTTCTGCACTTAATAGTGGTAAAAACCCAATTTCACTTAGATACAGCTGGGTAGCATCATGAAATTCCTCTTGATAAACATCTTGCGGTTCTTCTTCTAACTCTATTTCCTCAGCTTGCACTTCAGACTCTAATTCAAGCAAGGATGGCTCTGCATCATCAAGTTCTTTTACCATATGGGGTGATGTTTTTTCTTTAATAATGGTTGTTTTCTTCCTTGACATATTTTTAGTCCTTATGTAGTAATCAATTTCTGTGATGGCGGATGCTGCGCAAAGTACCCTATCACTCCTTGCACAATAGCCATGGCTAATTGTTGCTGATAGGATGGATCGCGCAGCTTTTGTTCCTGGTTAGGGTTAGAAATGTATCCGGTTTCCACTAACAAGGATGGTATGTCGGGTGATTTTAACACTACGAACGCCGCTTGCTCTACTCGCACATAATGTAATTTGGTTATATTGCTAAGTTTGCGTAAAATCGTCTGCCCCATTTCCAGACTTACAGCAATAGTATGGGTCTGCGATAAATCCATTAATACCGAGCGCAATATTTGGTCCTTGCCAACCGTTACGCCATAGAGCAATTCCGATTGATTTTCCTTTTCCGCTAATATGCGCGCGCCTTCACTGGTAGCGCCACGCTCAGATAGGGCAAATACCGACGCCCCAATAGCATCCTGGTTATATGCTGCATCTGCATGAATCGCAATAAACAGATCGGCGCGGCATTGTCTGGCAATCGCCAGGCGTTGCCGCAAGGGAATAAATACATCTTGCGTTCGCGTTAATACCACATGAAAGCCTGGTTGCTGACTGAATAATTGCTGTAATCGCTTAGAAACAGCCAATACCACATCTTTCTCACGCGCACCATTCGGGCCAACCGCACCCGAATCCTTACCACCATGACCTGGATCAATAATCACTGTCAATGTCTGTTTAGATGCTGTATTGCCCAACGTCACCCTGGGCGTGGAAGAGGTAGCGGCCCATGCCTTGATCTCATCACCATTTTGATCTGCCCTTGCTACAGGCGCAGGCGGGGCGGGTGGCTTAACCGGTGTTGGCAATGGGGATTTATTGGGCTCCGGTTTATTAGGCTTAATCAGCTTATTGGATTGCGGACGAGTGTAGGCGGCGATGGTTGCACCCATTCGCGGTTTTAACTCCACCAGCAATTGATTTTTATGCGCACCAGATGGCGGCGCGGAGGTTATTGTTACATTAACCGGCGTTTTTAAGGTGAGTTGGATTTGTAACTGCGTTTGGCTTACGGTGCTGGCTCGAGCATTTGCAATTAGCGTATTTAACCACCTGGCTGCAGGTAAGTTTGTAGCCAACGTCGCTGGCGTCAAGTTAATCACTAATTGCCGCGCCCCGGGCTGTAATTGCCATTGATAGTGATACGCTCCATCGATATCAAACGTTAAACGGGTGACGTCGGCTGCCTGTGAAACTTCTACATCTGTAACCTTGGCAACCGCAGCCAACGCCAGGTGGGACCAAGACAGCATTATCGCTAATAATACGCAACAAAAAAGGTTACGCCAGGTTTTATTGCGCGCAAAATCCTTCATAACCTGGGCGTGAGGAGTATATATCTTAATCATGGGCGATTTGTTCCATGATGGCGGCGCCACGTGATGATTGCGCAGACAATGTGATGGTTCGATCTGCGAATTGCGTTTGATCCACTCGCGCCCCCAAGAGTGGCTGTATAGACACAACAATATCCGGCATGGGCAACGCCGATTGCGCATGTTCGGGCCACTCCACCACACACAAAGCATCTTCAGTGAAATACTCCTCAAGCCCCATCATCATTATATCTTCCGCTGTGTTAATTCGATAAAAATCAAAGTGATGAATCCTATGCTCGCCAATGTCATAGGATTCTACCAAGGTATAAGTAGGACTTTTCACACGATCACTATACCCCAGTTCACGCATAAATCCTCGCACCAATGTCGTCTTACCTGCACCCAATTCCCCTGACAGGTAAATCCATGCGCCACTACCCCCACAAGCGCGTGCTAATTTACCACCCAGGGCAAGCATAGCGGACTCATCGGGGATATTTAGCAGCATATCTATAACTTTATAAAAGATAAAAGACTTGACGCAGAGACGCAAAGACGCAGAGAAAAAATTAAAAAAAGAAAAAAACTAAAAAAACAAAAATTTAACATAAAAATACAAATAAAACCAAAAAATAAAAATATTTTTTTAAATGTTTTATGTTTTTCTTTGCGTCTTTGCGTCTTTGCGTCAAATTTTTTTGTTTTAAATCTTTGTAATTAGCGCCACGGCATGCGCAGCGATGCCTTCTTCCTGACCAATCGGTCCAAGCTTTTCCATCGTCGTGGCCTTTATATTCACCGTATCTGGCGGCATATGCAGGTCTTGGGCAATATTTGCCACCATTTGCTTAGTATATGGCGCTAATTTAGGCGTCTCTGCGATGATGGTGACATCAATATTGTGCACTGCATAGTGACGCTCTACCAATAGCACATGCACCTGACGCAGAAAAATTCGACTGTCCGCCCCTTGCCATTGCGGATCACGATCCGAGAAATGATTACCTATATCACCTAAGGCCGCCGCACCTAACAAGGCATCGCAAACGGCATGTAGCACTACATCGCCGTCGGAATGTCCCAACATACCACGCGAATGAGGGATAGACACACCGCCCAAAATCAGTAGTTTGCCGTCAACAAAGCGGTGAATGTCAAAACCATGGCCTATACGCATCGATTTTCTATAAAAGAAGTCAGGTAATGTTGCGCACGCGCAAGGTCTTCAGGATAGGTGATTTTAATATTGTCCGCCGCACCTTCCACCATCACCGGTTGCCACCCCAGCAGCTCAATGGCGCTGGATTCATCCAATACGGGCTGATTACCTGCAATAGCTAACTGCAATCCCTGCATTAACAGGCCATAACGAAATAGTTGCGGCGTATAGGCTTGCCACATACCGTCACGAGCAACTGTGGTCATGATAACGCCATCTGGGTCAGCGCGTTTTAATGTATCACGTACACGCACACCCAACAAACCACCAACGGGATGATGTCTTACCTGTGCAATTAAACGATCAATATCCTGGCGAGACACGCAAGGACGCACGGCATCGTGCACCAATACCCAATCGTCTGGCGCTGCCTGTGATTGTAACGCTAATAACCCTTGATACACCGAGTGATGACGCTCACGTCCACCCGTTACTGTCGTCAGCTTAGTGGTTACTAAATCGTTTCTTGCTTGCACCCAATAGGAGTCGTTTTCCGCCACCACCACCACCAACTGCTGCAACCCTGGGTGCGCCAATAATTTGGCCAGGGTATGTACAATCACTGCCCGACCTTGAATGGGTAAATATTGTTTGGGTATCTCGCTACCAAGGCGTTGACCACTACCGGCTGCTGGCACGATTGCCCAAAAATGCGTTATTTGTTTAGACATAAAATTTATTGAACGATTTGGTAAAACACCTCATCTGACTTCACCAACCCCAAGTCATTGCGCGCATGTTCCTCAACTGCATCCTGACCATTTTTTAAATTTTCCACTTCTGCCACTACCTTTGTATTACGCGCTTGCAACTGGGTATTTTCTTTCTCCATGGCAGAAATTTGATTTTTCAAACGCCAATATTGCGGCACGCCGTCGGGCGAAAACCACAATTTGTATTGCAGCAAGCCTAATACTGCCAGCAGCGCTAAAATAAAAATGGTAGAGGGTTTCATAGGTTTTTACTTCCCACGCAACTCACGCCGCAAAATTTTACCCACATTAGACTTCGGCAACCCTGGCACAAATTCAATCTGATGTGGAATTTTATAACGTGTTAAACGTTCTCGACAAAACGCAAGAATACTCTCTACTGTCAATGCCGGGTCTTTTTTAACAACAAACGCCTTAACCGCTTCACCGCTCACATCATTGGCGACACCAATCACTGCCGCTTCGCGCACGCCAGGGTGGCTAGCCAACACTGCTTCCACCTCATTAGGATATACTTTAAATCCAGATATGAGAATCATATCTTTTTTACGATCGACAATGTATACAAATCCCTCTGCATCCAGGCGTGCAATATCACCGGTTTTTAACCAACCATCCTGGGTAAATGCTTGTCGTGTTTCTGCCTCATTATTCCAATAACCACGCATCACTTGTGGACCCTTAACACACAGCTCGCCTTCTTCCCCCAATGCAAGAGTTCGATCATCTGTAGCAACGTCACGTATTTCTACATCGGTTGAAGACAGTGGCAAGCCAATACTGCCATTAAAACCTTTAATATTGGTCGGATTAACCGTCACAATCGGGCTGGCTTCAGTCAACCCATAGCCTTCGAGAATGAAATTACCCGTCGCCTTATGCCAGTTATCAGCAACGACCTGCTGTAGCGGCATCCCGCCAGTAATCACTAATTTCAGCTTAGAAAAGGATAGTTGCTTGAGTTCTGGATGTTGTAACAACGCATTAAATAACGTATTAATTCCTACTAATACCGAATAGGGCACACGCGCCAGTTGTTTAATAAACTGTGGAATATCGCGTGGGTTGGTGATCAAGACCGCATGACCACCCAGTTTAAGAAAACAAAACGCGCATACCGTCAGCGAAAAAATGTGGTAAAGGGGCAGCGGTACTATAATGATTTCCTCCCCATCCTTTAAGCCGCTGGTTTTTACCCAGATAGTGGCTTGTTCAATATTCGCCAGTATATTGCCATGGGTTAAGATCGCACCCTTGGCTGTGCCAGTAGTACCCCCAGTGTATTGCAGGTAGGCAACATCTTCTTGCGTTAGGTCAACCGGTTGTAGGCGCATGTGTTTACCCCGCGCCAAGGCATGTTTAAATGAGATAGCTGCGGGTATATGGTAATTGGGCACCATCTTCTTGATATAGCGCGCTACGTTATTAAATACCCAGGATTTGGGGAAGCTAAATAAATCGCCAATTTCCGTCACAATAACCTGCTTCAGCGGCAGACGTTCATAGGCTTTTTCCACGGTATGTGCAAAATTTGCCAACACAATCAGCGTTTCTACCTTCGCATCGAGCAATTCTTCTACTAGTTCTGGCGCGGTGTAGAGCGGGTTCACGTTGACCACCACCAGACCAGCACATAATGCCCCGAACATGGCGACGTAATATTGCAATACATTCGGTAACATGATAGCAAGACGTTCACCCTTCTGCAGCCCTAATTCCTGCTGCAAATACGCAGCAAATTGCTTACTTAATTGCTCTAATTGCTG
Organism: uncultured Gammaproteobacteria bacterium; assembly: GCA_963777715.1. Lineage (GTDB taxonomy): Bacteria > Pseudomonadota > Gammaproteobacteria > JAURND01 > JAURND01 > JAURND01. Next base: position 76,686 of record CAVZRN010000008.1, read on the forward strand.
ATAGGTGAGCGTACTGCCAAAATTGCTCACCGCGGTATGATCCTTATAACGTTGGCACGTTTGGGTAAAGAAATCGGCCAGTGACGAATAGACCTGTAGATCTATTTCTTCTGGGACGCCAGGGGGATAGTTTTTTAACCAGATCTTCTGTGTCATACGGTGGTATCCTTGTGTTACGTACGGAAGTAAGAGAGAATATGTACCTATTGCTATTTGAAGATGCAAAGTTTGGCGCATAACTCTCCCGCTGTCATTCCCGCCGCTCATAGTTTATTGAAAGCGTTAAGCAAGATAGCGGGAATCCAAAAATCAAGCTCTTTCAATACTAAAAACCCAGCCTATCGCTAAGTTAGGTTTTGGTTCCCCGCCTTCTGTTAGCAGCCTCTTGTTAGCTATGAGCGGCGGTGATGACAAGCCAGGGTTGATAGCCAATCTCGAATGCGATGGATATGTCCCCATCGCCCCCAGTACAAGTATACCAAATAATTTAACATGACCATTACTAGTAAAGAAATGCCATTTTCCAGCCGACAAAACCCTGCGTTTGAATTAAAAGGTAGTCTGCTTACATTAACAGTACTACATTTATTTAGTTCTAACATTAATGTATTCATGGCACAATTACGTTCTCACGCGCAGAAAACGCCTAATTTGTTTAAGAATATGCCCGTGGTCATTGATCTACAACGCGTGGATAGCGTTGATGACATCGATTTTACACTCCTACAACATCATCTGCGCGAGTATGGGCTGGTTCCCGTGGGCGTACGCCACGGCAATGAAAAACAAAATACCGCCGCTCAAGCCTCTGGTTTAGCTATTTTAACTAACCAACCTACTAAGGCAAAACCCAAAGTATCAACCGAGAAAATATCCACCCAGAAAGCAGCTCTACAAACATTCACACACACACAAGTTGTAACAAAGCCCGTGCGTTCTGGTCAACAAATTTACGCCCGTCAAGGGAATTTGGTGGTGCTAGCGCCAGTAAGCCATGGCGCTGAGCTACTGGCAGATGGACATATCCACGTATATAGCAGCTTACGTGGTCGCGCACTCGCCGGGATTACCGGTGATAAAACGGCACGTATTTTCTGTCCAAAACTGGAGGCTGAGCTGGTTTCAATTGCGGGTTATTACCTATTGAGTGAAAACCTGCCCGTCATTAAGGCGCCAATGGTGCAGGTTTATTTAGAAGACGACAAAATTTGCGCCGAGGGGTTATCGGGACAAGACTCACCCTGATATTCCACCGCCTTGCTTAATGCTTGTAGAAACGCGGCAAACTCCCTATCTTCTATGGCTCTTAAGCGTGCCACTGTTAATTCAAAATTGGGCAGTGTATGCATGATCTTTGCCAAATGAGTGAGATTAGATTGCTGGTCGGGAATAATATCGTCAAACACCTTGGGCTTACCCACCTCCTGCAATACTTCATCAAATAATGAGTACACCAAAATACCACGCGTTTCGATGACCACGCTGGTATATACGTAGGCACGCCATGCATCGGCCTGATCTCCCAATTCTAACTGTATGGCATGATCAACCATTTGGAAATAGCGATAGGCTTCCAAACCACACAATAACCCACCCAGCACATAATTGTCACACATATTGCCCGCGTATTTCTTAGCAGCGCATTTTATAACCAAGGCATGGTGAATTTCTTTAGCGACATGACTCAGCAACTGTTCATTGATCTGTTCCTGCTCCTGACTCTTGATAATCTTCCGAGCGCCAACGTATTCAAGCATACTGAGTGTGTTTAGAAACCGTCCATAGGTCTCTGACGTTGCCACAATCTTCTTGAGTAAATTTTTCATTAGCGTCCCTCAGTTAAAAATTTTCTAAAAAATAAATGCCATCCAAACAACGGGCGGTTCGCGAACCACCCCTACATTATTCAATATCTGCATCAGACAATATCATACCCTGTTGCATTAGCAGGGTTAACTTATTTTGTACTCCCACCAAATAAAAATACACTGTTTTTGGGTTCAGCTGCAAATATTCGCTGATCTGTAATAACGTCTTGCTCCGAATTGCCATCGTTATGCACTGAATCTCACGTTGCGTAAAGTTCATACCAATCTGCGCTTTTAGTGAATTGATTGCTTTTGGTGCAATGAGGTCGGCCATAATTATTTGCTCCGTTATGATTGTTTTATTGATATTTTTTGCTAATCCGTCGCCTAAAAAACTAAAATATAGTCCACTTTTTGGTAAAATATACTCCAATAAAGATCATTGTCAACGTTTTTGATCTGAAATTGATAATCTCAATAAAAAATGCTAATCTTTAGCACAATTACAGATAGGCCAATCACATGAACACCAAGAAAAAATACACTAAAAAAGTTATTGTCATCGATCCCCAATCTTCTGCTGAAGCACGTGCTGATCGTTTACGTCGTGTCCGCAATATGGCGAATTTGACGCGCGAAGCTATGTGTGATTCCGGAAATCTTAACGTCAATACGTATAAGGGCTGGGAAATCGCGCGTTATGGCGGCTTACCGGTGGACGGTGCGGAACGTGTGGTAATGCGCGTGGCGCAACAGGGCGTCGTTTGTACGGTTGACTGGTTATTACATGAAATCGGCGTTGGGCCTTATGTGATTCCTGATTATCAAGAAGCGCAACGTGACAAAGAACATGCGACCAACAATGTGCAGCTTGATAACGAAACACAGTTGGTGATCAATGAATTATTACTGTTCAGAAAACAATTTCCCTTTACCACCAGTTATGAAATAGCTGACGACGGCATGAGTCCCTGGTACCAGCCAGGCGACTTCGTCGCCGGTGTTAAATACCACGGCGATCGCATGAAAGAAGCCATTGGTCGGCCATGTATTGTGCAAACACATGATGGTCAATTGATGGTGCGAACCATTAAGAGCGGAGAAAAAGCCGGGACCCACATGTTAACGTGCACCAACCTGGACACTTCGGTGAAAAAACCCGTATTATATGATGTCGTGCTAGCCAGCGCCGCGCCCATTATCCGCCACTATCGAAAAATCTCATAATACTGTGCCGTCATTAACTCCCAATATCGTTCTCATTGGCGCCATGCAAGAGGAAATAGCAACTCTGCGTGCAGCCATTGCTAATTGTCAACATCGTAAAATAGGCCCCGTAGATTTTTACAGTGGACATATTTTTGATCACTCCGTGGTGCTGGTATGTTCGGGTATCGGCAAGGTTAACGCGGCCATTGCCTCCACCCTGGCGATTGAGCATTTTAACCCTATCTGCATTATCAATATTGGGGCATTGGGCGCACTGGAAGCGCATTTAGAACCGGGCGGCATTATTTTATCCGCATCCGTAGCCTATCATGACGTCGATGCAACCACATGGGGTTACCAACACGGACAAGTTCCACGTATGCCAGTAGATTATCAAGCATCACACGCCTTGCTATATTTATTTGAAGGATTGGCAGGAAAATTAGCCTTAACCTTTTACAAGGGCGTGGGCGTCACTGGCGATCAATTTCTCGCCAGCGATACCTTGCTTACTACACTGAAACTCAAATTCCCAACTGCCATTGGCGTCGATATGGAAGCAGCCAGCATTGCGCAGGTTGCGCATCTATTTAATATACCCTTTGTCAGTGTCCGTGCTGTTAGCGATCACGCCAACGATAGCGCAATAATGCATTCTAATGCTAACTTATCGAAGGCAGCCGATAATATTGCCAAGTTGATCTTATCAGCTATCCCCCAGGTAGCTATCTCCCTACAGATGGAAGGGGAGAACGCTGCTTTAAATAATGCTGAAAACTCATAATCTTCTGATCACTTAAGCTAAACTGTTCGTGCTTAATCACACTGCAGTAGTATAATTTTCCTCGACGTTCAAATGATTGCATGATCGGGAATAAAAAGTGACCCCAATCTGACACGTGTCGTTTTTTCTCCACCTCTGAAAACAAGAACAACAAATGCGTGCGTGCAATTAATTTATTTAATGCACTGCTGCTCGCCCTATGCACAGTCCCAGTATCTAATTCTTGCGCAAATTCCTCTTCGGTTCTAATAACCAACCAATATGGCTTGCCCTGCTTATCTAATCCCAAACAGCTACCAAGGGAATCTAGTTGATAATACTCCACAATACGATAATCACTTATAAAATCATTCAGTAATCTAGCGTAGTCATCCGTTGCCTGGTAGTCATTTAGATGGCTGCCCATCAATGACAACGAAATATCGGAGAAATATTTAAACTGCATACGTAAGATAATTTTATTCAGTTCATCCAATATATGATTGCTATCCTTAACAATAAATGCGTCAATGATACCTTCATTAAGCGCATTCACTGGCGCATCAGATTCAAGTTTATCCATCAACATGATTTTCTTGATCGGCAAATCGACTATCTTCCTACAAAATTCAACGCCATTCATATGCGGCATAATAGAATCTACTAATACCGCGGAAATTTTTGCAAAACGATTCTGATTAAACGCTAATTGGGGCAAGCGTCGATAATCCATGGTTTTTGCCACAAAATCTAGATCAACCTCACTAGGCGCAATAGGCGCCACCAGGCATGATTGCATCATAGACAGATCGGTAGCTGTGTGTAAAATATCTAATGCCATTGCCAAGTTTTGATAGCATAAAGTCGGCTGCAATCTCTGGAAATGGGTAGTGAAGTTCTTGGAAAAAGTCCGATCATCACTCACCATCATTAGTGTAGTCGGCCAATAAAACAAGGGGGATGTTTTCATGATAGGCTCTCTTTAGTTAAAATTTGCGCTTATTCTACATAAAAAGAATTGTAAATCAAGTAAATAATTTTAATTTGATTCTAATTGGGGATTTGCAGCTTGCCCACCACTGACGTTAACTAATGCACATTTACACCATCTTCCTCTTGTATCGTGATCTGCAAGCAGTATCTTTTTACCACCTTCATATTGCAAGTTTTTTAGCGGAATTGATTGCTGTATTGAATACTCATACTCATAGCATATCTCCTTATTGAGTTAGTGGTGGGCTTAGGAAATCGTATTAGTCTTTTTTAAGCTTACCTACCCTCCACTTTTGTTCATTAGTTAATTGCTTTTCAGCTTGTATGCGTTGGTAAATTTCGTGGCGATGCACTGGCACTTCTGTTGGGGCGTCGATGCCAAGACGAACTTGGTTTCTTTTAACGCCAAGAACGGTAAGCGTAATCTCGCCACCAATTATAATTTTTTCGCCTGGTTTTCTGGTTAGAATTAACATTCTTTATCTCCTCCTAAATAGTTGATAAATATAGTGTTTTTACAACTTTTAGTTGATTAGGTTTTAAAGACAAATTTCTAATAAAATTCTTTTTGCGTAGTTTATTACCCCCCTTTTTATAAAATTTAATCCACCGCCTATTTTTTTGTTACGATGGAGCATTGAATCGGGTACAATTTTATAGGCGCTGCTTTTTGCCACGATGGTTTCGGTAGCTTCTATTTTACTATTATGCATCATTGCATAATATATTGCAACATAGAATATAGCAGGGGAAAGGATTCTCTTGACCCCAACCTGTCTTATCAGGGAAATGTAATGAATAAAACCAATACTTTGGCTAAGAATCTTAAGTCACTAATGCAGTTTAGGCATATTACTGAGTCTGATCTTGCGCGTGTAACTTGTGTTAGCCAACCTGTTATCAACAGGCTAGCAAAGGGGATCACCACCAATCCCAATGTTGATACGCTTCGACCAATTGCAAAATTCTTTAACGTTAGCATTGGTCAGCTAGTAGGTGATGAACGGTTATTCTTACCAGAGAATCTTATTTCCAGCGATGAGCCTATACTTGCCTCAAGCCTAATTGAAGTTCCCATTATTACTTGGGAAAGAGCTGCACAATGGCAGAATATTCCTGCGAAACAACAGATAGAGAAGTTTAAAAAGTTTATTCGCCTCGATGCTAATTTGTCAGACTATGCCTATGCCTTACTCATTGAGGACAGCACAATGGAACCTACTTTCATGAAGGGAACATGTATCGTTATTGAACCAGAACTTGAGCCGGTTGATCGTGATTATGTGGTTGTTGTTTTAAAGGGGCAAAAAAAACCTATATTTAAACAAATACTTTTTAGCGGAGAAGAAGCCTTTTTAAAGTCACTTAATCCAGACTTTGATACGCTTCAGACAACTAAAAATTGCAAGATAATAGGTGTTGCTGTGCAAGGACACATTAATTTAAAAGAAACCAGGAGTAATGAATATGGAGTTAATGCACCGTAGTAGACAACAGTATAAATATTTTTACTTGCTTGCAATGATCTATACAACCATCATGGTCGCAGCAACGACCGTGGCATATAAGGTGGTACAAATAGGCCCATTTATAGCAACGAGCGCCTCTGTTGTTTTTCCTGTCACATTTACGTTAGGTGGAATTATATCTGAAGTGTATGGTTATGAAATTTCAAAAAAATTGGTCTTTTCGTCTATATTTTGCGGGCTTTTATTTGCTGTTATTGTAAATAGTTGTATTTATTTGCCATCACCCCCGAATTGGCAAGGGCAAGCTGCCTTTACCACAACCTTGGGACACACGCTGCGTTTTGCAGTTTCTGGAACCATAGGAAGTTTAGTAGGAAGCTATATAAATATCTTTTCTGTCACGCGCTGGAAGGCTTTAATGAAGGGAAAATATTTTCCTTTGCGCAGCTTTGGAGCATCCACCATTGGAGAATTTTGTCTGGTATTGATAACTACCTTGCTATCTTTTTTGGGTACTTTACCTACTAACATGGTGTTTAAAATGTTTCTGTTTGCTTATGTTTCAAAAATTTTATACTCGTTATTGTTACTTTGGCCGGCGGCCATCGTGGCGATAATGCTTAAAAAATCAGAAGGAATCGACATATTTGATAATGAAGGAAAAATAATTACACAAGAATATGACTATTCATGAAGATATTAATATTGGGAAATGGTGGTTCGGGTAAATCCTATCTGGCAAAACGACTAGCTGCTCTATTAACTTGCGAACCAATACATCTTGACAACCTATACTGGAATCCTGGTAGTTGGATACACAATTCTAAGGATCAATGGGATACTGCCTTACTACAGTATTTACAAAAAGAAACTTGGGTAATGGAAGGCACGCCGATGCGTGACCTTTCTGTTAGAATAGCTCACGCCGATTTAATTGTTTTATTAGATACCGCCAGATATATTTGTATTTTAAGAGTTATCCGAAAGGGTATTGCAAATATAATTAGGAAAAATAAACCCTATAATGATGGATGTCCTATTCGTGGACTAAGTCTACGAGCAATAAAGTGGGTATGGAATTACCCTTACAAAACAAGACCCATCATTCTATCTCAATTGGCTGCTGCTCAATCTAGCAAAAATGTGCTTTACCTAAAGAACAAACAAGAATCCGCGCTATTAATTAAAAATTTTTCTGTTTATTTATCTTAATCAGCTTTAACATATCCATCAATTTTCTTTCCTTGCGCACCTGATTTTCCGCAAAAGCCTTACCTATTTTAAATGCATCTTCTTGACTAAATTCTGTTATAAGCTTCATATTTTTGGCGAGATCATCTACTGTAGCTCGAAATTTCTTGGAAGTCCCTTTTTCACCATACACTATCACGTAGCTGTCTAGATTCCCCCTAAAATCTTGTAAGAGGAGCTTATATTTCGGTGCACATTTAACGGAAACAGCCAAGGTGGCTATAATCTTAACGTCTGCAGGTGAAAACCCATTTACTAATTGATCATCTTCGTAAATTTCAAGTGGAGTTAAAGGAACATTTGTATTTGTACCTACAATTTTAACAACAAGGCGATCCTCTGCTATATTTTTTCCTTTTTGCCAGCCAATGAGTTGGTAATTAAATTTTCTAGTTTCTTTTGCTTCTGCAAGTATTTTTCCAAAATTCTCTAAAATCCAGCTGACATATTGGGTTAAGTTATTCTTGTTGGCCATACTTAAGCTCTCCCTTATTCAAATATTCGTACCTTAAAGTGCAATGAGTATACCCACTTGGGTGACATTCTAATTAACGTCAGTTACAGCTAAGCTTGTTTAGCCTGGATCACTAATAGCTTGCTCATCCCGGAGACAAATTTATGGTTTAACCTTGTGAATAGTTTCCCAAAGAGATTTATACTCTCGAGTTATCTTATGCAGTAAAGCCAACAGAAAATTTTCCCGCAGGGTAGTGGTGCCCACAGAACTTTTCATGCGTTAATCCTCCTCTCAAATAATTAAAGGGAGATTAAATTTTCTTGTACACCTTGTCAATATATGTTTATATATTAAAATAACCTAAGATTTATATTAAAATAGCATTTATCGCCAATTTATTTTTATAGATGAAAATTAAATGAAAATTGCTAATTTTTACCGATTCCGTACTGGAAGGTAAACATCAAGATGATAGCATAATGAAAAGCTGGGACTCTGAATATTACGATAAAAATTCCATTATGCAGTTTCGCACTGCAATGGAGATGCTTAAACAACTACACCTCAATGGCAACGAAGCTATTTTAGATATTGGCTGTGGCAGTGGGAAAATTACTGCGGAACTTGCTAAAAAAACACGGCAACACGTTACTGGTTTAGACTTATCACCAGGCATGGTGCAATTTGCAAATAAACATTATAAGGCGGAGAACCTATCGTTTGTCGTGGGTGATGTCACCAAAATGCGATTTAAACAGCAATTTGACGTGGCTGCATCCTTCTGGACTTTATCTTGGGTAGAAAATCAACATTTAGCGTTACAAAATATTCTAAATAGTCTTAAAGACGGCGGCAAAATTTTTCTTATGTATCCTATGCGCCATGATGTATACGACGTTGTAGACCAAGTCATTCTAAGACCGGCATGGTCAAGTTATTTCCACCATTTCAAACCAAGACCATTTGTTACTGAAGAGACATACCGTAGAACTTTGCAAGCATTGAATATCCCCTATTCCTGCAATAAAAAACAGCTTGTTTGTAAATTCAGTGATTATGGAGAAATGGAGAATTCAATTCGTAGTTGGATGCCCCATTTAGATAGAATTCCTGACACAAGAAAAAAATCATTGTTTCTAGCGGATGTTATTGAAGAATATCTTTTATCACGTGATAGTTCAGATTTCTCTATGTATTTTAACGTACTAGAAATCACCGGAGTAAAAATTTCCTTGGAAAAAGAACTTGACGATAAGTCATCGCTGGTTATTGAGGATAATAAAGATAGGCCATTTCACAAGATAGCGGGGAACCAAAACCCAACTTAACAACAGGCTGGGTTTTTAGTGTCAATAAGCTTGATTTTTGGGTTCCCGCTGTCTTGCTTAATGCCTCTAAAAAACTAAGAGCGGCGGGAATGACAACGGGAGAGTATGTGCCATGCTTCATGTCGTCCTTGGCGATGTGTGCATAGGTTAGCCCACAAGGGGAGAAGGAAAAAATTGGAGCACTATTGTAAGTTTGTGCAATTACTTAAGGTAGTGCCATTGAGTTCAGGGATGACAAGAAATAAGTTATACGCCAAAACCCCCAATCTCAAACGCGGTGAGCAGTTACCTTTTTTATTTCGGATATTCTAAATTTTTTTTAGTGGCGCGGCACAACGTTTCAAGATACCTCGCCGCTTCAAGGCGTGCCATGGGTAGGTTATGATCTAAGTAGTTACCACACTCTATCGGCGAGCAACCAGGCACTTTTCCTTTGAAATCTGCAATGTGTTCAAACAGCTCTATAACAGCAGGTAATAGCTCCCTACTTTTATGAAACCCATTGATGACCCAATAAAATCCAGTGCGACACCCCATAGGGCCAAAATAAATCGTGCGCTTGCCCCACACGCGATGAAAGCGCAAAAAACTAGCGCCTATATGTTCAATCGTATGCACCTCCGCCATGTTTATCACTGGCTCTCGATTGGGAGCCTTCATACGTAGATCATACGTCGTCACTGGATGACCTGCCACCTCGTCAATGCGTGACACATATACACCTGGCAACAACTTTTCGTGATCGATACAAAAGCTAGCAATTTTTTTTTGCATAATTAAGCACTGTTTTTTAATCGTGCACCATGTTCGGCCAAAACATGCGCCACACACCCCGTCACTCGCTTACCCGCATCTATGTGCAAAAATTCATTCGGCCCATGCGCATTGGAATGTGGCCCAAGCACACCGGTTATCATGAATTGCGCGTCAGGAAATTTTGCACCTAGCATGTGCATAAAGGGAATAGAGCCGCCTTCGCCGAAATATATGGCAGGTTTGCCAAAGTATGCTTGTGATGCAGTGGTCATGGCGTCCGCCAACCACGGTTGCAATTCCGGCGCATTCCAACCAGAAGCCAGGCTCCTTGGCGTCAACGTTACCTTCGCTTGATAGGGCGGAGAATCCTCTAAAATTTTCTTCAACGCCGCCATTCCTTTTTCTGGATCGCACATAGGAGGAACACGCATCGATAACAACAGGGATGTTTTAGGGCGCAATACATTGCCTGCATCCGCCAGCTTTGGAATATCATCCGCACCAGTAATAGCTAGCGCCGGTTTCCAAGTACGATTGATAATCATCTGATCATAGGGAACATTTGCCGGTTTTACGCCACTAACCCAAGGATATTCTAACCATACAACATCACCCATCACTTCCGCGGCGTGTTTTGCCTCCTTAATACGACCCGATGGAATATCAACGTGCAATTCTTTAACTAACACTTCACCCGTGGTTTCATTTTCAATACGACTTAATAATTCACGCATAATACGCAAACTGCAAGGGACAACGCCGCTGCTGGCGCCAGAATGCACGCCCTCGGTTAACACTTCTACTGTCAATGTCGCATTAATCAATCCCCGCAACGACGTCGTGCACCACAATTGCTCATAATTTCCTGAACCAGAATCCAGGCAAATAACTAATTCTGGACTACCAATTTGTGGCTTTAAATGTTCGACATAGGCTGGCAAATCGTTACTACCGCTTTCTTCACTGGCTTCAATTAAGATGACACAACGCGCATGGGAAATGCGTTGTTGTTTTAATGCCTTAATGGCAGTCAGTGCTGCAAACACCGCATAACCATCATCAGCGCCGCCACGCCCATACAGGCGTCCGTCTTTTAACACTGGCTTCCATGGATCTAACCCCTCATGCCAACCGACCATTTCCGGCTGCTTATCCATATGCCCATATAAAACCACTGTCTTAGCAGTATTATCTCCAGGCACCTCAATTAACAATAAGGGAGTGCGCCCTGGCAGGCGATGAACGGTTAGTTGGATATCCGGCAGATTTTGCGCATAACACCAATTAGTTATTAGTTCCATGGCTTGATCGATGTAACCGTTCTTTCGCCAGTCTGGATCATATGCAGGAGATTTACATGGTATTTCAATGTACTTACTAATAGTTGGGATAATGGTTTGATCCCAGGTTTGATTGATGAACTGCTGAGCTTGCTGAGAATTCATAACTAATTCGCCTGTATTGTTACCGATTTAATAATCTTTGCAATGCGCCGCCAATTGCGTGGCCTGTGCCTGGCCCCAGGCGTTGTTCTAATCTATCTGTTGCTTTTTGTATCACCCTTGCTCCTACTTCGGTTTGCAGCAAGGCTTTTAAATCTGGCGTAATGATTGGATTATCTAGAGTACCGCTGACAATAACTGGAATTTTAAACTGGCGCTCTTCTTGCACTGCATTACCCTGTGCGTCGTTAACCATGTGCAAGCCCACCATCAACAGATGATAATTCAATGCGCCGCCAACTAAATTTGCCGTACCATTTCCCGTTGCTTTAAATTTATCCGACTGTACTAACAAATCATTGTTACTAAATATACCATTCGTAAACGTTCCCGTGCCCTGAAATGTACCAAAATCGGTTTGATTTTTAGCGGGTGCAGGGGGCGGCGCTTGTCTTTTCACTAAGGCAGCCGCACGCTCCACCTCAAAGGGAATATCCTTACCAACGAAGGCGCCATTTTGTATATTAAATTGCACGTTGCCATTTAAGCTGCGCAACATAGCGTCCTTACCCTCCCCCTGTAGGGTGACACGGGTAGTAAGGTTAGCGCGACCAGTTAACTTACCCGATTTAACCAGTTGCGTTATATCAATATTCGTCAACGTTTCATCGATGGTATAGGCTGGCGTCGCTGCATTAAAATCAATGGCGATTTTCCCCTTAGCGCTGCCGTTATACACATTGGCGTTTAGTGGAGAAACCTGCAATACCCCATTACCCAGCGCAATCTGTGCATATACCTGGGTTAATAACGTATCTGCAACGGTCAATGAACCAACACGAAGTTTGCCATTGATGGTCGCCCTGCGCAAGGCGCCTGGTTGCGTTCCTGATGCAGCCGTTGCACTGGCGGCAGTAGTTGCCGGGGTAGTTGCATTGGCAGCAGCAGCCGACGCAGATTTAGGTGGTAAATAATGATCTGCATTGATCTGATCGATGGCTACATCAAAATTAATCGATTGTGTCCTAAAGTCGGCAATATTCACACTACCATTGATGGTGGAATTATCCAAACGTACACTCAACGGATTTAAGCGCAACGATGATGCAGTGGCTTCGAGTTGGGTGGTTAACGATACCCGTTGCAATGCGCTGGGATCTTGCGTCTTGATCGGGTGGCCCATGGTTTGCAAAAACGCCTTTAAATTAAACGGCGCAACTTGTAAGTCAGCAGTGAGTAAGGGCTTAGAAAAAACCTGTTGTACATTCACCTTTCTTAACTTTGCATCCAACCCACCACCATTAAGCGCCACATTTGACATAGCCATGGTCTGTTGATGCGTATCCACCAAGATTTGATCCGCTTGAAATGTTAGCGCTTGCGCACCTGTAGATGTAAAGGCGATACGAGGGCTGGCGAGTTCACAGGTTTTGTTTTGATCGTTGAACGTTACAGTGCTGTCAAAGGAAAAATTGCCCGCAAGCGCCGGTTTGGCGCTGTTAATAGTAAATGATAAGCTAATCGGGAATGGTTTATTTTTCTGCGGATTTTCACTACTCAAATTGAAATTGCTTACCTGTACACGCTGGTCTTTTTGCTCATCAATCCATGAAATATTGGCATTCTCAATATCAATACCCGCAATCGATATCGCCAACGCTGTTGTTGCTGCATTAGATTGACTTGCCACCACTGGCTGGGCATTTCCCGTCCCTGCCGACACAGTTGTATTTGCATTCTGACGTGATGATATATCCTGCCAATTCGACAGCCCTACTTTATTCTTCGCCAGATTCAACTCGACATCTTTTAATGTGATTTTGCCAACTTCCACCTTGCGCGAAAATAATGGCATAAGCTTGACCTTCACGTCAGCCTCTCCCACCTGCATAAAACGATCTTGTGGCTGAAAGCCAGCTGCATTCGACAAACGCACGTCTTGTACGCGCGCGCCAATCCAGGGGAAATAGGACATCTCAATATTTCCGATGACCAGGTCACGCCCGGTTTTTTCATGCACCGCTGCAATAATCCTACCCTTGTAATCATTAGGGTTAATCAACTTGCTTGCTAAAAATGCACCGACTATTAACAGCACCAACACAATGAATACAATATACAGCAGGATTTTAAATAGCTTTTTCATGGTTATTTTCCGTTGCATAATTCACGTTAACTGGAGCGGGTGATGGGAATCGAACCCACGCTATCAGCTTGGGAAGCTGAAGTTCTACCATTGAACTACACCCGCTGGTTGAGTAGACAGTGGATACTTATGACCATACTAATCTATAAATTCAATGGCACTATCTTCAAGTACGCATTAACGCGTCATTTTTCCTTCTCCCCTTGTGGGAGAAGGTGGCCCGCACCTATATTTATAGCTTAAAACCATGTATGAATGATAAAGTATCCCAGTCAAAGAACTTAGATAACACTGAGCGGGACGGATGAGGGGAATAATTGGGTTTGGCAGTGAATCGTATCTTACCCCTCATCCGTCCGCACAGATTTAGCAAAATTTATCAGCTAGTATAATACATTGCCTATATCAGATTTGCAGCCAATGCCCAAGGTGCGGCCACCTTCTCCCACAAGGGGAGAAGGAAAAAAAGGGAGCACTATTGAACCTATTAGTTCTAACCCACTATCGTACCCAATTTACATTAAATATTCTATAGCCTATGTCCCTACCCGATAAATATACCACACCCCACCCACGACTGATTAAGAGTTTCGCCATCCGCGCTGGGCGCATGAGTACGCGCCAACAACAGGCACTGACGCAAAACAACTACCTGCTTGACCCTGGCAGCCCAATTGATTGGCAGCGTGAGCTCCCCTCCCCTTCACCATCAGTTACCCTGGAGATCGGCTTTGGCATGGGGCACTCCCTCATCCAACACGCACTTGCCGCGCCCAATAGCTACTTCATTGGCATGGAGGTATTTTCCCGTGGCATCGGCGCCCTGCTGGCGGAAATAACCACACATAACCTCAGCAACATTCGCGTACTGCAAGGCGATGCGGTGGAACTCATCCAACGCCTCATTCCGAATAATTCACTGGATACTATCCAAATTTTTTTCCCCGACCCCTGGCCAAAACGCCGACACCACAAACGCCGCCTGATACAACCAGCGTTCGTGCAATTAATAGTGGAGAAATTAAAGCCCGGCGGCCACTTGCACCTGGCCACCGATTGGGAAGACTATGCACTACACATGATGCGCGTGTTATCTGACAATAAGGAATTATCCAACACGGCGGGGGCGGGTAAATTTACTACTCAACGTATGGGACGACCGTTGACGAAGTACGAACAACGTGGGCAGCGTTTAGGACATGGCGTGTGGGATTTTGCCGTTTAGAAAAATCGGTTAACCACTGAATAAGCATATTCCGTTACCGTGGCATGACTACTGCCACTGATAGCGCCACCCAAGTAATAGGTGTTCTGCTTACCTTGCAGTTGATGAAAGCGTTTGCGTATACCTGTCTTCACATCTTCCGCCAGGAAATAGGGGGTATATTCTGCCCAATGAAACGTATCGACCCATTGCAACACCTTCGCTCCAAATTCTTGTTGCAACATTTTTTCACTATTGCTGTAAAACGTCGGCGGAAATTCATGGTGAGCAACATTGGTAACTCCAGTGTACAACCATATATCGCCCTTCACCCAACCTTCGGGATAAAAACTCTGCAAACACTCACGATAATTATCCGCATCGGTTAAATAAGGATCCATCAATGAATACAAGCCGTTGTGCGGCAATCCTTGCGCTAAAAAGCTCACCTTCCAACCAGGGGCATAATGTACTTTCTCAAAAACGCTGCGCTCCTCAATCGTCGCATCGAGGAATTTCAACGCTTGTGCCGGTGAGCAGGTCACAAACAATTTATCAAACGTTAAGGTTTGATCATCCAACACGACGTCTACAGTTTGTTCATGTCGATGCACCGCTTGAATGTTTTGCTTATACAACACGTGATGTTGTTTAGCCACTCGATTCCATAACTCTTGATAGCCCTCCCTTACAAAACCCAGATGACCACTAATATAGCGTAATGGAAAGTGTAATAATTGATAAAAGAATTTGATGACTTCAAATGCAGATATATCGGGACGGATATCGGGATTACTAAACGCAGCGGTGCTGGCAAACATCTTCATCACATCACCTACCAGGGAAAGCCGTTGTTGGTCTACCCACGTTTCATACGGCAAACATAACTCGGCGGTTAAGTCATCGGATAACTCATGTCCTGGTTTTTCTAACGCACGATAGCGCCAAAAACAACGCGCCAATTTAAAACTATCAGAAAAAAGCGCAGGCCACTGACGCAGCGGATAACCTAAACGATATTTGTCAAAGTCAATGATGGCCTTATGTTGTTTTAAATTATGAATAATTAAAAATACGAGTAGATCTCTACGCCTAATCGGTGTGTCAACATTTCCACGCGTATTGGTTTTGCCAACATGTAGACCATAGCGATGAAACAGTCGGAATAATTTTCTTGATCCGACCGGCGCAAAGCTGCCCATCTCATAAACAACATCACCCTTCTCACCGGGGTAACGTAAACTCATCGACATGCCGCCGACACGGTTGTGTCTCTCAATCACGGTAATATTTTGATAGCCGCGTTCTTTTAAAGCTTCTGCAGCGGCCAATCCGGAAGGTCCCGCGCCGATAATCCCAATCCTTAAGTCCTTAGCGTATCGTAGTGATTTATCTTTATGCCACATAAGTTATTTTTTTCACCTCTTAATGTTTTCATAACAAAACGCTGCTTCCCTGCCCTACCTCTACAAAATACACGCCTTCCTTCTATGGCTTCTTACTAAATATAGAACAAATTTTATAAAATGAGAACCACAAATATCCATTTCCCCTTCGCAAAGGGGATAAAGCAAGTTTTCAAAAATCACGTGCTACAAAAAATTTAACCTGACCGTAATACTCTCAATCAAAAATGCTTATCCACTAACTGATAGGCATAATCAATTAACATAGAATGGCCAGGCCCTGACAAAAGTTCGGTCACAAAATAGGTATGTTTTAATCCTTGCAACGACTCAAACAGATCATACATCCCATTTTTTGTATCTTCACAATCAAAATGAGCGTTATACTGTGACCAATACGCCTTATCGACCCAACTGATCACCTCAGCGCCAAAATGTTGCTGCAATAGTTCGGCTGAGTGTTGCATAACCGCTTCAACTCCTTGTTTTTCTGTGAAACCCAGCATGGTGGTATATAACCATACCCCATCTTCTACTTCCCCTTCCGGAATAAAGCCATACAACTGCGGCGGAACAGCGCTATTTTCCATTTGATCGGTAAAGATATACATAGCATCGTGCGGTAATCCTTTAGCTAAGAAGGCAGCCCTCCACCCAGGGGAGTGCCTAACCTTGGAAAGTAGGGTTTTTTCTTGTGGAGAAGCATCGATACATTGCGCCACTGAATCGGGCGAACACGCAATAACTAATCGGTCAAAGGTGTGTTTTTCGCTATCCCAATAGAGATGAATTTCGTCGCCGGTGCGCTCAATTTTTTCTATGTTTACGCCGCATAATACTTGATGATTTTTGGCGACTCGATTCCATATTTCCTGGTAGCCTTCACGCACCGGTAAAAATATGCCCCTTATATACCTTGGGTGCCTATTCAATAGATCATAGAATACATTCTTAAATCCGTGTATTAATGCGTGATCTGGCGTTGCCTCATACACTGCGAAATTTAACGCGCCAAACAACGTTCGCAACAGGCGATCTAATAGCTTAAATCGACACACATTGAACCACTCCAACATTGGTATAGACACTGGTCCCAACGGCTGTGTGTTAGCCAATCCCGGCTTAGCCAGGCGACGATAGCGATAAAGCCAGGGAATAAATTTTACAATGTCCAGGCATAACGTCGGTAATTTCCTGAGGGGCATCCCCAGGATAGGATAGGTTAAAAAATCCGCAACGTATTGCTTCTCCTGCATACAATAAATACGAATGGGGGCAGGATGATTTAAAGAAATTCCCTTTCCCAGATGCAATCCGTATTTTTTTATAAATGCAAATACCTTACTGGTGCCAAACGGCTGAATACTGCCCATGTCATAGGTGATTGTATGTTGTGAAGCAGTAGCTTCCTTGGGGTATTGCCTACTTAGGGACATACCGCCAACGTGTTTGGTTTTTTCAATGACGGTGATATTTTGATAGCCTTTTTCTTTTAAGGCTTCTGCGGTAGCCAGACCGCCGGGGCCGGCTCCTATGATGGCAATTCTAGAGTTTGTATTAGATTGATGGGCTAAATGCGGACTGCGGCGCGGTTGCGGGTTGCGGGTTGCGGGTTGCGGGTTGCGGGTTGCGGGTTGCGGGTTGCGGGTTGCGGGTTGCGGGTTGCGGGTTGCGGGTTGCGGGTTATTATATCTTAGCTTCATTTTATTATATCCTCAAGCGATAAAAAAACTATCCTGCCCACCTCTTTAATTTAACGGACAAGCATCACCTCGCACCAAATTTAAAGCACAAACAAACAAGCGAGAGTGACACTAATCAAATGCCCTGCTCATATAAATACATGCACTTTAACCATAGCTTTAAGTTAAATATAGTTCAAATTTGATGAAATGAGAAAGAAAAATGTAGGATTATGCCCTTTATGCCACCAAAATCCGGGCAATACGTGTTGTTAATGCCTTACTTACCCCTGCGGTACTGACAAACTTTGGCCAATCGGAGAGGGCCGTCTTCACTTCTTCTAAAAATGATATTTGTACTAAATTTGTAGGGGTATATTTCATGTTACGCTGCCACGTTTACGCTTTTTCTTTTCCGCCATCAGCACATCAAGGCTTGGCAGTGGTTTTTCTCTTGCTGTGAACACACGCTCAAAATCCTCTAAACTTCCGAGAACCATGGCGATTTTAAGTAATGATTCCAATGAAATTTGGCCAGTTTTTTCAAACCGCTTGATACTCCCAAGACTAACGCCAGAGCGATTCTCCAACCCAACTTGCGTAAGTCTTAAGGCAAGTCTCATGGCCTTGACGCGCGCTGCAACAGCAAGCATAACCTCTTGGGGCGTGATTAATTTAATAGACAATATATTATCTCTTATATACTTACATAACCATATATAGATAATATATTATACCTTAAGATGAACGCTCTATAAACAATTTAAAGAATATGATTCTTTAAAGGAAGAGTTTGATCTGTTTGAGGAAATGATAAAAATACGCTTGAAAGCAGGGAAAACTCAACAAGAAGTTGCCACAGCAATGAAGACATCTACGTCTGTTATTGGCCGACTAGAGTTGAAGTATAGGCTTGATCGGCTCGATTTGGTTTATCGGGATAACGTAGGCGCAATCGACCATGTTCAACCATGGGAGTAAGAAAACGTGCACGTACCCCATCGGGATTGCGTTGTAGTAACTCAGCCAGCTGTTTTCTTGATAGCCAATGGTTACGGCATAATTCCTGGATGATCTGTTCCGTCTTTTTTGGGGATAATCGCTGATTTTCCCTGGCAGGTTTGGCTATTTTGTTAAGATTAGTCAGTTCTTCAGGGCTAAGTTCGTGCTTATATACTGACCCAGGGTCCTTATGTACGGAGTCCCCTTCGTTATGTACGGAGTCCCCTTCGTTATGTACGGAGTCCCCTTCGTTATGTACGGAGTCCCTTTTGCTTATTGCCAATCGATAGCGGCTTCCACGTGCTCGTCCCTCTTGAGCAAGCGCGCCTTTCGCCACTAACCCTTGTAAGATGCGGGTGATGTCTGCCGTGTGATTGCCGGTAATTTGTCGCATACGGGCATTATCTACTGAGCTTTCGATATCAGCAGTTACCAGTACTTGCACCTCTTGAGTATTAAAACTTTTAAAGTCACTACCAAAGCACAATTGGAGTCGGTGAAGGGAATCGTCAGGTATAAGGCTAACCATAGGTAACTGCCACAATACCCGATCAGGATGGACTTGATCGGTAACCAGGGGAGAGCGCCAGTGTTGAGAATTCCAACCCTTGAAGATTTTGTCCACGCCTGAGCCAGCTTTTTCAGCTGCACCAAACATCATGAACATGGTCTGTAGTGTTTTATTACGACACTCACTCACATTGCCACGCAGCAATTGATCTAAGGAGATCAATAAAGAACCAGGGTTCGAGAAATTAAAGCCCTTGAGGTGCTTTTCTACGATGATACCACCCGCCCCGTAGTGATCGGCATGGATTAACGTATTCACCAGTGCTTCGCGGATGGCTTCATGAACTTCAGTTTCACCTTTGCGCAGCAGGTCAGATTTCAGTTGAAATGGCAGTTTTATATCAGCAGCCAGCCGCTGGACAACACGAAGATAAAATTGAAATAGATTAGTGTTCCAAGTGCCATCAATGGTCAGCCGGTCAGTCCAACGGACAGCTGGGTCATCAGAGAGTTTTTCCCGATAATCGACATGGAAACTTGGAACGGCTTCACGAATAGTATCATCGCGGCCAAACATAAGCATGCCTGCTACAGTCAGCCCTTCCTGCCCAGTTTTACGATCCCGTCGCCAACCGCCAAGCTTAGTTAGTAATCCCTGATCGTCTTCGCTTAAGTAGGGATGAGTTGGTTTGTGGGAAGCCAATCGCTGGCGATATTGGTGCAAGCTGGATAAATCAATGTCGGACAAATCAAAATTTTCTAGTATTCGGCTGTCCACGGACTCTTCCGAACGATCTGAGAGCATACGACCCACTTCTTGCTCAGTACAATGATAGTCGCCTTCGTGATTACGGCGATAAGTACCAGTTAGTGGATTCTGATTGAGATAAACAGGACGTTGATAGCGGCTGGCTTGCGGCACGCGGATAGCTAATATAGTCTTTTCACCGTATCCCATTTCAACAATATCCGTATCGTTAAGCAAGTTGGTACTGGTTTTCCCACGGTTGTTGATAGTATCCCAAAAGGTTTTCTTGAGTTTTCCTGTATCGACGACGCCACTTACTGTACCGTCATCTTCAACGCCTAATAAAATAATCCCACCATGGGTATTGGCCATTGCGCTATAAGTTCCCCATAAACTTTTAGGCAAGCCACCTTTTGTGGATTTAAATTCCATGTCCCCACCTTCTTCCCATCTTAGGTGAGCCAAGATATCTAATGGATTAATGATGTTAGGCATTTTCATATACTCATTGGCGACGGACAAAAGCGTTTGAGGTTGGGGGTTTTTGGCACATCTTACTCAGAGGTGATGATTATACACTCACATTCTTTCTCACCATTACCGTATTTCTAGTCCAACTCAATTATGTTAGGGTTGCTAAGTATTATCGATGTTTTTGGCTACCGAAACAATTTAACGCGGACCAAACAGCGCCGTGCCGATTCTGACGATGGTGCTGCCAGCGGCAATGGCGGCGACAAAGTCATCCGACATGCCCATCGATAGCGTATCCAGGGCTAAGCCCTGCGCACATAATGCCGCATAGGCCGCCTGTACGCGTTGATAAACCGCCAGTTGCTCGGCAAATTCCTTACTGGCATGGGGAATAGCCATCAGGCCGCGCAAGCGTAGATTCTCCAGGCGATTAATTGCGTGCGCCAATTCCGGCAAGGCATCCAACGTCACACCCGACTTAGTGGCTTGTTGACTGATATTAACTTCGATGCATACATTGAGTTTGGGTAAATGCGTGGGACGTTGTTGGTTTAAGCGCTCGGCAATATGTAACCGATCAAGACTATGTACCCAGGCAAAATGAGTTGCAATAGCTTGGGTTTTGTTGGATTGAATCGTGCCAATAAAGTGCCATTCTAATGGCACATCAGTGAGTGTGGTTATTTTCTGTAGTGCTTCCTGTAGGTAGTTTTCACCGAAACATAATTGTCCACCGGCAATTGCTTCACGAATGGCGGCAAGCGGTTGTTGCTTGGAAACTGCGAGTAATTGCACACTGCCAGCTTGACGGTGGTAGTGTTGCTCGGCCTGGCGTATGGTAAGTTGCAGCTGGTGTAGACGTTGTAGAATAGACATTGCAAACTTCCTTAAAAAAAGAAAAAAACTTGACGCAAAGACGCAGAGAAAAGATTAAAAACAAATAAAGATATTTTTTTTAAATTCTTTATGTTTTATCTTTTATGTTTTCCTCTGCGTCTTTGCGTCTCTGCGTCAAATCTTTAAATCTTTTTTGTTTAAGCAAACTCCCGCACCTCTCCCCTCCCTACCACATTCTCCACACAGCGCGCGCATAGCTCGGGATGCTGCGCATCCTTGCCGACATCGGCGCGGCGATGCCAGCAACGTTGGCACTTTGTATACGTCGATGGGGTGACTCTCACCCACAATCCCGGTAATTCTGTCGGCGCTGCATCATCTCCACGTAATACCATGTCATGCACCCGAGCCTCGGAAGTAATTAATATAAAGCGCAATTCATTGCCTAATCGGTTGAGTTGTTTCAATAAACCATCATCACAATATAAATCCACTTCTGCCGCCAGGCCAGAACCAATTGCACCAGCGCCACGCGCTTTTTCTAGTTCACGGTTCACTTGTTCTCGCACTTGCATGACGTGCATCCAGAAGTGCTCCTCATATTTCACATTGACTGTGGTATCGCCAAAACCTTCATACCAGGTTTGCATAAATACCGACTCTTGCTGACGCCAGGGCAGGTATTGCCAAATTTCTTCTGCGGTAAAACTCAATACCGGCGCCAGCCAGCGCACCAGGGCTTCCAGTATGTGGAATATCGCAGTCTGCGCAGAGCGACGCGCGCGACTATTTTTTTGCGTGGTATATTGACGATCCTTGATAATGTCTAAATAAAAACTGCCCATATCCAGTGAGCAAAAATGTTGGATTTTTTTGGTGACTAAATGAAATTGGAAATTTTTATAATCGTCAGCAATTTCAACTTGCAATTGTTGTGTACGCGCCACCGCCCATCGGTCCAGCGCCAATAAATCCTGCGTTGGAATTAAATGTTCGCGCGGATTAAAATCAAATAGATTAGATAATAAAAATCGCGCGGTATTGCGAATGCGGCGATAGGATTCTGCGGTGCGTTGTAAAATTTCATCCGAGATGCTGGCTTCTGCACGATAATCGGTAGATGCAGCCCACAGGCGTAGAATATCAGCGCCCAATGAATTCCATACTTTTTCCGGCAAGATCACGTTGCCTAATGATTTCGACATCTTACGGCCTTGCGTATCCACGGTGAATCCGTGGGATAGCACCATGCGATACGGCGCTTCGCCCTTGATCGCGGTTGCGGTTAGCAACGACGAATGGAACCAACCACGGTATTGATCCGAACCTTCTAAATATAAATCTGCTGGCCATTGCAATTCTGGCCGTCGCGCCAATACACACGCATGAGTGGAACCTGAATCAAACCATACATCCAGCGTATCCGTTACCTTGCGATAGTCCCTGGCATCATCGCCCAATAATGTTTCCGGCTGTAAATCGTACCAGGCGTCAACACCATGCTGCTCTACCAACACCGCCACTTTTTCCATTAATTCCAAGGTGTTGGGATGCAATTGATCAGTCTGGCGATGCACAAATAATGTCAGCGGCGTACCCCACATACGTTGACGCGAAATACACCAATCAGGACGTTGCACAATCATGCTGGCGATACGCGCTTGCGCCCATTCGGGCGACCAACGTGTGTTATCGATTGCGGCTAATGCCTGGGTGCGTAATCCCGCTTGTTCCATGCTAATAAACCACTGCTTTGTTGCACGAAAAATCAACGGCGTCTTGTGTCGCCAGCAATGCGGATAACTGTGTTGCAGTTTTTCGCTGCTGAGCAGCGCATGATGTTCGGTTAATACCTGCACTACATGCGCGTCTACTTTATACACATGCTCGCCAGCGAAGAATGCTGTGTCGTCTTTAAAGCAACCCTGGTCGTTGATCGGGTTATCAATCGCTAAGCCATAACGATTGCCCAACACGTAATCGTCATCACCGTGTGCGGGTGCGATATGCACAGCGCCAGTACCCGTATCGACCGTTACATGCTCACCCAATACCAAGGGAACCTGACGCGCTAAAAATGGATGTGTTAGCAACAATTTTTCCAGCGCCTCACCCAGACATGATCCCGCAATGGTGTAATCGGTAATGCCATAACGCGCCATGGCCGATTCCACCAGCGAAGCAGCTATAACCAAGTATTCTGTCGCATCCTCCTGTGTGCAACGCACCAGGGCATATTCAATATTGGGGTTTAACGCCACCGCTTGGTTGGCTGGCAATGTCCATGGCGTTGTCGTCCAAATCACCACGCTGACAGAGGGCGGCGTCGATGTGGCAATTTGCGCTGAATTAACACCAAAACGAGCAAGAAATACGTCGGGTTCTACCGCGCGAAAACGTACATCGACGGTGGTCGAAGTTTTGTCCTGATACTCCACTTCCGCCTCTGCCAAGGCCGATGCACATTGCACACACCAGTGCACCGGCTTGCTGCCACGCGCCAAATGACCACGCGCAACGATGTCGCGCAGCGTGCGAATAATGTCGGCTTCAAAGGTGAAATCCATGGTCATGTAGGGATGTTCCCAATCGCCAAATACGCCCAGACGTTTAAATTCATCGCGCTGTTGCTGCATTTGCGAATCGGCATATTCACGACACAGTTTGCGAAATTCGCTGGCAGAGACTTTTCTCTTGTCCTTTTCCAACATGCGTTCAACATTTAGTTCAATTGGCAGACCATGACAATCCCACCCCGGCACAAACGGTGTGGCAAAACCGGCCATCGCCTTGGACTTCAGCACAATATCCTTGAGGGTTTTATTCAATGCATGACCGATATGAATACGGCCGTTGGCATAGGGGGGGCCATCGTGCAAGATAAATTTCTCGCGCCCCTGTTGCTGCACTTGCAATTTGGCGTAAATTTGCTGTTTTTCCCAGAATTCCAGGGTCAACGGCTCGCGCCTGGCCAGGTCGGCCTTCATGGGGAAGTCGGTTTGCGGAAGGTTTAAGGTATCTTTGTAGTCGGTCATGGGGGTCACTAATCAAGAAAAAATAGATGACAAAGAATATACCGTTTAATACGCTGTAATGCCAGCCTGTCTTAAATAGCATATCTTTTTTGCCACTTAATATGTATCAAATTCTTTTTTGTTGTAGTTTTTGGCTTTTAATAAGAATTTCTGCCGGGATATGTAATCCCGTATTAAGGCGACGTATCATTGCTAACGTTAAAAGCCGTTTCTTATTTAAAATTTCGGACACTCTGGCACGAGAACCCAGGTACTTTTGCAATTCTTTTCGATCTATGCCACGACTTTCCATCCAGTATTGAATGGCATCGATAGGATCTGGAAAATCAATTTTATGGTGTTTTTCTTCGTATGCTTCAACAAGCATAGTCAAAATTTCCAATTTATCCCCTTGCGGAGTATTTGGTTTAGCATCAAATAATTCTTCAATTTCGGCCAATGTTTTTAAATAGTCTTTATGTGATTTAATTAATTTAATCTGCATATATACTCCCTATATTGTTGTAACATCAATCTTATCGTATTCAGCATGTGTACCAATAAAACGTATATAGACAATGCTGTAAAAGTAATTAATGGCCACCACTAATCTGTAGGTATTTCCATGGATATTAAAAACAACTCTATTGTTTGCAACGATACTGGCATTTTTATAGATTTGCTTAATGGAATCTGGTGATTTCCAATTTGCTCTTTTTGTATCTGCATACCATGAGCGTAATTGTTTTTCAGCCTTTGGATGATTATTCCAAAAATCCTTTAACTTTTTAATAGATATAATTCTCATGTTTCAATTATACAACGTTCCCAAATTGGGATCAATATCTATTTAATTTGTCGTGAGAAGATTAATAGCCTTACCTAATGAAGAAGGATATACCCATCGCCATTGAAGATGCGAAGTTTGGCACATAACTCTCCCCGCTTGTCATTCCCGCCGCTCAAGGTTTATTAAAAATGTCAGACAAGACAGCGGGAACCCAAAAATCAAGCTTTTCGACACTAAAAACCTAGCCTGTTGTTAAATTGGGTTCTTGGTTCCCCGCTATCCTGTTGGGAGCCTTTTGTTGGCTATGAGCGGCGGGGATGACAAGCCATGGTTGGTAGCCAATCTCGCATCTTGAGGTGCGATGAGTATACATGCGTGGCGCATATTGCGTTACATAACTTGCATCACAATCCAACCTAACAACAAGCTAGGTTGTTGGTGGTTTTCCAGCTGATCCACCGGTATTTTTTAGTTTTCCTGTTTCCGGTGGTGGGTCAGACGGCACAACAGTTGGTTGTTGCAGTGGGACGCCTGCAGCAACCTTACTCTTACCACCAAAAAGCGTACTCCACATGGTTGGAGATTTTGGTTGCTGTACCTGAGCAGCTTGCTTGGAGGAAACAGCAGATAGATTTGGCAAACTACCCTTCACTTTTATATCCGCCTTCGGCGCAATTTTCAGCTTAATTGCTATCGCAGCAAGTAGCTCTTCTCGAGCGGCCGGAGCGCAAGACCCACATTGGACAAGCATATCCAATAATTTTTCACTGGTTTTTTGTCTGTCCTCAGCGGTAGATTTTTTATCCTTTTCTATACCAGCTCGTATCATTCCTTTAGCCGTTTCAACCAAGGCATCCACCAAGCCCTCACGTGCCTTCTGTACTAATTCTGGTTTACCAAGGGTACGGTAATCATGCTGTAAACCTAATACCGCCCTCTGTAACAAGCTTTTTGCACAAAACCCGTTGAGTACTGGCTCTTCTTGTTCTTGTGTAAGCTGTCGGTCGATCAGACCCAATTCATCAAACGCCATTATTAGTTTTGCGTGCTTAATGTCGTGTGGCTTCTTACCACTTAAAAGTCGCAATGTAATAACTAATTCTTCTGGTTGTCTTAATTTACCGTGCGCATCGCAGAAAATCTCGCTTGCATCTTTATAAGATAATTTATTAAACACTGGATTAGCAGCAATTAACTCTGCTGGATTTCCACCTCCCTGCTCAATAGCAACGTACAACGTTACCCACTGCGCAGCTTCTGCTACATTTATCCCCTTAGCTATTTCTAAAAATATCTCTATTTTTTCTTTATCGCGTAATTTACCTTCACTATTAAACAATACTACTTTAAATCCATTTAGGCCAATTTTTTCGTACAGCGGGTGGAAAACAACTTTGGAAAATAGTGGGAAATTATCTTTTGTTAGCAACGCCTTTAATTCCTGCAAATTTGACTCTTTATTTGCATTGGCGTAATTAATAATAGCCGTTAACGCTTTCTCTACTGCCTCTGAACTATCAGACAAAGGGACTAATGAACCCATTAACTCATAAAAATTTGCTGCTCTTGCTTCATCAGCCTCATCTAAAAAATCAGCAATACTCAATACAGATACAGTCGATTTAGTATTATTTATCTCGGCATAACGCTTTGGCCCGAGCAGCTGTTTTAAAAGAGGCGCAACCTTTACTGCTTCAGTCCACATAGATGATTGCGCAGCAATGCTATTCAGTACTATATTAGTATCCTTATCGCCAGTAATAACTCCCGCTGTTTGTCGACAAAATAGACTATACAAGCCGAATGCTTGCTCATTTGTGCGTAATGATTCAATCGTTTTGCGTATCGCATTTGTTGTTTTAGATTCAGAAACGCTTCCCAAATTAGCCTGATATTGTTTCTGCACGTTTACTTTAGCATTAATAACAGGCTCAATATCTACCAGCTTAATTTTTGGCTCCCTGGGCGACAAGGGTGGCAGCTCTTCGGCTTGTAGCATGAGCTCTCTCGAATCCTTACCCATTTTTTTTACCATCATATCAGCCAGGTCATCAACAAAGGCCTGACGAGAACCAAATGCATCATCACCAAGTTGCCGCTTATCCATTTCTCGGATTTGTGCATCACACGCAGCAACGTCAGCAGCTAATCTCACCAACTCTGCTAATAAAGGTTCCGGCAACCATACGATGTGATGTTCGTTTTTATAGCGGGTAACCGCCGTCTCAAATGCCTGAACAACCAATGGCGATGATTTATATATTTGACAAAGTGCGCTAAATGTTTCCAGGCTTAATGACTGACCTTCTGCTTCCATATTTTTTAGTGTAGCTATCATACCCCTTGTAAACAATATCGATGGGAAGAATGGCCCTAGATCAGCCCTATCTACTTCGTCAAGCTCCTCATTAACTCCCTCTACCTTCATACCCTTAAAAATAGTTTGGTATAATTTAAATAATTTTTCCGGAGGAGTTGATTCACTCAGACCCATAAAATCTGTCAATGACTGCCCTGTTAATTCATAACCATAGGTGTCGCGCAAAATATCAATACATCTCTGTTTTTGCTCTCTAAAACCATGAACCGCAAGCTCAAGAACGCCCTGTTTAAATTTGTATTTCATCTCAGCTAGAACATCTCCCTTCTCCTGCTTCTTTTCCTTCTTAGGTGATGCCGACGGTTCCGGTTCTGACGGTAGTTCAGAAACAGAACCTTCTATTATTACCATGGATTCTGATTGCCTACGTTTTGACCGAGATTTTGACATTTCAGCTTCTAATGCCTCAGTTTCTGACATAACCGCCGCTTTTTCTTTTTTGGATAGTTTTTTCAAAACGTAGTTAATTAGCCATTGGAAAAATCGTACCATACGCCATTCAGACTGAGTATTTTTTTCAGGTGAAATATCCTCATCTTGCTGTAGCGCTTGACTTTCCCCTCCAGCAGGTGACCCCGATGGGGAATTTTTTCCTTCTTTTTTAACTTGCTTTTCTTCTCTGGCTTTCTGTTGCTGCGCCTCACTTTCTAGCTGTTTCGCATATTTTTCAACCGGTTTTTTTGCGTTCTTTAATGCTTTAGCCAAGGCCTCCTTACCAGGGAAATTATCCCATAATTTAGCCAACGCCCGATCAGTATTAGCTTCTACTCGTTCACTTAGGCTGTCTATATAACTCTCATCACCTTCAAGCAAGAACCTCTCACTTTCATCGATACCTGCAACTCTCCACAAAGCGATTAAACCATCACGTAATTTTTTATCTGCTGCCTTTATATTTTCCTCAGTTGGTTTTTTTTGACTAATCACACCCATATAAACATTAACACTTTTAGTTAACTCGTCGGCGACCTTGGCAATTCTTTCATTGCGAGCAATTGTTGCTAGCCTTTTCTTATTGGTTTTCCAAGTATCTACTGCACTCTTTAAATCTCCTCTAAATTGCGCTTCATCAGCTTCATTAAAAAATGGGACAAACCGCACTAAGACAGCATTGGTTAAGCGCTTTAAAGCAGCACGCTGTTCCTCTTCGGGTAATTCTCCAATGCTAGGTTTACCTATAATTTTTTGTACTTGTTCTTCGCTCAAGCCAGCCTTGTTGCATAAACTAATAATACCAGACTCTATTTCACTTATTTGCTTATTTAACTGTTCCGATTCCAATTCAGCAGGTTGAGCGATAGCAGCCAATTTTTTCGAGTCAGATGATATATCTGCTCGCAGTGGATTAAATATTGGTTGTCTATAAATAAATGGATTTAGTGATTCTTCAAAGAATTCTCGTGAGGGGTTTGGTTTCTGATCCGTGATACCCAATTGGGAATATAATAGTTGACGTAGTTTGCTTTTCTCTGCA
Source organism: uncultured Gammaproteobacteria bacterium (assembly GCA_963777715.1). GTDB lineage: Bacteria > Pseudomonadota > Gammaproteobacteria > JAURND01 > JAURND01 > JAURND01. The sequence continues at coordinate 105,829 of CAVZRN010000008.1, forward strand.
CCCTCGCGCGTTAGAACAACTACTAAGTCCATATTCACACCAGCAATTTGGCTACTTGCCTGGATAAATGTAAGTTTGGAGGATTTTTCGTCTCCCAGATCACGTAATTGTTGCGCCAATTTAATTTCTTCTGGGGGGTAATAGCTATCCTTCGAGAATAATGTTTGGATAGATACTTCATCTTTTTCTGTCAAGTATTGATCTAACGACTCGTTAAAGTTGTTTAGTCGCTCTTGCTCCTGGCGCGCAGACGCTGCCTTAATATCAGCATCTAACTCTTTTTGAGCCTGTTGTATATCCTGCCCAAGCATACCTAACTCTACGTGAGTGATTTGCTGTTCTACTTTTTGCTGTTCTCGGGTAAGCGGGGCATTTCCTTCAAGCCGATCCTTTGCCCGATTACTTGCTTCTTCCTGCCTTGCGTGTCGCTTTTTGTCCTTTTTTGCTTGCTTTACACGCTCTACTGCACCCATGCCTTCCTCAATTTTTTCTTTACCCTTTCGAATTAGATTTTCGCCTTTGTCGATTTTTTTGCCAGACATACATTTCCCCTTAAGTATCAATATCGGTGGTTACATTAATATAGGCTCAACTCGAAGCTATTTCACGGCCATATATCTACATTGTAAGGGAACCAGATTAATATAGTATTAAGAAGGGTTAATTTTTTAGGTTTTTTTGCGCCGCAGGTGTTATTAGATTGGGCAAAACAGATTGGAATAATGCTACTAACTAAGTTTCTGGATCCCGGACATTAAGTGCTACTAAGGCTCGCACGCTCGCTTCGTCGCACTAAATTCCGGGATCAATGGCACTACCTTAAGGAATAGCACAAAGTGTTCGTAGGGGCGGTTCGTGAACCGCCCGCACAAAACAAATAAAGTACATATATGCCATTATTCACTGATAGATTGAGTGAAACACAGCCCATCACAATATAATTAATGCTGAGAGCGGGCGGTTCACGAACCGCCCCTACGAAATCGCACCCAGCCAACCCGGGAGCAGGGAAAAGCGCTTAAGGTAGTGCCATTGAATTCTTCCAATTAGCCTTAAGTTAAGCTTGACATATTCCTGTACATTTGGGCAGCTATTGTAAATTGTTGATACCCTATCCATAATGTCTTTATTCCAGGTTTTGACGCCTTCTTCTTGGATTTATAACCACCTAAACGAGCAATCCTTAAGATGACTTCAGATAATGCCGGGCATTCTTCCGGTATTTTTTCTTTAAAAAAAACGTATATCGCTTTCCATTCAAACGCTTCAAACAGTTTATCCGCTTTAATATCTACCTCTGTACGACCAATATAGATCAGCCAATATAAACGACATGCCGATAAGCTAGCCATAACTAAAAAATTTTCTATCGCTTGCCGTGAACTATGCAAATACACTTCATCCACTTGATAGCCTGTCTTTAACACTTTATGGTAATCTTCTATATGCCAACGACTTCGGTATATCTCCACTATCTCTTTTATTTGTCCGACTGTGTCAATGGGTAAACTCGTTAATAATATCCATTCATGCCCCTCATTAAACGCTTTAACCACATTAATCGTAATCGCTTTATAGCCAATTTTTCCCTTCCCTTCCTCCTTGCTTTTATTAGGAGGTGGAAAGGTAATCCTCAGTGCCTTCAAATTTAATCTTAGCTCCTTAATTTCCCTCGTATCTACCTCTTGGATTGTCACATCCAATACACCCCTTCCCTCCGCTTTCTCTAATAAACTCTTTAACTTTTCGCCTCGGTCTCGGTGCTTCTCTCCTGAATAACGATCATGCTTACCACGTATCACATAGTCTTCATTTGCCTCATTTAATGTATGTAACAACTCATAAAAATCTCCTTCCCGATCCGACACAGTAATGATCTTTTTCTCAGTCGCTCCCACACGCCGTCTCATGTTCTTTAGCGCAGTAAGCCAACAACGACTCGCTTTATCTTTCACCTCTCGATGATGATGGTGGACGCTTCTATCCAACTCGTCGTAGTCAAAGTACTGCACATCAATGAGTCCTAATGGCTCATTCCTATCCGTCACGCACAACGTACTATGCTGGATCAGACCGTACATGTCTGTTTAACCCATCTTGCCTATTCGGCCAAGCTCCGTTTTTGCTGTATGACTTGTATAGTTCAAACGCATGCCATCCTGAATCGCCAAGATGTACCTTGAATCGCTTTCCTGGATACGTTTCACCGTCTTCTGGTAATGAGGTGCTAGCAATGTTTCCCTCGAAATCTTGGGATTACTAAAAAAAATCGTAGGCTTGCCTAGCTTCTTTTGCATCCAAAAACAGACGCCTTATACAACTACCTAACTTCGTTTGTATCGTCATAAGAATTTTCTTCGCTCGTTCGTTCAAGCGTTTATCCTTTAAATCTAATCGCTTAAATTCTTCTCGGACAAACATCTCGGTTGTCCCTGATCCTATGGTATTTTCCATTACTTTTCTCCTATATTTTTATAGCTTATTAGCTTGAAAACAATAGACACTCTCTATAAACCCTGTCAAGCAATACTTAAGGCTAATTGGAAGCATTGAATTCCGGGATGACATCGGAGGGAAATCATTATGTTGGCACAAGACCAATGGATGACCTGTCAGGAGGGTCTTTGAAGCGACTAGGTATCAGGATGATAGCGGGATGGTACATGGACGTACCGTGGAGCTGAAAAGACCCTCCCGACAGGTCATCCTAGAACAGGCAACCACTTTTGTATCGTCCAGAGTAGGTTTTTTGCACAGCGAGTTATCACATTGAAGCAAGCTGCATGACCCAAGATAAGATTAGGATGGAATCATAATAACGGCTGCAAGTGTTGCCACACTTCATCTACCGACAAGCGTGATAAATCATTGCCCCGACGTAGATGATATTGGTTGTCGCCGCGCGCACCCACTTGCTGTGGATCGGTGGGGCCGTATAACGATAGCGTGGGCACGTTAAGCGCAGCCGCCAAATGGCCAATGCCAGTATCAACAGCTACTGCCGCCCTTGCCTGTAATAACAGCTCTGCCAACTCCTTGAGCGATGTTTTGGCTAATACTGCAACACCGCTACCCGCCTGGGCAGCAATCATTTCTGCGCGTGCTTTTTCCAGCGCATTTCCCCACGACAGTTGTACGCTAAAACCAGCCGCCACACAGCGTGTTGCTAAATCCACCCATTGCTGCTCTGGCCATTCCTTGTTGGTCCAGCTGGTGCCGTGAATAAATAAAATCTGCTTATGCGCACCTCCAATCGATGGGGGAAAATTCGCGCGAATTGCATAATCCGGTGCGCTATCAGGGCAGGGATAATTTAGCGCCTGCGCAAATAATTGTCGCGCGCGCGTGACGGCATGTTGTTGGAAAATGATGGGGTAACGCCGTTGATAAAATAATGCCGCCAGCGTTTCACGCGCGGAATGAAAGTCTAATCCGCAATGTAATCCCCGCGCCAGGCGTGCAATCAAGGCGCTTTTTACTAATCCCTGCGCATCAATGACGGCGTCGTACCTGGCAGCACGTAAATGGCGATAAAATTTTTGTATGTCGCCCGCCTTCCATGCCGATGGCAGTTGTTTGCGCCAACGCCGCCATGCCACGGGAATAACTTGCCTGACGTGCGGATGCCAGGCTGGAATTTCGGCAAACCCTTGCTCCACCACCCAATCAAATTGTATAGCAGGATAGACGCGCGCTGCATCGGTTAATGCTGGCAGCGTATGGATGACATCGCCTAATGATGATGTTTTGACGACTAAAATGCGCTTCATATAGACGATAACTGTTGGATACTGTTGATAACTAGCTCTGGTTTTAGTTGCAACATACAATGCCAATGACCCAGCGGGCAGGTGCGTTTAAAACACGGCACACAAGGTAATTTGAGTTGTAATATATCTACTTTGTCAGTCAATGGCGGCGTAAAGCGTGGCGAGGTTGAGCCGTATACCACCACCAGGGGTCGCCCTAATGCCGCCGCAATGTGCATCAATCCTGAATCATTGCTAACCACAACGTTGGCTAATGAAATTAAATCCACTGCTTCCGCCAGTGTAGTCCTGCCAATCAAATTAACCACGCGATTGTTGGTGCGTTGCAGAATTTCAGTGGCAATCGCTTGATCCTTGGGCGCACCCAACATCCACACATGCCACCCCTGCGCTAATTGTGCATTGGCGACTTCAGCGTAGTAATTCGGCGGCCAGCGCTTGCTGGAGCCAAATTCTGCGCCTGGCGCGATAATCAATAATGGCGCATCGGGTTGTTTTAAGGTGTATTTTTCCAGACTGACCGCCAGACTGGCTGGCGAAATTTGTAACCGCGGACGCGGTAATTGCTGAGGTAATTCCGCATTGGGTGGAAATGCCAATGCTGCAAAACGCTGAACCATTAATGGCAATTTTTCTTTATCCAGCGTGCGCGCATCATTGAGTAATAGCCAACCACGCGGCCATTCTCCGCACCAACCCGTGCGCTCAGGGATACGCGCCCAATAGATCGAAAGGGCAGATTTTCCGGAATTGGGTAATACGATGGCTTGATCGTATTGATAGTCACGCAGTTGCTTACCCAACTGGTAACGTTCACGCAGGTCTAGTTTACCGTGGACAAATGGCGAGGGATGGATCGTATTCACTTCCGGCATACGCTCTACCAATGCCTTAATGGACTTGGGAGCTAATATATCGATGCTTGCATCGGGGTGTTGTTGTCTTAGCAGCCTTAACAGCGACTGCGCCATGACCATATCGCCTACCCAGGCCGGACTGACGACGAGTATTTTTTTCGGTGAATGGGTCATGATTTAATCTATGCAAGGTAATGCTAAGGGCGGTTCACGAACCGCCCCTACGATAGCCAATCGGTGAGCACATACACCGCCCCACAATACGGGCATGTTTCACGCCCGGTTTCTGCAATCGGCAGGTAGACACGCGGATGCGCGTCCCACAGGCGATATTTGGGCGATGGGCACGATAGCGGTAAATCCTGGCGAGTTACTTCGTATTCTATTTGGGCACATGCCAATGGCTTGGGAAATGCAGCGGATTCTTTCATAATTTTTGGCGAAATTGGGTGAGATAATAACGTTGCTACAGTATAGCGTAAGGTGCAAGAAAATGTTAGCCTACTCACATAAAAATACCGTAAAGAGTTTAATTATGAACTTATTTCATCATGCTTCCCTGCTGGAAGATCGCGCCGAAATTACTGATATGATTTTACGCCTTGCCTATGCCATGGATATGCAAGACTGGACAGCGCTACGCGATTGTTTAGCCAATGAGCTGGACGTGGATTACACTGCGCTGCGTGGCGAAACGCGACGCATTATGTCCGCAGATGATTTCGTCGAAAAACGCGCCAAGGATTTGGCCGGGTTACGCACGCAACATATCAGCACCAACCACTTGGTTTCCATTCACGGCGACCATGCGGAGTGCACTTCCTGTTTTTTAATCCATCGCGTTGATCCAGCCAAGACAGAAGACAACCATTTTGATACAGCTGGTCATTATTTGCATGGTCTCACCCGCACAGCTAACGGTTGGCGCATTGATCGCATTCGTCAAACCGTGTTGTGGAACCGCGGAAATCCAGAGATACATGGGGCGCTGCGCAGGCACTAACCCACCACCTGGCGTAGTTGCGGGAATAAAATCACATCGCGGATGGAAGTAACGTCAGCAAATAACATCACCAACCGATCGATGCCAATGCCTTCACCTGCGGTAGGCGGTAGGCCATATTCCAGCGCTTGAATGTAATCCGCATCATACACCATCGCTTCTACATCACCCGCTTCGCGGTTTTTAACTTGTTGGCGGAAACGCTCGGCTTGATCTTCGGGGTCGTTTAACTCAGAAAAACCGTTCGCAATTTCGCGCCCTGCCATGAAGAATTCAAACCGGTCAGTTATTTGCGGGTCTTGTTCATTTTTGCGCGCCAGGGGTGACACTGCAGTAGGAAATGCAGTAATAAACGTAGGCTCGATTAATTTAGCTTCGACGGTTTTTTCAAAGATTTCATAGTGGATTTTGCCAAGACTATCTTGCGGATGCAGGTTGATACCCAAGCCTTGCGCAATGTGACGCATGGAGTCGATATTTTGCAAATCAGTCGCTGAGATTTGTGGATTGAAATGTAAAATAGATTGCGCTATTGTCATACGTGCAAAGGGTTTAGCCAGATCAAATACCCGCCCTTGATAAGATAAGTTGGTTTCACCAAATACAGTCTGCGCCAGGCTGCGCATTAATACTTCCGTTAAATCCATCAAGTCATAGTAATCGGCATAGGCTTGATAAAATTCCAACATGGTGAATTCTGGATTGTGTCGCGTCGATAACCCTTCGTTGCGAAAATTACGATTAATCTCAAACACACGTTCAAAACCACCCACCACCAGGCGCTTTAAATATAATTCCGGCGCAATGCGCAAATATAACGGCATGTCCAAGGTATTATGATGCGTGATAAACGGACGCGCCGCCGCGCCGCCTGGTATGCTGTGCATCATGGGCGTTTCCACTTCTAAAAAGCGACGCTGGTTGAAGAATTCACGAATTGCGCTGACAACCGTAGAACGAATCTGAAATACGCGCCGCGTATCATCATTGGCGATTAAATCAACATAACGCTGACGATAGCGCATTTCCTGATCGGTCAAGCCGTGAAATTTATCCGGCAACGGGCGCAATGCCTTGGTTAACAGGCGGATGTGCTCGGCGCGCACGCTAAGCTCACCCGTCCTGGTCTTAAATACCACGCCCTCTGCGGCAATAATATCGCCGAGATCCCAGTGTTTAAATTCCTCATAACTATCCGTTGACACAATATCTTGCTTTACATAAAGCTGAATACGACCCGTCATGTCTTGAATATGCACGAAACTCGCCTTACCCATGAGACGTCGCGCTACAATACGCCCGGCCAGTTTGACGCGTTTAGCCAATGTTTCTAATTCGGCTTCGTCCTTTGTTGCATATTGCTGGTGCAGGTCAGCTGCAAACGCATCCTTACGAAAATCGTTAGGAAATGCATTGCCTTGCTTGCGCAATTCATTGAGCTTGCTTTGTCGTTGCGCCAATTGCTCATTGAGATCAAGTTGTTGGGTATCTTCCAGGGTCATGTAAAAATCTCTCTATTATTTTAATTACAATCCTTGTTTTAAACTAGCTTCCATAAACCTATCCAAATCACCATCCAACACCGCTTGCGTATTGGTGGTTTCTACGCCAGTGCGCAAATCCTTGATGCGGGATGAGTCTAGCACATACGAACGAATCTGATTGCCCCACGAAATATCGGATTTTGCCGCTTCGGCGGCCTGCTGATCGGCGGTTTTTTTCTGTAATTCTAATTCATACAGCTTGGCGCGCAATTGTTTCAGCGCTTGCGCCTTGTTCTTATGCTGCGAGCGCTCGTTTTGACATTGCACGACGGTATTGGTGGGAACATGTGTAATACGCACCGCTGAATCAGTCGTATTCACATGCTGACCACCCGAACCGCTAGAGCGATAAGTATCAATGCGCAGGTCAGCTGGATTAATTGCAATGTCAATGTCTTCATCGATTTCGGGCGAGACAAATACCGAAGCAAATGAGGTATGACGCCGATTGCCGGAATCAAACGGCGATTTACGCACCAGACGATGCACGCCAGTTTCCGTACGCAACCAACCACACGCGTAAGCGCCCGTGAAGTGTATCGTCGCGCTCTTGATACCAGCAACTTCACCCGTCGATAGCTCTAAAATCTGAGTATTAAAGCCGTGTTGATCCCCCCAGCGTAAGTACATGCGCAGTAGCATTTCCGCCCAATCTTGCGCTTCAGTACCACCGGAGCCGGATTGAATATCCAGGTAGGCATTATTGGCATCCATTTTGCCTGAGAACATGCGCGCGAATTCCATCTCGGCTATTTTCCTGGCCAAGCCATCAATATCTTGCACCAGGCTCGCCAATGCCTGCGCATCCTGTTCTGCCACAATTAACTCTAGTAATGCGTTGGTATCTTGTAGTTGCTGCTCTACCTGCGTGACATTGTTAACGATGTCTTCCAGTTGCGTGCGCTCACGACCCAGCCGCTGCGCCTTGTCATGGTCGCTCCAAAGCGCCGGGTCTTCTAACTGTAGTATGACTTCTTCTAAGCGTTGCTGTTTTTGATCAACTTCAAAGATACCTCCCTAGCGCTTGTATGCGCTGGGACAGGTCTTTCAGACGTTCCACTAAAAAATTGGTTTCTAATGACATGGTTGTTTATCCAGACTTGATATCATTTAATAACATTTATTTGTGCGTTTCTTTGAGTATCTTACTCTAAAAAAACCCTAGATTCTCCATTTTTCTATAGAAGAGTTTGCCACGCCATTTCTGTGTTGAAACTTGCACAAAATAACGAAAAACGATATACTGTTAAAGTATTAACACAGAATGATCCTTATGAAATTACATGAATTCATCAACGCATCACGGGCAAAAGGGCATTACTCATTCACCATCGTTGAGGCTGAACACGCCTTAGGGCTTAAAAAAGCAGCGATTTTGAATGCCATCCGGCGTCTTGCACAACAAAGGCTTCTCGTAAGCCCAGCCAAGGGTTTTTACCTAATTGTACCACCTGAATACCAGGCTCTTGGTTGCCTTCCTGCAGATATGTTTGTTGCAGATTTGATGAGATACCTTGATCAACCCTATTACGTTGGGTTTTTAAGTGCTGCTCAATATTATGGAGCAGCACATCAAAAGCCTCAGCGTTTTCAGGTAGTGACAACAAAAAACCGTCGACCTATACAATGTGGGCGTGTTTATATCGAATTCATTGCTAATAAAAAAGTAGCAACAGAACCAACCAAGACTATAAATACACTCACAGGAACTATACCTATAGCAACAGCCGAAGTTTTGGCTGTCGATATAGTGACCGCACCACATCATGCTGCTGGAATTAACAACGCAACTACGGTATTGACAGAGTTGGCTGAAAGCCTGGATAGTAAGCGACTCTTGGACCTGGCCAAAATTAATACTGAATTATTTTGGGTGCAACGATTGGGCTATTTGTTAGAGTTTTTAGGGTTTGAACAATTATCGACGATACTTGAAAAAATGTTGCATAACCATAAATTACATTGGGTGCGATTAGTTGCGCGCGCCCCATACAAGGTTTTAGCTCGTGATAGCAAATGGAAAATTATAGTGAATACCGATATAGAGGCTGATTTATGATCCCCATAGCACAAATTACCCAGTGGCGGCAGATTGCACCCTGGTCAGATGATATGCAAGTTGAGCAGGATTTGATCTTATCACGAATTATTCTGGATATTTTTTCTGATCCCCTACTTAAAAATGAATTAGCGTTTCGCGGTGGAACAGCGCTACACAAATTATTTTTTCAGCCCGCCCAGAGGTATAGTGAGGATATAGATCTGGTAAGACAAGTACCGGTAAAATTACCAGTATAGTGGATGCCTTACGTGCTCGCCTTGGAATATGGCTAGGCGAACCAAGAACTATACGTAATAACGCTAGCTTTAAATTACATTATCGTTTTAGCCCTGAAATATCACCATCTACCTCACTAAGAGTAAAAATTGAAATTAATACTCGGGAAAATTTTGCTGTACTTGACCGGTTGTCGAAAAAATTTTCAGTGAAGTCGGCATAGTTCTCAGGTGAGACCGAAGTGAATACCTATCAATTTGAAGAATTGCTTGCCACAAAACTAAGAGCTTTATACCAACGTAAAAAAGGCCGTGATTTGTTTGATTTATGGCTTGCGCTCAAACATAACGATTTAGACATCAACAAATTGGTAGAAATATTTTTGCACTATATGAATCGAGAAAATAAGGTAATCTCAAGGGAAGTTTTTGAGAATAATTTAAATTCTAAGTTACAAGAACAAGTGTTTGTTGACGACATTAATCAATTGCTGTCTCCTGAGCTACTAAAAATCCAATCAAATTCTAGAGTAATTGACAAAAACAATTATAGGGTTACCAACGATGGTAAAAAGAGGGTGACAGATGGTTGGAGCTTATTTGATGCAGCAGAAGAAATTAAACAAACGATTTTGGCCTTACTGCCAAAAACGAGGTGATTTTTTTAATTCCACCAAGATTCTGTCCCGCGCATGTACCCCTTGACACTCGCATTCTGAATGTCATACTGGCCGTTCTACACAACCACTATAAAACTCCTCGCGATTATGCCTGTTTTGTACTGAAAAGAGAAATATAAAGAGAAATATTATGCAACCCATGTTAAATGTCGCCCTTAAGGCTGCACGCAAGGCCGGCGATCTGATGTTACGCTCTATAGAGCGCCTGGATACGATAAATACTACCTCAAAAGGCCACAAAGACTTTGTGACCGATATTGATAAACGCGCCGAGCAAGAAATTATCGAGATACTTAAAAAGTCTTACCCCGACCACGCATTCCTGGGGGAAGAAAGCGGCAAGCACCGTGGTGACGCCGATTGCTTGTGGATTATCGATCCCCTCGATGGCACGCATAATTATTCACGCGGCTTACCGCATTTCTGCACGTCCATTGGCTTCCAATTCAAGGGTAAGTTGCAACATGGGCTAGTATACGACCCGATACGCCAAGAGGTATTCACCGCTAGCCGTGGCGATGGCGCCCGAGTAAACGACCGCCGCCTACGGGTTAGCAAGACGATGCAACTAGACCGGCCCTGGTCGGGACTGGCTTCCCCATGCGCCATATTGATCGCCTACCCGCCTATATGGCGTGTATCAGCCAATTAACACCACGGATCAGCAATTTACGTTGCTCTGGCTCAGCTGCATTGGACCTATGTTACGTTGCCGCTGCACGGCTGGATGCCTTTATCGAGACCCAGTTGCAACCTTGGGATATGGCTGCTGGCGCCTTAATTGTCAAGGAAGCGGGCGGCCTGGTGGGCGATTGGCAGGGCGGAGAAAATTATATGGAAAAAGGGGGTATTATTGCCGCCAATCCGAAGCTTTTTGGCCTAATGTGTTCGGCGATTTCGGGCGAATCTGCTATAAATAACGTATAGAGGGGTGTGATTTTGCTCCTTAATTTACGTTAGGTTAAAAACTACTGTCTAATGATATGAAATCACTATTCGCTCAATGGCTTATCCCTAAAGTGAGCAATTGGCTATTACGTGAACCGCCAATGGCGCCCTCTGCGCTTTGCGATTTTAACAAAATCCGTTTTGAAATAAGGCCAGCGGATGTGTTGCTTATTGAGGGACAAAACAAGTTCAGCGGTATCGTCAAACAAATCACCCAAAGTAATTGGACGCATTCGGTGTTGTATATTGGGCGATTGTATGACATTGACGAAGTGAATCTACGCGCCCACATTCGAAAATATTACAAGGGTTCTCCCGATGAGCAATTGATCGTTGAGAGCTTGATGGGACACGGCACTATTATCACGCCACTGTCGCGTTATAGAAACTATCACATTCGTATTTGCCGACCACGCGGTTTATCACGCGAGGACGCACAGCATGTGACCGGTTTCGCCATTAACCACCTCGGTATGCGTTACAGCTTGCGGCATATTTTTGATTTATTTCGTTTTTTGTTTCCCTGGGGTATTTTGCCACGACGCTGGCGCTCTAGTTTGTTCGCGCATAATGCCTCAAAGCCAACCGAAGAAATATGTTCTTCGATGATTGCGCGCGCCTTTCAATTGATACATTTCCCTATTATTCCTGAGGCTAAACAAGGCGATGAAGGGTTAACGTTGGTGAGCCGAGATCCGCGACTTTATACGCCCAAGGATTTTGACTATTCGCCATTTTTTGACATTATAAAATATCCGATGACAATCCCCGCATTTGATGTACCCTATCAAGATTTACCGTGGGAAAATCCATCACCCAACACGACAGACACCTCAGCAAATGCACATATTGCTACTGTCGAAGAACCCAGCGTGCAAAAAAATCTTTCCGATAATGCAATTGACGATGATTCACCTACACAACATGATAAACACTAACCAATCTAATCTATATGCTTGATTTTACCATAAAGATACAACCCCTGACCGGCGCTCCTTACGTAGAAACTTCCCTGGGCGGTAAACCATTGCTGACCACGCCACAACTGAATAAGGGCACGGCATTTTCAACAGAAGAACGGGACGAATTTGGCCTGACGGGTAAATTGCCTGCCTGTGTCGAAACATTAGAAGAACAGGCAGAACGTGTGTATTTACAATACCAATCGTATGAAACACCGCTGCAAAAAAATATCTACCTCAACAAGATACACGATACCAATCAGGTTTTATTTTATAAACTGGTGCAAGATCATACTAGTGAGATGCTGCCTATTCTGTATACACCAACGGTGAGCACCGCCGTACAAAAATTTAGTCGAGAATTTCATCAGGCGCGCGGATTGTATATTTCCTATGAGCAACGTTACCAGATTGAAAAAATTCTCGACAATCGCAGCAATCCAGAAATTGATTTAATTGTCACCACCGATGGCGGCGGTGTATTAGGTATTGGCGACCAGGGCGCTGGCGCCATGTTGATTCCGGTGGCTAAATTGATGGTCTACACCATTTGCGGTGGGATTCATCCGTTACGCACCCTGCCTATTTTATTGGATGTAGGAACGGATAATGACGTTCTGTTGAATGATCCACTTTATCTGGGGTGGCGTCACCCACGTATCAGTGGCGCTGATTATGACGAATTTATGGAATTATTCGTCCGCGCCGTGCAGAAAAAATTTCCGCAGGCATTCCTGCATTGGGAAGATTTCGGTCGTGATAATGCGCACCGCATTCTCACTCGTTATCGCGATGAGATTTGCTCATTTAATGATGACATACAAGGTACGGGCGCTACGGCATTATCTGCCCTCCTGGCAGCTGTTAGCAGCATCAACAGCACACTGGATCAACAGCAATTTATCATTTTTGGCGGCGGCACCGCCGGCATCGGCATCACCGATCAAATCTGTAAACGCCTGGTTGATACCGGTATGCCAGATGCAGAAGCACGCAAACATTTCTGGATCATTGACCGTCATGGCTTAACTATCGAGGGAATGCCCAACTTAACGCCAGCACAACAACCCTATGCGCGTAATATTAGCGACGTAGCTAATTGGCCACGTAATGAGCAATCCGTAATTGACTTGGTTACCACTATCGCACAGGTAAAGCCCACGGTATTGATCGGCTGTTCCGCTCAAGGCGGCGCTTTTAATCGTGAGGTGGTAAGCACCATGGCGCAACATACACCGCGGCCAATTATTTTCCCATTATCCAATCCAACCGAAAAAGCCGAGGCAACTCCGCAAGAACTGTGTAATTGGACACAAGGCCGGGCGTTAATTGCGACGGGCAGCCCATTTGCAGTACCCCAAGTGGCAGGAAGGGCGTGCCCGGTCGCACAATGCAACAATGCCCTGGTGTTTCCCGGTATCGGGTTGGGTGTGATTGCCGCCAAGGCGCGTCGCGTCACATCGGATATGTTATGGGCAGCCTGTGTTGCACTGAATAAGTGTGCGCCCGTACATCAAAATCCCGATGCGCCGCTATTGCCTGCGCTCGAAAATGCACGCGAATCGGCACGAGAAATCGCTATTGCTGTGGCGGAACAGGCGCGCAAGGAAGGAATGGCCGGCATTGCAGAGGATGCTGATATTGCTGCGTGTGTAGATGCGGAGATTTGGCAGCCGGTGTATCTGCCTTTCAAGAAAAAATAATAATTTATACAAAATTAACCAGCGGCAGACAGCACGTCAGTTGAAACTCAACATCACTCGCCCGCTGCGTACCGCGGTCATGGATACTCAAATCTAAGAAACGTATCATCAAACGATGCTTACCCACACTGATTTCAGGATAAACCCGTAATTCCAGTGGCACAATAACACGCATTAAATGATAGGCAAGTTTAGGATCCAGGGCACGTTGATAGAAGCCCTGTTCCGCCACTAACGTTTCCGGGTTGGTGCTGCCACGCGTTAGTTGCAATAACAACCCAACCGCAGCTTTCAATTGATCGAATTCCGCATACCAGGCAAGCAGGTCATCAATACGTTTTTCTGCGGGATATTGCAGCCGATAGATAATAAGCCGGTGTGCTAAAGGGGTTGGCGCCCCCTGGATTCGCCATATGTTGGCGGATCGTGGTTAAGAAACTATTGGTGCGTAAACGTTGACCAATTTTATCGGGAAGATGGTAAAGGCTATCCACCAGTTGATCCAATTCAACTAAAATAGATTGCAGCTTGTCTCGATCAACGTTTGGTTTTTGCTCCAACTGGGTTAACACCCCCGCATGTTGGCTCAATGCCTTAGTAATTTTGTTTTTCAAATCAGGGCGATCGATCACATTGAGAATCTCCAGCATCGCCTCCATGGCCACGCGGCTTTCCCCACTCGATTCACCACGAATCGTTTGTTCTACACGACCGAACAAATATTCCACACGCAAGCATACGCGAATATACTCGTTGAGCGGCTGTTCAAAAATAATGTTAGCGTCCTGCATCATAGAATCGGCATACTATTGTGAATCTCCACCAGTCATTATTCTCAAAGTCACATTTGAGATTGGAAAAAACCGCAATTTTCAACTGTGATGGGTATATACCCACCGCACTTTAAATAACGGCTTTTTGTTAAGGATGCGGTGGGTATAATCTTGATAAGATTGCCGGCGCAAGCAAGCTTGCGACACGGCAATTTAAGGGAAGAATTGCATTCTCCCCTTAAAAATCCCCATCGCGCTAAGGTTACATTTTGGTTTTCAAAAACCGAAAACCAAAGTGTGATGAGTATATTAAGCAGTAGGAGACTATGCTATAATTAACTATATCCTTAAAAATAACTTTTGGAGCGTAAATTTTATGAAATTTAATAACCCCACCAACCCGGTTGTAGTGCAACCATCGCAACAGTCGATTCTAGCGACCCATACGGTGTTACGCAACACGTATTTTCTGTTGAGCTTAACATTGTTGTTTAGCGCAGCAATGGCTGCCTACGCCATGGCCAGTAATGCCAGGGGCCCGGGATTTTAGTGTTCATTGTCGGAGTATTCGGCTTATCGTTCCTGGTCAATGCCCTGCGTAACAGCGCCTGGGGTATTTTGGCTGCCTTTTTGTTTACTGGCTTTCTGGGTTATGTGTTAGGGCCGATCTTAAATATGTACCTACATAACTTTTCTAACGGCGCGCAAATCGTTACCACTGCCCTGGGAGCCACTGGCTTTATCTTCCTGGCCCATCTGGCTATGTATTAACCACCCGGAAGGATTTTAGCTACATGGGTGGGTTCCTGTTTGCAGGAGTCATGGTGGCGTTTATTGCCGGTATCGCTGGCGTGTTATTCCATATGCCCATGCTACAGATCGTGATTTCTGGCGCATTCGCCTTGCTATCTTCAGGCCTGATTTTGTTCCAAACCAGCCAGATTATCCACGGCGGCGAAACCAACTACATCATGGCGACTATTTCCATTTACACCGCCTTGTTTAACCTGTTCCTTAGCTTGTTACAGATATTGGGAGCGTTCTCTGGGAACCGTAATTAATCCAACCTATGCACACATCTGTAGGGTAACCACCCCCCCCCCGTGGTTACCCATCATTCGTGATCAAAAAAACGTAGTCTTGATGGATGTTGTCGTGCCAGATTCCCCAGAAACTTGCGGAGCGTCGTCTTTAGGTGTTTTCATACTCTGTTCCAACTGTGCCATTCTCCCCATTAATTGACCAATTAGCTGTTTATGCTGTTCACCCTCCCTGGTCAATTGACTAATTAGCTGTTTATCTTGATGACGCTCGTTAATTAGTTGCTTAATGGTTTGTTCCTGTTTATAGCCAACCAATTGGTTCCAGAAAGTCTTAATTCGTTCATCTAAGCTGTAGTTGCTGACCTGACTTTTTCAGTATGCAATGAACAAAATCCATTCAAATCCTCTTCGAGCACTTGCGGTACTGCAAAAGGGACTAGTCCCAAGGTATTGGGTTTCAGGAACGACTGGATAATGCGTTCAATCAGTTGACGTTCACCAGGGGGGCTCGGTGCTTCTTCTTTAGAATCAGGCGGCCGTTGTTCAACTAATTGGTAATGATAACTGCGCAGGGCGCAGGATAAAGCCTTTTTTAGTCGTAGATCGCGCGCCTCTTCTTCTCCAGCAGATAGTCCACTATTGTAGTAATAATTCGCCAGTTCGAATTGTGCGTGGCTGTAGACTGAATTGTCAGGAGTAATTTTCTGGCAATAGTGTTCTGTAAATTGCGGAAACGTTTCGGCGATGTGGCAGCAGATCATTGCATGCAGGGAAGATCGTGAGGCAATACTTTCTAAGTACTCATCTACTTTAAGTAGTGATGGAGGTGTGTTTTTTTCTTCCTCCAAACCCTCGCTGGATGTTGATATGGAGGTAACTTTTATTGACGTATGGTTAATAGTAGCTGCACAAAATTACTGAACAGCGGATCTACCTTATTTGAAAGAGGAGATGGCAAGGCTTTCACAATGGCGTTCAATGCAGGCATTTCCAGTTTCATAAAAAGAGACGCATAACGTCGGTCATCGTTTATAAATATGTCAGACAACATATCTACTATTGTGACGCCCCGATTATCATGTTCTGTACCTTGAGGAGAAGCATTCCAATTGATCTTTGCAAGGACGTCAGGCGACGCAGAAAGTAATTTTTCCAACAACTCATGCTGACTTTTCACGGCCAACTGAACAGCCCTGTAAGCCAGTGTAACGCCAAGTTCACAATGTTCACTATTTTGAGGAGAAGCATTCCAATTGAGCGTTGCAAGGACATCAGGCGCTGCAGAAAGTAATTTTTCCAACAACCCACGTTGATCTTCCACAACTAACTCAATGGCCCTGCAAGCCAATGTAACGCCAAAGTCATAATGTTTTTTATTTTGAGGAGAAGCATTCCAATTGAGCGTTGCAAGGACGTCAGGCGGCGCAGAACGTAATTTTTCCAACAGCCCACGTTGATTGTCCCAGGCTAAATCAGCGGCCCTGTAAGCCAGTGTAACGCCAAAGTCACTCCGTTTTTCATTTTGAGGAGAAGCATTCCAATTGAGCGTCGCAAGGACGTCAGGTGGCGCAGAACGTAATTTTTCCAACAACCCACATTGACCTTCCATGGCTAACTCAGCGGCCACGCAAGCCAATGTAACGCCAAGGTCACCACGTTTTTTATTTTGAGGAGAAGCATTCCAATTGAGCGTTGCAAGGACGTCAGGCGGCGCAGAAAGTAATTTTTCCAACAACGGATGTTGTTCTTCCACGGATGACTCAGCGGCCCTGTAAGCCAGTGTAACGCCAAAGTCGTCCTGTTTTTCATCTTGAGGAGAAGCATTCCAATTGAGAATTGCAGAAGTATCACCCGCAACTTCTGTATAAACTTCATCTAAATTAATTTCTCCAGGAGAACTCGACACACTGCCCGTGTTAATTTTTTTAGAAGAAGAAGCTTCAAGGACGCCACTGGATGGTTCTTTTCTTTTTCCCGTTATTTTTTTTTGCTCTTTTGGATTATTGGATTCCACTTTTTTAAACCCCCACCCCATCTTCAAACACCAATTCCGGTATTTGATGCAAGGGCGCAAAATAGGCTGCAACATCGCTGGGTGTTACCTCGGCCAGACTGGCTGGTTGCCAGCGGGGAGAACGATCTTTATCAATAATCGCAGCGCGCACACCTTCGTAGAAATCAGGCGTCAATAAGAATTGGTTAGCAATACGAAATTCCATGCGCATGTTGTCATCAAAACTTAAATTGGCGCCTCGATTAAAGTTCCTCTAATACCACTTTCAGACTGGTGGGCGAACGCGAACGCAGCACCTTGACCGTTTCTAATGCCCAGGCGCTACTCTCTTGTTCCAGGGCGGCCAATACGCGTTCTATGCTCGGCTGGGAAAAGCACCTATCAATCACTGCTTGATGTGCGGCCAACGATGGCTTGGGCGGTTCAATCGCCCAGGATTGTAATACTTGCTCAACGATATGCTGACCATTGCCCTCCCACTCAGCCATGACTAAGGCATCTAACAGTCCTGAAATATTTTCGCTGGGGGTCACACTGGTCACTAATCCTGCATAATACGCATCCGCTACGTCGATCGTACTGCCCGTCAAACCCAGGTAGCAACCGATCTTGCCACGACAACGCGGCAAGAAATGACTGCCACCCACATCAGGAAAAAAGCCAATACCCGTCTCTGGCATTGCCAACGTTAGTCTTGGCGTGCCCACACGATATTTGCCATTGATTGATAAGCCCATACCACCTCCCATAGTCAATCCGTCCAATAGGGCAATATAGGGCTTGGGAAAGTGGTAGATATGGCGATTTACACCATACTCATGGCGGAAAAACTGCCGACCGATCTCGTGGTCGCCATCACGCGATTGGTAAAGTGCGCGAATATCGCCGCCTGCGCAAAATGCACGTTCACCCGCACCCCGAATGACCACCGCCTTAATGGCGTCGATCTCGGCCCAAATGGTTAACTGTGCATGAATCGCAATGCACATCGATTGATTCAGGGCATTTAGGCGCTCGGGGCGATTTAGGGTGATGAGGCCAATGCTGCCCTTGCGACCTTCTAAAGTTTGAAACACTACATCGGAATCGGATGTGGTCATGATTTCCTCAGGTTATTTAAGGCGTTGCTAAAATACCTTACTGGGTTGTATATGTTTTCCGGCTCGCCATGCGGTTTCAAATTGATGCAGGCTGTTGGCGGTTTGGGGGTGTGTACCAATAAGATCCAGGTAAACGGATTCTGGCAAGGTAATTGCATGTGCCCCCAAGCTTGCGCAGGTAATAACTTGTTGCTTGGAGTTAATGGCGGCAGCCATCAATTTTGTTGGCAGCCGGTGTATTTCGAGAATATCTAACATGTCGCCCAAAACTTCCAGACAGTGTTCAGGATGTTCATCGATGCGGCTAAGATAGGGGGCTACATACATTGCGCCTGCCAGGCTGGCTAAATAAACCTGGCTGGGTTCAAAAATCGCAGTCGCCAGTGTAGCGATATTAGCGGCAGATAGTGCAGTTATTGCCTTTAGGCCGTTTGGGTTAACGGGAATTTTTACAATGATGCGTGGATCAATTGCCGCCAGGCGCTTAGCTTGTTCGATCATGCCAGCGGTGTCATTGGCAACCACCTGTGTAGCTACATAGCCACTTTGAATCTCCAATAGCTGTTGTAGTTTTTTTTCTGGCATGATGTCTGTTTGGCTAAGAATGGCGGGGTTGTTGGTGACGCCGGTTAACTTGCCATTCAGTTGCGCTTCCTTAATTAAATCAAGATTGATACTGTCAATCCACAATTGCATAACGTTTTCTCCAGAGAGGGGTGAGATTATACTCAAGACGCTTTGAGTATAGTTAACTAACTTCGACTTTAAAGGGATAATGATTTTTTAATCCAAGCGTACCTAACGCAAATCCTAACTCAAATAGTGTCTTACATTTTAGCTTAGCTTTTATATTTTTTAGATGTGTTTCCAAGGTGCGTACTGATAAACCCATGGATTTAGCAATTTCCACTGGTTTTTGACCATCCTTCATTAACCTTAATACATCCATTTCACGACGCGTAAGATAAGAATTATTAAATTCACTACCTAAATATAAGCGAGTGACTTCGGTTTTTTTAAATAACTTATGTAGTAAATCGTGATCGTCCTGAGTCTGAATTAGCGTATCGTTTAGATCGTTTAGAGTGATCTGTTTGGCTTGGGGAACCAATAGCTTGAAACGCGTCTTTTCGGCTTCAACCACAATCGGGTTGGCCTTTTGTTTGAAATATGCGATGAATCGATACAAATAATCCAGTTTCGTTACCAGTAGTTCTGGCGCAATGTAATTGTCATGCGTTGTGCCAAAATGAAAAAAATCGGCATAGGTGTCGTGTTTTTCAATAATAGTCAGGCCATGATCGATATTATGTTCTGCGGCGGCAGAATAGATTGGTTCACGATTGAGCCATGACCAGAATACACACCCATTGAAAAATAGTCGAGGATCTTTTTCAAAAATGGCTGCTTTATAGAGATCAGTGCGATAATAATTTTCTATCCATTTTCCAGCATTGGTAAGCCGCAAGTGTTCGCCATTATGATAGGTTCGGTCGAAGGTGAAATAAGACAGACCCAGCTGATTAAGCGGCTGGGTGATTTCAGTGATGGCAGGCACTGAAGTAAAGGTGACATGCGATTGATAAAAACGCTCATTTAAAGTAGTAACGCTCTTCATAATCACTCATATTAAGTAACGTCAGTTCGATGGTATTTTATTTAATATATCTAACTCAGGTTAGTTGCACCCAGGTGACGTAATTTTTTACCACTGATAATGTTTAGTTCAATATCTTCCAGAGAAACACGGCGTGTTTCTGGCAAGTAACGATAAAATAGCGCCCAACCAATAATAGCGAGAACCAGGAATAGGCCAAACGAGGAAGCTTGGGCCATAACTGTCAAGCACAATGGGAAACAGGAAGGCGACAATCGTATTGGTCAACCAATTAAACGCAATCGAAATACCCATGGCAGTGCCGCGAATGCTAATGGGAAAAATTTCCGATGGGATTAGAAAACAGGCAGGCCCTACACTCATTCCCTGGCAAGCGACAAAACAGATTGACCCAATCAGCACCACCCATCCTAAGGTTTGTGCATCATGGATAAAGGCAAAGGCATAGGTGATAGCAATCAGGCTGAGAATAATGCCTGCCAGGCCGGTGAGTAATAAATTACGTCGTCCCGCCTTGTCAATAAACAGGGCAGCGCCCACGGCTGCCAGGGTAACGGTTAAACCGATTCCCATGGTAGCCAGTATCGACGCGGTTGCTTCGTGAAAGCCGGTTTTTTGAAAGATAGTTGGCGCGTAGTAAATGATTGCATTGATACCAATCGCCTGGGTAAAGATACTAACAATAATACCTAGCAGCAGGATTTTGGCATAACCTTGTTGGATAATGGCCTTAAAACCACCTTCTTTATGATGCTCCGCCACGGCCTTAATTTGCGCCATTTCTTCATCTGCCTGAGCTTTTCCGTGTAAGCGTTCTAAAATTTGCGTGGCCAGTTGTACCTTGTTATGCAGCACTAACCAACGTGGACTTTCTGGCAAACGTAGTGCGCAAAGTAGTAGGGTCAGGCCAGGAACAGCGCCCAGCGCGAACATGGATCGCCAGGATTCGCTGGCTGCAAACAGGTAGTTGACCAGGTAAGCGACAAATAACCCACCGTTAACCGAGATTAGAAATAACGTCACTAAGCGACCGCGATTTTTTTCTCGGCCATCTCTGCGATATATAACGGTGCAGAGGCAGAGCTCATGCCGACAGCAAATCCCATCAGTAAACGGCCGATAATTAAATGCTCGATGTTGGCAGCCATAGCACAGCAAAGAGCGCCTAAAATAAACAGCAATGCGGTGGTGAGCAGTACCTTTTTTCTGCCAATCGCATCGCTGATTTTGCCGATGCAGAATGAAGAACATAATGCGCCCAGGGGAACGGCGCTGACAATCAGTCCAATCTCGCTATTGGTGAGAGGGAATGTTTGCTTAATGAACAAGATGGCGCCAGAAATAACGCCAGCGTCATAACCAAATAATAGGCCAGAAATAGCGGCGGTAAATGCAACAAAATACGTACGGTATGGGGATGACATGTGTGAAACCTCCTTTTCCAATAATGTGCCGATTTGATGAGATAGTCTTTGTTTGGCGCACCTTAAAAGCATATAATGATCTCCACTTCATTAAGGTCGCCAGTATCACGTTACTTAAGCATACCTTAAAAAATTTATTACGCGAAGTTATATTTTAATTGAATAAAATTTTGCTAATTACCGGGTGAATGTGGCAGGTTTTTTTCCTACTTTAGGTTCAAATATGGCAGTTAATATTAAAACTCCCGAAGAAATTACCAAGATGCGTGTGGCCGGTCGCCTGGCTGGGCAAGTATTGACGATGATTACGCCGCATGTGCGCGCGGGCATCACCACCGATGCGCTCAATCAACTGTGTCATGATTATATCGTCAACGACCTACAGGCAATTCCTGCGCCCTTGCATTACAAGGGATTCCCTAAATCGGTTTGTATCTCGATTAACCATGTGATTTGCCATGGCATTCCAGGCGAGAAAAAGCTGAAGGATGGCGATATCGTCAATATCGACGTTACCGTGATTAAGGATGGTTATCACGGCGATACCAGTAAAATGTTCCTGATTGGCAAGCCTTCGATATTAGGGCAGCGTCTGGTGAAAACTACGCAGGAATGCATGTATTTAGGCATCCAACAGGTCAAGCCAGGCGCGCATTTGGGCGATATTGGCGCTGCGATTCAACAACATGCCGAGGCGCAACGCTTCAGTGTGGTAAGAGAGTATTGTGGGCATGGCATTGGCAAGATATTTCACGACGAGCCGAGTGTATTACATTATGGCGCGCCGGGTACTGGAATAGTGTTGCAAGCAGGCATGACATTTACGATTGAGCCAATGATTAACGCCGGTAAACGTTTTTGTAAATTATTACCGGATGGCTGGACTGTAGTTACTAAGGATCATTCGCTGTCGGCACAGTGGGAGCACACGATCCTGGTGACAGAAACTGGCTATGAAATGCTTACCTTCCGACCTGGCGAGGAAGGCGATGATCCGTGTCGAATTGTGATGCCAGGTGAAGAGATAGTGCAATGAATATAACTTCTGACAAGTTCCAAATCGCCTATGACAATAACATCTAAGCAACCCATTGGCGTTTTTGATTCCGGTGTCGGCGGGTTGACTGCCTTACGAAAATTAGCCGAACTATTACCGAACGAAGATTTGCTTTACTTGGGTGACACCGCGCGTGTACCGTATGGAAATCGCTCGCCCGAAACGATTGGACACTATGTCAAGGAATGCACGGAATTTTTATTAGCGCATTCGGTTAAAGAAATTGTGGTCGCGTGTAATACCGCTTCAGCGGTCGCCTTGACAGTGATAGAGCAAATCTCTCCCGTACCAGTAATTGGCGTTATTAAGCCAGCGGTTACTGCGGTGTTGCGTAATAATTATAAACGGGTTGGTATTATCGGCACGCGCGCCACCATTCACAGCCGCTCGTATGAGCTGGAAATTCAGGCGCAAAATAAGGATGCTGCCGTTGTGGTATTTCCACAGGCATGCCCGTTGTTTGTTCCCTTGATAGAAGAAGGGTGGTATCAACATCCCATTGCATTTTCTGTTGCGCTGGAATATTTGGCGCCATTACGCGATGCGCAGATAGATGCCTTGATTTTAGCGTGTACGCATTATCCGTTGTTGACGGATGTAATTCGCAGCATATTACCCGATGTGCAATTGATTGATTCTGGTGCGGAAGCAGCGTTGCTGGCGGCGACAGGATATGTCAATACCCCTGTCGTGAATCCTGATCGGCGTATAGAATGTTATGTGACGGATTTAACTCCGGCATTTGTGAATTTGGTGCATCAATTTTTAGGCGTTGCACCACAGGCGTTACATCAAATTGGATTATAAAGGTAACTATGTTCGGTCTCCGCAAAAAAAATAAAACCACAGATACAGCATCTGTAACGCAAGCAGAACAACCGCAGAAAACCGGCTTGTTTAGCGCATTGCGCGCTGGGTTAAGGCGCACGCGTAGCCAATTTTCCCAAGGGATAAGTAATGTATTCCTGGGCAAGAAGGCAGTGGATGCTGCGCTGTTGGAGCAATTAGAAACGCAGCTATTGTTGGCGGATGTGGGCGTGGCGGCGACACAACGGTTACTGCAAGATATGACCGCGCGCGTCAAGCGTCGTGAGTTGACGGATTCAGGCGCATTGTATACTGCATTGCAACAAGCATTACTGGATGTACTGACGCCATGTAATAAATCGTGGAATATTCCTACCGATAAACAACCCTATGTGATATTGATGGTTGGGGTAAATGGCGCTGGCAAGACCACCACCATTGGCAAGCTGGCTAAAAAGCTACAACAGGAGGGCAAGTCAGTGTTGTTAGCTGCGGGTGATACCTTTCGTGCGGCAGCCATTGAACAATTAAAAGTATGGGGCGAGCGCAATGACATTGCGGTGATTGCGCAACACAATGGCGCCGATAGCGCCTCAGTCATCTTTGATGCTCTGGAAGCGGCGCGTGCGCGTCATGTCGATGTATTAATTGCGGATACCGCAGGACGATTGCATACTCAAGCGCATCTTATGGATGAGCTGAAAAAAATCAAGCGGGTATTGGCCAAACTCAGATCCGACCGCTCCGCATGAAACGATGTTAGTATTGGATGCAGGAATTGGGCAAAATGCCTTACGCCAGGCCGAACAATTTCATGAGGCGATTACGTTAGACAGTATGGTGCTGACAAAGTTGGATGGCACTGCCAAGGGTGGTATGATTTTTTCACTGGCGGAACAATTGCGCCTACCGATTCGCTTTGTCGGGGTCGGTGAAGGAATTAATGATTTACAGCCATTCGATGCGACGGAGTTTGTCAATGCTTTATTTGCAGCGGAATTAGAGGAGTAATCGATCATGATCGAATTCCAACAAGTCAGTAAACGTTATCCCACTGGTCAAGAAGCGCTCAAGGACGTTGACCTGGTGCTGGATAAGGGTGAAATGGCATTTTTAACCGGGCACTCCGGCGCTGGCAAGAGTACGTTATTAAAATTAATCATGGCGTTGGAACCCCCGACACAAGGACACATCAACGTGGATGGTAAAAGTCTTAC
The DNA here is from genome assembly GCA_963777715.1 of uncultured Gammaproteobacteria bacterium. Classification (GTDB taxonomy): domain Bacteria; phylum Pseudomonadota; class Gammaproteobacteria; order JAURND01; family JAURND01; genus JAURND01. The sequence continues at coordinate 130,626 of CAVZRN010000008.1, forward strand.
CCAGATTTCTATGCGGCAAATTCCCTACATCAGACGTTCTATTGGCGTCATTTTGCAAAATCCCTATTTATTGTTGTCGCGTACGGTATTTGATAATGTCGCCCTACCCTTAGTGATTGCAAACTACAGTGCGAGTGAGATTGAGCGACGTGTGCATGCTGCATTGGACAAAGTCGATTTGCTCAACAAACAACAGCTCTACCCCCTGATGTTGTCTGCGGGCGAACAACAACGTGTGAGTATTGCGCGCGCTATTGTTAATAAGCCGCCGCTATTGTTAGCGGATGAACCCACGGGTAATCTGGACCCAATATTGGCGGCTGAAATTATACAGTTATTTACTACCTTCAATCAGTTGGGTATGACGGTGTTGATTGCTACACACGATTTAACCTTAGTAGCCACGATGCCCTATCGTATCTTTCGCTTACAACAAGGTCGTTTACTCGGAGGTTGCTAATATGTCAGCCACTCGTCGTCCCATACCTGCCACTCAGCGCGCAGCGCTTGCGCCTCCCAAACGGGCGCCGGTGGGGCAAGTGCGGCGCTGGTTGACTGCCTATAGTATTCGACATGCTCAGGCAGCGCTGCTCAGTTTAGGGCAGCTTAGTCGCGCGCCATTTTCTACCTTATTAATTTGCCTGGTGATGGGTATTGCATTAGCGTTACCGACAGGGTTGTTTATATTGCTTAAAAACACCAGCACATTGAATCAACAATGGGATAGCCGCTCGCCAGTGATGCTGTATCTAAAAATACCGACTACTGATGCACAGGCGCAAACCCTGGTAAAACAAATTACTGCGCGCGCCGAAGTCGAAAAAGTAGATTATATCTCGCCAGATGCTGGCCTGGCGGAATTTGAAAAGCATACTGGCTTAGGCAGTGCATTAAATGTGTTAAAGCAAAATCCATTGCCCGCGGTGTTGATAGTAACGCCCAAGCCCGATAGTCAAAACCCAACGGCGGTTGCAGCGTTACGTGATGCGTTGCAAACATTTCCCCAGGTAGAGATGGCGAAGTTGGATTTGGATTGGGTGCAACGTTTAGATGCCTTACTAGTCTTGGCGAAAAAATTGGTTTACACGTTGGCGATTTTATTTAGCCTGGGTGTGGTATTAATTGTTGGTAGTACTATTCATTTGGCGCTGCAAAGTCATCATGATGAAATTGTAGTGTATAAATTATTAGGAGCTACCACGGGTTTTATTCGCCGACCGTTTTTGTACCGTGGCATTAGTTATGGTTTGGCGGCAAGCGTGTTGGCAGAGCTGGTGGTTGTCATGGTATTGTATTGGTTAAATGAGCCAGTTGCAGAACTGGCTAAATTATATGGCAGTACGTTTGCCCTACAGGGTTTGGGTTTTAGTGGCAGCGTGTCTGTGATTGTGTTGGGAATGACGTTGGGTTGGTTGGGCGCGTGGATTGCGATGTATCGACATAATACGCAGTTTGTGTAATGAGCGTAGCGTGGTGCGAAAATAATACCCAGGATGACCTCCCGGGGAGGGTCTTTTCGCTCCATGGTACATCCATGTCATAGCTTTATACACAATCATAGACTCCCCATCCTAACCTTCCCCCGCAAGCGGGGGAAGGTTAGGGAGGGGGTTTAAGGGTTCCCTCCCCCGCTTGCGGGGGAGGGTTAGGGAGGGGGTTTTAGGAATAATTTATGAGCCTGTTAATAATTCCAGGTAAATTTAGTCCTGAAGTATGGGTGAAGGCACTGCATCAGCTGGATCCCGACTTGAAAATTGATATTTGGCCGCAAGCGCTAGATTACAATGCCATACAGTTTGCCATGGTGTGGACCTACCCGCCGGGTGAATTACTAAAATACCCCAACCTAAAATGTATCTCTTCCCTGGGTGCGGGCGTCGATCATATTTTGCAAGATCCCCAACGCCCACCCCATGTACCCATCGTGCGAGTGGTAGACCCTTATCTCATCCGCGATATGACACACTATGTCATTTGGGCAGTGATTAATTACGCACGTCATTTAGATTATTACGTGCAATCGCAAGCACGGCATTTGTGGACACCGCGTACCTTTTCTGCCCCACCGCAAGTAGGCGTTATGGGGTTGGGAAAATTAGGCGCAGATGTGGCGCAGAAATTGCACCACCTCGGCTTTCCGGTAAATGGTTGGAGTCGTTCACCTAAAATAATTTCTGGCGTAACGTGTTATGCTGGCGAAGAACAGCGAACTACATTCTTAAATAATACCGATATTTTAGTCTGCTTACTGCCACTCACGTCGCAAACACGACACATCTTAAATCGAGAGACCTTTGCGCAATTGCGTAAGAAGGCCTATATCATTAATGTGGGTCGTGGTCAGCATTTGGTTGACGCAGATTTATTAGCAGCACTAGACGAGGGTATATTATCGGGTGCTTGCCTGGATGTGTTTAATACCGAACCATTACCGGCTGATCATCCGTTCTGGCGATATACTATGATTCGTGTGACACCGCATATTTCCAGCGTAACTAATGCAGACTCCGCTGCTCAGCAAATTTTGGATAATTATCGCCGCGCCATGTCGGGCCAGCCGTTGATAAATTTAGTCGATGTTGAAAAAGAATATTAATGAGGGATATACCCATCACACTTGAGTTTTCGGTTTTTGAAAACCCAAGTGTGACCTTAGCGCGATGGGGATTTTTAAGGGGAGAATGCAATTATCCCCTTAAATTGCCGTGTCGCAAGCTTGCTTGCGCCGGCAATCTTATAAAGATTACTCACCGCACTCCTTAACAAAAAGCCGTTATTTAAAGTGCGGTGAGTATAGCACCATTTCTCAGGGTTTTTCCGGATATTCTTAGAGAGAGATTGTCTGTATTATACTCAGATCAAGACATGGACGTCTGCCTCACCACATCCCTTCTATGAGGTAACTATATGTCAAGAAACAACCTTTCTACTGCCGCAACTAAAAAATCAGCGTCTTATTCGGACTATGATCCTAATACCGCCACTAATAATTTCATTGCCGTGCTTAAAGAAAACTTCGACCCGCCCTGGCCGAGTGATGACCAAATCCGTCAAGCGCTCCTGTCATTACGCGACGTACGTCGCCCCCACAAAATGCGAGGCCTACAATACCTTAACTACCTTGCCGTGCATTTCTTAGAAGCCATTGGTATTGATGACCCCACTCAAGAGGCCATTGACCTCATTGAGCTGCTACTAGAAAAATATAGCAAGCAAACAAGCATGGTGTCCAAGGCTAACCATACTATGCTAACGTGAATGTATCGTTTGGTTTTCGGTTAAAGCTGTTATTTAAAGTGCGGTGGGTATAAGCATCGCCATCAGCGCTTGCGCGGCTTTTTCCACACCGCCGCCCTCACCCAACTTTTGCTTAACGGTGTGGAGGTTTGCCACCATGGTATCGCGATAAGGTTTATCTGTGATGATGCGCCTAATTTCTGCGGCGATATTATCTGCGCTGGCAGCATGTTGGATCAGTTCTTTAGCTATCAACTGCCCTGCGACAATGTTACACAAACCCACGTGTGGAATTTGAATCACCCACTTGGCAAGAAGATAAGTAATTGCCGCCATCTTATAAATAATCACCATCGGTATTGCTAACAATGCCACTTCCAGCGTTGCTGTGCCCGATGCGACAATCGCCGCATCACACAACTGCACGGTGTTGTAAAATTGCCCCGGAATGACCTTCAGCGTTATAGCCATATCTTGTAGGTCTTGTAGATACGGTTGTATATCCGCACGACTAAGGGAGTTTGCTAATGGCAATACAAATACAGTTGCAGGATTGTCGCGTTGCAATTGTCGCGCAGCCGCCAACATCACTGGTAATAAGCGATGGATTTCACCACGACGACTACCAGGCAATAGTCCAATGACGCACGCATCCGATGGGATTTGCCATTCCTCACGCATTGCTACTGTACTCTCGGTGGGAAATACTTTTTCCGCTAATGGATGACCAACATATTCCACCGGCACATTATTTTCGCGATATAATGTTTCTTCAAACGGAAATACCACCAACATTTTATCGACGCGTTTGGCAATGGTTTTGACGCGGCGTTGATGCCACGCCCATATTTGTGGGCTGATGTAGTACAGCACCTTGATGCCCGCACGTTTTGCGCGTTTGGCCAACATTAAATTAAATGTAGGATAATCGATTAACACCAGCAAGTCTGGCGTTTCTTGGGTAAGAATTTGGTTGAGGGTTTTCCAGGCACGGTACAGCGGCGCAATATGCTGCGCAATTTCTATCAGGCCGACGACTGCTAATGAGTTGGCATCGACACGAATATCCACGCCAACAGCACGCATATGCTCGCCGCCCATACCAAGGAATTGTATAGCAGGATTATTTGCATGCACGGCGCTGACTAATTGCGCGCCATGCTGATCGCCAGATGCTTCCCCCGAAACAATAAGAACTTTTTTCATTGCCGGAGGTGTGGATGGAGGTAACATGACCAGTTGTTACTACACAGCAGCAGCGGATTGTTTCAATATCTCCATCTGCTCTTTTACAATTTCAGTAATCTGGATAGCAGTAGCTAAGGCCATCTTGCCATCGATACCCGATACCGCCGGGGGTTTTTCATGCTTAATTGCATCTAAAAACGCCACGATTTCATCACGCAAGGCATCACCTTGTTCAAACGCATGTTCTTCATGAATGATCTCTGGAATGCCTGGGAACATTTCATTCACACCCCTGCGATGAATAGCAAGCTGCTTGTGCTGTAAATCTAATGATACATACATTTCGTGCTGAAATACGCGCAATTTACGTTGCTGTTGTAAACTAACTCGGCTAGCGGTGACGTTAGCGACACAATGATTTTCAAATTGAATGCGCGCATTGGCAATATCCAATTGATCGGATAATACACAGGCGCCATTGGCATGAATCTTTTTAATCGGCGAACCAACAATGTACTGAATTAAATCGATGTCGTGAATCATTAAGTCTAATACAACATTCACTTCACGACCTCGCGGTTTAAATGGCGCCAAACGTAATGACTCAATAAATCGCGGCCCATCTAAATATTTTTCCAGCGCATTCACCACAGAGTTAAAACGCTCCAGGTGTCCTACCTGCAATACAAGTTGCCTGGCTTCAGCGATGGCAATGAGTTCTTCCGCTTCTGCTACGGTGTGGGTGATAGGTTTCTCAACCAATACGTGAACGCCATGTTCTAAGAATGTTTTGGCAATGACATGATGCGAATGCGTCGGCGTTACAATACTGACCGCCTCAACTCCCCCAATCAGTTCATGATAATCTTGTACCGCAACCGTGCCTAAATGATGCGCTACTTCAATTGCCTTATCACGATCCACATCACATACCGCAACTAATTCTGCATTCTTCAAGGCGGCATATTTTTCCGCATGATACTTACCAAGATAGCCAACGCCAATGACTGCACATTTAATTTTTTTCATTAAATAGCTCAACTTAAAATTCAGTTAACCCTACTTCAAAGGGTGTAATCGCACTTTACTGACCGCACATAATTGTAAAAAACAGGTGAAAATGTAAGAATATCGATAGCTTACAGGTTACAAATGGAATCGCCAGATCAAATGCGGCAAGTATACCGTGTTTCCAGGGGATTTACCAAACCCACCATCATTCAACACCACAACGCCCGCTTGTCATACCCCACCTTTCATGGCACTATTCCTCATCAGACGAGAACCAGCCATGCCTGCTAAAAAATCATCCGAATTTAACTTTGAGACAGCATTAGCCGAATTAAACCAATTGGTGGAAAAATTGGAACAAGGCGGGTTGCCGCTGGAACAATCCCTCAAGGACTTTGAGCGTGGCATCGCATTAACGCGTCAATGCCAGGACGCCTTAAAGGCCGCCGAACAAAAAGTACAAATCCTACTGGGAAAAAGTGCAGATTCTGCCCTGACCGCTTATGATACCTCCGGTGATGACGAGTGAGCGTGGCACAACCGACAGCTATCCATACTGAATATAAGCAGCGCATCGACGCCCTGCTGCTTACCCACATTCCCGAACAATCCCCCGAACGCCTGCATCAAGCCATGCGTTATGTCATATCAAACGGCGGTAAGCGCCTGCGGCCGATTTTGGTGTACGCCACAGGTCATGCCCTTGGCGCTGATATAACAGAACTGGATGCGCCTGCCTGCGCGGTGGAGTTGATCCACACCTATTCGTTAATTCACGACGACCTGCCGGCCATGGACGATGACGACTGGCGACGCGGCCAACCGACCTGTCATAAGGCGTTTGATGAGGCTACCGCCATCCTGGCAGGCGATGGATTGCAGGCGCTGGCGTTTTCCCTCCTGGCACAGGCGGGTATCCCTGGGAGCGCGGGCGGCTCGCCCGCAAAACAACATCTGCGCATGATAGCAGCATTAGCAACCGCCGCAGGCGTAATCGGCATGGTCGGTGGTCAGGCGCTTGATTTAGCTGCCACTGGGCGACCCCTGGATTTAACTCATTTGCAAACTATTCACCGCTTGAAAACCGGCGCGTTGATCCAGTGCTGCATCGAATTAGGTTTGATTGCCGCCAATCTTGATCAAACAACAAATATAGCAAGCCCATTGCGAGAGTTTGCGAGTTATCTGGGGTTGGCGTTTCAGATTCAAGATGACATTCTCGATGTGGAAGGCGATATAACCACCCTGGGCAAGCCCCCTGGCAGCGATAAACGCCATGCTAAACTCACCTATCCCAGCATTATTGGTTTAACCCAGGCAAAAACCGAGTTACAATTACTCCGCCAGAAAATTCTGGCAATTTTAGCCACATTAGCGATAGACACGCGTGAGTTAGCAGCAATTACCCAAGCCATCCTAAAGTAAATGACACATTATCCCTTACTTCAACACATCAACTCTCCCAATGATCTGCGCAATCTGGCAGAAACTGAATTGCCCGCCGTCGCCATTGAATTACGTAATTTTATCATCCGTACGTTGGATCAATGCGGCGGTCATTTTGGCGCAAATCTGGGTACGGTTGAGTTGGCTATTGCGCTGCACTATATATTTAACACGCCTGAAGATCGCCTGGTGTGGGATGTTGGGCATCAAGCCTATCCGCATAAAGTATTAACCGGACGCCGCGATCTACTACATACCATTCGCCAGACACATGGCCTGGCGCCATTTCCCAGTCGCAGCGAAAGTCCTTACGATGCCTTTGGCGTAGGTCATTCCTCAACCTCCATCAGCGCAGCGCTTGGCATGGCAATTGCTGCACAACAACAGGGTAGCAAGCGTCAAGCCATTGCTATTATTGGCGATGGCGGCCTAACCGGTGGCATGGCGTTTGAAGCATTAAATCACGCCGGTAGCGTGGATGCTGACTTACTCGTCATACTCAATGACAATGAAATGTCGATTTCCGCAAACGTCGGCGCATTAACCAATTATCTATCACGCATTTTATCCAGCAAGTTGTACACCACCTTTCGCGAAGGCAGCAAGAAGGTGTTATCTCACCTACCTTCGGTCAAGGCATTGGCCAAACGCACAGAAACACATTTCATCGGCATGGTAACGCCCGGCACATTATTTGAAGAATTAGGCTTCCACTATTTTGGCCCGATTGATGGACACGACTTACATCGCTTATTACCCATGCTGCGTAATTTGCGTGAATTAAAAGGCCCGCGGTTTTTGCACGTAGTCACTGCCAAGGGTAAGGGTTATCTGCCTGCTGAAAACGATCCGATTGAATACCACGCCGTTAAGCCAGGATTCATCAACACAGCGACAGCTACTCTCACACCCACACCCACTACTGCACCCACCTATTCAAATATATTCGGCCAGTGGTTATGTGATATGGCGGCGCAGGATGAACGCTTAATCGCTATCACACCTGCGATGTGTGAAGGCTCAGGGATGGTGGAGTTTTCCAAACAATTCCCTGAGCGTTATATCGACGTTGGCATCGCTGAACAACACAGCTTAACACTGGCTGCGGGCATCGCCTGTGAAGGACTAAAACCAGTGGTGGCGATTTATTCAACGTTTTTACAACGCGCCTACGATCAATTAATTCACGACGTTGCCTTACAAAATTTAGATGTCACCCTGGCATTAGATCGCGCCGGTTTAGTGGGCGGCGATGGCGCAACCCACAATGGGAATTTTGATCTGACGTATTTACGCTGCATTCCCAATATGGTGGTGATGGCGCCAGCCGATGAAAACGAATGTCGGCAAATGTTATCTACCGCCTATCATTATCCCGGGCCCACCGCGGTGCGTTACCCACGTGGGCAAGGTACTGGCGCGCAAATCGATACTACTCTCGCTACGCTACTCATCGGTAAGGCGAAGGTGGTGCGTCAGGGCGAAAAAATTGTGATCCTGGCATTTGGCGCGATGCTGGCGCCCGCACTGCAAGCAGGCGCTGCACTAGACGCCACGGTAGTGAATATGCGCTTCGTCAAACCACTGGATGAAGCGTTGCTGGAGATATTAGTGGAGTCACACGACTTGGTGGTTACAGTGGAAGAAAACGCGATCGCAGGCGGCGCGGGCAGCGCGGTGAATGAATACTTAGTCACCCACAATCAACTCATTCCCATACTCAACCTCGGCCTACCCGATCACTTTATTGAGCACGGCGTGGTGAAACAATTGCTCACCGATTGCAAACTAGATGCGGCGAGCATTCAACAGGCGATTGAGAATAAACTGGAAAGCCTGTCGATTGTGTCGTTTACCTTGGGTTAATCTCCATTTATCGTCTGAATAGCTACAAAATACTGCTATAGCGGTAAAAAAATACATTACACCCCCAAAACTCCCTATTTTGTGTGCACAATGCACCAAATTACTGCCATAACAGTAAAATCTTAATTTTCAGGTAAATATTGCTACCGAATCAGCCAAAATGCGCTATAATTGCTGTTATAGCAGTAAATGAATATCTATTAAGCGGCATACCTATATGTCAACACAAGACACCGCAACCGACATTGCTGAAACGCTACGAGTACACCGTAAGGCGGCGCAATTGACACAGCAAGAATTAGCAATATTAGCCGGTGTGGGTAAGACGGCTGTATTTGATATTGAACATGGTAAGCCAAGCGTACAATTAGATACATTACTAAAGATTCTTAAGGTATTGAACATTAACTTAAGGCTGCAAGGACCCTTTACCACGACGACTACACAAGATAAATCCTCATGAGAACAACTATCCTTTCCATGAATGGCATAGATGCAGGGCTGCTGGTTGAAGAAAACAACATCTACCAATTTAATTATTTTTCCCACTACACGGGTGATCCAGTGTCGTTGACATTACCCCTACGCCAGGAACCCTATATTTTTAAGGGATTTCCACCATTTTTGGATGGTCTGCTACCAGAAGGATTACAATTAGAAGCACTACTACGCAGGGCAAAACTAGATCGATACGATTATCTAGGACAACTGCTTTGTGTTGGGCAAGATTTGGTTGGCGCTATCACGATACGAGAGCAGGAATGAATTCCACATTACGCTGCCCAATCACTTATCAACTTGTTACCCCTCCTGACCATTATTCCAAGGCAGGACTGAAAATACTCTCACCCAGGCTGACTGACTTATCACCACTGACGTTGAATGCTGAACAACTAAGACGTGAAGCACAACAACGCGCCGATAAAATGTCGATTCAGGGCGTACAGCCCAAATTAAGCGCCAATCTTGATATAACAAATCATTGTTTTAAACTGGTTGATCGCGGCGGTCACTATATTTTAAAACCACCCAGCGAACTTTATGCAGAGTTGCCACAAAATGAAGACCTAACCATGCGTCTTGCAGCTTGTGCAACTATTCCCGTACCCTTGCATGGTCTATTGTTTAATGCTGATCAAAGTTTTACTTATTTCATCAAACGTTTCGACCGTGGCCCCAAACAACAGAAATATGCGTGCGAAGATTTTGCACAACTGTCTGGCAGCACTCGTGATACTAAGTATAATTCTTCTATGGAAAAAGTGGCGAAAATTATTGAGCTCTATTGCACCTTCCCCGAAGTAGAAAAAAAACAGCTATTTTTGCGGGTGTTATTTAATTATTTGATTGGAAATGAAGATATGCACTTAAAAAATTTTTCGTTGCTTACGATGAATAATAAAATACAATTAGCGCCTGCTTATGATTATTTAAATTCCACCATTGCATTAGGCAACGTACAAGAAGAAATTGCGCTACCACTACATGGTAAAAAGCGTAATCTTAAGCGCAGTGATTTTATTAACTATTATGCAGGAGAGATACTAGGCTTAAATACCAACGTAGTTCAGATAGTTTTAAATACTATACAATCACAATTTAGCCAATGGCGAGAATTAATCGACGCCAGTTTCATGTCTCGTTCTATGCAGCAGGCTTACCTGAAAGTGCTAACCCAGCGAATTCAACAATTAGCACTATAACAATTTCTCTTTGGCCTCAGTTATGAGGGCGGCGCTGTTGAAATAGCATCACCCACACCTGGACCATCTGCCTCGAGCGATTGTTCAACAACTTGCTCATGTCTTGATTCTTGCGTCGAGCTTGACTTGAAATGTGTAGGTGAGCCGGGACCAGTGGGCGGCGCTGTTGTTGGCATTCCCAAGGATGAGGATCGATCAGTTGGCAGCAGTGGTGTTGCCACTTGCCGGCGGGGGAGACTAGTTGGTGTTACTTGCGTTGCTATTTTAGGTGGCGCTGTAGTGTTTTGAGGTAACACTAATTTTTTTCCTTGTTTGGGTGGCGATAGTTTTTTCTCATCCTCATCTCTGCTATAAACAGATTCTTGCAGAATACCCTCGGCATAAACCGTTTCCTGTTTTCCACCCTTTATCTTTTGCCCCCGCATATTAACAGTTGAATCATCCCCTGAATCATTGTCATCAATGGTACTATAGATATCTGCGCTCATTAAACCGGGTCGCTGTCTAGCAACAATTGCAATGTCATCCAATATTATTTGGTCCATAATGGTGGCGCTGCCTCCCATCACCAGGAAGGTGCTGGCGGTAAACACCAACAGGGTGGTGCTAAACGCTTTGACGCCAACAAATAATAACGGTAATGTAAGAAACCATGGTGGACAAAATACCGATGTAATAACCCACGCAAGTAACACCAATCCCAATATAATAATAATTGCAGCGTAAAAGTATGGACTGGATGACCATTTTTGTTTTTCTACCTGTTCTTTTAATCGCGGGATTCCCTCTTCCTCAATTTTCACTAAAATCGCTTTAATTTCCTGCTTTTTCTGGTCGTCAAACCCGTTAACGTCGACATGCTCAACCTGATTTACATATCCCTGCAATTCATTTATATATCCTTCATAAGTCTGCACCGTTTGGGGAAATTTCTCCCCGATTATTTTTAATGCCTTGATTGCATTCTTAATCTCGCCTGGTTCCAACGTTGGTTCCTTTTCCCGCAACAAACGCGAGAAATCGCTCACTACCTTACTGTTGGAACGTGTTCTGACCATTTTTATTACCATCATCAGCGGAGCCGCCCCCAACGCAACCCACCACATAGCTGAAATAGCGATACCCATCAAGGCCACACCGATGCTCGCCAGGGTCACCGTATAACCAAGCATCAGCAGTTTATTATTGACCCAATCCAGTGGCGAGAACAACAACACTGCCAACATCAGTGTTAATTCTATTGACGCAGCTATCAACGAAAAAATAAATGCAAGGAAGCCTGTCACAAGTGCGCCCAAGCCACAAAGAATTCCTGTCCCGTTTTCCCAGCTTGCCCTTTCATATAACCAAAAAAATGGTCGCCATAGCAACTGACGCAAGGAAAATAGTAGATAATTCATACTATCCAGTAGCAAATAAAACCATTGTAATGGACTCTCCCAACGCTCAATGCATTTATCTAATTTTGATTCATCCAATTTTCCGTTACGATCATTCAGAGAGCGTTCGCTCTTCCTGATAAAAACACCTTGGGTAAAAAACGCCCAGGCTGCTTTATTGAACAGTGGAACCTTTATTGGCTTCCACAGTGATATAAACCATTCGTCGATAGGCAATGCCATATTTTTTATTCCCTGGGTTCGCCTTGAATCATCTGAATAATCGCGGAAAAATCTTTGTCTGCGCCACCGTTATTCACATACAAGCGATACAATGCAGTGGCTTCCGCGCCCAATAATGTCGCAACACCGGCAAATTGCGCGGCGTTTTGGCTCAATACTAAATCTTTTAACATCATCTTCGCCATAAATCCCGGTTGAAAATCGCGATTGGCCGGCGCAGTATCCACCAGGCCAGCTACCGGCGGATTAACATTTAACGACCAGCATGACGCCGATGCGTTCGAGCTGATCTCAAATAATTTTTTTGCATCCAGACCTAATTTTTCTGCTAACGAAAACCCTTCCGCCACCGCAATCATGGAAATACCGAGCATCATGTTGTTGCAAATTTTTGCTGCCTGACCATTACCGGCAGGCCCTGCGTGCACCAGTTTTTTACCCATTGCCGATAAAATCGGCTGCGCGCGTTGAAAATTCGCTTCACTGCCACCCACCATAAACGTGAGCGTTGCCGCTTCTGCGCCCTTAGTGCCACCCGACACCGGCGCGTCTAACATAGCAAATCCGTATTTTTCTGCTTCTGCGTGCAGCAACCGACAAGTAGCGATGTCAATCGAGGAACAATCGATAAATAAGCTACCTGGTTTTGCATGTGCAAATAACCCCTGCTCACCTGAACATAACCCCTTCACCTGGTCCCCAGTTTGCACCATAGTGATAATCACCTCGGCAGTTTTTACCGCATCCGCTGGCGAGGTTGCTGCGTGTGCGCCTGATTGCACCGCTGCATCTATTGCGTGCGGCGCAATATCGAACACCGTGACATGGTGATTATGTTTAACCAGATTCGCCGCCATGGGGCTGCCCATGTGACCAAGGCCGATAAAGGCGATGTTTGTCATGCTTGTCATGATGTGCTCCTTTATTTTTATTTCATCGTCGGAATATTAAAATTCGCGCCTTCCAACTTACCCGCAGGCCAACGTTCGGTAATGGTCTTGCGCTTAGTATAAAAACGAATCGCCTCCATACCATGTGTGCCTATATCGCCAAACATCGAACGCTTCCAACCGCCAAAGCTGTGATACGCCACTGGCACCGGAATGGGAATATTAATGCCCACCATCCCTACCTGCACACGCGCGGCAAACTCATGCGCGAAATAGCCACTATTAGTAAAGATCGCCGTGCCATTACCAAACTCATGCTCACTAGTCCATTGCAGCGCGGTTTCAAAATCTGGCGCACGCACAATACATAATACCGGTCCAAATATTTCTTCGCGATAAATGCGCATATTCGGTTTGACATGATCGAATAAACAGCCTCCCATATAAAAACCTTTGGGATGTTCGGGATGCACAAAACCACGGCCGTCCACCACCAATTTTGCGCCTTCTTTCACGCCAATATCCACATACGACAACACTTTCTCCCGATGCTCCTTTGTGACCAGTGGCCCCATATCGATATTATCCATCAGACTGTGACCGATTTTCAAATTTTGCACGCGCGGAATTAATTTTTCCACCAATTGATCGGCTGTGGCATCGCCAACCGCCACCACCACCGGAATCGCCATACAACGCTCGCCGGCAGAACCATAGGCCGCACCGATAATCGCCTCCACCGCCTGATCCATATCCGCATCCGGCATCAACAACGCATGATTCTTTGCGCCACCCATCGACTGCACGCGCTTACCATGCAGAGCCGCCGTTTGATAAATATGCGCCGCTACTGGCGTTGAGCCCACCGAGCTGACCGCCTTGACATCTGGGTGCGCCAATAATGCATCCACCGCTTCTTTATCGCCGTTCACCATATTCAACACACCATTGGGCAGGCCGGCTTCGTACATCAGCTGCACCAGGCGCAACCCACACGACGGATCTTTTTCCGATGGCTTTAATACAAACGTGTTGCCACACACAATCGCTAATGGAAACATCCACAGCGGAATCATCGCGGGAAAATTAAACGGTGTGATACCCACGCATACACCCAGTGGTTGATACATGGAATAACTGTCAATGCCGCTGCCAACATTTTCGGCGTATTCACCCTTGAGCAGGTGCGGCGCGCCACAGGCAAATTCCACCACTTCAATACCGCGTTGCAATGAGCCATGCGCATCGGCCAGGGTTTTGCCATGCTCCTTAGATAGCAATTGCGCTAACTCATCACGATGCTGATTCAGCAATTGTAGGTATTTAAACATAATGCTGGCGCGACGCGACGGTGTGGTGGCAGACCAACTGGGAAATGCCGTCTTAGCAGCACTCACTGCTGCATCGATATCCTGGCTGTTAGCCAGCGGCGTTTTGCCAGCCAGCTCGCCCGTTGCTGGGTGGTAAATATTGCCGAAACGTTTAGAACTGCCTTCGGCTAACTTGCCGTGGATAAAATGGGGGACGGTGTAGGTCATAGGGTATCCTTGCAATAGCAAATGTTAATGGTATTCTATAGCACTAAACAGGAGGCCGCAATTTCAAGCATGGAGGCATGTAAATTTCTCCACACCCCAAGTGCTAAAAATATGAGCAGCCTAGAAGCCAAAGTATTCAGACAAGTAATACAACCCCGCATAGATATATCCCTGATTAAAGCCTGGTTTCAAGGTGACAAAAACTATCTGACCTATGAAAACTGGCTCAATCAAATCCCCACACCCACACAGCGGCTTGAGGTTTTAAAGATAACGTTAGCCGACATGCTCAATAATTGGCATGACTGGATAGGTTATTTTTCACCAGGCGATTAATGACTGCTCGGATATGCCCCCAAAAGCACCTGTCCAAATATTGAAAGGTTTATTGACAGCTGCTTTAAATAATGAGGATGCAAAACCAAAACAAATTATTTCCATCTTACTATCTGTCGGTAAAATCATGCAGATCGGCAGAAGCACTCTTCGCGATAAAGAACAGATACGCACACAAATAATAGAATTAGTTACCCGGCTGAACCAACAGGCAGATACCCTACCGTTAGGCGATATCTCACATACTTTATATGCCCTGGTATTGCTGGGGCACACGGCAGATACAGATTTAACTAAACAGTTGGTTACAAATTTTCAAGGAATATATTACGGGCTGCCTGGTATTTGCAACAAGCTGTGCGACCAGATTTTGAACGTGTTGAACTTGCTAAAGAACGACTTGATGGGCTGAAGTCTACGCCTGGCTTTAAAGAGAAGCTTAAAAAAGCTGGAAACTATGAGCTTGGCTATTCTTATTTGTTAAAAGAGCCGAAAGATAGAAACGATCTGGTAATGGCCATACGCTATTTTAGAGCAGCCGCGCTAGAAAAGCATGGGTCTGCTCAGGAAATGCTTAAAGAGTTAATACCAAAGATCTTGGAATCAGCGAAGTATTATTTAGAAGAGTATTTTAAAAATAAAAAGAAAGATGATGCTGCTACAGCAAGAGGTCTATTTAAAGTTGTCATAGAATACGGAAGAAAAGAGGAGTCCTTTTCAACACAGGTTGGGCAGGCTAAAAAAGCACTCCTCCAATTACCATCACTTACACCTAAACAACCTGATAACCCCATCCCACTCCAGCCAGGAACGGTGAGCACCATGTTAGCTGTCACCAAGGGAAATTCCCCGGTGTTTACCCGGGAAGCTGACGCACCACCATCTTCAAGTTCGTCATCTTCATCGAATGCATCAAGTTCGTTAGTAACGAGGGAAACCAGCGCACAGCCATCCTCAAGTTCGTCGTCTTCATCGAATGTATCAAGTTCGTCAAACCTAACGAAGCCGTAATACCGTTATACCTCAAGGTACGACATTGTAAGACTGCGGCTTAAATCTGGAAAAACCGCAACAACGATTCCATTTTTCCTTCCTTTTCTGAACCAGCATTTCAAAAAAGGAAGCACTTATTGATTCCATAACGATATTATGTAATACTTTCCATATCACGTAATACTAATTTATCGAGGTAATCATGTTATCATCCACACTTACATCCAAAGGCCAGGTAACCATCCCGGCCGATCTACGTCACGCATTGAACCTACATGCAGGTGATACGCTAGTATTTGAAGCCATCGACCATAAAGTAGTCATCTCCAAGAAAAAAGACGACATCACGGCAGCATTCGGCATGTATCGAGTCAATAAAAAAATAACCGATGCTGAAATAAAAAAAGCTATTGAAGATGGTTACAGCCATGATCGCGATTGATACCAATATTCTATTGCGGATATTCATCGACGACCTTAACCTCGACCAGGTTAACGCTGCGCGCAGTCTGGTACAAAAAACAAGGCATGTATACATTCCACAACTGGTCATGGCTGAAATGGTCTGGGTATTAACCCGTGCCTACCAGTTATCTAAACAACATATCATCAACATTCTTCATGAAATCTATGAGAACGCTGCCTTCCTGGTAGACGATAAAGAATTATTATCGCAAGCATTGACCTTGTTTAAAGAAAATAATGTGGGTTTTTCCGATTGCCTGATCTGGGCAAATGCCAAGGCAGCAGGCGCTAAATTGATTTATACCTTTGATACTAAGTTCGCTCGATTAAAAGATGTTAAAAAACTTGAGTAGTATATAGTCGTCGCGAATCATTTTTAAGTGTAAAACAAATATGGTATGTTGCTGTTAAATTGCGACAACTATATTCTGTTTGAATTTGAGGGGGAAAATATAAAGCGTTTTTCCCCCGGTTTTGCCATCTAAAAACCAGGTGAAATGACTATATATGCTCTAGTGTTTTTACCAGGTAAACACCCCCTATTTTTTCCTAAAGCTCTCCCTGGGTTCATACACAGGTACTTTTTGCGGGACTCCATCAACATTAACTTTTTCTTCCCCGACTTTACAATATATCACTCTCACGCCACTGTTTTTGTCCTTTAAACGCAATGTATCACCCTCCCCATATTTAAGGCCGCTTTGTCCAAACATATGCGCTGTAATCCACCCTTGTGGCAGCTTTATGCCTGTTATCTGATCCCGAAGACGATTATCGGACGCAGGCTTTAGAATTATCAATGAATTATTTCTACCATGAACCAATTCTCCAGTTGTATCATCCGGCAATTGAACTTTTCTTTCGGGTTTTTTCTCATCCACCTTGCGCTCACGACGCTGCGGCATAATACGCCCCAGCGGCTTCGTAGTGGGAATAGGCCCAATTTTTTGCTGGCGTTGAATATCTAAATCGCGTTGTATGGTAGGAAAATCATAAGAAGGCACATGGATTTCTCTATCTCCCTTCCCATCACAGTATTCACTCTTAACCCAGGTGAGACTACCTTGTATCTCATCGAGCAATTCATTGACAGCGCTATCAATAAAATACTGGCGCCACTGTTTTTCAGTCACCCTCTTTAAATACTTATCTTGTTTTATTCCTTTTCCTCTTACCCCAAACTCTTTAAAAAAATTCTTTTCTCCTTTCTGTATCAAGTAATTCTCAACCTTTTCAACGAATTTTGGATCTCGTTGCGCACGACGCCGCAGAAAAAACATTCCCCCCATTCCACTTAAGCCAGTCGCTAATGCAACCCAGGGAATACCATAGAAAAGCGCAGGCGCTGCCACAACCAGGGCGCCCGCACCTGCCAGTGAAGAGATCGTCATATCTACCCGCGTAATAGTACGATATAGTTTATTGATGTCTTCGCATATTTTTTCTAATGCCTGATTTCCATGTGAAATGGCTGACTGGCATTCTTCCTGATCGGTTATTAAAAGCGAAAAGGCGTTAACAATTAACCGCTGCATAACCCTATGCACATGATCCATCTGGATATCATACAAATATAGATACCACGTGTAATAATTTACAAAATATTGTTCCACCACCACTGGATCATAGCCTTGGTGTGTACTTTCTTGTAACGCCTCCTTGATAAGGTTCCAAAAAAAATCTGCATTTTCTTCAACCTTTTCACCCTCACTATCATAAGCACTTTTTAAAACTTCAATAAATGCATTAACACTACTTTCTACCACCAGCTCTTGTACTCTTTTCTCTTGTCCCAACAGCAACATATGAGCATTTCGCACAAATGCTGCAGTTATTGATGTTGCCGAGGGCGTCGATAGCTTTTGTAAATCTTCTGGCGTTGTCTTAGCGAACATAAAAGCTGAAATTGCTTCTGCCGGCCTTCTACGAATTCTTGAAACCGCAGTAGCCAGGGACCGCTGCATAGCTTGCAATACAGGATTGCTACCACCATCCTTACGTGCTGGGGGTGGTAATACGAACTTAGATGAGAAAATAGCGGTATAAAACTCTCTCTGCGGTTTCGATAATTTTTTAATATCACTTTTATTCGGCATAACAATACTCTTTTTTGTTTTAGTTACATTCAATGATGTTAAGCTGTTGTTTGTTTTTGTCGTTACGCACGTTATACTACCAAAATCAATAACCGGTTTCTTTAATTTTATGAATTTTTATCAACACTTCGACGTCATCGTGGTCGGCGGCGGCCATGCTGGCACTGAGGCGGCCCTGGCTTCCGCACGCATGGGCGCGACTACCTGATTACTTACCCACAACATCGAAACGCTGGGGCAGATGTCGTGCAATCCCGCCATCGGCGGCATCGGCAAGGGGCATTTAGTCAAGGAAATCGATGCACTCGGCGGCGCGATGGCGAAAGCCACTGACCATGCTGGCATTCAATTTCGCATTCTCAATAGCAGCAAGGGGCCGGCCGTACGCGCCACCCGTGCGCAGGCTGATCGCGTGTTGTACAAGCAAGCCATTCGCCATCTGTTGGAAAACCAACAAAATCTATGGATTTTTCAGCAAGCGGTCGACGATCTTATTGTGACGACCGCGTGTGGGTGTGGTCACGCAAATGGGGCTCGAATTTCGCGCCAAAACAGTAGTGTTGACCACTGGCACTTTTCTCGGTGGTCAAATTCATATCGGCTCTAATAATTATCAAGGCGGGCGCGCTGGCGACCCGCCTGCCAACGCCTGGCTGCACGCTTGCGCGAATTATCACTGCGTGTGGCGCGCCTAAAAACTGGCACGCCGCCGCGCATCGATGGCCGCAGCATTGATTATTCTCATGTGAACCGAACAGCCCGGCGACACTGCCTACGCCAGTATTTTCGTTCCTGGGGAGTATGGCGCAGCATCCACAACAAGTGTCTTGCTTTATTACCCATACCAATGGCAATACCCATGAGATATTCGTAGCGGCCTTGATCGCTCGCCAATGTATACTGGCCTGATCGAAGGTATTGGTCCGCGTTATTGCCCCTCGATTGAAGATAAAATCGTGCGCTTTGCCGACAAAACCCGTCACCAGATCTTTGTCGAGCCAGAAGGACTCACCACCCACGAAGTGTATCCCAATGGCATCTCCACCAGCCTGCCGTTTGATGTGCAATACGCGCTGGTGCGCAGTATCAAGGGATTTGCACAGGCACATATCACTCGCCCTGGCTATGCGATTGAATATGATTTTTTTGATCCACGTGATTTGAACCCGTGGCTGGAAACCAAGGTAATCGCCGGGTTATTTTTCGCCGGTCAAATCAATGGCACCACCGGTTACGAAGAAGCCGCCGCACAAGGCTTAATCGCCGGTCTGAATGCCGCCTTACAAGTGCAGCAGCGTGAACCTGGTATCCACGACGCGATCAAGCGTATATCGGCGTCTTGATCGATGACTTGATGACCTACGGCACACAAGAGCCATATCGCATGTTCACCAGTCGTGCCGAATATCGCCTCATCACTGCGTGAAGACAATGCTGATTTACGTCTCACCGCGATTGGACGCGAGTTAGGCTTGGTGGACGATGCACGCTGGCAGGCATTTTGCCACAAGCGTGATGCGATCGAACGTGAAACAGAACGCCTGCAACAAGTCATCGTGCGCCCTTCTACCCCCTGTGATGCAGCGATCACTGCTGCTACCGGCCAGGCGCTAGACCGCGAATATCGCGCACTGGAATTATTGCGCCGTCCGGAAATACGTCATGATTTATTATGGTCACTCGACAGTGTGAAGGGTGATCTAGCGATCAATGCCGATGTGATGGAGCAAATTGAAATTCAGCTCAAGTATGCGGGTTATATTCAACGCCAGGATTTGGAAATCGAACGCCAACAGCGCCACGAGCAAACTACCATACCGATTGATTTTAGTTACGCTGATATTCCCGGGCTTTCTGCTGAAGTGCAGCAAAAACTACAACAAGTGCGACCGGTTACCATCGGCCAGGCCGCACGCATCCCCGGCGTTACGCCAGCAGCCATTGCAATTTTATTAGTGTATTTAAAGCGGCAGGGAGTGCGGGGCGCGACTGCGTGAGAGATCAAGTAGTATGTGACAAGCCACCCAAATCTGCACAATTTCCTTGAAACACTACACCATCTTCAGTATCCTTAATTCCATGCTAAGCTATATTCTATTATTTGCCCTAATCACCCTCGTTATTCTAGGCGTTATTCGCGCCTCCAAACAAAACCACCTGGGCGCGCGCCCACAAAAAGAACCATTCCTGGGCGATATAGACCAATCTTCTGAACTCAATGAGGGCGAGGATGACGCCATTGAGATGGTCGGCAAGCCACGCATTGTCCGTCGCAACCCTACCGCTGACATAACAACGTTTGCAGCCAAACCAGAACCAGAACTCGCCCCCGATATAGAAGAAGGTGTAATTGCCGTGCGCCGATCCGTCAGACAACAAGAGGTGACCTCATTAAGCACTACATCCCATACCACACCCAATACCCGTGTGAACACATCGCAGCAATTACCCACTGACGAACCCGAACCAGCCTCAATTGAAGAACAGCGCCCCCTGGGAGAGATCGTGGTAGTTAACTTACTTGCCAACCCCCATCAAGCCTATCGCGGCTATGAACTATTACAAGCCCTAATCACCACCGGCATGCGTCATGGCAAGTGGAACATCTTTCATCGTCACGAAGAAGTCGCTGGACGTGGGCCGATCCTGTTTAGCCTGGCTTCCACGGTTGAGCCCGGCACGTTCGATTTAGCCAGAATGAGCAGCTTCTCTACCCCCGGACTAAGTTTGTTTATGCGAATTGACAATGTAGTCAGCCCCGCGTATGTGTTGGATGTGTTGATAGCGACAGCGCAGCAATTGATAGCAGAATTAGGCGGCGAAATGTGCGATGAGCGCCGCGCGCCGTTAAGTAAGAATAAGATCGCACACTGGCGCGCGCAGTTGCAGAGATCGGGGTCAAGTCTTGACATAGGACATTGAACACCTTCTACAGAGCAAACCTTCACTGTTTTTACTTCAATGTCCTATGTCAAGACTTGACCCCCTAAGCTCCAATGACAACCCCCAAACATATCCTAACCCGCATCACCCAACTACGCCGCGATCTCGACGAATATAATTATCAATATTATGTGCTCGACCGCCCCACCGTTCCAGATGCCGAATATGATCGTGGGCTTCGCGAATTACAACAACTCGAACAAACCTATCCCGATACTGTTACACCCCAATCACCCACTCAACGCGTTGGCGCACATCCGCTTAAAGAATTTGCCGAAGTTACCCACGAAGTGCCGATGTTATCGTTAGAAAATGCGTTTGATGCCGACGATTTAATCGCTTTCGACAAACGCATCCGCCAAAAATTGGCCATTACCGATGACATTGAATACGTCGGCGAACCAAAAATCGATGGCGTTGCCGTCAGTTTATTGTATCAACATGGCGCATTTACGCGTGGCGCAACCCGCGGCGATGGCATAACCGGTGAAGACATCACGCAAAACCTGCGCACCATTCCCAGCGTACCATTGCATCTACGCGGCAACGGTTATCCACCCACGTTAGAAGTGCGCGGTGAAATTTACATGCCATTGAAAAGTTTTGCTGCTTACAACGCAGCATTGGAAAAAGCCGGTGAAAAAATGCTGGTCAATCCGCGCAATGCTGCATCTGGTAGTTTACGCCAACTCGATCCCACCATCACAGCACGTCGGCCATTGGCATTATTTTGTTACGGCGTCGGCCTGGCGTCAGACGGTACACTTCCATCACGTCACAGCGATATTATCCACGCATTACAACAATGGGGGCTGCCAGTAAATCCACAGACACGCGTATTACACGGCATACAAGCCTGTATGGATTTTCATCAACACTTGGCGGACATGCGCGATAATTTGCCCTATGAAATCGACGGTGTTGTATACAAGGTCAATGACATCGCACAGCAACAGCAGCTAGGTTTTGTGTCGCGCGCACCACGTTGGGCGATCGCACATAAATTTCCGGCACGTGAAGAACTAACCCAAATCGAAGCGATTGAATTTCAAGTCGGACGCACTGGCGCACTCACACCAGTGGCGCGACTCAAGCCAGTGTTTATCAGTGGCGTTACCGTCAGCAATGCCACACTGCATAACATCGACGAGGTCTGGCGCAAGGACGTGCGCGTTGGCGACACCGTGATCGTGCGTCGCGCTGGCGATGTAATTCCCTATGTCGCATCAGTGGTCATGGAACGCAGACCTGCACATACCAAGTCTGTCGCATTACCCAAGCACTGTCCCATTTGTCACGCCGACGTGATTAAGCCAGAAGACGAAGTGGTGGCGCGTTGCACTGGCGGTTCTATTCTGTCACGCACAATTAAAAGAAACCGTGCGCCATTTTGCCTCACGTCGCGCCATGGATATCGAAGGTTTGGGCGATAAAATCGTCGAGCAACTGGTAGAGGCCAATTTTATTCATGACATTGCCGGCGTGTACCAATTAACTAAATCTCAACTACTCACGTTGGAACGTTCAGGAGAAAAATCAGCGGATAATGTGTTACAGGCCATTGAAAAAAGCAAGGCAACCACGCTGCCGCGTTTTTTATACGCCCTAGGCATGCGTGATGTTGGCGAAGCTACTGCATTAAATTTAGCGCAACATTTTGGCAGTTTAAACCCACTGATGACAGCCAATGAAGAAACATTGCAACAAGTGACCGATATCGGACCCATTGTGGCCACTAATATTGTGGGATTTTTTCACCAACGCCACAACCGTGAATTGATCGAAAAATTACAACAATTAGGCATTCATTGGCAGGAACACCCACCACAATATAAACCAGCTGATTTACCCTTAACCGGCAAAACTTTTGTACTCACCGGCACATTAGATAGCATGACGCGTGACGAAGCCAAAGCCGCATTGCAAGCACTCGGCGCCAAGGTCGCTGGCAGTGTGTCAGCAAAAACCAGTTATGTCGTTGCAGGAGCTGATGCCGGCTCTAAATTAGACAAAGCATACGAGCTAGGCGTAAACATTATGTCAGAGCAAGCATTGTTAACCCTACTAGAAAGATAATTAACTTCAGATCACAACGCATGACATAAAGGAACATGGAATGATAGCAAATGAAATGGTCGTTTTTTATTATATTGTTAAATTAAAAAATTTTTCTCAGGCAGCAGAAAAACTAAAAGTTTCCAAAGCATATGTTAGCAAACATGTTACCCAGTTAGAAAAAGAGTTAAAAGCCAGATTATTGAACCGCAGCACACGACAAATATCACTCACAGAAGCAGGAAAAATATTTTTTCAACACTGTCAGGCTCTCGTTGAACTCACAGAAAAAGGTTATGATGCAATAGCCAATTTACATCATCATCCAGCAGGCACACTTAAGATTGCAGCACCAGTTGCCCTAGGTATACATATACTATCTGACACACTAACTCAATATTGCCAGAAATATCCAGATGTTAAATTAAGCGTCATATTGGAGAGTAATCTAGCAGATATTATTCAGCAAGGATATGATATTGCTTTAAGATCGACCTTATTAACGGATTCAAATTTAATTGCACAGAAAGTTGCCACTTTCTCTAATATTTTATGCGCCAGTCCAGCATATTTGAAAAAATATGGACCAATCAAACACCCTAATCAATTGATCAAACATGTTTTTGCCATTTACAGCAGCAATACCACTACTACAAAAAAACTGAAGTTTATCCATAAAGATCAAGTTTTTCATATAACGATTGATGGTCGTTTCCAGATCAATAGTTTAGACTTAATCCTGCAACTGGTCGAATCCGATTGTTGTATAGCGATACTGCCTGAATTTATGTTAAAAACTGCGCTCAGCAAAAAAAAGCTTATCCACTGTTTGCCTGACTACAAATTACCTGACAGTCCACTCTATGCTTTCTATCCAGAAAGAGAATTTAATCCATTAAAAGTAAAGTTATTTATTGATTTACTGAAAGCTAATTTTTCAAACATCTAACACCGCTTCACAATTCTATAAAAAATTAGTTTTGGAATGACTACTAGAGATTCCAACTTTTTAGATTGTTTCCATATAGAAACGCTATTTTTCTCTTTGCGATATTATCATTTGAGAACAATACACTTTATAATATTTTTACAAAAGCAAAGAGGAAACAGTTAATGAAAAATCGTTTTATAACCATATTGATTTTATTTTTAATGATCCTGGCACAAATAGGTACCGACGTTTATCTACCTTCTTTCCCTGAAATAAAAGCACAGTTCATAACAACCAATGCGCTAGTGCAGTTAACCTTCAGTGTCTTTTTACTGGGGTTTGCTTTATCACAATTGATCTATGGCCCCCTGGCAGACCGATATGGCCGCAAATTTCCCTTATTAACAGGTGTTTTTATTTATTTTATTATGAGTCTTGTTGCTGCCATTACAAGTTCTATAGAAATCCTACTCATCGCTAGAGCTTTGCAAGGGGTGGGTGCGGGGGCATGCAGCGTTATCCCACGCGCCATTATGAGCGATAGATTTTCTGGTATTGCTCTGCAAAAAATGACTATTTATCAAGCCATGGTATGGTCTATTATCCCCATTTCTGCACCACTGATCGGCAGTTATATTCAACACTATCTAGGCTGGAGATTTAATTTTTTGTTACTATCCTTTATTTCCTTAACCGCCCTTATTATGTGTTTGTTTTTCAAAGAAACATATGTACCCCAAGAAAAAAAATTATCAGTAAAAAAAATCTTAAAAGATTACCGACAAATATTTTTTCACCAACGTTTATTATGTTATTTAATCTGCGCAACTTGCGTTATTGGGCTAGTTACTTTATTTAATGTCTCTGCGCCTTTATTTCTACGCGAGACATTACATTTGTCTGCCATACAATATGGATGGTCAATATTTACCGTCGCTATAAGCTTTATTATAGGTACGATAATTAACCGAAAACTATTAACAAGCAAATCCAGTTTAACTATTGCCTGGTATGGTGTAGTGCTTACTTGGATAGCGGGATTCTTACTATTGATTTTCAGTTTCACCAATTATCTGCATTTAATGGAATTACTAATACCTATCTTTATTATGCAGATCGGTTGTGCACTCATATTTCCAAGCTGCGCTGCAAAAATCATGGAATTTTTCCCACACATGGCTGGGAAAATTGCTGCTATCTTTGGTTTTAGCATTTCTTTTGGCAGCATGCTGGCAAGCATTATCGCCGCCTTATTACCTGTTCATACCTTAGTTCCACTGGCGGTAGTTATCGCTTCGCTTAATATAGTTATATTTATTTTCTATCGTATTATCCACAATAATGAGGTGACTTATGAACGATATACCAACGATCCCACGACGTGTCGTGACTGGACATAAAAATGGCGTTGCAACCATTTTAGAGGACGATTTAGTAGAAAACGTATTACGTCATGAATCAGGGTTTATTATTTCTGATCCATGGGCTACTGATTACATGCCAGTCAATTTAAACAGATCCGCGGATATTGAAAGTTCACCTGTTCCCAAAGTATTCCCTAATGGTTCCTTATTGCGCTATGTTGTCATTCCCCCCGAAAGTGAGGTTCAAAAATATTTTGAGAAAAAACCAGGGGAACGCCATGCACTCATGCACAAAACAGAAACACTGGATTATATTGTCATACTCTCTGGGGAACTTTATTTAATCATGGAAGATACAGAAACTTTGCTCAAGCCAGGAGATATCGTCATACAACGTGCTACCAATCACGCCTGGAGTAATCGAACCGACAAGCCTTGTGTCCAACTTGCGATCCTACTGGATGCAAAACAATAATATTCAGAAATAGATAGTTATCGCGAATGATTTTTTGATTAAGCGCTCGATGAAAGGATGCGATGGGTATATATTCGAATCAATCAATACACCACTCATGTATCGCCTCGCGTCAAGCGCATAATTTCTTCGGTTGTCATTTTAACAGTTGCCTTGCCACGCAAATGAGCAACAATATTTTTGCCACGAGTGCTCTTGTGATTATGAGTTATTAGTAACTTAAAATACATTTTTCCCTTATCTTCCACCTCGGTATGCGGTAGAAAACCATAGCGTTCTCTAATTTCCAACGGAATAGTTACCTGACCTTTTTCAGTAACGCGCATATTGTCTACCAAATGATGTAAAATAGAGTTGATAAATCTTATAAGATAGTATATAGTCATAAATGGACGGGTAAAGCCTTTTTTGTGCCGAGATGGAGCACCTTCCGTATGGTTGATGCGATGATATTTCGGAACAGCGCTTAAAAGGGGCCGTCTTTTTTTTGACTTAAAATTTATATTCCACCTCTATTGCTATCCTATCCGAAAACTCCTTATACCAAGTAATGTCAGAGAGCTCATATTTCCTACCAATACCCGAACAAAATATATCTATAGCTTGTAGCCCAGCGTCTCCTTGTGAACTACGATGCCTTATCAGGATCAATGTCTTATCAGCAACTCGTTTTTTTATCTCCACCATAATTGCTTGATCAAAAATCTGGATCTCATGTTTGTTTTTTGAACGATCAACTACGACATCCACATATTGTGCCGTTTCCAAATAGCCTAGCTGCGAAATTAACCTCCTTGCCATTTCGTCATATAAAGCTTTTTTTTCTGGTTCTCGCCAGCAGTTAGAGACATGATACTCTACCCATGCTTTTTTATCAGCAATCGCTGTATATAAGCACCAGTTTTTTTGTTTAATTACTTCTCTCAGAAAATATTTTTTTACGGAGAGTGTCAAATTACTACCCTTTAACTCTGATGATTTTTTGGGTAACTTGTTTTTTAAGGTCTTTCTTATAGCACGAATCATAGCTAAGTGTGCAGCATCATCTAAAAAAACTAATAATCCCAGGACTAAATAACGCGTAGTTTTTCGATTTTCAAAATTAAGCCCTAAATCACCCGATTCATCCAAATAGATAATCAAACGTATCCCTCTTTTAATATTACATATTAATAACCTACCGACCCTCAGACAGTACCGGACCAAAGCAGGTTAACCAGCAGTGAATTTCAACACTTGCAGTCGTTTCATACAGCGATTATAGTGTGGTCTACGGTGGATACAATACCGTATAATGTTGCTTAGCTGACAAACACAAAACACCCTATTTGGAAACCCACATGACCACTACCCTTGATACTGACACCCGCCTCGAAACCGACAGCATGGGTGAAATTCCCGTAGCAACAGATCGCTACTGGGGCGCACAGACCGAGCGCTCGCTGCACCACTTTAATATCGGCTTAGATGTCATGCCGCGCGAGCTAATCCGCGCGTTTGGCATTCTGAAAAAAGCAGCAGTGCTGACCAACCAGGCACTCGGTAAATTATCCCCAGAAAACGCTGAACTGATTGTTAAGGCAGCCGATGAGGTCATCAGCGGTAAACTGGATGCGCACTTCCCCTTGCGCATCTGGCAAACTGGCAGCGGCACCCAAACCAACATGAATGCTAATGAAGTGATTTCCAATCGCGCAATCGAAATGGCGGGTGGACAGCTCGGCAGCAAGCAACCCGTTCATCCCAACGACCATGTCAATATGTCACAGTCGTCAAACGACACCTTTCCTACGGCTATGCACATCGCAGCAGTAGAAACACTGGTGCATCGTCTGCTGCCAGCATTGCAGGAACTCATGGATGCGCTCAGCAAGAAACAAAAGGAATTTGATCACATCATCAAAATCGGCCGCACGCATTTGCAGGATGCCGTGCCATTAACACTGGGTCAGGAATTCTCTGGCTATGTCGCACAACTACAGGCAGATATTAAACGCATTGAATCGGTATTGCCTGATCTATACGAATTAGCTCTGGGAGGAACCGCAGTGGGTACTGGCCTAAATGCACCCATCGGCTTTGACGTTGCCGTTGCCAAACAAATTGCAACGCTTACCGGCCTGCCCTTTGCCAGCGCACCGAATAAATTTGCAGCACTGGCTGCGCACGATGCTATCGTAATGGCCAGCGGTGCGTTAAAAACGCTGGCGTGTTCGCTGATGAAAATTGCCAATGATATTCGCTGGATGGCATCAGGTCCACGCGCTGGCATGGGCGAATTAACCCTGCCTGAAAATGAACCCGGCTCTTCGATTATGCCCGGCAAGGTTAATCCCACACAGTGCGAGGCGCTTACTATGGTGTGCGTGCAAGTATTAGGTAATGACGCTACCATTGGTTTTGCCGGCTCACAAGGTAATTTTGAATTGAATGTGTTTAAACCGGTAATGATTCATAATTTACTGCATTCGATTCGCTTACTCAGCGATTCCTGTCATTCATTCACTGACTTCGCCATTTTAGATTTGCAAGCCAACGAAGCACGCCTCAAGGCCAACGTAGATAATTCATTGATGCTGGTGACTGCGTTAAGTCCGGTTATCGGCTATGATAAGGCTGCAGCGATTGCGCATAGGGCGCACCATGATGGCGGCAGCTTGAAAGAAGCGTGTCTGGCGCTGGGTTATTTGAGCGCAGCAGAATTCGATAAAGCGATGCGCCCGGAAGAAATGCTAGGGCCAAAATAGAAAAATTACCGGAAACCCACCACATGTCTGCATACCTCACTCACCCGGCTCTACAACAAAGCCTTGCACAAATTGCGCAGCATTTACCCAATTTCAAATCCCGACCATCGCAGCAGCAGATGATACAAGCGGTATTTGACACGTTGGTGCGCAGTGCTACTGGATCGACGCCAGCATCCGCCACTAATGCGAATAGCGGTAGTCGCATTCTAGTCATTGAAGGCCCCACGGGCACTGGCAAGAGCCTCGGTTATTTGTTACCCGCCATTGTCGCGGCAAAATTGCTCGGTAAAACGCTGGTAGTTTCCAGCGCCACCGTGATGTTGCAAGAACAATTAGCCAATAAAGATTTGCCGTTTCTTGCGCAACGTGCTGGCCTGACCTTTAGTTATAAATTAGCCAAGGGACGCGCGCGTTATGCTTGCCCCCAGCGACTTTATGAACACACCAGTCACACACAAGATGACCTGGTGGGTTACGACCCTGGCCTGGCGCTATGGGACAAAAAACCCAGCGCTACCGATATACGCTGCTTAAATGATCTTGCCCAACAACTCACTAAGAAAACCTGGAACGGTGATCGTGATACATTGCCCGATGCAGTACCTGATGCGCTATGGTCACGCATAACCAATGATCGTCATGGTTGTTTAAAACATAACTGCCCGCAATTTAAAATCTGCCCGTTCTATATTGCACGCGATCAATTAGAAAAGGCTGATATTGTCATCGTGAATCATGATTTGCTGCTGGCGGATTTGGCGATGGGGGGCGGCGTTATTTTACCAACGCCAGCAGATGCGTTTTATTGCATCGATGAAGCGCATCATTTATCCGATAAGGCGGTGCAGCAATTTTCTGCATCACACACAGTTTCTGGCACAATAGCCTGGTTAGAAAAATTGCTTAACACCATTAGCAAGGCAGAATCCTTGCTCAAACAATTTACCATCACTCAGCAGGCCAGTTATTTAATTAGCGCCATTACTGAAAGCCTGAAAAATCTATCGCCAGCGTTAGAACGTCTACAACGCAATACTAACGACAGAAACGAAAAAGTCCTATATCGTTGCATCAATGGCACACTACCTGTTGGCCTTGATACTTTTTGCGAACAACTATTGCCCGCCATCACTAAATTATTAGCTGCATTAACCACCTTGCAAGAACACGTGAAACGTTATAAAACTAATCAGGATGCAACGACGCAACAGCTATTGATTGAACGCTTGACGAGCGATTTAGGCTTTTTCATCGGTCGCGTCGAAAATCTGCAGGCGGTATGGAGTTTATGGGCAACACAACCCACAGCGAACGAACCGCCCATCGCCAAATGGATTACCATTGAAACCTATACCCGCGGACAATCGGATTATACGCTACACGCATCGCCGGTACGCACGGCTAAATTGTTATCAGAGCGTTTATGGAGTCGTGCTGCTGGCGCAGTATTAACCTCAGCGACCTTGCGTTCGCTGGGTTCATTCGATAAATTACTCACCGAAACTGGCTTGGTTAATTATTCAGCCACCACCTGCATCGCACTACCCTCGCCGTTTAATTTAACTGAACAAGGTAATTTAATTATTCCGCGTATGCAATCAGTTCCGAAAAATCCGGACGCGCACACCCGTGAAATTATTAGTCTATTACCAAAATTAATTAATATCAGCAATGGCGAAGGCACGCTGATGTTATTTTCTTCCAAGAAACAAATGCTGGATGTCGCGGGCGCACTACCCACGGCATTACAACAACTGCTGTTGATACAAGGCGACAAACCGCGCGAATTATTGTTAAGCACTCATTTCAATCGCATCAATATGGGTAGGGCGAGCGTGTTGTTTGGTATGGCGTCGTTTGCTGAAGGTTTGGATTTACCCGGCAAGGCGTGTACGCATTTAATCATCGCAAAACTACCCTTTTCAATGCCGGATGATCCAGTCGGTAAAACTCTGGCAGAATGGGTAGAGCAACAAGGCGGCAATGCGTTTTTTGATATTACACTGCCGGAAGCAAGTATTCGCCTGATTCAGGCGATGGGAAGATTAATTCGTTCGGAAACCGATACCGGTACGATCACGATTTTTGACACACGGCTAGTGGACACGGGTTATGGACGGCAAATCATGCAAAGTTTGCCGCCATTTCGACGGCAGGCGCCCATTAAACCACTTTATGCAAGAGAATAATTACTACGACTTTACTTATATCTTTAGCGATGATGATAGAAGAATACTCACTAACTTTATTCTGCGCGAAAATACCAACCTAAGTAGTGCGAAAGTAGCCTTCTTTGTTGAGCAGGTGTTAAACACATTACCTGCCTATTGCGTCCTAGGATATGAAGATCATGAAGACGCGATAGATAAAGCCGTAGAAAAATTAATAACAACCCTGAAGGCTAATGGCTTACAAGAAGAATTAAACTCGCATACCTTGATTCACTGCTTACGCGGCCTGAAAAACTATTTAAATAGCCGTGACTTTCCCTATACAGCAAACGTAGCCAGGTCTTTTCTAGGATTTACCTGGGTAACCGCTTCAGAACTCTTGAAAAAAACTAATCGAGCATTAGATGTTCTTGATTGAGCATTTGGAAATATCTCCTGCACAAACTTCTCAACCCACTCCATCAAAACCAGCTACACAACTTGTCAAGTCAACCACTTGGGCTTCCTTGTCTTCCATCATCAATGCAGAAGAAAAAACATCCACTAAAAGCCAGAGTAAAAGCCAAAAAGAACTTATTTTGCCAGGATCATATCACTTTGATGCTGACAAAGCTCTCATACATAAAGTTTTAAAAGCCATAGAACGCCATGATGTTAAATACCTCAACCAATTACTCCGATTACGCATTACTTACCACGATAATCCGCGCCACCTAAACAGCGCGATGATAATCTCAATACCAAATTCCATTAGCGAATATGATGTTTATAAATTATTCGATGACATAGCTTCCTCCGAATCGGAAAAGCAAAAAAATAAAGTGCTTGAGTTTGCAATTGATGGGGATGATTTACACTTGGTTAACTTATTATTGGATAAAGAAGCGATCCACCCCAGGCTTAGCAACATACAGATTTTGAGAGCATTTACATTGGCAATGAGAAGGCAGGATATTACTATCTTCAACCGAATAATCGTTATCTTTCCTCATATAGCTAACTTATCAGATGACAAACTCGATACTCCATTGTTTTATGCAATATCCCAAGGCTATTCTCGCCATGCTAAAGTGCTACTGAATACGGATAATATCAATCTTCTCCATCAAAATGTGGATGGGATGACTGCACTTATATTAGCAGTACGAGAAGGTAATCTTTCTATAGCCAAACGAATCATCGACCTCTTACCTGCGTTGATAAATATGCCCGATAAGGGTGGCAATACGCCAATTTTTTATGCAGTAGCTCATAGAAGAAGAGAGGTGCTCATATGGTTATTGGACACGGGCAATGTTAATCTTATTCATCAGAATAACCAGGGGGAAAATATTCTTATACGATCCGCATGGGAAGGCGATGTTGCTATCATGAACCAATTAATTAGCATAGAACCTAAGCTAGTGAACATGGCAGATCATAGAGGTAATACACCGACATGGTATGCGCTAGCTAACAATAAGTTGGAAGCAACCAAATTATTGCTCAATGTCAAAAATAATAATATCGACCATAAGAATAAAGAGGGTCAAACCTTATTAATGTTAGCAGCAAGGGAAAATCAACCGGACATCGCCAAACAATTACTGAGCATGTCAGTTTCAGTTAATGAAGCAGATGAAAATGGTATGTCGGCGCTTATGCACGCCACAATCATGAATAATACCGAGATCGCCAGAAACTTGCTGAAGAAGAAAGCTAACGTTTATCGCAAAAATAGAGAAAAATTTACCGCATTAGAATTGGCGTATTTTTATAGCACTCCGGAAATGGCAAGGTTACTGGAAAGCTATCATAAAAAAGAAGATTTAATTAAATACAAACACCTTCGAACTCCTGTTAGTCCAAAAAACAAAGTAGTGGAACCGCCGCTATCTGGCACACCTTCCCCAAAGACTCCACACTGGGAACCTATGATCCCAAAAAAAATCGTCGACACACACAGCATCCCTACCCCACAAATAGGTAATGCTGATCCAGGTTTTTCTTGGATAAATACGTATACTGTGAGTGCTTTCATTCTTGGGATTTCAGCACTAGGTGGCATTCTTTATTGCTATAAGCCTTGGAGACGAGTGGTTAATACTCATTCTAAAGTTGATGCCGAATTGAAAAAACCGAACAAAAGAATCCGCCAGCGCAATGAACCAATCGTAGAAGGTAAAGTTAATCGTTCACCCTCTCCTATTTCTCGCCCATATTTGACTCAAGAACAAACAGGAAAAATTGAACATGTGGTTAAAACCATTTCGGACAAACATAAGGATCTACAAGAAAAAGCAACGGCCAGCAAGAAGATGCTTTATCAAAATATCGATTCAACAACTCATATTGAAGCGCTTAGACAGGCGACAAATAATGTGGATAAAATTCTATCAACAGCCATGACTCACCGTATTAAGGTAGATAATATTTCTGGAAATACCAACAATTTATTTTCTGATCAATTTGATAAAATAATTAAAGAATTAGAGAAAACATCACTCGATTTTTCTGCGTTATCTGTTGAGGTTGATAACTTAACACAAAAACATATACCACAAGGCACGCCTGAAAAAAAATACTACAGCGGATTACGAGAGCAAAAAAAAATCCCAAGAAGTATTTTAAAATATCCGGAAGATCAAAAAGTAGCAAAGCCTCTTGCTACCACCACGCTTCACAAACCTAAACATAGAAAACCAAGGAAGGGTGATAATAAAGATAGGCCACAGAACTATCCATTTTTCCAAAAACCCATTAGGGAAAAAAACAACATCCCGTTCAAGACGAACTTAGCACTCATTCAAAAATTTATAAAAATAATAGAACTAAGTGGTATTCAAGAGGAGAATAGCGAATTAATAAGCCTTGTGCCAACTACAATGCAAGCCGCACTACAGGGATGCATGTTTTTCATCGCAACCACTCTTGCTTGCTATGATTATCCAGGACATCAACAAGATTACCTCATCCGATTACGAGACAATTTAATTCATGGCCGCACTTTATTAAATAAGCAAGGAGTAGAGTCTACACGTCTAGCGTACTGCGATTTTATTACAAAAATAAAAAGCTTAACCGAATCCGATTACCGTCCATTTAGCTTGTATTGGTTAAATGAACGCCACGAGCTATTAAAGAATCTTATGGGTTTTCACCACACAGATAGAAATACAACCGATGAGGTAGATGTCATCGCCCTTAAGGAAATCATGGCTAAGGAAGAAGCATCGTTAAAATCAAAGCCGCCTGTCATCAACATACTATGTGAAGTGGCAGAAAATTTTCTTTTTGCGATGACGAATACTAAGAGAAGGGAAGATGCCAAAAAGGGGAAAATACTTTTTCCTCAAAACAGTCAAACTGTTGAAGAGCTAGAAGAGATGACCAATAGTGGTAATGATCTACGGCATTCAGAAAAACCGACCTATTTCCCTACAATGAGTAGAAGATTTCCTGACCTCCGTCTTGAGGGCCATACTCCCTTGCAAGAAAAAAAGGGTGAACCAGAACCAGAGCCAAAACCAAATCAAAATCAAAAATTACTGGAAGAACCCTTAATCTTTGCAAGGGGGAAAATTTCTTGATTCAGGCGATGGGGAGATTAATTCGTTCGGAAACCGATACTGGTACGATTACGATTTTAGATACGCGGCTGGGAAGTGCCGGCTATGGACGGCAAACAATGCAAAGCCTGCTGCCGTTCAAATGTGTACAGAACATGAAAACTGAAAAGATTTAACGCAAAGACGCAAAGACGCAAAGGATTATTTAAAAATAATAAAAGTTTTTAGCATCCATGCGAATTTGGTGTTTTTTGTATAGTTTTTTAAAAAAAAATGTTTTAATATCTTTAATCTTTTCTTTGCGCCTTTGCGTTAAATCTTTTTTCAATAATCATTTTATGCAAGAAAACAGCTACCAAGACTTTAATTATACCTTTAACGATGCTGATAGGAGGATGCTTGCTATCTTTATTATGCGCGAAGCGACGGCTCTGGATAGTGAACAAGTAGAACTTTTTGTTGAGTACGCATTAAACACACTACCCACCTATTGTGCCTTAGGATATGGTGATAATCATAAAAGGATAGGCAAGGCTGTAGAACAATTGATGACAGCCTTAGAAGCGGAAAATATTCCAGCGGAATTAAATTCGCAAACCCTGATCCCCTGCTTACAGGGTCTAAAAAGTTATTTAAATAGCCGTGATTTTCCCTATACAGCAAACGTGGCCAGGTCCCTTCTAGGATTTACCTGGGTAACTGCTGCAGAACTACTTAAAAAAACTAACCACGAGTTAGATAATTTAATCAAGCGCATAAAAAAATTTCCTGGGCATTTTCCCAGGTCAACAGCACAAAAACCCGTCACCCGATTTATTCAGTCAACTACGTTGCTTTCCTTGCTTTCCAGCATCGATGCGGCAAAAAAGCCGCCAGCTAAAAACCATAGCAAAAGCCAAGAAGAACTGATGATGCCAGGGATATACCACTTTACTGCTAACAAACATGAAATCAAAGCAGTTTCAAATGCAGTAACACGTAACGACCTTCAGCAAATCAGTCAACTACTCCGACCGCATATTGTTTACGAAAATGCACATATTCCAGGCAAAAGACCCTATATCTTATTTAGGGATCCTGCTCAGGAAGATGTAATCAACAAATTACTCGCGGAAATAGCTACCCTAGAAGATGCCCAGGGAGTAACGGTACTTGCAACAGCAATTACCTACGATAATGTCATTTTGGCTAACTTATTATTGGACATGGAAGTTATTAATGGCAGATATCATAACCACCGGGGCTTTGCAGCACTCATAGCCGCAATACTAAGAGACCACCTTACTATATCCAAGCGAATAATCGACTTCTTGCCTTCTCTAATAAATATGGCAGGTAAGGGTGGCAATACGCCAATTTTTTATGCCATAACTTATGATAAGAATAAAGCGGCTACACTCTTATTAGATACAGGTATGGTTAATCTTCTGCATAAAAATCAGGATGGCGCAACTGCGCTTATGCAGGCAGCACGAAAAGGTAACGTTTCTCTAACAAAGCAATTAATCCGCATGGAACCTAAGTTATTGGAATTATCAGACAACCGAGGCTTTATGGCGCCCTGGTACGCAATAAGTAATGATCAAGTGGAGGCAGCCATACTACTACTGGATGAGGGAAATATTTACATCAATCATCAAGGCCTAAAAGGTGAAACGCTATTAATGCTAGCTGCACTCAAAGGCCAACTTGTTGTGGTCGAAAAGTTATTGAATATGTCGGCCTTGGTTAACCTGGTAGATGAAAATGGCATGTCGGCACTGATGCAAGCTGTAGAGCCAGGCCATATCGACGTAGTTAAAAAACTGCTGAATGGTGGAGCGGATATTTATGCAAAAAATAAATATGGACATACTGCCTTGATGTTGGCGCGCACTGCAAAAAATCCCAATCAGGAATTAATACAATTATTAGAGCAACATCGTAAAAAATTTCAACCAACCAAGGTCAAGCCCCCTCCACGCCCCTCTAATCCACAGACTGATGAAATCAAGAAATCAGAACCTATTTTTGCGCCTGAGAATGATGGGTCAATAAAGCTAGATAATAAACATAGCTCCCCTCCACAACACATAGGTTATATTGCTCCCGGTTCTTCCCAGATAAATACACACGCTATGTTGGGTTTTGGCCTCTTCTCTTTGTTTTTGGTGACACGCTTAGCCGGCCCTGTTTATAATTATTGTAAATTCAAGAAAAACGGGTGGCTGGCCGTCACCCAAAAGCTGACATAAAATTACCTAAACCTAAGAAAAAAGCTCGCAGGTTGAGTGAAACAGATAAGGAAGCTAAAGATGATCGTTCACTTCCACCTGTTTCTCGTAAGCCCCTGACTCGTGATCAAATAGCGCAGATCGAAATCCTTGCAAACGCTATTTGGAAAAAACAGTGCGAACTGCAAGAAAAGGTAACACTTACCAGGAACATTATTTATTCACGCATGAGTACTGTTTCCGGCTCTCAGCTTGATGATCTTCGACAGGCCATAAATACAATGGGAGACATTCTCTCGCAAGCAAAAAATGCTCTGATAGAGGCAGATAGTATTCCCAAGCATATCAACGAAATCTTCGAAGACACATTTGCTCAAAAAAATGATGCATTACAACGGATATCATCTGATTTTTCCAACATGTCTGTTCAAGTTGATAATTTAAAACTAAAATCTACACTGCAAGATAAGAAAGAAACAAAACAATCTGGCTCATTAAGGCCGCGTAAAAAAATAGCAAGCGATATCCCAACCGATCAGAAACAACCGCAGCCTCCTTCTTCCCTGCCTATTCCTACCAGGAATAAACACAGAAAACCAGGCAGTGGACAACGCAGTATGGATACTAAAAATAGACCGCCACATTCTGCATTTTTCACCCAAACAACGGGTAAAAAACCTACTATTAAATATGGGATTAATTTAGCACTGATGCAGCAATTTATACGCACCCTGCATCAAACTGGCATTCAGTTGGAGAATACTCAACTTGCAAGCCGAGCGCCAACTACAATCTACTATGGTCTACAAGCTTGTATGTTTTTTATAGCAGAAACATTTAATGATTATGACTTCCCAATCATTCAACAAGATTATTTCACGCGACTGCGGGACAATCTAGTGCATGGCCGTAGCCTGTTTAAAAATAGAGACACAGAGGATGTGCGTTTGGCCTACTGTGATTTTTCTGAAAAAATAGCAAGCTTGACAGCAGATAATTATTCTCCATTCAACTTATCTTGGTTAGAGGATGTCACCCATTGCTATATGATTTAATGGGTTTCCATTACACTGAAAAAAATACAACGAATGAAGTAGATGTTATAACCATCCGGAAAGCAATGGCCGCGGAAGAAGCAGCCTTAACACAGACGTTTCCTACGCTAAAAATAATGTGTGAAGTAGCAGAAAATTTTCTCTATGCAATAACCAACACCAAGGAAGAAGAAGATGCTAAGGATGCATCAAAGCACGAACACTTTTTTCCTCGCACAGAGCGAGAGGACGGGGAGGCAAGGGAAATGTCAGGCAAGGGAGATGTTTTGCGACATCCAAAACAACCGACCTATTTCGCTGACCTGAGTCGAAAATTTCCTGAACTACGAATTAAAAGCGCTGCTCAGCCGCAGGAAAAAAAGAGCGAGCCAGAGCCAATCCAACCTGATTTGCTGCTAGACAGTGCGACGATGGGGGGCAAGGTTTAAATTTTACTACACATCTTCGCGGATGCGCGCCTGCTTGCCTTCAAGACCACGCAAATAGTAAAGCTTCGCACGACGCACTGCGCCACGACGCTTTAGCTTGATGTCGCTGATAGCAGGGCTGTAGGTTTGGAAACAACGCTCCACACCTTCCCCATGCGAAATTTTACGCACGGTAAATGCAGAGTTTAATCCACGGTTAC
Organism: uncultured Gammaproteobacteria bacterium; assembly: GCA_963777715.1. Taxonomy (GTDB): domain Bacteria; phylum Pseudomonadota; class Gammaproteobacteria; order JAURND01; family JAURND01; genus JAURND01. The sequence continues at coordinate 169,150 of CAVZRN010000008.1, forward strand.
GAATGGCGATTACAGTGCCCTCGAACGCCTGCAGACGTTCGCGCTCACCTTCCTTAACCTTGACTTGCACAATCACGGTATCACCAGGCGTGAAATGTGGGATTTTTTTATCGCCGATTTGTTCTTGATTGAGTTGATGGATGATGTGATGCATTATTTAGTTCCTCTTTCTGCAATAAATTCGTTTAATAAAACTTGCTCATCAAGAGTCAAGTGCTGTCTTGCTAATAAATCCGGGCGACGTTGCCAGGTCCTACCCAGCGATTGCTTCAAGCGCCAACGCGCAATGGCTTGATGGTCGCCACTTTTTAATACCCCTGGAACACTGACCCCATTTAGCTGTTCTGGACGCGTGTAATGCGGGTAGTCCAGGCGATTGCCACTAAATGAATCCTGTTCTGCCGATGCGGGATGACCCAATGCGCCTGGCAAACAACGCGTCATGGCGTCAATTAACACTAAGCTGGCAAACTCACCGCCGCTTAATACGTAATCGCCGATGGAATATTCATCATCCACCTGCGCTTCAATTAAGCGCTCATCAACACCTTCATAACGACCATTGAGCAAGATTAACTCCGGTTCAGTCGCCAGACGCTCGACTATGTTCTGGTTTAACACTTGCCCTTGCGGGGTTAAGTAGATAACCGGCGCACGCGGCATTTGTTGTTTTGCAGCACCAATCGCTTGCTGCAATGGTTCTACCTTCATTACCATCCCAGCGCCACCGCCATAGGGTCTGTCATCCACCCGGCGATAATTATCGTGGGTAAAGTCACGCGGATTCCAGTAATACAGCGATAGAATGTTTTCCTTAATCGCGCGCCCGACAATGCCATAGTGCAGTGCGGCAAATAGTTCGGGAAATAACGTGATAATACCTATACGCATGGGTGTTAAAAATCCTCGTCCCACTCCACAACCATCTTCTTCTGCACTAAATCCACTTCCAGCACTACATTCTTAATATAAGGCAACAGCCGTTCGCGCTCACCCTTCACTACCATGACATCATTGGCGCCGGTGGAGAACAAATGATCAACTTGCCCCAACGCCACTCCGCGCGTATTAACGACGCTTAACCCTTCTAAATCCGACCAGTAGTACTCACCATCAGCTAATTCAGGAAGCTGATCACGCGTTACTGCGATTAAGGCATTGGTGTAAAGCCGCGCCTGCTCTGGACTGTCGCATCCAGCTATCTTCACGCGAATGTATTTACCATGTGGCTGTGTCTGTGTTTCGACAGACGTAATCAACTGCCAACCAGTCTCGGTTTGTAAATACCACTGCGGATAATTCAGGATATTATCGATTGGCTGGGTATATGAATATAGCTTTAACCAGCCATGCACGCCATATGGGCTACCTAAACAGCCCACGACCACCATCCTTGTATCGTTCAAGCTCGCTGGCACAAGTTACGCGTCAGCGTCAGCGTCAGTCTTGGTCTCAGTCTCAGCCTCTGACGACTCAGCTGCTTGTACTTCTGCTGCCTTCTGCGCAGCAGCCTGCTTTTGTGCATGAGCTTTTTTATCAGCCAACTTAGCCTTGCGTTTTTGCACGTTTGTGGTGAGACCCGCCGCAACTTTCTGTGCTTCCGCAATCAGTCTGCGCACGCGATCAGACGGCTGTGCGCCCTGGCCTAGCCAATGCGTAATCCGCTCTTGCTCTAAATGCAACCGCACTTCCATCCCCTGAGCAATTGGGTTGAAATAGCCCAGGCGCTCAATATAGTTGCCGCTATTGCGGGCATGACGACGGTCAATAGCGACGACATGATAAAAAGGGCGCTTGTTCGCGCCTCTGCGCGCTAATCGAATCACTACCATGGTTGTTCTATCCTCGTTTTCGGTCAATTCAGTCAAAAAAACAGCCATTCGCACGTAGGGGAACGGCTATAAAAGGGTTAGATACTCTTCACGCCCAGGTTTTGAAGAATTTTGCGCGCAGTTTGGGTTAAGATTTGCATGTCCTGAGCGAGAAAAAGTGCAGTAATATTAGATATATTTCGAGCTTTTTCGAACGAAGAACGTGCAAAGATTGACCTAAAATGCGATGCAAAAACTTCAAAACCTGGGCGTGAAGAGTATATTATACCTGAAAATTCGCCAGATGGAAGCGTCGGCTTAATCCTGCAAGCACATCGCTCGCGCATCAAAGCCCAGCCATTTTTTGCCTGCCCGATCCACTCATCACGCTACGCGCCAGGATAGGGGGATGTTATGGATTGATACTGGTACTCCCCGATCCATTGCCTGAAAATGTCGAACCTGGCCAGCTGACAGAGGTAAGGCCACTTGTTTCAATCCCCCAATTGGTATTGTTATTAAAGGTTGAGTTGTTGGCTACCAAGTTAAAGGTACTACTATTACTAGCGTAAATACCGTCATTTCCATTTCCGCTAAAGCTTGAATTATTGGTCGTTAGATTAAAAACACCACTATCATTATTAGCAAATATACCGTCCACTCCATTGCTATCAAACGTTGAATTGTTCGCTATCAGGGTGATGCTACCATCATTATTAGCCCCAATGCCATAACCTCCATTGCCGTTAAAGGTGGAATTATTGACTAATATACTGGCGGCTGCCTGAGCGACCCCGATCTCAAGGCCACTGTGTTCGTTCCCATCAAAGGTTGAATTATTCGCCGTTATAGAAAGCGCTGTGTTAATCCCACCGCTGTCATTAACATAAACACCGCCAACAAAATTATTATTAAACTGAGAGTGATCAATTGCTATATTGACAGTATCATTGGTATTTCCCCCTATCGCAACGGCAAGACCAGCACCCTCACCTTCACTGGTACTATCATTACCATTAAAGCTAGAGTTACTGATAGCTATATTCATTGTGCTGCCTCCATTAGAGAGATCATTCAAATTCATACCATTTCCACCGTTATTATCCAAGGAAGAGCTGTTAATAGCTAAATTAAATGTAGGGTTAGTCGCACCGCTCATAAAAGCGCCAATGCCATCACCTCCATTGCCATTAAAGGTGGAGTTGTCCACAGCTACATTCATGACGCCACCCTGGCCTTCTTCCAACAGAAAGAGTCCAGAATTAGTATTATCATCCACAGTTGAATTATTGACTGCCAGATTGACTACCCCGCTGCTTTGATTTTCAACAAATATTGTCAAACCAAAATTGGTATTACTGACATCTATATTATCAGCAGCCATACTTACTGTCCCCGAGCCGTTATTAGTGAAGGAGATGCCACTCTCACCACTCCCTGTTACTGCTACCGAACTAACTACAATGTTGGCGTTTCCAGCATTAATCGTCCAATTTAATCCCCCCGAAGCAAAATCTAACACCGGCCTGTTATCGCCCTGCGCAGGTTGCACGAATAAGCGCCCCTGGTAGCTCTGGCGGCCATAGACATTGTCATAAACGTTGTTACCAAACATATTGATTTGCGTATCTGATGTGTAAGGACCTAAACCGCCATTAAAAAAGAAATTGTTATTGCCCTGCGTATTGGCGTCATTAACGTTGCCCTGATTCAAGCCAATATAGGGGTTTTCGTACGTACCATCGGGTGTTGTGCTGCTATGAGCTCCGCTACCTCCCGGGAGAAAGAAGGAGATATGATGCATCACCACACCAGTTTGGCCGGTTGCTGCAGAGCTGCTCACAATAGGCTGTGCCGTGTGCGCACTACCCGCCACCGCCATCAGGTTACGATGAATGGGATCCACCATGCGTTCCAGCAGATCGCCTTTAAAGTTCAGCGCGGTGTGGCGGCCAACAAAGTTATAAGTTAATCCAGCCTTGAAGGTATTGTGGGCAGCATTATCATAACCATCACTGACTGTAACGTTTAAACGTTTCGTAAAAGGTATTTCAAGACGCAGAGCGCCCCCGGTGATGTTGTCCGCATTTTTTGGCTCAAAATGATAGCCGCCCAGATAAATTTTAGTATTGTTTTTAACCGGCAGACGATAGCCCACTTCTGCATCACCGCCAACTCCAACCGACTCAAACGTATTAAACAACTGGTCATATTCGGTGTGGCCTGCAAACGTAACGTAATCATAAATGCCCAGTTGATTGCCAAATGCAGTGCCGGTACCTACTTGATCCGAGCCCACTGGAATATAGAGATTAGCGCTGAAATCAATACGATTACCTAAACGCTCAATACCCGGGCTGACAAACCAGAATCCATGGCCATCCGGCGCATGGTTATAATCGCCAAACACATACGCGCCTAAAATGCCGGATTTTTCAGTTAACTTACGACCACCTAAACCTAAAGAAGCAGAATAATCATCGTTATTGTGAAACAATCCTTGAGGATCGAGATAGAAAAATTGCGTCGACTGACCTACGACCGGCACCATAGCATCCGCATAACCGGTGGTGATATCTCCACTTAAACCGGTGACTGATATGCCAGGCGCATAGGGAAATCCTGTGGCAGCCAACGCCAGGGCATGACCGGAAAACAGGCCGCTGCCTACTACAAGGGCTGTTTTTAACAGCGAACGATTAAATGAACAGGCGAAATGCGCGGGTTGCGTCATTGCTATAATCTCCTTGAAGGCAAAGAAGGACGAAATTTTAGATGGCGGGAGTGTGGCATTTTTGAATAATATTGTAAAGTTGACATCTTCCCTACTTCACTACTTCTAAGCTCTTACTCACCAGCTCATACACATCATTGGATAGCGGCTTGGTGGCGGCAATGCGCTCAAGCTGAGCCTTCATCAACCCCTGGCGCTGTGAATCGAATTTCTGCCAGTGAATCAGCGGTTCAACAATGCGTGCCGCCAATTGGGGATTAAATTGATCGATTTTTAGCACATAATCGACTAAAAACACATAACCCTCACCGCTAGCAGCATGGAATTGCGCGATGTTGCCGCTACAGAAAGCGCCAATCAACGCCCGCGTGCAATTGGGGTTTTTAATCTCGAACGCTGGGTGTTGGATCAGCGACTTCACCGCCTGCAAAGTATTGGGCAGTGTTGATTGCGCCTGTAACGTAAACCACTTGTACACCACCAACTGCTGGTCCTGCCAGCGTTGATAAAATGCCGCTAACGCTTGCTGACGTTCTGGGCAATTGACCTGGTTCAACGCCGCCAACGCACCCATGGTGTCAGTCATATTATCGGCCTGTTCAAATTGCGCCCAACACAGCTGATTAATCTGTGCATCTTGCAGATGCGCCAGATAGGCCAATACCACATTTTTCAAACGGCGCTCACCCATCGCACGCGCATCCAACGCGTAGGGCTTGGGCTGCGCATGTTGTCGGTAATAGGACAGCAACTCGTCGCGCAGCGTTTGCGCAATCTGCGTACGTAACCACTCGCGCGCCGTATGCGCCGCCTCCACATCTTGCACCGTCATCTGCTCCAACAAATACGTCTCCGTTGGCAACACTAACATTTCCGCAATAACATCCGGCGTTATTTCTTGACTATGGAATGCTGCACGCAGAGCCTGCAGAAACTGCTGAGGCACTGTCAGTTGATGCCGCTGTTGAATGTCATGCACTGCGGCTAATAAAATGCGCGTCGCCAACTGTTGGCTCGCATCCCAGCGATTAAACAAGTCGCTATCATGCGCCATTAAGAATACATAATCGGCATCGCGGTAGTCGTATTCCAACCTTACCGGCGCAGAAAAATTGCGCAGCAAGGATGGCGTCGGCTTAGTCGGTATGTTGATAAAACGGAACACTTCAGTCGGTTGCTGAATGTTTAGCAGGCGCGTGGTTGCGATCGCAGTTACTGGCTCACCATCCAACTGTAAGGGTAAATCATTACCTGCCTGATCTAATAACCCAACTACCAGCGGAATATGAAACGGCTCCTTCACCGGTTGCCCCGGTGTTGGTGGGCAGCTTTGTGTTACCGTCATGGTATAGATTTTTTCTGCGGCATCGTATGCAGTAGTGATCTGCAACAACGGCGTGCCGGCTTGCTTATACCAGCGCCAGAATTGCGTTAAATCTATACCTGACTCATCTTGCATTGCCTGCACAAAATCCTTAGTGGTTGCAGGGTGTCCATCATGACGACTGAAATATAAATCCATTGCCTTGCGAAAGGTTTGCTTACCCAACAAGGTGCGCAACATGCCGATCACCTCACAACCCTTTTCATACACGGTGACAGTATAAAAATTATTGATCTCGATGTAGGAGTCAGGATAAATCGGATGCGCCATCGGGCCAGCATCTTGCACGAATTGGAAATTGCGCATACGCTGCACTTGTTGAATGCGGCGCACCACTGGAAAGGTTTTATCGGCAATAAATTGCTGGTCACGAAATACAGTCAACCCTTCTTTCAAGGTAATCTGAAACCAATCGCGCACCGTCACGCGATTACCCGACCAGTTGTGGAAATACTCATGTCCGACCACGTTCTTAATATCGACAAAGTCGCTGTCGGTAGCGGTTTCCTTTGATGCTAAAATGTATTTATCGTTAAAAATATTCAGTCCCTTGTTTTCCATTGCGCCAAAATTAAAATCGCTCACGCCAACGATCATAAAAATATCTAAATCATATTCACGTCCATAGGTTTCTTCATCCCAACGCATGGCGTCGACCACACTCTGCAACGCATAGATTGCCTGCTCGCGCTTACCTTGTTCAACGTAAGCATATAACTGCACGGTGCGACCCGATTGCGTGACAAAGGTGTCGTGCAGATGATCCAGATTACCAGCAACCAGGGCATATAGGTAACACGGCTTGAGCGTGGGATCTTCCCACCGCACCCAATGTCTATTCCCTGGCAACTCACCCTGCTCAACCAGATTGCCATTGGATAATAATACTGGGTAACGCTGCTTATCGGCTGAAATCACCGTGGTAAAACGCGTTAACACGTCGGGACGATCAAGAAAATAGGTGATACGGCGAAAGCCGCGCGATTCGCATTGGGTGCAGTAAGTAGCGTTGGTTTTATACAAGCCAGACAGGCGCGTATTGTCCTGCGGCTTAATCAACACTACGATATCCAGCGTAAATTCATCCGGCACATTAGGCAGGGTGAGACTGGTATCCTTGATCTGATACTGCGTCGCGTTTAATGCAGCGCCATTTAACGCGATTTGTTTCAACACCAGCTCATCGCCATCCAACACCAGCGGTACTGCTTTATCTGCTGTGGGACTGCGCTTGATATGCAGTTGACTCGTTATTTGCGTCACATCTTCGTTAAGATCGACCTTTAACAATGCGCTGGAAATGGCAAAGTCGCTGGGGCGGTAGTCGGTTAGGTAGGTTGTATGGGGGGAGGATTGAGCGTTGTGCATGGGGGCCTCAATGTTTAAATTTGACTTCCTCTTGGTTTTACTTTTCAGTTTGAGTATTTTTTTCATATCTGCTCAATATCTTTAAAGCCTTTTAATCTAATCAGTGGTCGGTGCGGGAATTTTACGGTTAAATTCAACTCTCCTCCCATTGCTTTTATGTAAGCAATCAGCGTTGATAGTAAAAAATCAGAGCGCCGCTCTAAACGCGATATCGCTTCCTGATTCATATGTAATTTAGAACTCATTTCAACTTGTGTCAATGCTAACGCCTTTCTTAAATCACGCAATGTCATCTCCTGCGTAATTAATTTTTCTGCATGTTTAACAATTTTTTTCTGTCGCGTGACGGGTAATTTTTTTAATTGATCTTGTAATGTAGTAGTCATACGATGAGCTCCTCCAAATCAGCTAAATAACTGGAAAATCGTGCATCCGCTTTCTGAATTAATTCTCGATAAAATCGCATCTCACTTATGCCTGATTTGTTTCCAGCAACTAATAATATCGCCTGTCGTTTTGGATCATATGCAAAGGCAACTCTCCATACGCCATTTTTAGTTCTAAAACGTAGTTCTTTCATATTAGGATATCTTGAGTTTTTCAATGTATCTACCCAAGGTCTACCCAACTGGGGTCCAAACTTTTCCAGCACTAAGGCATGGGCGAGTAATTGATCTTTCACTTCTACACTTAGTTCTTCAAATTCCGCCTCAAATGCGCTATGAAATTTGACTATCCACTGCATACTTTGTTCCTTATATTATGGCACTCATATCATATGATTTCAAGATCATATTCAAACAATATGGATACTACTATGCCAGAAACTCACACAACACAATACCGTAGTCATTCGATTTGACAGCATCTTTAAAACTAGTAAAATTAGCCTGTAGTCATACACCTCCTATTAAAAACTACTGAGAATCTTTATGAAACGTATTGTCCTAACCATTATGAGTATTTTCTGTCTTACCCTGGCGGCATGTGCGCCTAACCTATCGGCTGGCGCCTACAGCGCAGGCCAGGTTAACACCGCCACTAACGTCGTTACCGGCACCGTCATCAGCAAGCGTGTGGTACAAATCGACAACAACAGCGGCGTAGGCGGCCTGGTCGGCGCGGGCGCAGGCGCAGTGGCTGGTTCGGCCATCGGCGGCGGCGCACGAGCCAACATCTTAGGCGGCATCGGCGGCGCAGTGGCCGGCGGCTTGCTCGGCAACGCGATCGACAAGGGTATTCATGCCCAACAAGGCTATGAATACATTATCCGCGTCAACAAGAGCAAGACTATTGCTGTGACGCAAACCTTGGATACCAACTTCCCAGTTGGCGCACGCGTGATGGTTATCTATGGACAGAAGACCCGCTTAGTGTCAGCAGCAGGGTAAAATGTTGCATCACCCCAAAAAACGGGAGCCATAGCTCCCGTTTTTTTACATCACCAGACAGGCGTCATCCTCTTTTTTTACTGGCTCTTCTTTGTCAGAAGACGAAGATTGCGACGAAGTTGAAGTGGTTTGCACCGGTGTTGACGTTGTTGCCACTGTGACGGCTGAAGATGACGCAGATGATGCAAAAGACGAACCCCACTTGGGTCGAGCGACAGGAATAATTCGTTTCACTTCTAGCTTGCCATCTTCTGCTGACCCTTTATATTGCAACGGCGATGAATGTTGGCCTTCATCACTACGCCCTGCGTTGTATGCTAATCTACGTTCTTGAGTCAGTAGCTCTAGCAATGTAATTGCTGTTTTGCGCAGCGCCTGGGGAGTGATTTGTATAGTGATAACACCCATTTTATCCTTATCTTCCCGCCAATTTATATCACAATCAGAAGGATAAGCTCCTCCAAATAAATGGCATAAATAATGGTGGCACATGTGGGTTACGTCTAGTGAGCTAAAAGCTACTGAATAAACATTTTCCTGGTCACGCACCAATTGCCACTGATGGGGTGTGTCACTCACCAATAGCCATTTCATTAATTCCATAAAGAAATCAGCAGGTTTAATCCGGCTTGATCCGTCTGAAATATAGGTTTGGAGAATCACACTTAGCTGTTTCTCATGTTCCTTCGCCAGTATTGGTAAGCGTTCTCCTTGCTTAGCCTGCAGAAATTTCTCAACAGATTTCAGAAGCCCTACATCATCGATATATGCTGCTATAATTATAACAAGATCAATTGGTAAAGAAGGCGGTATTAATAGAAAAATAAAATCATCTAAAAATTTTGCCATTGGATTTTGATTTTCCTGCATCCACATTTGTTGAATCTTTCTATTTCTTGCCAAGCACAGCGCAATACTTGTATATCCTTGTAATCCTAAATCATGTATATAACCTAATTCAATTAAGGATGTATTAAAGTAAAGCGTATCGACAAAGGCTCTTATTATATTGACATAGGTTACTTTTGCTGTTTCTGCCACACAATCATATCCATAAAGAATCTTCAAATTCTTCAGGCTAATATCAGGCAATATTCGCGATATTGCCTGCAATCCTTTTTCACTATACGAATCATCATTGCACAAATCAAGCACTCGCAATGCACGCCAGCTCGGTAAATTCAAAGCCAAATGTTGCAACCCTGCATCTGTAATTCGATTATCAGACAATTCAAGTGTGTGTAAGGTCGGGTGAGCACGTAACGCATCCACTAATGCGATGAAACCTAAATCTCCAATTTGGTTATTGTGCAAGTCAAGTATCTGCAGTTGATGGTATTGTCTAAATAAGTCTGCAGATTTCCACGTCCATTTATCATCGATCCTGCGCTCCTCACCGAATGCCGCACTATAATCCTTGGTCAAAAATCCCAAGGGTACGGTCGGACCAGCATTCAACAGACCACCAAATTTTGTACTATAATTTTCGGCTAAAAACTCAAGAGGTAAGATTTTAATAGTATCCAACCGGAGTGTGTGCAAGTGAGGATATTTCGACAATATCCCTATAAGCATAGTTAAACTGTCTTCGTTAATCTCACAACTGCGCAATACAAATGTATTTAATCCAATGCAACTCGGCAAAATACTACTTAGTGACCGACAGGCAATAGGAGTAAGTTGCAACCCCCTTATTTCAACTCCTTGTAATTTTTCAACACCTGGTGGAATAACTATCTGATGCGGACTTTTGTTTTTGAGTTCGTGCTTTAAAAAATTTTCCAGCGTGCTTGCTTCAGCCGAAGATAAATCCGCAGCGATAATCGTTAGGGGTGAATCTTTCTTTTTTTCTTCTTTATTGTCGCCGCTCACATGCAAAGCTCCTCGAGATTCAGTGGGTATTAAGATTTATTTGTTTTTATTAAATGCCGCACGTAACAATAAATAGCCGAAAACGCCGGATAAACACGAGCCAACCAATACGCCAAAGCGCACCAGGGCCGGATTACCCACGCCGGCTTCCTCAAATGCGAGGTTGCCGATAAATAAACTCATGGTGAAACCAATGCCACAGATAATAGCGACGGCATACATCGATGACCAGTTCGCGCCCTTGGGCAGCGATGCAACACCACAACGAATGGCCAACCAACTTGCGCCAAATACGCCGATCTGTTTACCAACGAATAAGCCCAGGATTATACCCAGTGGCACGCCGGTGAATAATTGGCTCATACCCAATCCGGCAAACGACACACCGGCATTGGCTAATGCAAACAGTGGCAATACACCATACGCCACCCACGGATGTAAGGCATGTTCCAGCGTGCGCAAGGGCGAACCGGTCGGCTTGAATTTACCACGCTTTTTACTGTGTAATGGAATGGTTAACGCCAACAACACACCAGCCAGGGTTGGATGAATGCCGGATTTTAAAAAACAGACCCACAACGCCACACCCATAAGCATATATAACCACAACGCCGATACGCGCAGGCGATTTAACCCAAGTAATACCAACAGACAAACGCCAATGCCAAGCAGCGGCAACCATGACAAGCCCTTCTGATAAAAAATCGCGATAATGATAATCGCGCCCAAGTCATCAAAAATCGCCAGGGCCATTAAGTAATATTTCAATGCCACTGGCACCCGCTTACCCAATAGCGACACAATGCCTAATGCAAACGCAATGTCAGTTGCGGTTGGAATCGCCCAACCACGCAGTGACTCAACATCACCGTAATTAAATAGAATATAAATCAATGCTGGCAATGCCATGCCGCCAAATGCAGCAATTGCGGGCAAGCCTACCTTACTCGGTGAATTTAATTCGCCTAAATAAATCTCGCGCTTGATTTCCAAACCCACCAGCAGGAAGAAGATCACCATCAAAATATCGTTGATAATAAAGCTACCAGATAGATGCAACTGCCAACCAAATACCTGCAGTGTGAAGGGCTCATGGAACCATTGCGTGTAGTAAATGTGCCACGGTGAATTTTCAAGAATCAACGCCACGATGGCGAGTATGACCAAGATGATGCCAGAGCTGGCTTCGAGTTTAATGAAATTGGTGATAAAGCGTAATGGACGCAGCGGTAGGTTCATGATGTGGTTGTTTTTTTACGTATAATCTTATCATTAAATACCAACTGACCCTCACCCTTGTCAACCACGATGGTATGACCCGGTAAAAATTTGCCGGCCAACATATCCAGCGCCAGTGGATTTTCTAACGATTGTTGGATCGCACGCTTCAACGGACGTGCGCCATACACAGGATCATACCCAACCTCTGCCAAATAATCCAGCGCACTGTCACTGATCTGTAATTGTAGGGATTTTTCTTCCAACCGTTTTTTTAAGCGCACGATTTGCAAGTCGACAATGAGACGAATTTGTTCCCTGGCCAGGGGATGGAATACCACAATTTCATCGACACGATTAATAAATTCCGGACGGAAATGTTGACCAACCACTTCCAATACCGATTTCTTCATCACTTCATACGATTCATTCGCCAATTCTTGAATCAGTTGTGAACCCAAGTTAGAAGTCATTACAATGACGGTATTACGAAAATCCACGGTGCGACCTTGCCCATCGGTTAGGCGACCATCATCCAACACCTGCAGTAAAATATTAAATACATCGGCATGTGCTTTTTCTACTTCATCTAATAAAATAACTGAGTAGGGTCTGCGCCGCACTGCTTCAGTCAGATAACCACCTTCCTCATAACCGACATAGCCGGGCGGTGCGCCAATTAAGCGTGCAACTGAGTGTTTCTCCATAAATTCCGACATGTCGATGCGCAGCATGGCTTCTTCGGTATCAAATAAAAACTCCGCTAACGCTTTGCATAATTCGGTTTTACCCACTCCGGTCGGCCCTAAAAATAAAAACGAACCAATCGGTCGATTGGGGTCAGACAAACCAGCGCGCGAGCGACGAATGGCATCCGCTACTACTTTTACTGCTTCATCCTGACCGATAATGCGCTGATGCAATAGGGTATTCCATATGCAATAATTTTTCGCGCTCGCCTTCCATTAATTTACTGACTGGGATATGCGTCCACTTGGAAACCACTTCGGCAATTTCTTCTTCCGTCACTTTGTTGCGTAATAAATGTTTTTCTTGCTTTTCTGCGGCCGTTGCTTGCGTCAGTTGTTTTTCTAGTTCGGGAATACGCCCATATTGCAGTTCCGACATGCGCGATAAATCGCTGGCGCGGCGTGCGGTTTCTAATTCGATGCGGGCACGCTCCAATGCTTCCTTAATTTGTTGCGTGCCTTGTAAGGAGGCTTTTTCTGCCTTCCAAATTTCTTCCATATCGGCAAATTCACGTTCAAGCTTCTTGATCTCATCTTCTAATTGTTGCAATCGTTTTTTACTGGCTTCATCGTGTTCTTTTTTCAATGCTTCCCGTTCAATTTTTAGTTGAATCAAGCGTCGTTCTAATCTATCTAATTCTTCTGGTTTGGAATCAATTTCTAAACGAATGTGACTGGCCGCTTCATCCATCAAGTCGATGGCTTTATCCGGCAAATTGCGATCGGTGATATAACGATGCGACAACGTCACTGCCGCAACAATCGCCGGATCAGTAATGTCAACGCCATGATGCAATTCATAGCGTTCTTTCAAGCCACGCAAAATAGCGATGGTGTCTTCAGGTCGAGGGTTCCTCCACCAACACTTTTTGAAAGCGACGCTCGAGCGCAGCGTCTTTTTCAATATATTTGCGATATTCATTCAGTGTAGTCGCGCCTACGCAATGCAATTCACCACGCGCCAAAGCAGGTTTTAACATATTACCGGCATCCATCGCGCCTTCGGCTTTGCCAGCGCCAACCATGGTATGTAATTCATCAATAAATAAAATAATTTGGCCTTCTTGTTTCGCCAAATCTTTTAATACTGCTTTTAAGCGTTCTTCAAATTCACCACGATATTTAGCGCCAGCAATTAATGCGCCCATATCCAAGGCTAACACGCGTTTATGTTTTAAACCTTCAGGCACTTCACCATTGACAATGCGTTGCGCTAATCCTTCGACAATGGCGGTTTTACCCACGCCCGGTTCACCAATTAATACTGGATTATTTTTGGTGCGGCGTTGCAATACTTGAATAGTGCGACGGATTTCATCATCACGCCCAATGACCGGATCTAACTTGCCTTATTCCGCACGCGCGGTTAAATCAATGGTATATTTTTCCAACGCCTGGCGTTGACCTTCGGCATCAGGATTGTCAACTTTTTCGCCACCGCGCATGTGTTCAATCGCTTGTTGCAGCGCTTGTTTGTTACCACCGGCCTGACGCAATAGTTGACCGGTTTCACCCTCATCTTGCATGACTGCCAATACAAAAAACTCGGAGGAAATATAGGCATCGCCGTGTTGCTGCGCGAGTTTATCGGCTACATTTAATAGGCGATTTAAATCGTTGGAAATATGCAGCTCACCCGGCGTACCCTGCACCTTGGGCAGGCGATCGAGGGCAACGTCGAGTTGATTGCGTAACCGTGGCAGGTTAACGCCCGATTGCGCCAAAAGCGGCGTGACGGCGCTGTTATCCTGGCTCAATAGTGCGCTGAGCAGGTGCAGCGGCTCAACAAATTGGTTATCCAGACCAATGGCGTTGGATTGTGCATCTGCCAATGCAGTCTGCAGGGGAGTGGTGAATTTATCAAACCGAGCCATAGCGTTCTCCTGTTGCTGAGTTTGCAGTATACAACTATTAATATGGGTATGAAATAAAATGGTTTCAAGTACTTATTAAACATAGCGAAATCAATAACCCTGAAAGCGACTTTTCCTCAATTCTCTCACATATTCGGCAACACTTCTCTTGTCAACATCGTCACGCCACATACCAAAACCATAATCATGTTTAATGCTATGTATTTTATTCACGGGAATAGTTTTTACAGTAGTATGCTCTAGTGAATCAAAAGTAATATTCTTGTTATATCGAGTTACATCTAATTTACGTTTCATAAAATTTACCTTTAAACCATTCAAAACATCGGAGCCATTACCGCCAACAATACAAACACACTAATAACAGTAAATTTGTAATCGGACATTTTAGTAAAATACCAGCCGACCATGGCAATACGCAGTATTTGTGTCAAAATGAGCACTAATACACCCAACTGCATCAAGACACGTGGCGTCAATGTGCGTGCAGCAAACAGGATTTGCATGACAGAAGTCGCCTCAAACGCTGCGCCGTGAAACGATCGATAATTAATTGCATCATTGGCATGTTGCCACAAATAACTAATGCCACCAATACCTACCAACAGCAAGGCGATGCACATACCGATTCGAAGCAGCCATGCGACTGCAATTTGCATTTGTTCCATAATGATTACCCGTTAAAGACGTCTTAACCTAATTAGAGGCCGCCAGTAATGCCCTTGTAAATCATCTGCAAGGCAATTAGAAATACCACCACGCCAAAAATATAGCGCAATGCACGCACCGGCAGATATTTTAAATATTTAGCACCCATCATTGAACCACCTAATACACCCATGATAATTGGAAATGCCAGGATGGGATCAATATAACCCAATGATAAATAAATACCTGCGCTAACGGTCGCGGTAATACCAATCATAAAATTACTAGTAGCAGTTGATACGCGATAGGGTAAACCCATCGCTTGATCCATCGCTAACACTTTCAACGCGCCAGAGCCAATGCCTAACAAGGTGGCTAATGACCCAGCAATGGCAATCAAGCCCATAGCCAGGGGTACACGATGCACCTTGTAGGTTGCTATACCCTGGGGAGTGGCGTAACTGCTTTCTAAATTCAAGACAACCGCCCAGGGATGTGATGGTAGTGGTGATACCACATCTTCATGACGGCTCACGGCAAAATAAGCGGAAAATATCAGCACGCAACCAAAAATAATTGCGATAATGGATACGGGTAATGCGGTTAATAATAATGCGCCCAGTAATGCGCCAATCACTGCAGCAACGGCCAATAACATGCCGATACGCATATTGGTGTAGCCTTCGCGCAAATACGTGATGGCAGCGCCGGATGAAGTCACCATCACTGAGATCAGTGATGCACCCATGGCATAGTGAATATTGACGTGAAATAACAGCACCAGGGCAGGAGTGATGACAATACCGCCGCCAATGCCGGTCAACGAACCCAATAAGCCAGCGATATAGGCAATGGCGAGTAATTCAAGAAGGAATAGCCAGAGAGTCAAATTTGCTGCTCCTATTAATGTCAAATCTTTTTGCTTTAATGGGTACGCTGCCGCACTGCTTCAAATAAACACACCCCAGCCGCAACTGACACATTTAAACTAGACACACTACCTTGCATTGGGATGGAATAAAGTTCATCACAGGTCTCGCGCGTTAATCGCCGCAATCCTTCCCCCTCCGCGCCCAATACCAATGCAATAGCGCCGCGCAAATCTGCTGTATAAATCGTTTTTTGCGCTGCATCGCTGGCGCCATATACCCAGATGCCGCGTTGCTTTAATTGTTCTAAGGTACGCGCAAGATTAGTAACTGGGATTAACGGCGTTACATCGGCAGCGCCGCTGGCGGTCTTGTATACTGCTGGCGTCAAACTGGCTGCCTTATCTTTCGGTACAATCACCGCATGTACACCAGCAGCATTGGCAGATCGCAAGCATGCGCCTAAATTATGCGGGTCTTGTACGCCATCTAATACTAATAAAAATGCTGGTTGTGATAGCGCATCTAATAATTGCGGTAAATCTGCTTCAGTGTATTGCGCCTTACTCACTATATCAGCAATGATTCCCTGATGCACGCCGCCTTCAGCCATCTGATCGAGCATATGCCGCGATACCATTTGCACACTAATGGCCGCCTTACGCGCTTGCGCCAATACTTCGGCTACTCGCGCGTCATGCCGACCATCCAGCACGAATAGCTGGCGAATACGCTGCGGCGCTTCACTTAACAGCGCAGCAACTGCATGGATGCCGTAAATAGCATTGGGTTTGGACATAGGGCTACTCATCTATTATATTCGCCCTGCCAACATGAGTTGGCAGTTGTATTGGTAGATTATAGCGGTTACTACGGTATTGTAAAAACTTATCTGTATTTGTTGTGTGAGCAGCAGACCGATGTCGATCAACGGCTAACTTTTCGCATACTCGTATACACCGTGCGGATTATGGAGATGCACCTCAAACAACACCCTGACGACCCGCTGCCCTTGGTTTATCCCATGGTAATCTATACCCGAGATAAGCCATGGGATGCGCCATTGGATATTTTCCCGTTGTTTGGCGATGCTGAACACTTAGCGTGAGAGCTTTTTTTAAAGCCATATCAATTGCTGGATGTGAGTCGCACCCAGGACGATGAACTACGCCAACAGGAGCTATTTGGCCTGGTTGCCTTTGTGCTCAAACATCGTAAAACTGCCGATTTTGCACAATTTTTACATTGGTTAATGCCATGGGTACACCAAGTGGAAATTCGCGATTCCCGTGGTGCTGTTTTAGGACGAATCGTGTTAAGATATGTCATTGATAGGAGTTCGCAAGGCGACAAGGATTTGTTAGTACAAGAAGCTCAACATTACTTATCACACGAATTACAAGGTGAAATTATGACCATAGCACAACAATGGGAACAACAAGGTATACAAAAAGGGCTGCAACAAGGGCTGCATCAGGGTATGACTATAGCACAACAATGGAAAGAAGAAGGGTTGCAACAAGGTGAAGCAGTTCTACTAATACGTCTACTCCAACGCCGCTTTGGTAAATTGCCCGCCATTTATGTAGAACGCATTGCACAAGCAGACGCACAAACATTATTACATTGGGGTGACAACGTTCTTGATGCAAGGACACTGGATGATGTTTTTAACCCCTCAGAATAAAATCTCTACCCTGAACTAAAAAGCCCCGTTTTAAGTTTTAATGCACCCACCGCGTGGATGCCGTAAATAACACTTGATTTAGCCATAGGGACTGCCAGGAGGTTGTAGCAGGGGTGTTGACGTTGACGCATCATATTGCTCATCACTCTCCGCCTCCTTAATTTCCCTTACCTGTTTTTGCTCTAACTTAGCGGGTGGATTAACTGTATATAATTTAGATGTTTCCAGGGCGTGCCATAAATCTATCACCCTTGTATATACACTTATATTTTTATGATTTAATCTATGATTCAGCAATTTTGTATGTTCGGCAGTTATATTGATTGCCTCATGAACAAATCGCGCACAAGAAGACTCGAGACTAAATCCTGCTGTTGTCTTTTTGGCCTCTGGCGGGCATAACTGCAATGGTGGATTGGTATTCTTCATCGAAAATTCAATCGTTGAGTCGCCAGAGCTAGCAACCTCAGCTAATGCACTAGTAAATTCATCATCCTTAGGCCGTAGCACATCGAAGTGCGATATAATATCGCTTGGATTATAAATCTCATTTATGTAACGCGGCCAATCACTCGATTCTTCCGACCTGGCTATATGTGCTATCGAGATTGTCCCATTTTTAGGTTTTTGTGTGCAAATAGCCACATGCACTTTTTTATAATCTGGTTTATGGCAACCACACCAAAACATTGACTGCACACATTGAGATACCATTTGGTTGCGTGCATACCTACCTATAGCATGGGAACGTTTGGTAAAAAACATCACATCACCTACTTCAACGTCTCTTACCTGCATACACGCCTCCAACAAAGAAATAATCAACGCGGTTTAATCAACAACAACTTTCCATCCCAATTCAACGGCAACATCACTGGCGGTTGTTGATCGGTTGATAGCGTCCATACCTTCCAATCAACCTTGGCATCTTGCAATGCTGAGGTAAATGTGACTAATGCCTTGGCATATAGTTGTTGGGTTTCTGCTGCTGGCATCGATATCGCCTGCTTACTCGGACGCGGAATAAAATAGTGCACGCTGCCCACCCACAGAGGTTGAGAATTATCCGACAACGTCACATTCGATTTCCACAATACGAAGTACAATGGTAAATTATTTTGCATCGCATCTGGCTTAGTCATTAACAACACCGGTGGTTGATTCTGGTATAGCCACGGCAACACCGGTAAATGTTCCGGGTTGGCGGTACTCGATAAGCGATGCAAACTCCCCTTCCAATTTAAATGAATATCACGCTCTTGCCAACCGTGCGCTATCAATGTTTGTTTAATGTCGTCCAGTTGACCCAACCACTGCACGTTCAAGATATTATTTGGCTTACTCAGGCGCGATACAATAAATAGCGGCATTTCCGCATGTGGCTGCTGCCACCAGGTAGCAGTATCCGTCTTTACCGTCGGCCAATATAAGGTGTAATCTTCTTGCTGCTGGCGAAAATTAAATACGCTATATACTAACCACACCACCAAAAAAATACCGCCGGCTACGGCAGCTAACTTACCCGCGGGCACGGGCTGCACATAGCGTTGATAAGACACCATCATCAACGTGGCACAAGTTAGACCAAAAAATAACGCGCCTGCTACATCAGTAAACCAATGCGCGCCCAAATAAAGTCGCGACAGCAATACCATGATAATTAAAAATCCAGCGACTACACAGGGCCATGTATGTCGGCCCTCTGGCAGCTGACGCGCAATCAACATCGCTAAAAACACAAACAACGTGGTGGTCAATGTCACATGGCCGCTGGGAAATGACGAATCAAGTTGTTGATGTAGCAAGCCGGTAGGACGGGGGTAATAATATAAATGCTTAATGATGCCAGCGCCGCCAAATGCCAACAGCAACGCACCAAACCAATGCAATCCTGCCCAAATATAACGTCTCCATACCAACCAGATAAGCAGCGCCGCGCCAGCAATCAGTTGTACATATCTGTCGCCCAAAAAAGTCACCACTAACATCACATCATCGCCAACCCGCGTATGCAAACTACGCAATAATTCAAAGATCGGCTGATTGAGTTGGGTGAGATAACCCTGTAACACCACACTGGCGAATATCCACAAAAACACACAACCACACACAAATGCAAATAGCAGTAATAATAATTGTCGATGGGGATTAGGTTGTGTTGCGCTGCTTAATTTCGTGGTAATCCATGCGGTTTTTTTGCCACTGGCTAACCACTGCCAACTTCGCTCAGCAGCATTATCGATGATGTTGGATAAGGTCTTAAAGAATAGATGAATCAGTACCAACACGATCCAACCAAACGCCACAATCGCTAAAATGATTAAAATAAATTTTGTCGCCGCCGCTGGCGCTAATTCTAACGATAAGGCGCCAACGATAATGCCGGGGAAAATATAGAGTATTGACCATAATATCGCTGCGATGCTTACTGCTAATACAAAACGCAGCACCGGCATTTGCATTAATCCAGCCACTATCGGCACAACGCTGCGCATCGGCCCAACAAAACGTCCAATAAGTACACTCTTACCTCCGTGCTTATTGAAAAACTCTTGCCCATGATTCAACCAGTGTGGGTATCAAAATGGCGAAATATTTTCAATCCTTCTTTATAATAAGCACCCACAGCATAACTGAGCGAATCACCAAAAAATGCGCCCAAAATTGCCCACACGATAGTTGATACCATCGGCATGGCGCCAGAACCAATCAATGCGCCAATCGCCGTCATGGTGACTGAGCCAGGAATGATTGCACCGATAATCGCCAACGATTCGGCAAAGGCGATGGCAAAGGTAATTAATCCGCCGATATGCGGATGCTGATGTAGATAATCGACAATATTATGTAGGAAGGAGAATTCCATTAGTCAACCCTTTCGCCAGCCGCTTGTTTATCTGCATGATAGGAAGAGCGCACTAACGGGCCACTGGCTACGTGCGTAAAACCTAATTGTTGCGCCAACACACGCAGTTCATCAAATTCCTGCGGCGTCACATAACGCGCAACCGGTAGATGATGTCGGCTCGGCGCTAAATATTGACCCAAGGTTAATCCGTCCACATCGTGTGCGCGTAAATCGTGCAAGGTTTGCACCACTTCTTCCATGGTTTCACCCAAACCTAACATCACGCCAGACTTGGTCGGTGTGTTGGGAAAGCGACGTTTGTATTCTTGCAACAAACGTAGCGACCACGCGTAATCTGAACCGGCGCGCGCTAATTTGTATAGCCGCGGCACAGTTTCGATATTGTGATTAAATACTTCCACTGCCGCCCTAGCTAATTCTGCTAAGGCTTTCTCCATGCGGCCACGAAAATCTGGCACTAATATTTCAATTTTAATGTGTGGATTTTTTGCACGCACCGCATCAATGCAGGCAACAAAATGTGCTGCGCCGCCATCGCGCAAATCGTCTCTATCCACGGAAGTGATGACCACGTATTTTAATCCCATGGTGTGGATGGTCTGCGCTAACTTCTCCGGCTCAGATGGATCGAGTGGGTCAGGCCTGCCATGCGCCACATCACAAAAACTACAACGTCGGGTACATTTATCGCCCATAATCATAAATGTCGCTGTACCATGACTAAAACACTCGGATAGATTCGGACACGACGCTTCTTCGCACACCGTCACCAGGCGATTTTCACGCAGTAAATTTTTTAGTTGATTTACTTTGTTGTTAAGGGGCAATTTAATGCGCAACCAATCCGGCTTAGGCAATGGTTCGGATGCCATAATTTTAATTGGAATACGCGCAAGTTTGTCTGCTGCGCGCTGTTTGACGAAGGGGTCGATCGTTTGAGACATAAAAGTATCCGCTGAATAATAATTTTAAAATATTTGACGCAGAGACGCAAAGACGCAGAGAAAAGACTAAAAAAAGAAAAGACTTAAAGAAAAAAACTAAATAAATAATGGCACGAAGCCCCTGGGAGCGTTGTAGGGGCAACCCTTGTGCCTGCCCGTAATATTTTTCGGGCAACCACAAGGGTTGCCCCTACAACGCTCCCAGGGGCTTTGCGCCATTGAATTAAATCTTTTATGTTTTCTTTGCGCCTTTGCGTCAAGTCTTTTAAATCTTTTGTTTTTCTTTATTATACCCGAAGTTCTGGCAAATGTGCTTAACTAACACCAACTGGACTTCCTGTGTGCTCACCTCTGGCGAAAAATTACGCATCTGCGTCATCTGCAATTGCTTAAACCCACACGGATTAATGCGTGAAAACGGCTCTAAATCCATTGCCACATTTAACGCAATCCCATGATAGCTACAACCCTTGCGCACCCTAAGCCCAATAGAACAAATTTTAGCGCCATCTACATAGACCCCAGGCGCATCCTCGCGGCCAGCAGCAGTAATGGCATATTCCGCCAAGGTGTCTACCACCGTCTTTTCCAGTAGTCGCACCATGTGGCGAATGCCAATTCCCAACCGGCGCAGATCAAATAATACATAGCCGACCAATTGCCCGGGACCATGATAGGTAACCTGACCACCGCGATCAGTTTGGATCACTGGAATATCACGCGGATTCAACACATGCTCTGGCTTACCTGCCAACCCCTGGGTAAACACCGGCGGATGTTCCAACAACCACAGTTCGTCAGGCGTCGTGTCATCACGCGCATCGGTAAATGCCATCATCTGCTGCCAGGTTGCTTGATAGTCTGCCTGCTGCAAATAACGCACAATAAGTTGTTGTGTCTGTGTTGCTTGCATGTTCAAGATAACTCCGCTTCGTAGCCCGAAAACTTACGCACTGAGAATACGCCACTATCCAGCAATAAATACTGTCCCTTAATACCTTGCAATATCCCACTAATCAATGGCGTCTTATCCGCATTTAATGGCGTAATTTTTTGTGGGTACTGTAACACCGGATAACGAATGGTAGTGATTTCATTGTCGATCACGGCGGAAATTTCATCAGAGAAACGTGTCAATAGCGCGTCAACTACCTCGCGTGATTGCGACAATACTTCAGCGCGTTTACTGACCAAGTCCAACGGCTGACTATCTGCTTGCAACATCACGCGCCACTGTGTTTTATCCGCCACGAATGCTTTTAACGCAACTTCTAACAATCCAGCCTGCAAACGGTTCTGCGCTTGAAACATCGCAATACCCTGCGTGGCGCCTTGATCAATCCAGCGCGTCGTCAGGGAACTGGCACGTGTAATGCCAACTTTTAATCCCGATGAATTCGCCAAATACACCACTTGTGGTTGACCACACTGCACATGCGCCCAATCATCGGCCTTACAAGTACCCTCATAATAACGGCATTTTTCCGGATGGATAATACACAATCCGCATTCCAATAAGCGCCGGTAGCATGGAAAACAATAACCTTGTTGAAAACTCTTAGCGGTTTTACGTCCACATTGAATACAATAAATAAGGCCGGTAAAACGCAACTGAATTCGCTGTCCCAACAGCGCATTTAATGCGATGTTTTCTTCACCCACACGCAACTGGTATTGCACTGGATTCTGCAACATTACCGACATTTTTCTGAGAATACCGATCATTGTAGAGCACTCGTAAAAAATAATAAAAGATTTGACGCAGAGACGCAAAGAAAAGATTAAAAACAAAAAAGAAAAAAGCATAAAGAAAACATCAAAGGACTAAAAAATGGCTCTATCGTCCCTGGGAGCGCGGGCAGCTTGCCCGCATTTAAGCCACGGCACACATGCGGGCAAGCTGCCCGCGCTCCCAGGGGCTTTATGCCATTGAATTAAATCTTTTATGTTTTCTTTGCGTCTTTGCGTCTCTGCGTCTAATTTTTTTATGTTTTTCTTTGCGTTAAATCTTTTCCATTTTACTACTCAGCAAATAATCCAACCACAAATTGCTTAACGTTTCCTGCATACGATTCTGCGATAATCGCTCTGCTAAATTCTCAACATCGACCAACTCAAATGGCTCCTCTTGCCAGGAACAGGCAAACACCGCCTTAGTGCGCTTACCCGTGATTGGATCAATTTGCCACGCCAGGCATTGCGCGCACACCCCCTTCAACATACACTGCATCGGGCCATACACTGACGCAATAAACGCTGGCTTCTTGGTAAAATACGGTTTTAACACCGTGTTCTTCGCCGTGTGCATGGCGCGTAAAAACTCAAACTTACCGATCAATAATACACGATCCACTTCTTGTAAGGGAATTTCTGCGCCACCCGCATCCAGCGCCCCCATCGCATAACGCGTTAATGCAGTAATCACATCGCCAGAAACACTACGATCTTGTGCACGATGCGTTGTGATCAGTTCGCCAGTTTGCGTCGCCCAAATAATTTTATCCGTCACCGCTTCTATTTCGTCCTGACAATACACTTCATCTGCGGTTTGAAACCCTGCCACATAGAGTACTCGATTTCCCGCGGCGCGCAGTGATGACGCTAACGCCAATAAATATGCCACACTCAAGCGTCCACCCACGATTAACACCGTCTCCTGGTCGGCAGGAATTTTAGTGCGCACGCCCGTAGGCCCCATCAGCGCAATCGGTTCGCGTGGCTTAAGCGTTGCTAACAAGCGAGAACTGACACCTTGTTCCAACACCATAAATGACAACGTGCCCTGTGCCTGATCGACACGCGCTGCTAACAATGCAGTGGCTTCGGTTTGTAATAACGTGCCATCAATATGCTGCGCATGTGTTTCGAAATTTTGCACCCGATAAAAATGCCCGGGA
The DNA here is from genome assembly GCA_963777715.1 of uncultured Gammaproteobacteria bacterium. Taxonomy (GTDB): domain Bacteria; phylum Pseudomonadota; class Gammaproteobacteria; order JAURND01; family JAURND01; genus JAURND01. Next base: position 193,465 of record CAVZRN010000008.1, read on the forward strand.
AGATAATTACGTACTGCCATCGGTGCGTGTACTTTCACTTCCACCACACTCGGGGTATGGCGCATGACGTCCACTACCGTCGCTTGAAATTGGTGTTGTATGCGCTGGAAAAATGTCTGGTATTCACGCACATCACCCAATGCTGAAATACTCGTGCCTAATGCCGCCAAAATTTGTGGATAGGTACGTAATCCCGATGCGATGGCCTTTACCACACTGCCATGAAATAACGGATGCGTGTCGCCCAGGAATGTAACGCGTCGCCGTTCGTGTTCATAGCTAGTGAAGGCGCCAATATCTGGCTTTTTTACGTGCGCATCCACCGGCAGGATAACTGGTTCACCAGCGATATCGTATCCCTGATAGACGCCATCCACGCGCTGGAATGTGCCGCGATGTTCAAATTCATAGGCAATATTGGGGCGTGCGCCAGTCGCGACAAAGATCGAGCGCGCCGGTAATACATGCTCTTCATCACTGGTAATCCATTCGCCGCCTTCCGTATAGAAACGCGATTCGCTGACTAATGCTTCGACGTAACCGTATTGATCTAAACGCACTGCCTTCGGCGATAATCCTTCGGCATAATAAATTCCTTCCTCTAATGCCTTGGTGACTTCTTCGTGATTACGCAAATAAGCTGGCGATTCGCGCAATAGACGTCGATAGGCCACGGTTACGCCACCCCAGCTACGTAGCAGTGGAATAAAATTCGGCGCGCGATTTTCTAATGCTGCTAATTCGCGTTCTTGTTTCACTAGGCGAGCATGTGCTAAAAATTCCGTTAAGATTTCTAAATCCTGCGCATCAAATTGTTCACGCAAGCGTGCTTCACCCAATACCTGCGCTAATGTTTCATAATAGTGCAATGTTTTTTCAACCTGCACGATATAGTACGCCTGCACTTCAGTCGCGGTATCAATACCCGTTAGTCCACCGCCGATAATCACTGCTGGCAGACGCACTTGTAAATTCGCCAGACTGGTTTTTTTCGCCGCACCCGTCAATTGCAATGCCATGAGAAAATCATTGGCCTGGCGCATACCTGGCGCCATGCTGCCAGGGATAGGCAATGCTTTGGGCAAGCCTGCGCCCACAGCGATGGCCATATGATCAAAGCCTAATTCCCACGCATCGGGTACGGTTAATGTGCCACCGAAACGCACGCCGCCAAACACTTGAAAATAAGGCCGCCGCGACAAACTAATGTAAATGAGTTTGAGAAAGTTCTTATCCCAACGCACGGTGATGCCGTATTCTGCTACGCCACCAAAACCTGCCATAATGCGCTCGTCTAATTCCTCCTTAATGTCATCATAACGATAAATCGGCTGTTCAATATAGCGTTGTGGCAGCGGCTCAATTTTCAACCCATCGGCGCCAACCACTGCACAGCCTTCCATCAACAAATGATGCGCCAGGGAAAAGCCTGCCGGCCCCATGCCCATAATCAATACTTTCAACCCATTATAAGGCTTCACTACCCACTGCCGTTGGCGCAGCGGATTCCAGCGCGTGAGTAAATCATAAATCTCAACGCCCCAGGGTAGACGCAACACATCGGTGAGAACACCGGTTTCGGTTTGCGGAATATTAACTGGATCTTGCTTCTGATAAATACACGCCTTCATGCAATCGTTACAAATACGATGACCAGTAACGGGACACATTGGGTTGTCGACCATAATCATCGCCAGCGCTGCAATGGTGTGACCATTTTTTTTCAGCACGTGCATCTCGGAAATTTTTTCATCCAGCGGGCAACCGGTGAGAATATCGCCCAGGGGATTTTTTTTCAGTCCCAGCTCTGGCGCGCCTTTTTTAACCGGAAATCCCTTGGAACAAAAATCGCCATCCTTGTCGTGGCAATACACACAATAATCGATTTCGCTCAATACCTGGCGCGGGGTATAACGCGGATCGGTTAGCTTAAAGCCATCGCGAGCACGCTGCATGGTAACTGGCCCCTGCAAGCGCCCTACCGCATCGTCCTCTACACTAACCAATGGCACCAGGTGTTCATAATCACGTTTTTGCGGCAAGTGGAAGCTAACCCATCCACTGACGTAGGCGATACCCAATGGGTCGGTCATGACGCTGATGCACCAGCACGTCAACCATTCAATTTCCGTGGCAAAGACGTCTGGTTTTTGCAGATAGTGTGCCCCCAGGCGCGCAATGGCTAATTCTCTATCATGTGCAACCAGCTCAGCTGGTAACTGCTCTTGCAGGGCATTTTCCAGCCACTGATTCAGTTCGACAAATGGCGCAATGGGCTCGGTCTTGGTGAGACGACGGCGCGCCTGGCGCAACACGTACCACTGCTTAAAGGCGAAAATTGGTTGATCAAGCAGGGTATAGTGCATGGATGCACCCAACTCCGCCTCAATGCCAAACAATTCCGCCAGGTGTTGCTCTAATATTGGCGCACAGGCAATGAGTAACTCACTGATGGCTTCGGGGGTAAGGAGATGGTCTTGGTGGCGGTAGGCCAGCAGGTTTTGGTGCAATACCGGATCAATTCGTTGTAAACGGGCTAAAAATTGCTCATCCTGCCCTGCCAGCCAACGCGGATCAAACAGGTCGGCAAACATGCCGTGGTTTAATTTTAGGGCTGGATTTGGCATAATGACTGTATGATTTTCCTGATACCAGCCTACGCTGGTATGACACTAAATAATGGCTACTCGATATGAACTTTCTTAAACACCATAAACAAACCGACTTTATCAGCGCTATCGACCGCTTTCAATATGAATTTGATGATACGCACCCCAAGGTCGATTCACAACAGGCAGAGATCGAAAAATTCCAGCGGGTATTCGCGCTGCGGGATGGCACAACGCCAGATAACGCCGATGAACGGGCTGTTGCCTCTTAATCCCCTGAGGATCAGTAGCACTATTTGCCTCAAGGGGAATAACGAGTATGATACTGTTAGGTAACTATTTATTTACCTACTAGTATAATACTATTAGTTCAAGCAGAAGATGCCAAATAGTCTTCTAACCCAACGCAAGAAATTTTCTGACTCAAGCGGATGGGTTTATCGCCTGGGTAAATGACCGTGAGCGAATTTAACTTTAGTTCATCATAGGCAATTTGCATTGACCGCGTCAATTTCGGGGTTTTGGAAAATTTAAATTCAAACCCATGTCGTTCACTGCCAGTGTTAATTAGCAGATCAAGTTCTGCTCCACCATGCGTTGACCAAAAATAACAATCCTCTGCATCTACTTTTAAATGCCGAATGATGGATTCCAGCGCAAAGCCTTCCCAGGAAGCGCCAATTTTTGGATGCAGCAGCAATTCTGAGGAATTATTAATGTTTAACAGCGTGTGTAGAATGCCAGAATCTCGGAAATAGATTTTCTTGGTTTTGACTTGTCTTTTTGCAATATTTTCAAACCATGGATTTAATTGTCGCACCATAAAGGTGCCGGTTAAAATGTCCAAATAATTGGAAATAGTATGATGGGATAAATCTAACGCATTACCGATTTCCGACGCATTAAATGTTTGCGCATGGTAATGTGCCAACATCATCCAAAAACGTCTGAGTTGCATTGCTGGTATATTGATACCGAGTTGGGGAATATCCTGTTCCAGGAAAGTTTTAACATAATCCTTACGCCATTGAACGCTATCTTGATCATTAGCGGCCAAATAAGATAGTGGAAATCCGCCGCGCAACCATAGTGTCCGTATATCCTCAACTTCACCCATTGAAAAAGGACATATCTCAATATAGTGTATTCTACCAGCCAGTGATTCTGAGCCTTGCTTGATTAAGTGGCGAGAAGCGCTACCTAAAATAAGATAGCGAAGGGAGTGCTTGCCTTGATCTACTAACACCCTGAGTATGGGGAATAATTCTGGCGCGCGCTGGACTTCATCAATCACGACCAGGTCAGTTAACTCTTCCAACGCCAAGAGTGGGTCTTGTAATCTGAGTAAATCCGTGGGATTTTCCAGATCAAAATAGTTTTCCTTGCGCCCCTGATGATTACTAAAATATTCTCGCGCCAGGGTGGTTTTTCCACATTGCCGTGGCCCCAGCATGGCAATAACCTTGCTCGCCCTAAAGTTCGATGAAATTTGTTTTAAGTAATCTGCCCTTAACATGCCAAAAATACCCTGATAATTGGAATCTTGACTTCCAATTATCAAGGTAAGTAGCCATGTTGTCAATGATTGTTAATCCGCCCTATCCAAACCATATCATTACCCACAAGTCTGCAACTACTCGTTAAACCCGTCTTTTGGCTAGAAGCCCCTAGGAGCGCGGGCAGCTTGCCCGCAAATATTAAGCCGTCATCCCGGAACTTAGTGCTTCCAATTAGCCTTAAGTATTGCTTGACAGGGTTTATAGAGAGTGTCTATTGTTTTCAAGCTAATAAGCTATAAAAATATAGGAGAAAAGTAATGGAAAATACCATAGGATCAGGGACAACCGAGATGTTTGTCCGAGAAGAATTTAAGCGATTAGATTTAAAGGATAAACGCTTGAACGAACGAGCGAAGAAAATTCTTATGACGATACAAACGAAGTTAGGTAGTTGTATAAGGCGTCTGTTTTTGGATGCAAAAGAAGCTAGGCAAGCCTACGATTTTTTTTAGTAATCCCAAGATTTCGAGGGAAACATTGCTAGCACCTCATTACCAGAAGACGGTGAAACGTATCCAGGAAAGCGATTCAAGGTACATCTTGGCGATTCAGGATGGCATGCGTTTGAACTATACAAGTCATACAGCAAAAACGGAGCTTGGCCGAATAGGCAAGATGGGTCAAACAGACATGTACGGTCTGATCCAGCATAGTACGTTGTGCGTGACGGATAGGAATGAGCCATTAGGACTCATTGATGTGCAGTACTTTGACTACGACGAATTGGATAGAAGCGTCCACCATCATCATCGAGAGGTGAAAGATAAAGCGAGTCGTTGTTGGCTTACTGCGCTAAAGAACATGAGACGGCGTGTGGGAGCGACTGAGAAAAAGATCATTACTGTGTCGGATCGGGAAGGAGATTTTTATGAGTTGTTACATACATTAAATGAGGCAAATGAAGACTATGTGATACGTGGTAAGCATGATCGTTATTCAGGAGAGAAGCACCGAGACCGAGGCGAAAAGTTAAAGAGTTTATTAGAGAAAGCGGAGGGAAGGGGTGTATTGGATGTGACAATCCAAGAGGTAGATACGAGGGAAATTAAGGAGCTAAGATTAAATTTGAAGGCACTGAGGATTACCTTTCCACCTCCTAATAAAAGCAAGGAGGAAGGGAAAAATTGGCTATAAAGCGATTACGATTAATGTGGTTAAAGCGTTTAATGAGGGGCATGAATGGATATTATTAACGAGTTTACCCATTGACACAGTCGGACAAATAAAAGAGATAGTGGAGATATACCGAAGTCGTTGGCATATAGAAGATTACCATAAAGTGTTAAAGACAGGCTATCAAGTGGATGAAGTGTATTTGCATAGTTCACGGCAAGCGATAGAAAATTTTTTAGTTATGGCTAGCTTATCGGCATGTCGTTTATATTGGCTGATCTATATTGGTCGTACAGAGGTAGATATTAAAGCGGATAAACTGTTTGAAGCGTTTGAATGGAAAGCGATATACGTTTTTTTTAAAGAAAAAATACCGGAAGAATGCCCGGCATTATCTGAAGTCATCTTAAGGATTGCTCGTTTAGGTGGTTATAAATCCAAGAAGAAGGCGTCAAAACCTGGAATAAAGACATTATGGATAGGGTATCAACAATTTACAATAGCTGCCCAAATGTACAGGAATATGTCAAGCTTAACTTAAGGCTAATTGGAAGAACTTAGTGCTGTTTACAGAAATACCACCAACTCCATCGTTAAGCCAAAACAGCTTCGCCGCAACAAACGCGAGCACACTCGACCCTTCAATGCTATCCTCCACGCAGCCACAAGTTGTTTCGCGCAACGAAAAAAATGACAGTACAAAAGAAGAACAAAAGAAAATCAGCATCCCTACTCCTACAGCTGAGCCACAAGTCAGTTCTGGTGAAACATTCACAATGGCTGATATCAACCATTACCTCGATATGGCAAAGATGTTATGTGACGTCGTTAAATTCCTGGGCGAGGAATTGGGTTCCGCCGAGCATCCTCCAGGACAATGGGAGTGGGACTACGCGAGTTACGTAAAACTCTGTATTGCTGAAATCAGTAAGTTACATGACGCGGTACCAAACACAAAGGATTTGCCACAAGAAACTTTAAGTCGCAAAAATGGCTTATTTAAAGAATATTCAGCTATTGTGAAGAACAATAGCTTTTATTTAGATAGCTATAACAAATTAGTGCGAGAACAAAAGGCAATAACAGAGTGCATTCAACTACTACAAGCCATTGTAAGCGCCGATAAAGCTCCAGAAAAATTACAGAACGCGGAAAATGCTCTTGTTCAATGGGTAAGCAACCTCGCTGAAACCATGGAAGATGCAGCCGAAGACCATCTCGATAACAACATCAATACGAATGTTATTTTAACTGTATGCCCGCGCTTAGCAGGATTATACAAAACCGTTGAGCAATGTAGGTCAACCATTGAACATTACACCAATCCACAAAACTATCAAGGCAAGCAACGAGAACAATTACAATGGTGTCATCAACTTCTACTGGATATAGAAAATAAAATATTAGCTAAGTTGAGGAGGCAGAGGAAATAGCGCTTGCCGCGAAACTAAGCTCCGAGCAAATAAGTAACAAAACGCTTCCACAAAAAATTAACCTGGTTGAAAGCAAAAAACAGGAACAAAAACTAAGAACAGCCTTGCGACAACCAACTGGAGCATCTACTACTAAAGAAACCAGGGAGAAAAAAAGGGAAGTCCGCTATAACAAGCAAGCATTCGTCGAAAAGTCAGATAAGGATGAAAAAACGGCTCGTTTGAATAATCTGTGGGTGAAATTAACCAGGATTAGCCATCATAAATCTAAAAAACTGTTTGCACACAGTATCGTATCTATCATGTTCAGCTTCGTCATTGGCATGATGCCAGTATGGGCCGCCTGATTCATCAATATATTTTAAAATGAGTTCTCTCGCGGATAATTTGCGCTCAGTCGCATCTTCATTGAGTCGAGATATTAACTCCGCACCTAAAGCCCAAAGATAGTGCCCGTTCATTTTGATTGTTTTTTTTGTGCGTCCTTTTTCGATTCTATCAATAAGAAATGGTTTAAATTGTTCAACAATATCCCGCCCGATTTTGATATCGATGGTATCTATTTCCCAGCTATTAGCCCAATCATCAATAGCTTTACAATATTGCAACAGCAGGTCAGCAGCACATCGATTATCCGACTTTTTTGAGGATAAAGGTATTTTATTGAATTTAATTTTTGTTATCATCTTATCAAATCCTAGAAAAAATTTAATTAGTAGAGAGCATACCTTAAAATGCAGTTAAAATTAAAGACAATTTTAAATTTAAAAGAGCCTCATCCACATTTTGTTTATAATGATATCCGTTTAGCTAAGACACCCGCTGGCCAAGGATTGAGGTCAATGTTGTTGCTCGCCAGGGAAGTAAAGGCACTTGCTCTGGGTGCAACAAAAAATGCGCTGGCTATGATCGACTGACACAACGAGAGTTTATCCATGTACCTATCTGGGAATTGGCAGTTGTGTTGTTGTATTGCATGAGACGGTTGCAATGCCCGCGATGTGGCATAGTGGTTGAGTCTGTGCCTTGGGGTAATGGTAAAAGTCCTTTGACCAAAGGCTATACCTGGTTCATAAGCGAATGGGCGAAGTTATTGAGTATGCAAGAAGTGGCCCGACAATTTAAACTCACCTGGCATCATGTATTTACAGCAGTTTCGATGGCAGTTACCTGGGGTCGTGAGCGTATTGACCTCACCGGCATTACAGCGATTGGTGTCGATGAAATTCACTGGGGCAAGAATTCCTTCATGACTTTGGTTTATCAGATAGACAATCACTGTAAACGTTTACTGTGGTGTGGTGAGAAACGCACATTAAACACCATTAATACTTTTTTTGATTGGTTTGGTAAAGAACGAAGCGCATTATTAAAATTTGTTTGCAGTGACATGTGGAAACCTTATCTCACAGCTATTGCCAAGCGTGCGACAGATGCTGTGAATATTTTAGATCGCTTCCATATTTCACAAAAGCTTAGCCAAGCTATTGATAAAGTAAGGACTTCAGAAACCAGGGCGCTCGTGAAAAAGGGTAAAGATGTTGTCTTAAAGCATTCACGTTGGACGCTGCTGAAGAACCCAGAGAATCTAACTGACAACCAGAAAATTAAGCTGAAGGATTTACTGGCGTGTAATCTAAAAACGATCAGAGCTTATTTATTAAAAGAGGATTTTAAAAATTTTTGGGAATATAACTCAGCAACCTGGGCTGGAAAATTCTTGGATGCCTGGTGCACCCAGGTCATGCGTTCAAGACTTGAGCCCATGAAGAAAGTTGCCAAAACAATCCGCACACACAAGCGGCTAATATTAAACTGGTTTGAAGAAAAAAATGAAATATCGTTGGGGGCGGCAGAGGGTTTGCACGGATAGTCGCCACAATGGCTTTTAATTCTTGCCGTTTCTTGGCTGGCAAATAAGTTAGAGAATTCTTCATTCCATTATCTCAAAAAAATATTAATCAATACTTCGGAATGCTGAGTATCACGCCTGCCGTATTACTCAAGCACGTCTGACATTTCGTTGGCAAGCATCCGCACCGCTTCATTAGCCAGCCCTGTCGTCTCTGAAATAGCTTCAATGGAAAATGTGCCATTTTTTAACATGCACAGGGCAATTTTTCTGACGCCCTTCTCCAAGCCTATTGCTTCGCCCTTCTCCAAGCCTATTGCTTCGCCCTTCTCCAAGCCTATTGCTTCGCCCTTCTCTAAGCCTATTGCTTCGCCCTTCTCCAAGCCTATTGCTTCAGAGTCCTCCTGTTTTTTTTCCAGTATCGCCGCCTGATCTCTTAACCACATCAATTGCGCCTCATAAATCTCCCGCTCTTCATCGTCCAGCGATAGCGTATCCAGTGCATGCGCGGCTTTTTCAATAGCAGGGTCATCCTTGAGTTCATGTGGAATAAAGTTGCGCTCCCATTGTTCAGCCTTTGTTAAAAAACTCGCCCAACGATCAAGCGCCGTGGTCAGGTGGGAGAAGTCTTTATCAAATTTTTTAAGCTCAATAAAATGTAATTCCAGGTCTTCTGAATAACGACTATGGGTTTTTGTGTTTAATAAGTGGTAGATATTGTGGTAGTCCGGTTCATCAAGATGGTTGAAGTTGAGCACATGGATGCTGATGGTCTTGCGTAAATGGGAGAAACTCTGACCCTTACTTAATTGCTGACTGTAAATTTTAGACCAGTAATACAGCGCGCGCTGGTCGTAGGCGATGCGATCATTCATCTGCATTTCAACGTGATAGATTTTGCCAGCTTTATCCTTGGCCCTGATGTCGAGAATGGATAATTTGCCCGTGGAATGCGTTTTGTGGTTGTAGGGATTGAGTAATTCAAGCTCGGCCAGCTGGTTTTCCGGCGCAAGCACAGCGTTGATAAACGGCAACAAGATATCTTTATTTTCTTCGATACCGAACAATAGTTTAAAGGCGAAATCAACGCGTGGATTTATTTTTGGCATGGCTGGGAAATACTCTCATTTTTTAAGGTTGTTAGAATTCTATCAGTAAAAATGATTCAAAACAAGTCAAAAATGTTCAAAAAGAAGTGCCTTATATCCCGTCATGAATAACGGGGGTTTACGGCACGCTTGGAAAAACCGCCCTCCCTTATATTTTTTTACGCCAAAATGGTTACTTTGTGCTGTATTATCATATTTTTTAGACCATAATCGACCATATAGCAGCCCCACGCCCAGAGAAAATGCTCCTGTCCACCCATTATTTGCGCTAAAAATAATGTCTAAATTATGGATTTTTATCTTTTTTATACTAAAATCAACCCTATAGAAGCTTTGTTAATATAAAAATAGATAAAAATACTAAATTACTAGGAAGGAGTACTTTATGGCATTTATACTTAAGCTTCCCAAATATACCATCAATCAAATGCATGTTTTTTTGGGCGCTTACTCGATGTTATTTAGCGGAATTCGTGAGCAGGATAACGCTAATGTGATTATTAAACTGCTGAAAGATGAGCATCCCTCTCCAGACGATATTGCACGTTTGAGGCACGAATACGAGGTGGCTAAACTCTGTGAGACGGAAGGCGATGTCGTGCATATGCTTGCATTGGAAAAGTGTGATGCCAGCTATGCAATCGTCATGGAAAATATCCGTATGCCCACCTTAGACGAAGTGCTGGAAACCGAAAAGAAAATCGAAGTGGAGGATTTTCTCGAGCTCGCCATTCATATGGCGCAAGGGTTAGGCCATATTCATCAACGTGGCATCATCCACAAAGATATTACTCCCTCTAATATCATGTGTGATCTGGCGAAAAAACAAATTAAAATTATCGACTTTGGCTTAGCGGCCACCTTGCCGAAAGAATGCGCCGAAATTTTAAGCCCAAATGTATTGGAAGGAACCCTACCCTATGTATCACCGGAACAAACTGGTCGTATGAACCGGGGAATTGACTATCGAACCGATTATTATTCGTTAGGTGTGGTCTTCTACCAAATGCTCCTCGGCAGATTGCCATTTACCTCCACTGACCCTATGGGATTGGTGTATCACCATATTGCAGTAATGCCTAAAGCTCCTTGCGAAATCGACCCCATCATCCCAGAAACCCTCTCCAACATTGTGATGAAATTACTCGCTAAAAAGGCCGAAGATCGTTATCAAAATGCGAATGGCCTGATAGCTGATCTAAAAGAATGTTATCGCCAATTCCATGCAACAGCCACTATTAAACCATTTAAACTCGGCGCCCAGGATATCTTTAGCCGTTTTCAAATCCTGGAAAAATTATACGGACGTGAACAAGAAGTAAAAGCGCTCATGGATGCATATGATCATGTCGTGGAAGGCAACGTTAAGCTTATGTTAGTGACAGGATATTCGGGTATTGGTAAATCTTCCTTGGTACACGAAGTGCATAAACCGGTGGCAGAAAAACATGGCTATTTTATTTCAGGCAAATTTGATCAGTTTAAACATAACATTCCTTACTCTGCAGTAACACAAACGTTTGATGAATTTGTAAAACAAATTCTGACCGAATCTGAAGAAAGTATTGCAGCATTTCGCCAAAAAATCCTGGGGGCGGTCGGTGAGAACGGTAAAGTCCTTGTGGAAGTAATTCCCCATCTTGCCTCTGTGATTGGTGAGCAACCTGACGTCATGGAACTAAGTCCTGCAGAAAGTCAAAATCGCTTTAGTTATGTCTTCCAGAATTTTATTAAAGCATTGTCCACAAAAGAGCATCCTTTAGCCATTTTCTTAGATGATCTGCAGTGGGCTGATTTACCTTCATTAAAAATGCTGGAAACATTGCTGACTAGCCCAGATTGTAAGTATCTATTTATCATAGGAGCCTATCGCAGCAACGAAGTGACTGCTGCACATCCGTTGATAATATCATTAGAAGAACTAAAAAAACGTAATGTGAACTATGAAACTCTCAGCTTAGTACCATTAACCCTGGATCATGTGACCGAATTGCTGGCAGATACCCTGCACCAGGACCAGGCGGCAGTGCGATCCTTAGCACACATTTGCCATAAGAAAACCGATGGTAATCCTTTCTTTCTAACTCAATTGTTATTGACATTATATAAAGAAAATTTAGTTTCATTTGATCCTCTGAAAAATCACTGGATATGGGACGAGGACAAGATTCAACACAAGGATATTACCGCCAATGTAGTAGATTTGATGATTAACAAATTGAGCCAATTACCTCAACAGACGCAGAAGATGTTGGAATTAGCCGCATGCATTGGAAATCAATTTTCTGTGGATCTATTATTAAATATTTGTAACAAAAACTCTGAAACACTAATGCCTGAATTGCAGGCAGCACTGAATGAAGGCTATATTCTCAGTTACGGTGCGTCTTATCTGGCTTCAAAATACCATTTTGCCCATGACCGCATTCAACAAGCCGCTAATTTAATGATAGGCGACCAGAAAAGAAAGTTAATTCATTTGGATTTGGCAAGATTATTATTAAGTATGACGCCTAAAGAAAAATTAGAAGGAGCGATATTCGATATAGTGAATCATTATAATACCGGGATAGAAGGCGGCTTTCCTCCATCTGTCGATGAAACAGAGAAAAGAAAAATACTGGACTTGAATTTACTTGCTTCTAAGACAGCGAAAATGGCCGCTGCCTTTGAACCGGCATTGAGGTACAGTGAAAATGCCCTACTATGCGTTTCTGAGAAGATGTGGGAATCAGATTATGAATTAATGATGAGCTTATATATTGAGGCCACTGAGAACGCGTACCTTTGTATCGATTACGATCTAATGGAAAAATATGCGAGGGTCGGTCTGCAAAATCAGAAAAACATATTAGATGTCATGCAGATTATTCAAACTCAGGTATATGCTTATGTGGCGCAGTCTAATCAAGTAGCTGCATTGGATTATGTCATTGACACGCTTAAAAAATTAGGTATGAAGTTACCTAGAAATCCTAATATGTTTCAAGTACTTTTAACAGTAATGAAAACAAAATTTTTTCTTTTAGGAAAAAATATAGCTAAACTGGCTGATCTTCCAGCCATGACGGATCCTGTCAAAATAGCTGCTATCAATCTAATGACAATAGGCACATCTTCTGCGTATCAAAGTCATCCAAACATGCTTCCCTTATTGGTTTGTAAGAACGTCGTTCTGTCAGCAAAATATGGTTATGCCAGACAATCCCCCTATTCGTACGCGAGTTATGGAATTATTGCCTGCGGCGTTCTAGGTGAATTTGACACGGGTTATCAGTTTGGTGAAATGGCATTCAATTTATTAGAAAAAATAAATGAAAAAGAACTTAGAACAAAGGTAGCTATGCTCAACTATTGTTTTATCAAACACTGGAAGGAATCCATCTATGAAGTGTTGCCAAAATTAAAAGAAACTTACAAAAAAGGACTAGACAGTGGTGACTTTGAATATGCGAGTTATTGTATAATATATTATTGCTTATGTGGTTATTTTTGTGGGTTACGCTTACCTGATTTATTATTTGAAATTGAAAACAGCTATGAACCCAGTCTGAAAAATTTAAAACAATCTCAGAATTATAATTATCTGGCTGTTTCTTATCAGGCAATACTTAATCTATCAGGTTTATCCGCGCCCTCAAAAACACAAAATAATCCCGATCTATTAGTAGGAAGGGCCCTTGATGAAAATAAAATAGTTGGAATCCAGGATAAAACGGCATTGTCCTTTCTTTATATTGTCAAATTATCATTAACCTACCTTTTTGAAAATAAGTCTCAATTCGCTGAGTGCATTAGAAATTGTGAAAGATATGCTGATGCATCGGTATCTCTTTTCATGATACCTGTGTTTTATTTTTACAAATCATTAGCCTCATTCGTGATTTATGCTTCAACTAAGGATAAAAAAGAAAAACTGATTCTCCTGCGCAATATCAAGTCAGGGATAAAAAAACTAGCTAAATGGTCTAAATCCGCGCCATCGAACCACTTACATAAATATTATCTTTTGCAGGCAGAATATGCCTGGCATGTCCACCATGATATTGACCATGCCGCCATATTTTATGATAAAGCAATTGAAGCTGCTAAGGAAAATGGGTTTCTTAATGAAGAGGCTATCGCGAATGAGTGTGCGGCTAAATTTTACATTGCGCAGGGAAAAAATAAAGTTGCGCGCGTGTACCTGGAAGATGCGCGTTATTCCTATTCGGTTTGGGGGGCCAATGCCAAAGTTGCGCAATTAGATGAACTTTATCCTCATTTGTTAAATCATGCCCAGGACGATAAATCTCCTACCGATACATCAACCACTATATCAACTAGCCATTATACCATATCGCGCACATTGGATCTCGATGCCATGCAAAAATCATCGCAATCGATTTCAAATACCCTTATTTTAGATGAACTATTAAAACGGCTCATGCGCATTGTCATTGAAAATGCAGGCGCCCAACGAAGTTTCTTATTATTAAACAAGGGGGGCGAATATGTCATTGAAGCTGAAGGTGACGCACAGGGGGAAGAAATCAAGGTATTACAATCTATTCCAATGACAAACGACATCTTATGTGTTTCGATTGTCAATTATATAATCCGCAAAAAAGAACCCATCATGTTAGATGATGCCGCGAAGTCAGGGCAGTTCATAAATGATCCTTATATTGAAAGAACAAGGCCGAAATCAATTTTATGCTTACCGTTATTAAACCAAGGGAACCTGTCAGGTATTCTATATCTGGAAAACAATCTCACCGAAAAAGCATTTACCAAGGATCGTTTTAGCACCTTGAACCTCTTATCCTCACAAATCGCGATTTCTGTAGACAATGCACGTTTATACAGCGGCACCAAGGAACTCAATGAACAGTTGATGTCATTAAATAAAGCGTATGAGCGATTTTTGCCTAAAGATTTTTTTAGCTTGCTGGGAAAAGAAAGCGTGGTGGATGTAGAATTAGGTGACCATGTGCAAGCAACCATGAGTGTCTTATTCGCGGATATCCGCAATTTTACCGGTTTCTCCGAAACCCTATCTCCCGGGGAAAATTTTGACTTTATTAACTCTTTTTTAAGTGTGATGGGTCCTATCATCCGCAAACATCATGGTTTTATCGATAAATACATTGGGGATGCGATCATGGCATTGTATCCACGTGACGCTAATGATGCTGTGTCATGTGCGCAGGACATGCAACGTGCATTAGTGGTATTTAATGAAGAGAGAATTGCCAAGGGCGAGTCGCCCATTGCAATTGGCATTGGCATCAATACCGGCTTGCTGATGTTAGGCACAATCGGTGAGGCCAATCGCATGAATGCCACAGTGATTTCGGACACGGTGAATATTGCTTCGCGGGTGGAGTCGTTAACAAAGAAGTACCAGCTCCCTACCTTGATTACGGAAGACACGTACCATCAATTAAGAAACCCTGCACGCTATCATTTGGCGGTGGTGGATCAAAATGTATTGGTAAAAGGTAAAGTTAAACCGATTGCTATTTATGGCCTGGATACTGCTACTCCCGCCAAGGATTTGAACCTTTAAACGTGAGGAGTATACCCCTGATACGAAAGTTATATATAAACCTTCGTCACGAATAACGGGGTTTTACGACATGTTTGAGAAAAACCACCTTCTTTTATTTATTTTTTGCGCCAAAATGGTTGCTTTGCACTGGATTTTTATATTTTTTGTACTAGAATCAATCGTATAGGAGCTTCTTAATGTACCCGTCACACTTTGGTTTTCGGTTTTTGAAAACCTAAGTGTAACCTTATACTAAATCACCAGGAAGGGATACCTTGTGACATTTATACCTAAGATTCCGAAGTATACTATTAGTCAAACCCATATTTTTTTGGGCGCTTACTCGATGTTAGTTAGCGGAATTCGTGACCAGGATAATGCTGATGTGGTTATTAAACTGCTAAAAGATGAGCATCCCTCTCTAGACGATATTGCACGTGTCAGGCATGAATACGAGGTGGCTAAACTCTGTGAAACAGAAGACGACGTCGTACATGTGCTTGCATTGGAAAAGTGTGATACCAGTTATGCGCTCGTCATGGAAAATATCCGTATGCCCACCCTGGACGAAGTGCTGGAAACCGAAAAGAAAATCGGGGTGGACGATTTCCTCGAACTCGCCATTCATATGGCGCAAGGGTTAGGCCATATTCATCAACGTGGCATCATCCACAAAGATATTACTCCCTCTAATATCATGTGTGATTTGGCGAAAAAACAAATTAAAATTATCGACTTTGGCTTGGCGGCCACCTTGCCGAAAGAATGCGCCGAAATTTTAAGTCCAAATGTATTGGAAGGAACCCTACCCTATATATCACCGGAACAAACCGGTCGTATGAACCGGGGGATTGACTATCGAACCGATTATTATTCGTTAGGTGTGGTCTTCTACCAAATGCTCCTCGGAATATTGCCATTTTCCTCCACTGATCCCATGGAATTAGTGTATTATCATATTGCTGTAGTACCTAAAGCTCCTCACGAACTCGACCACACTATCCCAGAGACCGTCTCCAACATTGTGATGAAATTACTCGCTAAAAAGGCCGAAGATCGTTATCAAAATGCGAATGGCCTGATAGCTGATCTAAAAGAATGTTATCGCCAATTCCATGCAACAGCCACTATTAAACCATTTAAACTCGGCGCCCAGGATATCTTCAGCCGATTTCAAATCCCGGAAAAATTATACGGACGCGAACAGGAAGTAAAAGCGCTTATGAACGCCTATAATCATATCATGGCGGGCAATGTAAAACTCATGTTAGTGGCAGGGTATTCGGGTATTGGTAAATCTTCTTTAGTACATGAAGTGCATAAACCGGTTGCAGAAAAACACGGCTATTTTATTTCAGGCAAGTTTGATCAGTTTAAACATAACATTCCTTACTCTGCAGTAACACAAACGTTTGATGAATTTGTAAAACAAATTCTGACCGAATCTGAAGAAAGTATTACAGTATTTCGCCAAAAAATCCTGTGGGCGGTCGGTGAGAACGGTAAAATCCTTGTGGAAGTAATTCCCCATCTTGCCTCTGTGATTGGTGAGCAACCCGACGTCATGGAATTAAGTCCTGCAGAAAGTCAAAATCGCTTTAGTTATGTCTTCCAGAATTTTATTAAGGCACTGTCAACAAAAGAGCATCCTTTAGCCATTTTCTTAGATGATCTGCAATGGGCTGATTTACCTTCATTAAACATGCTGGAAACATTGCTGACGAGCCCAGATTGTAAGTATCTATTTATCATAGGAGCCTATCGCAGCAACGAAGTGACTGCTACACATCCGTTGTCGACATTATTGGAAGAACTGAAAAAACGTAATGTAACCTACGAAACCCTCAATTTAGGGCCATTAGCCTTGCGTCATGTGGCCGAATTACTGGCAGACACCTTGCACCAAAACCAGGCAGCAGTGCAATCTTTGGCAGACGTTTGCCATAAAAAAACAGATGGTAATCCTTTCTTTTTGACCCAGTTGTTATTGGCATTATACAAAGAAAATTTGATTGAATTTGATGCGCTTCAGAATAACTGGGTATGGGATGGGGCCAAGATTCAACGAAAGGATATTACTGCCAACGTGGTAGATTTGATGGTTGATAAATTGAGCCAATTGCCTCAACAGACGCAGAAAGCATTACAGTTAGCTGCATGCATTGGGAGCCAATTTCAGCTGGAGCTGCTATCAAATATTTGTAATAAAGATCCAGAAATGCTGGTGATTGAATTACAAACGGCGCTGAATGAAGGCTATATACTTAGTTACGGTGAGTCTTATCGTGCCTCAGAGTACCATTTTGCCCATGACCGTATTCAACAAGCCGCAAATTCAATGATTGATGAACAGGAAAGAAAGTTAATCCACCTTAATTTGGCAAGACTACTATTAAAGCTAACGCCTAAAGAAAAATTTGAGGAAGTAATATTCGATATAGTAAACCACTATAACGCTGGTATAGAGGGTGGTTTTCATCAATCCATAGATGAAACAGAGAAAAGAAAAATACTGGACTTGAATTTATTTGCTTCTAAGATTGCGAAAACAGCCGCCGCATTTGAACCAGCGTTGAAGTACAGTGAAAATGCCATACTATGCGTTTCTGGGAATATGTGGAAATCGGATTATGAATTAATGATGAGCTTATATATTGAGGCTACTGAGAACGCGTACCTTTGTGTCAATTATGAGATCATGGAGAAATATGCAATTGTTGGTCTGGAAAACCAAAAAAATATATTAGACGTCATTCGAATTATTCAAACACAAGTATATGCTTATGTGGCGCAATCTAATCACATCGCTGCATTGGATTATGTCATCGACACGCTTAAAAAATTAGGCATGAATTTGCCTAGAAATCCTAATATGTTTCAAGTAATTTTAACAATAATAAAAACAAAATTTTTTCTTTTAGGGAAAAATATAGCTAAATTGGCTGATCTTCCAGCCATGACAGATCCTTTCAAAATAGCTGCTGTAAATCTAATGACAATAGGCACATCTTCCGCGTACCAAGGCCATCCCAACATGTTACCGCTGCTTGTTTGTAGTAACATCCTTTTGTCAGCAAAATATGGTTACGCCAAACAATCCCCCTACTCGTATGCCAGTTATGGGATTATTGCCTGCGGCATTCTAGGCGAATTTGACGCGGGTTATCAATTTGGTGAACTGGCATTCAATCTATTAGAAAAAATAAATGAAAAAGAACTTAAAACAAAAGTAGCTATGCTCAATTATTGTTTTATCAAACACTGGAAAGAACCCATCGATGAATTGTTGCCAAAATTGAAAGAAACGTACAAAAAAGGGCTGGATAGTGGGGATTTCGAATATGGATGTTATTGCATCGTATATTACTGTTTATGTGGTTATCTTTGTGGAGCGCCTTTAAATGGGTTACTATCCGAAATTGAAAACAGGTATGAACCTAGTTTGCGAAGCTTAAAACAATCGCAGAATTATACTTATCTGAGTATTTTTTACCAGGCAATACTTAACCTGTTGGATTTATCTGACCCACAAAAAACCCTAAGCAATCCCGATATATTAGTAGGAAAAGCGCTTGATGAAAATAAATTACTTGGCAACCAGGGTAAAACAGCATTATATTTTCTTCATCTTGTCAAATTATCACTGGCCTATCTTTTTGACAAGAAATCTCAATTTGCTGAGCACATTAAAAATTGTGAAAAATATGAGGATGCTTCAGTAGCTCTTTTCACAATCCCCGCGTTATATTTTTATAAATCATTGGCTTTGTTCGTCATTTATACTTCAACTGATGATAAAAAAGAAAAACGGATCATCCTGCTCAATATCAAGTCAGGGATAAAAAAATTAGCTAAATGGTCTAAATCAGCACCCTCGAACCATTTACATAAATATTATCTTTTGCGGGCAGAATATGCATGGTATATCCGCCATGATATTGAAAGCGCTACCAAATTTTATGATCAAGCAATTGAAACTGCTAAGGAAAACGCTTTTCTTAATGAAGAAGCCATTGCAAATGAATGCGCGGCTAAATTTTACATTGCGCGGGGAAAAAATAAAGTTGCGCGTGTGTACCTGGAAGATGCGCGTTATTCCTATTCGGTTTGGGGAGCTAATGTCAAAGTTGCGCAGTTAGATGAACTTTATCCTCATTTGTTAAATCATGCCCAGAACGATAAATCTCCTGTCGATACATCAACTACCACATTAGCTACCTATTATACAATATCGCGCACATTGGATATCGATACCATGCAAAAATCATCGCAATCGATTTCAAATATCATCATTTTAGATGAACTATTAAAACAACTCATGCGCATTGTCATTGAAAATGCAGGCGCCCAACGAAGTTTCTTATTATTAAATAAAGACGGCAAATATGTCATTGAAGCTGAAGGTGACGCACAACAGGAAGAAATCAAGGTATTGCAATCTATTCCAATGACAAACGACATTTTATGTGTTGCGATTGTCAATTATATAATCCGCAAAAAAGAACCCATTATGTTAGATGATGCCGCGAAGTCAGGGCAGTTTATAAATGATCCTTATATTGAAAGAACAAGGCCGAAATCAATTTTATGCTTGCCGTTATTAAACCAAGGGAACCTGTCAGGTATCTTATATCTGGAAAACAATCTCACCGAAAAAGCATTTACCAAGGATCGTTTTAGCACCTTAAACCTCTTATCCTCACAAATTGCGATTTCTGTAGACAATGCACGTTTATATAGCAGCACTAAGGAACTCAATGAACAGTTGCTGTCATTGAACAAAGCGTATGAGCGATTTTTACCTAAAGATTTTTTGAGCTTGCTGGGAAAAAAAAGCGTGGTGGATGTAGAATTAGGTGACCACGTGCAAGCAACCATGAGTGTCTTATTCGCGGATATCCGCAATTTTACCGGTTTCTCCGAAACTCTATCTCCCGATGAAAATTTTAATTTTATTAACTCTTTTTTAAGTATGATGGGTCCTATCATCCGCAAGCATCATGGTTTTATTGATAAATACATTGGGGACGCAATTATGGCATTGTATCCACGTGACGCTGATGATGCCGTGTCATGTGCGCAGGACATGCAACGTGCATTACTGACATTTAATCAAGTGAGAATTGCCAAGGGCAAATTGCCAATTGCAATTGGCATTGGCATCAATACCGGCTTGCTGATGTTAGGCACAATCGGTGAGGCCAATCGCATGAATGCCACAGTGATTTCGGATACGGTGAATATTGCTTCGCGGGTGGAGTCGTTAACAAAGAAGTACCAGCCCTCTACCCTGATTACGGAAGACACGTACAATCAATTAAGAAACCCCGCGCGTTATCATTTGGCGGTGGTGGATCAAAAAGTATTGGTAAAAGGTAAAGCTAAACCGATTGCTATTTATGGCGTAGATACCCTCCCCGCCAAGGATTTGCACCTTTAAACGTGAGGAGTATACGCCTGATACTTCACTTCTACCTCACCTATTTTACTTAAGTCTTCGATCAACGCCTGCGCTGGTTTTATTTGCCACTCATCACCCAATCGCACATGCGCCACTGCTTGATGTTGTTGATAGGCAACAACCACAGGACAGGGGCCACCACGAAACGGTGTAAACGTTTGTTGTAACATATTGATTAACTCTGGGTTCAGTTGTGTGTGTTGCAGTTCCAGCAATAAATATTGGGCATATTTTTCGCGCGCCTGATTAAGATCATATACTAGACGACCAGTGAGTTTGTGTTGTTCGGTGTAATCGTCAACACTGACTTCACCTTCCACCACAATGAGTTGATCCTTCACCAGGAAACGACGCGCTGATTCATATACATCACTGAATATCGCCACATCAATGCGCGCAGTGCGATCTTCCAACGTCAGAAATGCGATACGATTGCCTGACTTGGTTTGCAACGTACGCACTGCCATGACATAGCCAGCAACCGTCACAGTCTTGTCACGCGCTGGCTTCAGTCGTGCAATCGGCGTACTAAAATGAGCCAATTCCTGCTCATAACGCGCAATCGGATGCCCAGACACATACCAGCCTAATGACGCCTTTTCTGCCGCTAAACGCTGTGCATCGACCCAGGGTTCTGCAAGTGCATAATGTGCAGCGATTGGCGCTGCTTCTACTAATAACTCATTACCAAATAAGTCTTGTTGCCCAGCGCTGGCCGCACGATGGTGCTGTTCGGCATTTTTCAGTGCAGCATCTAATGATGCCATTAAATTAGCGCGACGCTTATTTTGTTGTGCTGCAATATCATCATCTACGGGTGTAATAGCAATCAATGAGTCCATAGCGCCAGCAGAAATTAATGCTTCTAATACCTTGCGGTTAGCCTTTCGTGTATCGATACGACAACAGAATTCAAATAAATTAGCAAACGGCCCCTGTTGGGTGCGATTATCGATAATATTTTCTACTGCTGCACTCCCCACGCCCTTGATGGCGCCTAAACCATAGATAATTTCATTATTCGCTGCTGCGGAAAATTGATAGCGACTTTGATTAATATCGGGCGGCAGAATGGTTAGGCCAATTCTTTGCGTATCTTCTAAGAAACGCACGACTTTATCAGTATGGTCCATATCGGAAGACAATACTGCTGCCATAAATTCAGCTGGATAATGCGCCTTTAACCAGGCAGTTTGGTAGGCTAGTAATGCATACGCCGCTGAGTGCGATTTGTTAAATCCGTAGTCGGCAAACATTTCCATCAAATCAAAAATATGGTTAGATACGTGCGGATCAATCTGATTTTTTTCGGCGCCACTAACAAAGATAGCGCGCTGTTTCGCCATTTCTTCTGGCTTTTTCTTGCCCATGGCGCGACGCAATATATCGGCGCCACCCAGGGTATACCCCGCCAGCACCTGTGCAATTTGCATCACTTGCTCTTGATACAAAATCACGCCGTAGGTAGTGCGTAAGATCGGCTCCAATAACGGATGTGGATATTCCACGCGTGCACGCCCATGTTTGCGATTAATAAAATCCTCGACCATACCTGACTGTAACGGGCCAGGACGATATAGCGCCACTAATGCAACAATTTCTTCAAAGTGATTCGGTTGTAAGCGGTGTACCAACTCCTTGATGCCACGCGATTCTAATTGAAATACTGCAGTGGTCTCGCATGAACGTAATAAGTCATAGGTCGCCTTATCATCCAACGGCAATTGATTCAAATCAATCAAGGCTTCACCTTGTTGCTGGCGACGCGTGTTGATGGTTTGCAATGCCCAATCCATGATGGTGAGCGTACGCAATCCTAGAAAATCAAATTTGACTAAGCCGACATCTTCCACATCGTTCTTATCTAATTGCGTCACACGATCTTGGCTACCCGCTTCACAATACAGCGGGGTAAAATCGGTTAATATTGACGGCGCAATCACCACACCACCGGCATGTTTCCCCACATTACGCGGCACGCCTTCGAGCTTTTGCGCCAGGTCAATCAGCGTTTTTACTTCGCCCTCTTCTTCATAGCGTTGTTGTAACAACGGTTCATCCGTTAATGCCTTGGTTAATGTCATGCCTAATTCAAACGGAATTAATTTGGCGATCTTATCGACAAAGCCATAGGGATAACCCAGCACACGCCCAACATCACGCACCACAGCGCGCGCCGCCATGGTGCCATAAGTAATAATTTGCGCTACGCTATCACGCCCGTATTTTTGCGCCACATAGTCAATCACGCGATCGCGACCTTCCATACAGAAGTCAATATCGAAATCTGCCATCGACACACGTTCCGGATTTAAAAATCGCTCGAACAATAATTCATGTTTTAATGGATCTAAATCGGTAATGCCCAGGGCATACGCCACCAGGGAACCCGCACCGGATCCACGCCCTGGGCCTACGGCAATTTTCTGTTGTTTTGCCCAACGGATAAAATCCGCCACAATTAAAAAGTAGCCAATAAAACCCATGCCTTCGATGGTATTCATTTCTAATTTTAACCGCGCTTGATAGGCTACTACGTCGGCATTAGGCATAGTTTGCAGCCGCGCCTGCAACCCTTGATTATTTTGCTCGCGAAAAAAATTCTCTAACGTCATGCCGGGTGGTACTGGAAAATTAGGCAGAAAACTTTTACCCAGGGTCAGGCTGAGCGTGCAGCGCCTGGCGATTTCTACACTGTTTTGTAGCGCGGTAGGAATGTCAGCAAACAGATCCACCATTTCCTGTTCGCTGCGTAAATATTGTTGTTCTGAATAATTATGCTTGCGGCGCGCGTCCTCAAGGGTAAAACCATCATGAATACACACACGCGCTTCGTGGGCTTCAAAATCAGCGGCAGTTAAAAATCGTACGTCATTGGTGGCAACTACGGGAAGTTGCTTACGACTGGCTAATGCTACGGCAGCCTGAATGTAGAGTTCTTCGTGTTCGCGACCAGTGCGCTGTAATTCGAGATAAAATCGCTGGGGAAATAACGCCGCCCACTCATCGAGCATGGCTTCTGCTAATGCCAAATGATTAGCAAGGATTGCCGCACCCACTTCGCCCTCGCGACCACCTGATAACGCAATCAATCCACTATTTGCGTCGCTCAACCAGGATTTTTGCACCAGGGGAATGCCAGTCTGTTGGCCTTCCAGGTAGGCACGAGAAAGCAGACGGGTGAGATTTTTATAACCCACCTCGTTTTGGCACAATAACACCAGGCGATGCGGCCTTGTTTCATCGGGAGTGTTTCCCACCCACAGATCGGCGCCAATAATTGGCTTAATGCCTGCCGTCTGTGCAGCACGATAAAACTTTATCAGGGCAAATAGGTTGTTCTGATCGGTAAGAGCCAACGCAGGCATACCCATTTGTGTCAGCGTACGCATCAGCGGCTTGATGCCAATCAGGCCATCAATCAGGGAATATTCAGTATGCAGGTGTAAATGGATAAAGCGCGGAGTGGACATGACAAGATCATAGCAAAAAGCTCTGACTGCAGCCAGTCTCAAAGAATTTTTAACGTTGGGGTGGCATATTAACCACCAATCCACTATACTATTAGATTACTGTTGATCCATCGACTTGAGGAAGCACCTATGAAAAAAGACATTCATCCTGTTTACAAAGAAACTACGGTTACCTGCAGCTGCGGCAACACCTTTGTTACCCGCTCTACTTCCGGCAAGGATTTAAAGCCAGAAGTCTGCTCTAACTGCCATCCGTTTTACACCGGTAAACAGAAAGTCACTGATACCGTCGGACGCGTTAGTCGCTTTAAAGAAAAATACGGCCGTCCTGCCGCTGCACCCAAGGACAACGCTGGAACCACCTCTGGGTAGTTTTCCCAATATCGCACATACACCTGCCATCATTCCTGGCACAGTTTTATACACAAGTCACAGGCCCCATCCTAACCTTCCCCCGCTTGTGGGGGAAGGAACTGGTAACACCCCTCCTAACCCTTCCCTGCTTGCGGGGGCAGGGAGAATCCATGCAAATCACTAATAAAAATTAGATTTT
Organism: uncultured Gammaproteobacteria bacterium; assembly: GCA_963777715.1. Classification (GTDB taxonomy): domain Bacteria; phylum Pseudomonadota; class Gammaproteobacteria; order JAURND01; family JAURND01; genus JAURND01. The sequence goes on from CAVZRN010000008.1 coordinate 218,160, forward strand.
TTTCGTGTATTAATAATGTGGTCAATCATGGAATCCATGTACTAGAATGGTTACAAGTACCTTTAGATTCGTCAGCATCATGGAGAAAACTATGCTAATACCCACTGTCGCCAAATACCTACGCCCCTTTATTCTTACCCTGAATTTTTTAACGCCCATCGGTGATTTAATCGTCCGAGTATTCATCGCCTATATCTTTTTCAGCGCTGGCCTGCTAAAAATACAAAGCTGGGAAACTACACTTAGTTTATTTACCTATGAATATCATGTGCCACTATTATCACCCTACGTTGCTGCCTTATTAGGCACGACGGCCGAGCTGGTGTTGCCGGTACTGTTGGTATTGGGCTTAGGAGGACGCTTCTGTATTTTAATATTTTTCGTTTATAATGCGGTGGCTGCTATTTCCTATCCGTTTCTTTGGACACCTCAAGGCTCCATGGGGCTACAACAACATATCTGCTGGGGTTTATTATTGATGATGCTTATGTTGCACGGTTCGGGTAGATTATCTATTGACCATTGGCTGCATATACGGCATCGTCATCATTTGATAAAGCCATCCCAATATAGCAGATGACCACATACCCCTCCTTACTGCATCGACTACGCGCGTATGCCTTATTAATGCGACTAAACCGTCCCATCGGAATTTTGTTATTACTATGGCCAACGCTGTGGGCGCTATGGATCGCTGGTCAAGGCCATCCGCCCGCCCTCTTAGTTGCGGTATTTATCGTAGGTGTAGTGCTAATGCGTTCAGCCGGTTGTGTGATGAATGATTATGGTGATCGCAACTTCGATGGCTTCGTCACACGCACGCGACAACGTCCACTGGTAAACGGGCAAGTTAGTCCAAAGGAAGCACTCATATTATTTATCTGCCTGCTCTTGCTGGCAGCAGGCTTGCTATATTTCCTTCCACCCCTTGCTCGCTGCCTGGCTGTCCCTGCGGTATTGATTACCCTAATTTACCCCTTGATGAAACGCTATACCCACCTACCACAACTGATGCTAGGTGTGGCATTTAGTTGGGGGATACCGATGGCGTATGCCACGATACTAGGGCGTATTCCCAGCAGTGGTTGGGCGTTGTTCTTTATTGCCTGCCTATGGCCGGTAGCCTATGACACCATATATGCCATGGTCGACCGTAATGATGATTTGCGATTGGGGTCAAATCCACAGCAATCTTATTCGGTCGATTTGACACAGGTATTATCGCCGCGCTACATGTGTTGATGTTGCTGCTGCTCATTGTGTTTGGCATATCACTCAACCTGGGTGGGTTCTATTATCTCGGCATATTATTTGCGGCAGCGATCATGATATATCAGCAATATTTGTTAAAAGATCGCTTGCCCGCACACTGCTTTAAAGCATTCTTAGTTAGCCAGTGGGCGGGGTGCGCAATTTTTGTTGGGATAATGATATAATATCCCCCAACCACAACACCCACCGTGCCACCATGCCCCTACCTTCCCATGTCAAACTAGTTGAAGTAGCGCCACGCGATGGATTGCAAAATGAAAAATTGTTTATCCCCACTGCGATTAAAATTCAACTGATCGATCAACTGACCGCAACCGGCTTAACGGTAATTGAAGCCACTAGCTTTGTCTCACCCAAGTGGGTGCCACAACTGGCAGACGGCGCCGATGTGCTGCAAGGCATTCACCAACGCCCTGGCGTCAGCTATCCGGTGTTAGTGCCTAACCTGCAAGGGTTAGACAATGCCCTGGCTGCAGGCGCCCGTGAGGTCGCTGTATTTACCGCCGCCTCGGAAACGTTTTCACAAAAGAATACCAACTGTTCAATTGCGGCTAGTTTACAGCGTTTGGCTGACGTTATTGCTGCCGCCAAACAACGTCATATCCCGGTGCGTGGCTATGTTTCTTGCGTATTAGGCTGCCCTTACGAAGGGGCCGTTGATCCACATGCTGTGTTGGATGTGGCGACCGCACTATATCAACTCGGCTGTTACGAAATTTCACTCGGCGATACGATTGGCGTCGGCACGCCGGGTAAGGCAGCCAGTCTGGTACGCCTGGTTGCCACACAAATTCCCATCTCACAATTGGCGGTACATTTTCATGATACCTATGGCCAGGCATTAGCCAATATTTATGCAACGTTACTGGAAGGTATCGCCACCGTAGATAGCTCAGTCAGCGGGCTGGGTGGATGTCCGTATGCTCCTGGCGCTGCCGGCAATGTCGCAACAGAAACGGTATTGTATATGCTTAATGGGCTCGATGTAGAAACCGGCGTTGATCTGGAAAAACTACGCGCTGTCGGGAAATTCATCCGGCAATATGTGTACACACAACCGAGCCAATAATTTATCAAAAATTGACGATATTGACCCTAATTCGTTGATTTATGTCGCTATTTGACTTATGCTTTAACGAAATCAGCACCCTACAAAGACTGGCATAAACGGTCAGATTTTAGTCGAGTTTGGTGCGAAAAATTATCGAAAAAGCGCAGCATATGTGGGTTGATATGTGAGCATTTTAAGAAAATTTTTCCCGCCAAAATCGGCAAAATATGGCCGTTTGCAACTTTTGCTGAATAGTTACTGAAAATATATCCAATGTAGAGACATACTTATGCAATCATTCAAACATATCTTAAAAATTGCTTTCCTGGCAGTGTGCTGTATTATAGCCATTACCGCCTGTCAAAAATCCTCTGGTAAATCCACGGATAACAACGTGTTAAAAGTAGGCACAATTGCTGGCCCAGACACCCAGTTAATGGAAGTTGCCAAACAAGTCGCCAGCAAGATAATATAACCTTGATATTGAAATCGTGCCCTTCACGGATTACACCATGCCAAATGAAGCACTGGCGGATGGCAGCATCGATGCGAACATGTTCCAACACACCCCCTACTTAGAAGAAGCGATTAAAAAGCGCGGTTATAAAATTACTGCAGTTGGTAAAACATTTGTCTACCCAATGGGCGCTTATTCCAAAAAAATAAAACAAATAAGCGAACTACAAGACGGGGCCACCATTGCCATTCCCAACGATCCCAGCAATGAAGCGCGTGCGCTGTTATTACTACAAACGTCAGGTCTAATTACGCTTAAGCCCAATAGTGCAATAACTGCTACATTGGTTGATATTCAAACTAACCCTAAACACTTTAAATTTAAGGAAATCGAGGCAGCGCAATTACCACGCTCCTTACCCGATGTTGATTTGGCGGTTATTAATACTAACTACGCCATGCAAGGCGGCTTGTTACCCTCACGCGATGCGATCATCATTGAATCGCCAAGCTCCCCTTATGCTAATTTAGTTGTCGTGCGTGATGAGAGTGTCAATGATCCTCGCGCCAAACAATTGGTGGATGCGCTGCATTCGAAGGAAGTACTACAAGAAGCAAAAAAATTATACAGCGATCAAGCAGTTCCTGCATGGAAATAACCTATGAATGCTATCACGCTAACGCGTAGATTTATTGTTTTATTAGCGAGCTGTTTGTTGCTCTGTTTACTGTTAATGGCATGCAATAAACCCAAAAAAATCGATGTCAATAGCAGCAACGATAATTTTATTCGTGTTGGCGTGATGGTAGGTTCTGAAGAGCAATTCATGGAAGTAGTCAAGAAAGTGGCTGCCGAAGACTATGATCTCACTATTAAACTTATCCCGTATGTATACGCACAAGAGTTAAATAAGGCCCTGGTTGATCACGAAATTGATGCCAACATTTTTCAGTATAAGGCCTACCTGGAATATTCCGAGAAAAAATATGGCTATAAACTTGATATTCTGAGTAACACATATATTTACCCAATGGGCATTTATTCGCGTAAATACAGCAGTATAGTACAAATTCCACAAAACGCCCTTGTCGCTATCCCTAATGAACCCACGAACGAAGCGCGTGCGTTATTTTTATTAGAAGACGTCGGGTTGGCTCGTATGGCGTCTGATAATAATTTAGTCGCCACCACAGATGACATCGTTAGCAATCCACGCCAGCTGAAATTTCAGAAACTCCCTTCCAATGAGTTGGTCGATGTATTACCCAATGTTGATTTGGCATTGATCAATGCAGGTTTCGCACTGTCCGCTGGTTTATTGCCATCACCACAGGCGCTAGCTCTCGAAACCAAGGACCCCAACTATGCTAATGCGATCGTCATACGCCCCGGGGAGGAAAATGATCCAGGATTAAAAGCACTGGTGCAGATTATGCATTCACCGGAAGTCGAACACGAAGTGGAGATGTTATATAAGAGGCAGGCTATTCCGGCGTGGAAATAATATAGCTGTAGGGGCAGACCTTGTGCCTGCCCGCAAATATTACATTCACTACTCACTCTCCTTCTTTTTGAGAATCAGCAGTAATCATGGCTTCAATTTCATTGATAGCTTCCATAAGTCTGACAGCATTAGCTGGGCTTTTTATTAAGTAGTCAGTTTCTTGCATGATTTCACCTAATAACGAACCAAAACTGACCCCCAAGTAAATCCCCCACCAAACGCTTCCAACAACAACAACTCCCCACGCTTGATTCTACCATCACGCACCGCGATATCCATCGCCAGAGGCACTGAAGCCGCCGATGTATTACCTTGATTTTGCACTGTCAGTACGACACGATCCATCGGCATTTCCAATTTCCTTGCCGTGGCCTGGATGATGCGTATGTTCGCCTGATGTGGGATCAACCAGTCTATGTCGGATTTTTTAATATTATTTTTTTCCAGGGTTTCGTCCACAATATCGTGCAACGTATTAACCGCCAGTTTAAATACTTCATTACCCTTCATTTTAATGTAGGATGGCTCTTTTAACTCACCGATATGATTAGCCGCGTACAATAACCGATTGTATTGACCGTCGGCATGAATATGCGTTGAGATAATCCCAGGTGTTTTATCGGCGCGCAGAACAAATGCCGCTGCTGCATCAGAAAATAAAATACAGGTAGAGCGATCGGTCCAATCCACGATGCGTGTCAGAGACTCCGCGCCTACGACCAAGACAGTTTTTACTTCCCCACTCTTAATAAATTTATCGGCAATGCTCAATCCATACATGAAACCAGCACAAGCAGCGGATACATCGAATGCTGGGCAACGATTGGTAATACCCAAACGATGTTGCATAATAGTTGCCGTACTGGGGAAAAAGCGATCTGGGGTAGAGGTGCCAATAATAATTAACTCAACTTCATTGGGCGAAATGCCCGCAGCTTCCAGCGCGCGTTGCGCTGCGATGGTCGACATAGTCGAGGTGGTTTCATCTTCTCCCATGATATGCCGCTGACTGATCCCAGTACGCTCCAATATCCATTGATCGGTGGTATCCACTAGTTTTTCTATATCGGCATTCGTTAGGGTGCGCGATGGTAAATAGCCGCCAGTACCAATAATACGCGTGTATATCGTCATACATCCTCCTTTAACAACAAGCCCACCTCTTGACCAATCCGTCTGGGTATATCATTTTCTATTTCTGCTAACGCTTGATAAATAGCATAGGTAAACGATGATACATCTGCCCCACCATGGCTTTTTATGACAATGCCACGCAGACCAAGTAAGCTGGCGCCATTATGACGTGCTGGATCAATACGCTCCTTGATGCGATGGATGATGGGTAATGTCATTAATGCCACCAGGCGGGACAGTAAGGAGCGCTTAAATTCTTCTTGACCAAAACGCGCAATCAATTTTGCAATTCCTTCCATGGATTTCAATGCAACATTGCCGACAAAGCCATCACACACGATGACATCTGCCTTGCCGGAAAAAATGTCATCTGCTTCGATATAGCCATAATAATGAATGGCCTTGCTCTCAGATAATAACTGCGCAGTGCGCTTCACTTGATCATTACCCTTAATGTCTTCCTGGCCGATATTGAGCAATGCAACTTTAGGGTGTTCGATTTTATCGAGGACAGACACTAATAATGAACCCATAATGGCAAACTGATACAAGTGGTCGGCGCCAGAATCGACATTGGCGCCAAGATCCAGCATACGCACCACTTTATTTTCAAGTTGGGTGGGAAGGGAGGTAATAATGGCCGGACGATCAACGCCGGGTAAGGTTTTTAACACAAAGCGCGCCGTAGCCATCAACGCGCCGGTATTGCCAGCGCTAACACATGCTTGCGCCACACCATCCTTGACCAGGTTAATGGACACACGCATCGAAGAATCTTTCTTAGTACGCAAGGCGACAGAAGGCAATTCATCCATAGCTACCTGCTGTGAGGCGTGCACTATCGCCACGCGCTCATGGATACGCATACCAGGCGAGTGTTTGGCCAGGGCGCTCTCTAAGGATTTTTGATCACCCACTAAGATGATCTTCAATTGGGGATGCGCTACCAACGCTTCTAACGCAGCTGGGACGGTCACGTCGAGACCGAAATCCCCACCCATTGCATCTAATGCAACTGTGCGTTCTTTCAAGCAGGTTTACTCGTCTTCGTCCGTCGGTTGTTCGGATGTCGCAACAACTTCACGACCGCGGTAAAAACCACTTTCCGTAATATGATGACGACGATGGGTTTCGCCCGTAGTGCTGTCAATGGACAGTGTGGGATTACGCAGGGCATCATGGGCGCGGCGCATACCGCGGCGTGAGCGGGTAACTCGATCTTTTTGTACAGCCATGGTTCTACTCCGATATTTCTGTTAGCTTATTAGGGCTGGTATTATCCACTTTTTTTGTGCTTTTCACAATCCCCAGGTGCATGTTTCGCTGCCAGCGGCAAGCTAAGCAACACCTCATCCTCAACCAAGTCCACTACCGCAATCCGTTCTTCCTCTAATAGCAAGGGTTCGTAATAATCCGGCAATTTAGCAGCCGCCTCCTCGCTTGACACCGGGCTCAAGCTGATCGGCGCATGTAGGAAATAGTCCATTGCCTGCATACAACGCTGACACTGTAAGTGTAATACCGACTCTACGCTGCCCTTGATGTAAGAAAATCCATGCTCATCCTGGCCAAACTTCACCTGCACATGCACCATCCCTACCGTATCCGCCAGTAGTTCTTTCAGGCGCACGCATTCTTTCAGGGATAGCTGCCCCTGCAACTCGGCACGATGTTTTGCCAGCTGGAGCGGTTGGATGTATTTGGGAAGTGTTTTTGGTACCATGGGGAAATAATAACATATTTTAAAACATAAAGACTTGACGCAGAGACGCAGAGAAAAGATTAAAAAAAGAAAAGACTTAAAAAACAAAGATTTAATATAAAACGTAGAGGAAATATTTAAAGATAAAAAAACGATTTTTTTAAATGTTTTATGTTTTTCTCTGCGTCTCTGCGTCTCTGCGTCAAATTTTTTAATAATGAGGCTCCTTCCTATGCCCCAACTCTCCTCCACAGCGCTCGCCACACGTCTCGGTTGGGTGTCTTTTTTCAACGACTGCTCCAGCGAGGTCATCGCCCGCGCCATGCCCCTATTCCTAGTCACCCTGGGAATGACACCGATCTTCGTTGGGGTAATCGAAGGCGTGGCTGAAATGCTGAGTATTTTTCTAAAAGGTTTTTCTGGCTGGCTCTCAGATCGCATTCCTAGCCGTAAACCCCTGGTAGTGTTGGGCTATGCCTTGTCGATATTTTCTCGCGCCGCCTTGTTACTGGCCTATCTACCTGCCATGCTGGCCACTACCCGCCTCCTGGATCGCGCTGGCAAGGGACTGCGCACGGCGCCACGCGACGCAATGGTGGCGGATGCTGTCGTCCTGGGAAGGGCAGGCCATGCCTTTGGTATTACGCGCTTTCTGGACACCCTGGGAGCCGTTACCGGAATACTGGTGGTATTGCTACTGGGTGTAGGCGCCACCGCCTCCCTCACCCAGCAAGATTTTCAGCGCATCGTCTGGATTTCGATTCCATTTGGATTATTGGCGCTTGGATTACTAATAGCCTGGGTGCCACGTCTCCCACGTGAGGTAGCCGCCAAAACCTACTTATCAGTACATATCCCACCTTCCATACGTCCCTACCTGGCGATTGTATTTTTATTTGCCCTCGGCAACTCCAGCGATGCGTTCTTAGTATTACGCGCGCACCAATTGGGCTTTTCCTTCCATACTATCCTAGTGATTTTTTTGTGTTTTAATCTATTGGCGGCGGCGTTGTCGATTCCAGCAGGTAAATTATCGGATAAAATAGGGCGTGTGTGGTTACTCGTCAGTGGCTGGGTAGTATATGCCATCGTCTATTGCGGCATTGGGCTATCGCATTCTACCGCCTGGTTTGTGGTATTTATGTTCGTTTATGGGGCATTTTATGGCTTTACCGAAGGCACTGAAAAAGCGTTGCTGTCTGATCTATTACCACAAGCGCAACGTGGCATCGGCTATGGCGCGTTACAATTTACCCTTGGCGTCGCTGCATTGCCCGCCAGCTTTTTAACGGGTTACTTGTTATTGCATTATGGCGCCGCGATTGCGTTTCCCGCTGCTGGGATACTCGCATTATTGGGTGCTGTTTGTTTGGTATTGTGGCGATGGAAATAACTCTCTCCCCTCATTAAAAAGGGGTTGGGAAATTTAAAAAAATGCTATAATCGCCGCATGAAAAAATCTACTGAGGAACTCTGATGTTCGACACCCTATCACAAAAACTAACTAACACCATCAAACGTCTCACCGGCAGCGGACGCTTGACGGAAGATAACATTCGCGAAACATTACAGGAAGTGCGTATTGCATTGTTAGAGGCTGACGTCGCCCTACCCGTCATCACCACCTTTCTGGAACAGGTACGCAGCAAGGCTATTGGACAAGAAGTACTCAAAAGCCTACAGCCAGGCGAAGCCCTGATCAAGGTCGTACACGATGAATTAGTGTCGCTATTCGGCGGTGAGATGACGGCCATCAACCTCAATACTCAACCACCGGCGGTGATTTTACTGGCAGGACTACAGGGTTCTGGTAAGACTACAACAACAGCAAAACTAGCCCGCTTATTGCAACAACAGCAAAAAAAATCTGTGCTGGTCGCAAGCGCGGATATTTACCGCCCCGCTGCTATTGAACAATTAAAAACCCTGGCCGCACAAATTGACGTCGCTTATTTTCCCAGCGATGCCTCGCAATCGCCTGTCGCTATCGCTCAAGCCGCGGTGCAACACGCCAGGCAACGTTTTATCGATGTGGTGTTGTTAGATACCGCCGGACGTCTGCACATTGATGCCGATATGATGGCGGAAATCCAACAGATTCACCAAGCCATCCAACCGATTGAAACCTTGTTTGTGGTGGATAGCATGACCGGTCAGGACGCTGCCAACACTGCCAAGGCCTTCAATGACGCATTACCACTTACCGGCGTCATTCTCACCAAGACCGATGGTGATGCGCGTGGTGGCGCGGCCTTGTCTATCCGCTACATCACCGGTAAACCCATCAAATATATCGGGGTTGGTGAAAAAATCGATGCGCTGGACGTGTTCTATCCTGACCGCATGGCGTCACGTATCTTGGGGATGGGTGATATTTTATCCCTGGTAGAAGAAGTGCAACGCAAGGTAGATCATCAAAAATCCGCCAAGTTAGTCAAAAAATTTGCCAAGGGTAAGGAATTTGATTTAGAGGATTTCCGCACGCAGTTGCAACAAATGCGTAGCATGGGTGGGCTTAGTAGCCTGGTCGGAAAAATCCCCGGTATGGGACAAATTCCAGCGGCGGCGCAAAATAATCTTAACGACAAAAGCCTGGTACAAATGGAGGCGATGATTAATTCCATGACACCAAAGGAGCGCCGCTATACCCACTTAATTAACGGTTCACGCAAACGCCGTATTGCACTGGGTTCAGGCACGCAAGTGCAAGACGTTAACCGCCTACTCAAACAATTTACACAAATGCAAAAGATGATGAAAAAATTAAAAGGGGGCGGGATGATGAAGATGATGCAGCGAATGAAACACTTGATGCCAGGCGCGGGTGGGTTTCCCAGCGCTTAAGGTTTGAACAGGAGTTGAACCGAAAGACCCATATTGACCACTTTTTGTGCAAAATTACAAAAAATTAGCTATAATTAACAAGGAAGGGCGTAAGGGAGGTGAATATGAATGCACGAAGGGTGTTATTAGGTTCAAATCGGCTAAGGGCATTTATCAGACGGCCAATCTTGGGGTTTGCGTTACTGGCGGCGCTGGGTTCCTACAGCGTCACCACATATTCCTATATCAGTTATCCTTACTTCCTCAATAATCAGTCCTATTGCCCCTGCACAAATCCTGTAGATTGTTATAATTATTACTATAATTATGGGGTTTGTTCGTACTATAACAATGACAATACAACCAACCTTTTAACAACGATTGCCTTGATAGTAGGAGAAACAGTATTACAAGGTGAGCTATGGGATAATCAAGGCTATTATTATAATTCTCCATACAATTTTTCCTCCTACTATCCAGTTTACCAGGTTTACCAGCCAATTTATTATAATACCCAGTACACACCCTATAATAATTATCGCTATCACCAATGGTGGCAACATCCGAATAATTGGAATAATTGGTCTACCGGCCATCCGCCTATGGGAACGTTACAGCAACAAACGCCGCCTGTTCATTCAGTTAAGCTAGAGGAAAGGCACCCAGGTAATACACCGCCACCTATGCACTCCAGTCACCTTATGCAAACGCCGATGCACTTAGGCCCGCCGCTGTATGAAGGTAATAAGAACACACCAACGATGATGCACCCCGGCCATCTCCTACAGACACCAATATATGTAGGCCCCCCTGTTAACATGGGTAGGTCTATGCATCAAGCGATGCCCATGCCGCATATGAATCCTATGGTAAACATGCCACATGGAAATCCTACGGTAAACATGTCGCATGGTAATGGTAAGCACCCCCCATTCTAAGAGGTAAGTTACTACTTCGCTCCAATGCACTTCGGATTTTAATGATGGGATGTTTAAATGAGGGAAGATAGCCAGGAGTCCTTGATTTACTGGTAGGCACGAGTGGGATCGAACCACCGACCACCACCATGTCAAGGTGATTTTAACGACCTGCCCGACAAACCATCATAAACCCTCATCAACAAAAAACCCTTTATAAATAGGCATTTTATTCATACTTGCAATTTACCGCTGTTCATGTTTTGATATGACCTCACACTACAAATGCACTTCATTTGCACTTCAGTTTAGGAGAGTCTAAAGCATGAAAGCCAACATCAACACCACTCTAATACAACAATTAACAGCCAAAGATAAGCCATTTGATGTATGGGATGAAAAGTTAACTGGTTTTTTAGTCAGGGTAAATATCTCAGGCAAAATGGTCTACATGTGTCAATATGGGCGTGGAAAACGCATAACAATTGGTAAAGTAGGCATACTTAGTCCGGCACAAGCCAGGGATCGAGCTAAAGAAATACTAGGGGACGTTGTCAAAGGCATTGATCCCAAGGCAGTCAAACAAGTTAGTACTTCAGACCTTACCTTTATAGCTTACCTTGAAAAATATTACCAACCTTGGGTAATAACGCACAGAAAGTCTGGAAAAGAGACCATGGCGAGTATAAAAAGAAATTTCCATGACCAATTGGGAAACAAGGCATTATTAGCAATAACCCCCTTGCTGCTGGAACAATGGCGTGCAAAACGACTGCAAGCTGGGATCAATGCTAAAACCATCAATAGGGATTTAACGGCTCTTAAAGCCGCATTAAACAAAGCTGTTGAATGGGAGATAATCGATACCCATCCCCTTGCAAAATTAAAATTATCCAAAGTAGACCCCTATACTCGTGTTAGGTTTTTAAGTCGAGAAGAAGAAATACGATTGAGAGAAGCTTTGGATGCTAGAGAAGAAGGGATTAAACAGTCACGCGATTCGGGTAATCTATGGCGGCAAGAACGAGGGTATCCATTATGGCCGAGCTTACAAAACCAGCCTTTTGTAGATGCCATAAAACCGATGGTTTTACTCTCCTTAAATACAGGAATGCGTCGAGGCGAATTATTCGATTTAACCTGGCAAGACGTCAATTTTTCGCAGGCGGTTTTAACCATCAGAGGGGAATCCGCTAAAAGTAGTAAAACTCGATATACGCCACTTAACGGTGAGGCAGTGGAAGTCCTAAAAAATTGGCAACAGCAACAAGAAACGAGAGAAGGGCTGATTTTCCCTAACAAAAACGGTCAACGCTTAACCACAGTTAAACGTGTATGGGGTACGCTTTTGAAGCAAGCCAGCATCGCTAAATTTCGATGGCATGACATGCGCCATCATTTTGCCAGTAGTCTAGTGATGGCTGGTGTGGATTTAAACACAGTTAGAGAGTTACTGGGTCATTCTAATATTAAGATGACGTTGATATATGCACATTTAGCTCCAGAACATAAAGCACATGCCGTGGCTAAGCTAATGACTTGGCGTCAATGTCGCACGCCGTCCTCTGCAGAATCCGTAGCACCGTCATTATAATTCTCCAGAGGTAACGTTTAAAATGCGCATACAAGGGTTTTAGTGTCCTATGTTGCACTTGATATACAAAACTCAACTGGCTAAAATTTAGCCAACTCACCTATAGCCAGCCCAATGTGGATATCTAAATACTCATCCCACTACTTATCCACAAAATCTGTGGATAAGTTAAGTGAGGGGGTCATAATGAATGCAAGGTGTAAATCGTCCTAGAACAGATCGGGCGCTACCTGGTTAAAAACCGGCTATTATTTTTATGATGACCATCGAAGAAATTTTGCACGCGTTTAACCATTGTGAAAAACGTCCCCCCACAGAAGCAATCACGGCAGCGCTTGAACAGCAAGCTGCCATAACACCATCTTTATTATCCATTTTAGAAAGGGTAGTTGCTGAGCCAGGATCAGTGAAACCCGGGCAAATGGATCACATATTTGCATTGTATTTGCTGGCAAAATTTCGGGAAACCCGCGCATTCCCCTTGATTCTTTCTTTAGCTGCGCTACCCGGCGAACTCCCTGAAGAGCTACTGGGAGACTTTATAACAGAAGGATTAGCCCGATTTATGGTTTCAACCTTTAATGGTGATTTATCCGGCATCAAACACTTAATTGAAAATACCCAAGCATATTGGTGGTCACGTAGTATGGGGTTGGACAGCCTGATTGGGTTAGTAGCAATGAATCGGCTTGAGCGTGAAACATTAATTGGTTATCTACGGACATGGTTCCATTCACCCTTAACACAAGATAAAAATTTTACGACAGCCCTGGTAAATGCTGCCTCGGACTTATATCCTGAAGAATTGTTACCCGAAATTCACCAGGCGTTTGAGCAAGGCCAGGTAGACCTTGATTCAATCGACCAACAACGGATTCTTGAAGTCTTAGCACAAGGCAAGGAAGCGTGTTTATTAGAGAATGTATATAAAAATAATATTCATTTGCCCATTGAAGACATTGCAGTAGAGGATATAGGTTGGACAGCAGGCTTTCACTGGGCGCATGGAGGCCGTTCTGAATTAACCGATTTTATGACTCTGGCTTTATCAGAACTACCTATGGGAACGCGCCTACATTAGGGTGAAATGAGTCTTATCTATGTGAGGGCAGGAAGAATTTAAGCAATGCTGCTTGGGATAGGCAATCTGAAGAAGTTTTAAAAAAATCGCAGCCTGGCTTTTACTATTCCTAGTCAAATTATTTCGCGCCTGTGACTAGGAACTTGTCTGGTTCTGAAATAATCCATCTCTGGTAAGCTAACAATAGATTAAAATGGGACTTGAAGCAGCTTTCCAAGATAACCACATTCACGTGAAATAAGTTTTTAAATTCATTACCTTAAGGAGCTACTTCAAATGCTGCAGTCTGTAGAAATAGTATTTACTTTTTTAAATCAAGGATGGGTTGGTACAATTGTCGGCTTGGCTAGCTTATTTGCCGCTATAGTAATATTCTATATGTCTAGACAAAAATCCGTACCTATTTGTCAAGAACGTTCGCTTTCCCTGATAGGACAAAAAGATAAACTATTACCCTCAGATATTGAAATATTTTTTAAACATAAACTAATCAACAGACTATACCCATTGCACCTCAAGGTGCGAACAAGGGTGAATGCAAAATTTGAAAGTTATCGGTAATTCTATTTCGTAACACACACTTCTTTCTGCCAATATTTTTAAAAAATCCTAACGTTGCTTCAGTAAATTCAGAAAATTTACCGTAATATTGATTATATCTGACAGATTCGTGCATCAGTTTCCAAACACGTTCGATGGGATTTAAGTTTGGCGAATAAGGTGGGAGATAGTGCAGCTTTATCCCCAATTTTTTGGCAAATTCTTTCACTTCAGCATTTTGGTGATAGCGTGCATTATCCCAGATAACATGTACCCGAAACTTTCCCGGATTCCCTCCACGCAACTTCCATAAGAAATCACAGATCGTGCTTGCATTAACTGTATCAACTTGTTGATACGTAAAGCGATGTCCATTAAGGCAAATACCGCCAATGAAATTTAAACGTTTTTGACAACCTGTTGTGGCAATTTCTTTGCGTACACCCTTTAAAATCCAGCCATAGGTTAACTGGGTTTGATGCTGAGGATGAACGCTATCAGCAAAGTAAATCGGCTCTTTTTTGCCCGCTTTTTTCTTTAACTGATTATAATAGGTGATGAAATTTTTCTGACGTACTTTATCCGCTTTCGCGGGGACAGCATGGGGTTTCTTGTAACAAAAATTATAAGCATGTAACCATTTTGTCATACCACTAATGCTGAATTTTTTACCATAGCTTTGAAAAACATAGTGGCAAATATCTTTTACATAAAGATACGTCACTTCCTCAAGATGCTCTATTAACTTATTTACTTCACCCTCTGTGAGCTTACCATCGCTACCGCCGTTCGTCGGCGATAATTTCTTATTTTTTAAATAATTCTCAATATGGCGTCGGATTGTTTCATCATCAAGCAATAAAATTCGTGCAATTTCAGAATAATTATAGCCATCATCATAGGCTAAAACTGCTTTTAGGCGGTCGCAGATTCGTTTGTCGCGTTCCTTGCGATGGTGGAGTATTAATTGTTCTCTTTCTTTTGCTGTAAGTATCTTTTTCATGTCAGCTTTTTACTACAGTTTTTAATTTATTGCACTAACTTTCGCATTTTCAAAGGCGAGTGGTATATCTAAAACTTATTTAACTTTTTGGAATAATGGCAAAAAAACTCTTGATTGGAAAGATGTTGTAGAAACATCTCCACTAATTATAAAATTTGAAGAGGAGGTAGAAATTTTGTCAATCCATCTTGTACGTACTCCAAGAAACGAGAATAGATTTCGCGTAACCAAAGATCCTAAAAACTCAAACCAAGCTCTATTTTCTTTTGATTTCTTAGATTATAAAGATGGTGCTGTTATTGAGATATTACACACCGGAAGTGTAAGAATGCTACCAAAGCTAGAAGGGACAATTAAAGGTATTCCACAAGGAATAAAATTTATTAAACACTTTGCACGGTCAAAAAGTGGTGACAAGAAAAATCTAATAAAGCCAGAGACACAAATTAAAATATTCATATGGTCCATATTTTCTATAGGATTTATATTAACAGCACTCAACATAGTTACATATTACTTATCTTACACTTACCCCAAACAGATACACCAAAATCCACTTTTTACTTGGTTCGGCCTTCTTTATATGTCAACATCATTATTTCTATTTCTCATAACAAGAAAAAGATACCCAAAAACACTATATATTGACGAGTTCAATTAGTAGAGGTAATAGGCGGCATGTGTGATCTATCCTATGCTTTATTCTGGAGTAGCTACCCCAAATAACTCCGTGTAATCTGCATCCGACTATGGCCTAGTTCCTCTGTCAGCGTCATTCTTGCCAAAATATCCGCCCTACGTTGCTCATGGCTTAATGTTTTGTACTGGGGGCCGCCGTTAATCGGCGAGTCCAGCCGGTGAGCTCTTTGTAACGCTGCTGTGCATAGGCATGGTGTAGGCCATTTCCTCCTTGCCCCCTTCCTCACTACCTGTCCCTCACAATGGGCTTAGCGTACGATCTTTTTGTCTTATAAGGCCACCTCTTAGGATACTAAAGTCATAAATTTTCTGCCTTTGGTTTTCCTTTAAAGCAAGTAACCTTATCCGACAACACTGCCCATAATACTCTAAGTTTTCCTGTTTTATTTTTTTTCCTTCGATTACTCATCATCTCAATTAATCTATAAGATGATTCCCAAAGGTGTTCCTCAGCCTTATTTAACAGTTCTATAAATTCAGAATATTGAGCATCTTTATTCTTTTGATAGTATATATACCCATTGCACCTCAAGGTGCGAACAAGGGTGAATGCAAAATTTGAAAGTTATCGGTAATTCTATTTCGTAACACACACTTCTTTCTGCCAATATTTTTAAAAAATCCTAACGTTGCTTCAGTAAATTCAGAAAATTTACCGTAATATTGATTATATCTGACAGATTCGTGCATCAGTTTCCAAACACGTTCGATGGGATTTAAGTTTGGCGAATAAGGTGGGAGATAGTGCAGCTTTATCCCCAATTTTTTGGCAAATTCTTTCACTTCAGCATTTTGGTGATAGCGTGCATTATCCCAGATAACATGTACCCGAAACTTTCCCGGATTCCCTCCACGCAACTTCCATAAGAAATCACAGATCGTGCTTGCATTAACTGTATCAACTTGTTGATACGTAAAGCGATGTCCATTAAGGCAAATACCGCCAATGAAATTTAAACGTTTTTGACAACCTGTTGTGGCAATTTCTTTGCGTACACCCTTTAAAATCCAGCCATAGGTTAACTGGGTTTGATGCTGAGGATGAACGCTATCAGCAAAGTAAATCGGCTCTTTTTTGCCCGCTTTTTTCTTTAACTGATTATAATAGGTGATGAAATTTTTCTGACGTACTTTATCCGCTTTCGCGGGGACAGCATGGGGTTTCTTGTAACAAAAATTATAAGCATGTAACCATTTTGTCATACCACTAATGCTGAATTTTTTACCATAGCTTTGAAAAACATAGTGGCAAATATCTTTTACATAAAGATACGTCACTTCCTCAAGATGCTCTATTAACTTATTTACTTCACCCTCTGTGAGCTTACCATCGCTACCGCCGTTCGTCGGCGATAATTTCTTATTTTTTAAATAATTCTCAATATGGCGTCGGATTGTTTCATCATCAAGCAATAAAATTCGTGCAATTTCAGAATAATTATAGCCATCATCATAGGCTAAAACTGCTTTTAGGCGGTCGCAGATTCGTTTGTCGCGTTCCTTGCGATGGTGGAGTATTAATTGTTCTCTTTCTTTTGCTGTAAGTATCTTTTTCATGTCAGCTTTTTACTACAGTTTTTAATTTATTGCACTAACTTTCGCATTTTCAAAGGCGAGTGGTATATCAGCATGATCTATTGCATATCCAATATTACCAATTTCTCTATGCAGTACACTTTGTGCACGAATATCGTTAACAAATTTTAATCGCTTAGTAGTAAAACCGTCTTCTCCAAGCAACAAGGTATATCCCAGGGTAAAATCATCAATTTTCCCTATATGCGCATTAATTAAAGCTGCCGCAGTAAGCAAATTAACATTCATATCCGTTAAGTCATCACCAAATTTATGAGTTGTATAGTTATCATAGTCTGGCCTTAAATTTCCCAAATAAAAATTTTTAATGTTTGATAGAGATAGAACCGATTTAAATATCAAAAGCAAAATCTCTTCTTTCTTTTGCAATAATAGTTTTTTCTCTTCAAGCCTTTCTGCAAACCAATTAGCACCAATGATGGTCGCAGCTGCAGCAAGTAAAGAGGCTGCTAAAACTCCAATTCCTCCAGCAAGCAAATTTTTTATATCCCACACATTGTCAACATTGGTATTAGCATAGATAATAGGACTCATCAAAAAGATCAATATAAAAAAGGCTGCAAAATTTAATATTTTTTTCATATTTTTTATGCTTATAGAAATTAACTGCAGTCGCAAAGAACTCTTATACTATATAGCCAATCTTGAAAAAGTGATAACCCGCATTACTACTCTACTCTTTCTGCATAACATGATTCCTAAATAACTGTCATTTGCCAAAGGAGATTGCAATTGGTCACAGTGGATTTCAATAAAATTTTAGTTTTTACCTTTATGTTCGTCAATTACTTCTTTTATAATCCGCCAAGATTGAGCAACTTCAACAATGTTCCCTCCTGTGAAACCAGCGGCAATGATCAAAGCTTTCCATAAAGTCCAAGCGCGACCGCGTGCCCACGTATTGGTATCCAGTGCAAGGAGAGTACGAAAAATTTTTCGGCTTTCCCCTTTGAAAAACGTCCATGCAATTGCCAGATCACAAGCGGGATCGCCAACGGCAAGTTGTCCAAAATCAATGACGGCACAAAGTCGTCTATTTTTTACCAGTAAATTACCCAGGCTGATGTCTCCATGCACCCATACAGGCGATTTATCCCAATGAGTCGCAAGCGCTGTTTCCCATACTTCTGTTATTGCGACGACATCTATCCTGCCCTTCAGAATGGAAAGTGCGCGACGTGTTTCGGCATCATAGGTTGCCAAACTCCCTCCACGATAGAAACTATGCAATCCTGGCATAGGTCCATCCGTTGCGTCAATACGTTGTAGCGCAATGAGAAATTCCGCAAGACTGCTCGCGAAATTCTCCATATCGGTGATAGGTGTATTAGCTGCAGCATCACCAGGAAGCCAGCGATAGATTGACCATCGCCAAGGATATTCTTCCATCGGTTCTCCAATGGCTAAAGGTACCGGAATTGGAAGAGGCAGTAAGGGCGCTAGTTTCGGTAGCCACCGCTGCTCCTTTTCTACCTGTAGTGCATACTCTGCGGCGCTTGGCATACGCACGAGCATGTGTTCACCCAGGTGAAATGTCCTGTTGTCCCATCCACCGGCTGTAACTGGCGAAACAGGGATATTTTTCCATTGCGGAAATTGGGTGGCCACCAAATGGTGCACTAGTATTTCATCTATCATGACCGGCTTCATCTCTTTTCTTGTTCTTCCCTCCTCTAGCGCCAATTCTATCAACTGTGGCAAAATTCAACGCATTGAAATCGTCTTTGGCAATATTGAAATACACTTTAACAAAAAACTGGACGAATTATCAATGAGTTACAGCAGCTCCATTGAAATTCTCTTTGGCAAATGACAATAACGTTATTTAACCCAAGTAACTCCTCGTAATCTGCACCCGACTATGGCCCAGCTCTTCCGTCAACGTCATCCTAGCCAAAATATCCACCCTCCGCTGCTCATAGCTTAATGCTTTGTATTGGGGACCGCTATTAATAGGTGAGTCCCAGCCAGTGAGTTCTTTATAACGTTGTTGCGCATAGGCATGGCGTAGTCCATGAGAGCGGATGTTGGCGCGTTGTAATTGTTTGTCGTAGACATAGCGGTGTTGGATGTATGATTTATGTGGTGGAATTAGCGATCTTTCAGGGCTTGCTACAAATTTTTTGGCTTGTTCTAGCCAATGGCGCTGTTCTTCGGTGCGGATGGGAACTTCGCGCTGGCGATTGCCCTTGCACCAGGATCCTTGTAGCAGTAACTTACCGCCCTGGTCAGCCATATGTGGTTTTATCTTTATTGATTCTTCGCGTCGAAGGCCAAATACGCGTTGTAGTTCCAAGGATATTTTGACATGGGGGTCAGTTATCTTAGAGAAATCGGCTGCATAGATGGCGCGATTTCGCATGGCTATCGAGTGTCGATGACCTAGATCGAGCGTTTTATTGGAAGGCACAATGCCACTTTTATTGATTAGCGTAGTTAAATGCCGAATGGCGGCAAGGCGGTTTTTTAATGTGCCTGTGCTCAATGCGTTCTGTTTCCAGTATTGAACCAACGCAACGATGTGTTTTTCTTTTAGTTGCTGGATCGATGCAATTTTATAGCCCAGGCCGACTAACTCTTCTGCGCAACGCATTAGAGTATTACGCCGGTCGGCGCGTGTGGCGTGTGAACCCTGGTTGTCGCGTGATAATACGGCATATACTGATCGTTTTAATTGTGACTTTATGCTCATGATGCTACTCGCTTGCTTTAACCCTTGATACCTCTGAACGGAAATTGGTTGCTTAGTGTTTAGTCTCCATCTGCGCACCGTTAGGCGTGAGATGACAACCGTGAAGTTGTAATGAGACTGGGATTGAGGTACTTAGGCTACAATAAACAAAGCTTCTTGCCTTACTGATCGATAGATTCAGCACGCTCAATACTTCGTTGCGATATTGCATCGCGAGAATGATGTGATGACACACCATGGGAAAGATAGATCACAGGAAATACCTGAGAATACTTGATGGTAAAAAAACTCTTTATTTACTAGGAGTTTTACAAAGGATGTAGAGAGAAAATAACTGTTGCTGCGCAACCGTTATGATATGGACAATCTGATGATTGCGGCTGGATTTCCATCCATATCATGCCAGCCTTTCTTGCTGTTTTAAGTCGCGCAAGAGTCGACGTAAGCATGTTTATTGTAGGCGGTTTATTAATAGCTACAAGTCCTTTTTTAAGGGACGCTTTATTGCCTTATATGCTATGACGAGAGCTACCAAGTAGCTGCCGTCATCTGGCCTACGTGACGCATTTCCTTAGAATTCTACGTTATATAAGGTGGTTACGTGTCCGCTCATTGCTGCGTCACTGCGGAAAGCTGGCGCTTTGCCCCAGTGACGCAGCGCATTTTACTATAGCGGATATCCACCCCCTTAACCTTTTCTACTTATCTATCCACCCTTCTTTATCCGATAATACACAATCAACCCAATCACATATCCACAAGTAATCATGCTCACGAGTGTGCCAAACGCCAGGGTGTAGTCTTTTACGATAAAACCGTGCAACACGGTGGAGAGTTGTATCAGCCAGAAGCCAAAAAAAGTGATCAGCGAAAGCTCTCGTGAATCTTTGCTGGCAATAATGCGCATACATTGGGGTATAAATAACGCAGCATTCACAAATAATCCGAGGAGAAAGCTGTATTCGACAATTGTTTTAGTTAACATTATTTTAATCCCCGAACTGTTTTCTCTACTAGCTGTATTTCATCTAATAGTTGTTGATAAAGTAAATCCAATTGATCATTTTTTTGAGATTTAACAGCAGATTCCAACCTGGAACAGACTTCTTGCAGACGCCTGGCCCCACAAAAACTAGCGCCTCCCTTCATTTTGTGCGCCAGGTGCTGAATCAACAACCAATCGGTTTTTTCATGCGCACTGTTTAATTCGGCTAATTCCTTTGGCAAGCTCTCTATAAGCATAACCAGCATCGCCAATGCTGCTTCTTTATTCCCATATTGTTTTTCTACAAAACCTAAGTCTACTATCTCCTCTTTAGCGTCACCAGATAGCGCTAATATTGGATCAACAGGTACATCTATCTCAGCTCTATAAGGGATAAGCGTAGCTAATATTTCTGCAGCTTTTTCTTTAGCTAACGGTTTAGACAGCACTATATTCATACCACTACCAATACAACGCTGCTTATTTTCTTCGTCCACATGGGCTGTCAGTGCGACAATAGGCACATGGTGGGTACTTGACTCATTTAACCGAATCCGCTTGGTTGTTTCGTAGCCATCGATATCCGGCAAGCCTATATCCATAAAAATTAAATCGTAGCGGTTTTCTTGAGCAAGTTTAACCGCTAGCTTGCCTTCCCTGGCCACATCCACACTGCACTCCATACCCGCGAGCATATTCGTCACCACAGAAATAGCTATCTCACTGTCCTCAACCAGCAAAATACGATTTTTCACGGAATCTGTGGTATTGCCAGCAATGTGTTCCTCGATGGTTAACTTTGGAGCTAGTAAGGTTGCTCGTTTGCTGACCTTAGGAGGAGCAATGTCTTCACTGCCAAAGGCTTCTTCCAACGTAACTGCTCGCCCCCTAAATCAATAAATTTTTAAAAAAACGCTTGACAGATATTTTCACCATTATTTTTCATTTACTTAAACCTCATAAAATCGACTTCATTAAAACGCATATGAAGCTCGTATGGAAGGTTAAAAATCATCCCCCTCCTCAATGCATGGGTTAATGCTTTTTTTTGCACTGTAGCGCCCCTACGAGCGTCTGAAAAACCCATGTTATGATTGTGACAGTTCAATCACATCAGGAACGATGGAATGGGAAGTGTTAATACACAATCTGTACGAGAAGAAGCTGAACGGATAAAATCTGAGTTTCAGCGTATTTCCGCAAATAAAAAACTTGACCCTGAGATTAGCATGCTCATCCAGAGCATGTTCATGCTTATCAATTTGCTTATTGCAATCTTTCTTGAAAAAATAACCAAGAAAAATAATAAAAACTCGAGCAAACCATCTTCGCAAACTGAGAAAGATGAGTCATCCATAACGCACGCAGGGACTAATGGAAAAGGCAAACAGGAATCGGATGCCCTGGCAATGAATACCAGAACCGTAGAAAGTACCCGCATAGTCAACGTGAGCCAGTGTCTTATTTGCGGTCAAGATTTAACGACTGTGCCTTGTGAGCATATCGAGCGACGAACAAAAATTGATATCGTGTTTGAAAAAGTAGTTGAACATGTTGACGCAGAAATTAAGTATTGTGATAACTGCGATTCAACCGTGAAAGGCAAATTTCCACCGGATATGCCGGGTCCTTTGCAATATGGTAATGGGTTAAAGGCGTATATCATCAATTTATTGATTTGCCAGATGATATCGCTCAATCGCGTCCAAAAATTAGTGAAGACCCTGATTGGAAACGTCATTGCTGAAGCAAGTTTTTTGCAATTCATCTTGCGTCTCCATCTTGCATTGGAGCAATGGGAATCCACGGCAATAGAGAAATTGCTAAAAACTCCTCCATGCATGTCGATGAGACTTCTTTAAGGGTTGACAAGAAGAATCATTGGATTCATGTGTATTCAGCAGGAGAAATAACGTTAAAATTCTTGCACCGAAGGCGTGGAATTGAAGCAATAGAGGAAATTAATATCATTCCTCGTTACCTTGGCACTATTATCCATGACTGTTGGTCGTCTTATTTGTCATACGACAACTGTAACCATGGTTTGTGTGGATCTCATATCGTTCGTGAACTTACCTGTGCCATAGAATCTAATGAGTATGTCTGGGCGTTTAACTTGAAAGCGCTTCTTCTTGAAACATGCAAAAAAGTTTCAAAAAGGAAAAGGAAACGGCTTACTACAAGGGAATATGCTAATTTGCAAAAACGATACCGAAACATTCTCACCCGCGGAGAAAAAGAACTCCCTGCCATTCCCCCTAAACCAAATGGAAAGCGTGGCAAAGTTGCAAAATCAGATGCGCATAACCTGTGGGAGAGGTTAAGCAATCATGAATCTTCTGTGCTGCTCTTCGCCAAAAAATCTGAAGTTTCTTTCACAAATAATCGCGCGGAAAGAGATTTGAGAATGTCAAAAGTAAAGCAAAAAGTATCCGGTTGCTTTAGGGCTGAAGCGTATGCAAAAGCATATTGTCGAATTTCAAGCTACGTGCAAACAATGGCAAATAAAGGATATAATCCTTTGGTTGCCATTCAGATGGCGCTAACTGGTAAATTTGACTGAAGAAGGGGGCGAGCAGTTACTAAAGTTGAAAGAATTAAGTGCAATAGAAGATGTTATAATGGTAGGTTACCCAACTGGGCTATGGGATCAAAATAATAATTTTCCACTTTTTAGAAAAGGAATCACGTCCTCTCATCCAGCCATTGATTTTAACAATAAAAGTATTGGCGTAGTAGATATGGCATGCTTCCCTGGATCATCAGGATCGCCAATTTTCATTTTAAATGAAAATGGTTATACAGACAAAAATGGCAATACTTACTTAGGTGTCAAAAGATTAATTTTTCTAGGAATCTTATCTTCAGGACCCACAATAAATACCAAAGGTGAATTGATAGTTGAAAACATACCAACACAACAAAAAATTTCAGCTTTTACATCTATAATGATAAACTTAGGTTATTATATAAAAGCAACAGAAATATTTATTTTCAAGTCAATCATTGAAAAAATTCTTGCAAAATAATTCTTTAGATTACAGATTGACCAAAGAGAAGGAAGAAATACTCGTGCTCGTTTAAATTTGCTACAATTCAAAGCTGTTACCGAGTGATGTGATGGTGATCTCATAGTAGCGCGCTATACTTATCAGCTTGATCATTTGTGCACAAATGATCAAGCCATAAATTACCGAAAACACTATCTAACATATATTTTTTAGTAATTTATTCTTCCTTCAAATTACTTTCAAATATCCACAACGAATTGCCATATAAAACGCATGCACTCTGTTCCTAGCGCCGAGCTTATCACGAACACGCTTTTCATAAGTCAGCACGGAAGATGTGCTAATACCCATTATATCTGCACATTGATCCGGGTTTTTACCGATAGCCAATAACACCATGCACACCATCTCACGATAGGTAAGTGGATTAAACGAACAGGCGTCAAACCAGATATGCACAACACTATCTGTTAGCTGCATGATAACTCCATCAAGTGAATCGTCATTATCTGTCGATGATTTTTTATCCGCTTGATTGTCACATTCTACCTGCCGTTTCAAGCGCCTTATCCATGCAGAATGCAACTCTTGTTCATCCGGCAGATTAGGCATGTAACGTAGAAAAAAATGAAACGTATTGATTTTCTGTTTTTTTTCTACTGTTGGTATGGTGATTATTTTTTTTTCGATAAACATAGCATTCTCTCCTGTAGCGTCAAATTATTAAGATTTTTTAAGCTTATTCAGATCATCTAGCTTGGCAACACTATCAAGCGTCGCGATAGCATTTTGTGCACCTGTTGATGATCTTTTAGCGCAAGGAATTACTACTGGTGATGATGAATGCATCAACCCAGATAAAGGCGTAAGACAGGCGTCTACGCCTTCCATCAAATACGCCTTGTAGTATTTTTGAAATTCTTGCGCACGAAATGGCTCTTCATCTATCTTCATCGCACACAACCTTACCCAGCCACCCATAGACTGAATAGTCTTGTGAATACAAGCGTCTTCAAACATAACGCTCTGATAGACGCCAACACGTGCTATTGCTGCTATAACCGTCGCCCAGGCGTGTAATGCACGGGTTTCGCGCGAGCCTTCAATCCAATGCAAAAGATCAGCGGGCTTTGGCATGAATTTTCCGTTATCAGGATCGGCGATGTGCTGACGAACTGCCTGCTGTACATCCTTGATGTCAAACCGTTCTAGCGTGCGCCAATAAATCTCGCTGAACGTTGCGGTAATGGTCTTGCCATATAGCTCTCCCAAGGTAGCCATTAACTGTGCAAATTTTGGTGCATCATGTTGGTTCATTCGTGTTCTCCGGTTTAAGTTTTTTCTGCAGCCAATGCTGCAAATTGTTGACGCTAGACTGCATACGTTGATCTGTTTCTGTATGCAGCTGCGGTGGTTGGTGGAAGTTATGAATAAAGCGATCAATTTGGTCAGCATCACGAAAAATAATGTGTAATCCATCAAAACGCTGACCCTGACTGTTGCTACCCATGTTGTGTGGGGTGTTGCGACAACCACTGATGGCCTGGCAGAGTTGCTCGATGCTGTAACCTGCATGTAACGCGCCGCCAATGGTTTTTTGGCGTTTCTCGTCCAGTTGCGCATCGGGGTGTTGCATTACTGTTTTCCAATGGTCGAATACCGTCACGATGTCATGCTGCTCGCGTGAAGCACGCGACAGGGACGCGTCATGTTCCCGTTCCTGTTCCGTTCCATGTTCCTTTTCCCTTCCTATTCCATTTCCCCTTCCTTTTCCCTTTCCCTTCCCTTTCCCCCCGTGTATACCCGTGCTTGCCCGTGACGAGTGATTGACGGGTGCATCACGCGTGGCTGACGCGTCATTCTCCGGTGAACATGGCGATGTGTTTGCTTGATCCGGCCCAGGCAGGACGCTGGCTGACTCACGGTGATTAACGTATTGATGTTTATGCCATGACGGAATACAGCCATATATTTCATCGCCTATCCGGTACTGGACGATAAAGCCACGCGTGGTTAACGCGTCAAGCACGCGTTCCATATCCACGTTGTCGTAGGGAAAAATATCTAGCTTCAACTGCCGTGGCCGCCAACGAAAACGACCTTCGCGATCACAGCAGGTGAATAAACCAATAAATGCCAGACGTAGTGGCAATTGTTGACTATGCTCGGCTTCAAATAAGCCTTCATGGCGAAATAACTCCGGCTTGACTGTTCTGATTCTTGACACCAGCATCCTCCTAGGGATTATTTTTCCGCTGCATGGCGGATACAAACGAAAGTTGTTCATGCTCAGGTAAATCAGCAATCTTTTGTGCCTTAGAGATAGCTAAGAGACCATCATTTACTGCCCTGATTAATTCAGGGATGCCGCGTTTTACAATGCCCTTTGCCTGGCGGTAACTAAAATCATTACCAAACCCAGAAACCGTGGCAGCGATCTTGCGGGTTTCATAACCCATAACTTCCGAAGAATTCTCCGGAAGTTTCAAATCCAGCCGTTTACCTTGGCGATTGCCGAGTTCTTGCTCGATGTATAGCCCAATATCTACCCGCTCACTTAGGGGGAAATCGCGGATAAATGGGGCAATAGAGATGCCTTGCTTTAGAATGTGATGTATATCCAGCCTATATACTTTTATTCTGCGATGGCCTAATTGCTGATGCGCACGCAACCGGCATTCGCACGTAATTAGCCGATTACGCAAATCAACCACGATAGGCCGTATAAAATCAGGATTAGAAATAGATAATGATTTGTCGATGTGCTTATAAATAGGGCATGACTTATCGCCACAACGAATATCTGCTGATGTCAAATAGACAAATGGCATCGGATTCGATAACAATGTGTGCTCTAGCAACAGCGTTAACTCGCTTTCTTCATCGGTTAACTCACGCAGAGTCACCTTACCTTGAGTATAAACGGCTATTTTTAGGGCTTGTAGGACGGGGATTTTTTTATTGCGATTTAACCAATGATTCACTGCCTGTTGACTAACGCCAAGCGCATCGGCCAGCGCTTGCTGCGAGCCGAAATAGTCAATAGCTTTGAATAGTGAATCTTCGTACATGCTAACGCTGTGTCCCAAAAAAGGTTACCTTCCTTGGAACATGCTAGCGTTTTTGCTTACAACTAAGGTTGTGAATACACGGCGTGACAATCTAATGAGTCAATAAAAAATCTAATGACTCTGAAAATATGCTAGCAGGACTTTGAAAAAAGAAGCGGGGATACTATGGAAACTGTATATATCTGTAATACCGTATTTTCTGATATTTACCGAAAAGAAAAGGTCAGCTAAAAATTCTACTGATAAAGGCTTAAAGCTTGTACACTATTCAGACTCGAATCCAGACACAGGATTTTTAGGCATTAATATGAATATACCTATTAAGCAAGCGATGGCGCTTACTATGAGGTAGAAACTGGGCGCAGCCAAGTTATCTGTACGAGCAATCAAATAAGTTGCTAGCAATGGGGAAAGACCGCCAAATATGGCAAACCCAACGTTATAAACAACAGCAATGCTCGTATAGCGTACTCGAGGAGGAAACATATCTATCAATACACAGGGAACCCCACCACTAATACATCCTGCCAACATTGAAATAACTATCATGGTTAAAATCACTAGTGGAAAATTTTTTGAAATGGCAAAGTAAAATAATGGATAAGCCAATAGAAGTAATCCGACAGCACCTATAGCAATAATTAACTTACGACCAATTCGATCAGATAACCCGCCAGCGAAAACAATAAAGCATGAGAATAATATGAGACTAGAGGTATTATATAAATCAACCGATTTTTTAGGATAATGCAGGATATCCTTAAAATAAGTTGGTAAATATAAATATAGTAGGCATACAACAACTGCTTCTAACCAAGTCAGCATTGTACCGAAGAAAAGACTCTTAAATTCATTTTTTAATGTATCTTTGAGCGGAAAATTAGATTTTTTAGTGATAGTAAGTTGTTGAAAAATTGGAGTTTCATGCATATGCTTACGCAAATAGTAACTCACAATCCCAAGTAATCCGCCAAATAAAAATGGCAACCGCCAACCCCAATGTAATAATTGTTCTTGGGTTAGTGTATAGGTTAATAATGCATTAATCACCGAACCCAATATAATTCCCATATTGAGGCCAAAAAAAATAAAACCGCAGATCAAGCCTCGATACTGCACGGTAGCATGTTCAGCAGCGAAGGTTAGCGCCCCAGGGACTTCGCCACCCACGGCAAGACCCTGTAATATTCGTAACATTACTAGTAATATCGTTGCCGTAATTCCTATATCGTGGGAACTCGGCAATAGACCAATGAGAAACGTAGGAATCGCCATTAGGCCAACTGAAATCACAAAGGTTGCCTTACGTCCTTTTTTATCACCAAAATGACCAAATAAAATACCTCCAATAGGCCTAATTAAGTAACCAATAGCAAAAATAGCAAATATACCCATGAGGGCAGCAAGATGGTTTTCTTCAGGGAAAAAAAGCTTGCTGAGTATCCCCGCGAAAAGCACAAATATAACAAAATCATAAAATTCTAATGCTCCGCCCAAAGCGGAAAGAAATACAATTTTGGTGATTTTTTTCATGAGGTAAAATCTATATGAATTACCAGGTTAATTTTCATTAATAAAAAATTTTTGCGTGTCTATCAGCACTAATTGTCCAAATCTATTGTCCATAAATATTTGCAATATCGCTTCACGTTGATTTTTAGAAAGTGTCAGCGTTATTAGTTTAAATACAGCACCATAATTAAAATGTTCATCAATAAATTTAAACCGTAGATTACCAGCGTAATCCAGACGTACAGGGACATTGTGGGGACCAATCGTTAAAAATGTTTTTTCATTATCAGATTCAATACAAATATCACCATATACTGCATTAACGTATTTTCTCCGAATATTGCGAATTTCTGGCGCAAGTTTTTTTCGTTGATAACTGTTTAGTACCTTTGACAAGGATGTTGAGAATTGCTCAGCTTGAGTGCGAATGAATTGAGAAAAATTTGTATACGGGTTCCCCGTGATTAATTCATAGAAATTCAATCGAAGCGCCTCAAGCGGGTGCCAAATATCACTTTTATTCGCTAGAAGCACGATCCCTGACTTTAACTGTGGTGAAAATGACAAATAACTCGCATATCCTGCAAATGCACCCATGTGCTCAAAAACTAAATTTTCCTTAATATGAACACGATACCAACCCATGGCATAAGAATCTGTCTTTACACGATCACTTAGGATTGTAGTCAATTTTGCTTGGGATATTTTTATTTGCGGATCAAACATTCTTTGATAATGAATAGTTTCGTCATCATCAGTTGTTGTAATTTTCAGGTTAAATAATAGCCATTTTACAAGGTCTAATGCTGTGGAATATACATTGCCACCTATGCCCAGAGTATCCGCAAAAGGACTTTGTGAGATAGGAAGGGTCTTTCCCTGAAACTCGACATGAGGCACTGCAACTGCAGGGCTGTACAAAGTATCCAGGGAGGTGTGTGTTTTATCCATGCCCAGCGGCGAAAATAAATGCTGGCTAAAATAATGCTTATTCGCTACCTGTGTTACTTTCTCTATCAGTTCTCCGGCAACAATATATAAACCGTCATTGTATTGAAACGATGATCGAAATGGCTTAATAGGAGCTAAGTGTTGAAAACTATTAATGATAAATTGTTTTGGATAGCCCAAGTAGCACATCAAGGACGATGTATTCTTGCTTATCCCCGTGGAATGAGTCAGTAAATCCATCACCCTTACCTTGTGAGTCAGCTCCTCTGTTCCCATTCTAAAGTTTGGCAAATAATTCGTTACATTGTCATCTAACGATAATTTAGACTGCTTCTCCAGGGAAGCTAATATAGTACATGCCATCGCCTTGCTGTTTGATCCAATCCTAAATATTTTATTCTCAGCACCATAAGGAGAATAAGAATCTAATGTGCAGCTATTAATTTCTACTAAAGCATTATCTACAATTACGGCATAGGTGATACTAGGAATCTGGCAAACATCAACTGTATACTTAACAAGATGATTAAATTCCTTTAGCCAATTCAACATATTACCTCATTAGGACTTAAAATCTCGCATCTCGAAGTACGATGAGTATATATCCACATTAAAATGAAGCTTAAAATCCAAAAAACCCCACCAATAAAAATCAAGCCAGTTGCACCAAAAATTGGCAATAGATTAGCAAACAACCCAGTCACAACCCAGGCTATAGCCATTACGGAACCAGTTATGCCCAATGCCCAGCCCTGCTGATCCTTGGTGACGGCATTTGAGAATGCGGTCAACATAGAGGTATATGCAACCATATCGAAAGCAGCAATAAAAATCGCTAAAATCCAGGTAGATATTTCTGCATGGATCAAGGAAGAAATAATTTGGCATATACCAGCGGCTAACAAACCAATCGTCGCGATAACATAGACACTCCAAACTCGCAACATTAATCGAACAATAACAAGTAAGCCCACCACAAAAAATATACCAATCAATCCACTAAATAATCCCAAACCAAATGCGGTGTAATGATATTTGTTTTGCAGAAAAACTAGTATCATTTGGAAATAAAGACTATACCCTATTTGCATAAGAAAAAAGATAATGGATAGTGTCCTGATATTCTTATGTTTTACCGCATCAATAATCACTATAAATGGTCTCATTAAACTTAATGAGTTGTTTGATGATCTTACAAATGTTTCATGGTAAGAAATTAGTATCCAAAAAAAACAGATTAACGATAGAATGGCGGTCAGAAAAAAAGGCGTGCCATAATTTAAAAAAGGCGAAATATTGCTATCGGTTGTAATACCACCCATAATGGGGCCGATAACGATACCCGCACTAAAAGCGACAGATATAATGCTCATGTTTAGCGCCTTAGTTTCTGGGGTACTTAGATCAGAAATAGATGCCTGTGCAATACCCTGGCAACCAGCCATTAATCCGCCCAACCCCCTGCCTAGGATAAGTAAGAACACACTGGGCAACACGGCGCCAACACCCATTAATAAATAGCTAATGAATAAGCCAAATATACAAATAGCTAATACTCTTTTTCTGCCATAGAAGTCAGATAAATCACCCATCAATGATGAACCAAAAAACATACAAAATGGATAAATTGCATATCCTATCCCCAGAAAAAAATTACGCCACAGGGAAGAAACATCTGAGGATAAAATACCGCTATCAGTCTGGCTAAACATAGCTGACATGATGGGATATACCAGTCCAAAGCCCATTGCATCAATAGCAATAGCTAATAGACAGGGCATGATTTCTTTGTAATTTATTTTTGACATGTTGCCATTTTCCCTTTGATAATTAGCGCAATATGAAATTTACGTGTAAATAATTTACTTAGTTTATTGCAGTGCTTTTCATTCTAACTTTTGGTAATGGAAGAAATTTATTCTTTTTCAAATAATTAATATATAAGGCAATCAGCTCTCTGTATTTTTTCGGATAAGAGATGTTCATTTTTTTTAAAGCTAACTGACTCTCATGACAGTCCACCAGATTTTTATCCTTTTCATTGTCATCAAGGTAAAAAGATTTTAATGGATAGAGGCTGTTCGTTTCATCCAACTTAGTTACGTAATCACGCACCCAAACCTTGCTATCGACCAGTTTCAAGGTATAGCCGGATTGGTTAAGCAGTGTAATGTATTCGCGCCAAGTAAATCCTTGCGGATTAGAAAGATTATAGAATTTTCCCTGACTGTCTGATTTAAGTGATAGCGCAACTATCCCCTTACTCAATATATCCACTGGCGCCAGTTCAACAATATAATCCCAATCGGGTGCGACCGCAATTTGGATACAACCCTTTAACAATAATAGCGCGTGATTATTTTGAAAATTACTAGCACCTGTCATGGAATTTCCACCTATATTTCCTGGGCGATAAATAGTAACTGGTACTTTATTCTGGAAGGCATCCCATAATATTCTTTCAGACACCCATTTAGTTAGCGTATATCCATCTAAGGCTGTCGCTCTGTCGCTGGGTGGCTGCTCAAGCCGAAATAAATTATCTCTCAATTGATTGGCGGCTTTTTTGGTAGAAATAAAATGGATGTGTTTTATTTTTTTAGTAGTTGCCAAATTTAACAATTCAATGGTGCTATCAACATTCTCTTTTTTCAATTTTCGGTAGTCATACAAGTGATTGACATTTGCCCCACAATGATAAATTGTATCGATAGAAGACGCATATGCATCCCATGTTTCTTGACTTTGTCCTAATCTTGGCATATCCAGAGACCCCAATACCAATTCAACACGATGCAATGAATCAAGCATGGAAATCCCATATTTTTCCATGTTGGCAAAAAACTTATGTTTAATATCCGCTTCGCTTTTTCCTCTGACAATACAATAGATAGTTGCGTTGGTCTGCTCTAGTAACTCAACAAGCAGATGTATGCCTAGAAAGCCAGTACTACCCGTTAATAGGATTTTCTTGGGATTATCTAAACAGGCTACCGGAAGTGA
The DNA here is from genome assembly GCA_963777715.1 of uncultured Gammaproteobacteria bacterium. Taxonomy (GTDB): domain Bacteria; phylum Pseudomonadota; class Gammaproteobacteria; order JAURND01; family JAURND01; genus JAURND01. The sequence continues at coordinate 250,758 of CAVZRN010000008.1, forward strand.
AGAAATATCATTTTTTACGTTATAGTTGGCGTCCTGCTCGGCAAGTTTAATACTTTTAAAACTATGTTTTCTATTTGCAACAAGATCGAGCATGCTACTAAAACTAGGATCAGAAAAAAAATCGATAACTTTCATATTAAAATCGAATTTCTGTTTAGCACGCGAAATTAGTTGTGTAGCTAATAATGAATTCCCACCAATATGGAAGAAATTATCATCCAACGCGATGGTTTCTACTCCTAGCACTTCTTGCCAGATAGTCAGTAAGCTTCTCTCATCTTCATTTTGAGGGATAAATCCATTATTTTTTTCTTTTTTATTAGCAGGTAGTGGAAGTGCGATCACGTCGATTTTGCCATTGGGAGATAAGGGGAACTTTTCTAACATTACAAAATATTCCGGTAGCATATATTCAGGAATTTTTTTTAACAAATAATCCCTTATAGATTCATCCTTAATATTTTTTTCGCAAGCAACGTAGGCAACAAGTTTTTGGTTACCAAATACTTCTTTCAGTAATACTATACTTCGTTTAACATGGGGATATTGATTAATATGAAACTCAATTTCTGATATTTCAACTCTCATCCCGCGAATTTTCACTTGACGATCTGCCCGACCCAGGTGCTCTAAATTTCCATCAGATAACACACGAACTAGATCCCCAGTCTTGTATAGTCGATCTTCTTTAATTTTAGGATGGTTTTTTGTATCAATAAACTTTTGTTTATTTAAATCAGCATTAATATACCCGTTGGCAAGCGCAGGTCCCGCCACATATAATTCACCCGAATCACAAAAACCACAAAGATCAGTACTAGCTTCATCAATAACATAAAATCTACTATTCGCCATCGGCATTCCAATAGGAACTGTTTTAGCTTCAGAAATAGGATTACCAGGTACATAATAATGCGCGACAACGCCACTTAGCTCCGTCCCACCAAGAATATTAACTATTTCAATGTTTTTTTTAAAATATTTTCTGCACCGATTAATCATTGAGAATGTTACGGGTTCACTTCCTATTACAAGCAAGCGCAATTTATTATTTAGTAATTTTTCAGCATCCTCTTGAGGTTTAATGGACAAATAATCAAGCAGATTAATCATATAAGAAGGGACGACATCCACGATGGTAACATCATACTTTTTTATAAGAGATAAATAAGCTTCAGAGTCTAGTCTTTCTTCGTAACTTGTAATAACCACTAGAACCTCATTTAAAATAGGCACTATCAAGTGGCGAATAGAAGATGAGAAAGAAACAGACGATGTATGCATATATACATCAGTTTCAGCAAGATGAAATGCGTCTTTAACTGCCGACACATAGTTGCATACCCCTCCGACATTAACCTCTACCCCTTTTGGATTTCCTGTCGATCCAGAAGTATATAGAATATACGCTGGCGTACTCGGTGACAAGGATGTAGGGTTATAATCCTGAACTAACGCTTCAGTTACATCATCTATCAAAACTAATGGGGTAATAGAATTTGTAAGAATCTTTGCTTCTTCGTATAAAGCTTTTTCGGTAATTAGAATGTCCAATTTTACTTCTTTAATAATATACTCAAGCCTATCCCTAGGATATGCAGGGTCAAAAGGCACGTATATTGAATCCGACATAAAAATGCCGAAAGTGCCAATCGCCATTTGAAATCCGCGATTCACATAAAGTCCAACTCGTAGAGGAGATGATTTTTCCGCAGTAGTTCTTTTAATAACTTCAGCCAAACCACTACTTTTTTTGGCAAGATCGCTGTAACTTAATGCCTCTCCACCAAATATAATAGCTTGTTTATTTGGCACCCGATGACAGACTTGCAAAAACATATTTGCAACTGACATTACAGGATAATTCACTACCTTACCAGAAATAATGGTCATGCGTCCCTCCTCGAGGTTAAAAAATGATACTGATTTTTTCATCAGCATTAAATGTTAAATATTCGTCCCAAGGTTTGATCACCCAACCTGATATATCATATTGAAAAATAGGGTTAATTAATTGCACGCTTCTTGGGTTTACATCCTTAAAACGTACCTGAAAGCTCATAACGTTTAATCAGTGATGAGCTTTCAATTACGCTTTAAAATCTCGGGTCTTAATAACATTTTGCTTTTGGAATATTAGGTTACAACTAATCTGTGTTGGTTTTCTGCTCCTCCACTGTCAACTGCTTTTCAGCTTGAATACGTTGATAAATTTCTTCACGATGCACGGACACACTTAACGGCGCCTTGATCCCGAGTCTTACTTGATTCCCCTTGACTCCCAAAACAGTAATGGCTGTATCATCTTGTATCCTGATTGTTTCCCCTACTTTTCTTGATAAAATTAACATTTCTCTCTCCTTATAAATTTAAATTAACAAGCCGTGTCGAGCTGTTATTTCAGGATAATAGGTGGTTAGGTTAAAGCCTCAACCCCTGAAAAGGCGGCAAAGCTCCCAGCTACAACTTGAATAAATAATACAAGTGATGTTGTGGATCGTCAACAGTTAGTTGAATTTTTTATTTATATTAATTTTCAAACAAATTAAATTAGGTAGTATGTAATCCTTAATGTGACAGTTTTAACCATTTATTAACGAAATTAACAATACTATCAAATTATGTTAGTTATTTAAGTCGGAAATTACTTCAGTACCTTACGGCTAGGATTTGTCCACAGAGATATGGTTTGATTTTAGTAGAATCAATGACACTGGTGGATAGACTCTATATAATTAATTGATGTAAGAAAAAAACTCTAATATACTATACATCTATAAAGGTTTAAGTAGAGTAGAATGGCAAAAAACTATCCAAATCTAGGCAAGATACTCAAGCGGCTCTTGTTTGAAAGAGATATGAAGCCTATGGATCTTGCCAGGGAATTGAACATCCCTCAGCCAACTATTCACCGCCTGGTATCTGGAAAATCGACCCGACCTTATAAATCTTCCCTGGATCCCATTGCGAACTACTTTTCTATAACTACAAGTCAATTAGTGGGGGAGAAACCCTTAGATAGTGAAACCACCCAACAATACCCCTCCCTTGGCGGAAAAATCACTACGGTGCCATTATTAAATTGGAATGATCTACCAGATTTATCTCCACCTTCTTCGAATGAAGGAGGTGGAACAATTATGGTGGGTAACGTGAGTAAAAAAGCGTTTGCGTTGACAATGCCAGATTCTTCGATGGAGCCACTCTTTCCCAGAAGGTTCGATTTTAATCTTCGACCCTGAAAACCCGATCAAAGATCGAAGTTATGTTGTGGTATTTATCCGAGAGAACAAAACCGCAATATTTAGGCAACTACTTATTGATCTCGATCATAAATACCTCAAGCCCATAAACCCAGATCTTAGTGTTTTTAAAATGCGGCTCTTAAGCGAAAGTGATATAGTTATTGCCTCTTTGATAGAATCAAGACTGAACCACAGGCTTGGAAAAAGTAATGACGTAATAGGAATCTAAGGAGATAATGATGCCGAACATTGTTGAACTTTTTAAAAAATTAGCCGTTCACCTGATAGTAAAGAAAAATATATACACCCCCATGTATAAACTTGTCGAGGTTCTAAACAAAGAAGATGAATATTTCGTAGTAATCAAGTTAGTTGAGAAGAACGTGACTTTCCAAGTAAAGCCAGAAGAAATCTTGGCGAATGATGCTTTAGTGGATAAGTTTTCGCCGAGAGATATAAGGACATTAACCTATTTAGGCTATCTAGGAATAAACAGCCCGAAATATAAGATACTAGCTAAAAGGTTATCTACGGATAATGATAAAATTATTTTCGCATTGAAGAAAAAGGGCGCCAACGAAATTATTACTAAAACAGCGGATCAGATATCGCAAGAAAAAGATATTATCTTGAACTTAAATTCCGACGATGCCAGGACTGTTGGTTATATAATGGCATCAGAATCGACACTGGGAGAGAAACAACAACAAGAACTTCTTTTGCAATCAGCAAGAGAACACAAAGAAATATAGAAAACCCTTATTTATTATAAAAGATAGCAATGGACAAAAAATTAATTATACTCACAATCGGTCTGATTCTGGCAATCGAAGGGGTTGATGCTACAGCATTAAACATCGCCTTTCCTACTATCGCCACCTCTTTCCACGTTTCTCCTTTAAATTTAAAAATAGCACTTACTTCATATCTTCTCGCAGAAGGACTATGCATTCCCTTATCGGGCTGGATAGCTGAAAGATATAACCTAAATTCCATTTTAATAGGATCAGTCATAATTTTTGGGGTCACCTCTATTATGTGTGCGCTATCAACCAATTTGGTTGAGTTAGTAGTTTTTAGATTAATTCAAGGGGGAAGCGCTGCATTTGCTATTCCTATCGGACGACTACTAGTTGCAAAATTATTCAGCGAGACTAAAAGCTCCCAAATAGCCGCCATTGGGAGCGTGATGGCTATCTCTCTTGTTGGAAACACAATTGGGCCAGTAATTGGTGGTATTATTACGGACATTTCATCATGGCGTTGGATATTTATTTCTAATTTACCAATTGTAGCTTTATGCATTTACATGATTCAAGCTCATATTCCATCGGTTATTGACAAAAAAATTAAGCCGTTTGACTACTTGGGATACGCAATTGTTTGCTCATCCATAATGATGTTCTTTCTATTCTTTGATCAGACAGTCTACGCAACTATTCAAAACATTCAACCTATAGTCTTTTTCCTCGGTGGCCTATTTTTTTTATTCCTATACCTATTTTACGCTAGTTCAAAGAAGGATGCCCTTTTTCCCTTGGCCATGTTTGCCAACAAAGAATTTTTAACAGCATTGTTTTCAAATTTTACTTTCAGGTTGATTTTCGGCTCCGTACCTTTTGTACTATCTCTTTTACTACAAATTGCATATCAGTTTTCAGCTTACAAAGCAGGTTTATTTATTGCGGTTATTACTCTCGGAATGATTGTAATGAAAAAATTCACGGGCCTTTTTGTAGAAAAAATAAGATATAAAGAATTGCTGATTTCTAACAGTATTGCTATCGGATTAATCACCATGTTGATGGCTTACCTCCTTTCTTCCCACAACCTCTATTATATTATCAGCATACTTTTTCTATACGGATTGGCCATTTCTCTGCAATACTCTATAATGAACGTTTTAGGCTATGCAAACACCACAAAGTCCTTCCTCAGCCAAGCTAACGCGATCCTCAATATGTCGCGGTTACTAGGAACGAATTTTGGCATAGCCATTACCGCTATACTTATATCTCGCTTAGGCGGAAATGACAATGGCTTGATTATTACCGATAAATCTTGTACTTATGTAGTACTACTTATGAGCATAATCGCTTTCATCAATGCTGGCATGTTTCTCTTTTTGAAGAACGAACCCTTAGTTGAAACAAACTAAATTCTAGGTAAAAATTTTATGATAAAAAATATCAAAGAAGGTAATTTTAGGCTTCTAACAACTCTCGCTACCATTTTTATTACACTAAGCGTTACCTCAGTTGCAGTTGGCTATAAATTGGTCGAGATAGGGAGTTATTTCTTACTATCAGGGGCAGCATTTATATTGCCCTTCAGATATTTGTTAGGAGACATTTTAACCGAAGTATATGGCTGCAAAATAGCGCTAAAACAATTAATAAATCTAGCCATTTGCTGCTTATTGTTCTCGTTACTTGCGACTATTGTTATCAATTTACCAAGTCCAGCTGATTGGAAATACGAACCAGACTTTCGATATGTACTAGGCGGTTCATTAAAAATGACGATAACTGCCTTAACGGCTACGTTTATTGGGGTGTATATAAATATATTAATATATACAAAAATGAAAATTGTCCTTAAAATTAATTCTTTTTGTATAAAAGCTTTTGTGGCCTCTAGCACAGGAGAATTAATTCAGTATGCAATTGTTTTATCTGTACTCTATTATCCGCAACTCTCATTACAACGTCTTACAGGACTTATATTTTCTGATTTTTTCTTCCAACTAATCTGCATTTCTATTCTTGCTCCACTTTCGCAGCTCATAATGTTGTCTATAAAAAAGATTGAAGGGATCGATCAAAACTTTAATTTCAACCCATTTCAATCTGACGAAAGCGCTCCTATCGACAAAACCGTTGGTTAAATGTAGAAATTTCATGATTTAAAATACGATCTTCATTATGACAGAAAAATTCTATGGTTACGGTCGCACAATGAAAGTCTTTCTGCCAAATATTTGACTCAAGTGACGCACTCATACTTCCCCCCTTTTTAATACGGGGATTTAGTAGTGTAGAACATATTTTTATTTGAGCGGGAAAAACAAACGAGTGGAACCGCGTTTGAGTAGATGAAATTGTAAACCGTACACTTGGGTTACCATGCTCCAAAAAATACCTTTGAACAATACTCAACATTGACTGCCTTGCCGCTTCTAACAAAACCATAGCAGGAATATGGATACCAGTCACATGATCTAAAATTTCTGACTCATGATTTAAAAGGATAAAACTTTCAAATTCATTGTCGGATTTTGCTTTAGGAATCGTGATAATAACATTTTCTTCGTTCTTCTTATGCACGAACGAACTTTCTTCTATTGAAAAAATAAAGTCGCTATCAACAACGGTAACACCTCTTTCCAGAAGAAGTTTAATTTGGTTAAGAGAAATACCTTGACCTATAGTCACAACATTTTTCAGGATGTCAAAATTATCCATATCAGACAAGGTGACAACCCAATCAATATGCCGTGAAAGCTCGCCAAAAATATCATGGACCAAAATAAATGTATTTTCAGATTCCATTAGCAATATATGTTCTCTCCAAAGTCAACACACCGTTCCTTTCTTGTATCTTCACTTCGTCTATTCAATATCGAAGTGAAACATCCAGCTTTGCAGGTTTAGATTTTAAGTGTGAATCATTTGTGAGGATTCAAGATTTCCACCATACTCATATGATCCTTCCTTACTGATATAATTTATAAAATTAATTCTGGTGGCATCATATGGTTTTGTGCGATAAGGATTTAATTTACCTACTTCTACGTCATGCAAATCCGAGCTTCCCCAAGCTGTTAATTTTTCTTCGTTTTCAAACTTAAGCAGAAGATTCATACATGACGTATCTTTCTTGTCTCGCCCATAACCAATTGAAATAAAACCATCCTTCCTTTTAAGAATAGAAGAAATATTTTTAAACCATTCAGAAAAACAACAGAATGCCCTCGTTATTTAAATAATGCCTAACATAAACCACTACCATATAATCCTCCTAATAATGTTTGATTTTATCCCAGCACTTCGGATACGAATTTGTTACACTGTAACCTAACAAGATATATCTATCATGTCAAAGAAGTTGCACAAATATACAACCGAGCTTAAAGAAAAGCTGTTAAATTAGTCATGAATTCCCACTCTATTAAGGAGGTTTAAGGAGATCATATAAGTTTTTAATTTTTTTATAAAAAGCTTCATCTTTAACACAAATTACTCTGTAAAACTAAATTAATTTCCGCTGCCAAACCACCGGCGCAGCAAATTTTAATTCTTGCCCACACAAAACAGAATCAGTAGCAGTTGTGTGCGGGTTAGTACAATCCAAACGATAACGTCCAGACTGGTTGGGGTCGGATTGTACTTGTCGAAACAAAACTTTACCATCGGTGGTCTCAACGATACATGGGTGATACATTGCGTGTTCAATAATGGCTGCACCGGTATAGCGGATGCCAGCAATAAAGTCACCCTTACTATAGTGCGGAGCCATCGCATCATCCGTCACTACCATCTCGGTACTATTAGGGCTTAACCTTTTGAAGAGCAGTAACATTCCTGCGTGACGATCTGGAGCGGTGTCAGCTCACCAGTAGGCAGGTAAATGAAATTAGAGCCGTGTGGGGCGATACCCGTGCCGAACAGTAGCCATTCGACGGTAGATACAACACCAACCTTGCCAAATAGCGCCACAAGCCATTTTGCGCCGTCTTCGGGTAATCCACCATAGTAACCCAGTTCCCAAGCTCTGAGTGCTGAGGCACCAGGCGTATATCGTCGTGTGCATTGGCAGGTTGGCATAGCTCTTCCCGTGTAAGACCAGCCATCGTGCGCAGGGTTCTTAACCGCTTGGCGCGCTCGTCAGCAATGGAAGGGGGAGGGGTATCTTCAGTACCAAGGAAAAAGGCGGTTTGAATATCGTCCATGTAGTTACCTATCAGTCTAGTTAATTAGAATGAGCCAATTTTACCATAGAGAAAACTGCTTCAGCATGAATTCGTTAAATTTGGAATATTTGGTAGGAATATTATAAATTTTCCGCCATTTGACTACATAAGTGTAAGAAAAAGTATGGTTTAATCCTGCTTCTCCTGATTTTATTTTCTTTTCAAAGGGACTGAACCAGGGACGGAAAGTAGCACTCCCCATGGATGGGGAGCCAAGGACGGGTTTACAAACTCGGATCCTGTTCAGCCTCATCCACCCCCTATCTCGTCGAGCAGCCACCAATCATTACTTCCGGAGAATTCTCCGGAAGTGACCCAGTTATTTATTCCGCTTCATAAAAACTATCCTAGAAAATAAACGCTATAACTACCTCAAATATAGAGCAATGCTCTGTTTCCTATATGCGTAATCAATAACTAGCTGATCTTACAATTCCTGTTGTATCACAATGAATTAGAATGGCTTTATCCGCTACCTGCATACACTATAGGAAAAAATTACTATGAATAAACGTGGTTTTAAAGAAAAAGAAGCAGCCGAATACATCGGCATGAGTTGCGCATTTTTGCGCCAAGATCGTATGAATGGAGCAAGAAAGAATAGAACGCGAGGGCCTAAAGCTATTAAAATAGGCAGGTCTGTACGTTATTTAAAAGAAGAACTAGATGCTTGGTTAGAAGCATTTTATAATGACGGTGCTACTGATTCTGCAGAGAATGGCTTGTGACATTGACGCCAAGTCATTAGCTTAGCCACCGCATGGGCTTTATGCTCAGGTGCTAAATGTGCATATATCAATGTCATCTTAATATTAGTTAGAATGACCGAGTAGCTCTCTAACCGTGTTTAAGTCCACCCCAGCCATCACTAGACTACTGGCAAAATGATGGCGCATGTCGTGCCAGCGAAATTGCTGAATATCCCTACCCTCGCCGCCAGATGCCCCCCTATCACGCGCTTTTCACGTAAGTAGAAAGGGTGGGTATTTTCTTAAGCTGCTTCCGTGATTTACTCGAGTCAAGTCCTTTTATGGCGCCGGCCATAATCTCTTTCGCCCTATCTTGCGCTTGAGTAGGGTTTAAAATACCCACTTTGCCTATAGCGATACGGCGGACAAACCAAGATGCGATTGGCTTAGCCTCATTTCATTTGCACTTCATTTGCACTTCAGATTTTAATGACGGGGTGTCTAAATGAGGAAAGATAGCCAGGAGGCCTTGATGTTACTGGTAGGCACGAGTGGGATCGAACCACCGACCACCACCATGTCAAGGTGGTGCTCTACCACTGAGCTACGTGCCTATTCTTGAGAACGCATAACATAACATACCAAAAGATTTGACGCATTAAAAAAGGGGCTGACATTAAGTCAACCCCTTTAATCACTACTAACAAACGTCAGTGACCAGTGAACCAGATTTCAGAACACTGAGTGCCACTCATAGTTCCTGGGTCCCGGATATTAATTGTTGCTAAAGCTCGCATGCTCGCTAAGCAACACTAAATTCCGGGATGACGGCTGTATATTACTTACATCTTGTAGTTCAAGCTCAAGTACGGACCATTGAACCCAACACCACTGGTTACCCGGGTTACAGGTGAACCATCAAAGGTGGTGTTAAGTCTGTCGATGGCATCCACATACTGAGTGGCCTGGTAACCGGCTTCAACCGTAAAGCTCGAAGCATTGTTACTAATCGGCCACGTATAATCGATACCCAATTGCGCATCAAATGCTGGCACTACGCGTGTCTGATTGTCGGCAGTCACTGAAACAGAGCTTGGGCTGACGCCACTCTCTTGAAAACTTAAGTTGGTGCTGGTTTCGACACGACCCACCAACAAGGCAGCCGCCACATGGCCTACTATGCCAAAACAGTTACCGACATGATAGGTAGCATCCACACCAAAACGTGGACCAATACCAGTGAACTTGGAGTTGTATACTTCCACGTCCGAAAAAGGAATAGGAGCCAACAGTGCTGGCGTTCCGTCTCCCGCGCCTGAGAAGTCGCCCGCATAGGTGTCCGTCAAATCATTGCGCACTTGTGCATAGCGTAGACCAGCAAATAAACGCGTCTGCAAACGCGTGCCTACGCTGATGTATTGCCCAACGTCCAAATCAACCGCATCGTATTTAAAATCAGCGTCGCTGCTTACTGCAAGGTTGGTGACGCTATTGTCATTCGAAGTATATTCACTGCCAGCTCGAGTAATAACATCAAACGTCGAACCATTGCCAAAGTTAATAGAATCAGTATTGTTATGGCTAAAATGCGTCCAGCTAGCCTGCACATCATTGCCTGAGTCTGGGAATATGTAGCCCAGGCCAATGCGGAAACCTAAATCATAATCTGGATCCACCGTAGAAATGTTTGTAGCAGTGCTACTACTACCTGAGGAACTAACTATTGAAGTAGCATAATCAAAATCGGAATTGGTGGGCTGCAAGTACAAGCCTTCCAAGGTGAACTCAATGCCACTTTTCATGTTAGGAACCACTACTTGAAATGGGGCAGCGCCGGTTGGAAGCGCCGCATAAGCGCCTAAGGATGCTGCCATGGTTACTGCAGCGATAGAAACCGTTAATTTAGACATATTGACTCCATGTTGGTGATAAAAATTTTGTGGTTGGGCCCATTTTATTGGCTACAAGCTGCTCCATTATGAGTACGTTTTATTTTTTTGTAAAGCAGAAACAAAAAAAGGGGTTGGCTATAAGCCAACCCCTTTAATCACTACTAACAAACGTCAGTGACCAGTGAACCAGATTTCGAACACTAAGTGCCGCTCATAGTTCCTGGGTCCCAACTGTAGGGGCAACCCTTGTGGTTGCCCGATGTGGCTACCCGATAATCTGAAAAGCCCTAACGGGCAGGCACAAGGCCTACCCCTACAAAATCTTAACGGGTAGACACAAGGCCACCCCTACATTACATCCTGTAGTTCAAGCTAAGGTACGGACCATCAAATCCAACATTGCTGGTTACCCTGGTTACGCTATCACCGTCGGTAGTGGTATTGAGTCTGTCAATTGCATCAATGTACTGAGTGACCTGCCAACCGGCTTCAATGGTAAGGCTCGAGGCATTGTTACTAATCGGCCACGTATAATCGATACCCAATTGCGCATCAAATGCTGGCACCACACGTGTCTGGTTGTCTGCATTTACTGACAGCGAGCTTATGCTAGGTGTGTCACTCGCAGAGTAAGACAAGTTGGTGCTGGTTTCTACACGGCCAACCAACAAGGCAGCCGCCACATGGCCGACTACGCCAAAGCAGTTACCGACATGGTAGGTGGCATCCACACCAAAACGTGGACCAATACCGGTGAACTTGGAGTTATAGTTTTCCACGTCGGAAAAAGCAGGATCGACAAGTGTCGCTCCTGGTGCTCCTGTTACTGTGAACGCGCCAGTATATGTATCGGTTAGATTATTCTTCACTTGTGCATAACGCAAGCCCATAAACAGACGCGTTTGTAAGCGTGTGCCTACGCTGATGTATTGACCCACATCTAAGTCAACCGTATCGTACTTAAAGTCAGCATTACTGCTAGCCGTTACGTTGTCGGTGTCAGAGTCACCGAAAAATTCTCTACCAGCTCGAGTAATGACATCAAGCCCAAGGCCGCTAAAACCAGCAGAATCCGTGGTGCTGTGGCTAAAATGCGTCCAGCTAGCCTGCACGTCATTGCCTGAATCTGGGAATATGTAGCCTAGGCCAATGCGGAAACCGAAATCGTAATCGGGGTCCACGGTAGAAATGTTTGTAGCAGTGCTATCACTACCTGCGAAACTGGTTATCGAGGTAGCATAATCCAAATCGGAATTGGTGGGCTGTAAGTACAAGCCTTCCAAGGTGAACTCAATACCGCTTTTCAGATTAGGAACGACTACTTGAAACGGGGCAGCGCCGGTTGGAAGCGCCGCATAAGCGCCAAGGGATGCTGCCAAGGTTACTGCAGCGACAGAAACAGTTAATTTAGACATATACACTCCATGTTTGTGATAAAAATTTTAATGTAGGGGCAGCCCTTGTGGTTGCCCGATCAGCTACAAGCTGCCCCATTATGAGTATGTTTTATTTTTTTGTAAAGCGACTTGTCGTTCCGGTTGTAGGGGCAACCCTTGTGGTTGCCCGATAATTTGTAAAGCCCTTACGGACAGGCACAAGGCCTGCCCCTACACAACAACACTAAATTCCAGGATGACAAAGTCGCTTAATGTCCGAAACCCAGAACAAAAAAAGGGGCTGACTTTGCAGTCAACCCCTTTCAATCTACCTGATCGGGCAGGCACAAGGCATGCTCCTACAAATCGGGATGACGGCTGTTTATTACTTACATTTTGTAGTTCAAGCTAAGGTACGGACCATTGAACCCAACACCACTGGTCGTTCTGACTCCAGCAAGGTCACCTGTGGTCACTCTGTCGATTGCATCAACGTACTGAGTGGCCTGGTAACCGGCTTCAACCGTAAAGCTCGAGGCATCGTTATTAATCGGCCACGAATAATCGATACCCAATTTCGCATCAAATGCTGGGACAACGCGTGTTTGGTTGTCGGCAGTTGTTGAAAAAGAGCTTGTGCTCTCGCCGCTGCTTGAATAAGTCGCACCGCTGCTGGTGTCTACACGACCGACCAACAAGGCAGCAGCCACATGGCCAACTACGCCAAAGCAGTTACCGACATGGTAGGTTGCATCCACACCAAAACGCGGACCGATACCGGTGAATTTGGAATTGAAGCTATCCACCTCATTGTAGCTAACGAAGGTGGTGGCGAAGCCACTGTGACCCATGTAAGTATCCGTCAGATCGCTCTTGATCTGGGCATAACGTAAGCCGGCAAACAGACGCGTCTGCAGACGGGTGCCGATGCTGAGGTATTGACCCATATCTAAATCAACCGCATCGTATTTGACATCATTACTGCTATTGCCTGTGCCGCCGTCAAACTCATAGCTATTTCCTGCTCGGGTGATAACAGTAATACTTCCATTAAGAGCATTCACGAAGGGAGCCGAATCATTATCCGTGTGGTTGAAGTGCGTCCAGTTAATCTGCGCGTCGTTGCCAGAATTTGGGAACACGTAGCCCAGACCGATAGCAAAACCCAGGTTGTAGCCTGGATCAAGGGTGGACACATTGGTCGCCGTGTTGGTGGCGTCGTCTACCGTCGTGGTGATCGACGATGTGGCATAATCCAAATCGGAATTGGTTGGCTGTAAGTAAAAACCTTTTAATGTGAATTCAAGACCGCTTTTCAGGTTAGGAACCACTACTTGGAAGGGAGCAGCGCCGGTTGGAAGCGCCGCATAAGCGCCTAAGGATGCCGCCAGGGTTGCTGCAGCAATAGAGGCTGTTAATTTAGACATATAAACTCCGTATTTAGGATAAAAATTTTAATGTAGGGGCAACCCTTGTGGTTGCCCGATCAACTATAAGCTGCTCGATTATGAATATGTTTTATTTTTTTGTAAAGCGGAAACAAAAAAAATGGGGTGACTATAAGCCAACCCCTTTAATCACTACTAACAAACGTCAGTAACCAGTGAACCAGATTTCAGAACACTAGGTGCCGCTCATATAATCTGAAAAGCCCTAACGGGCAGGCACAAGGCCTGCCCCTACAATGTCCGGAACCCAGAACAAAAAAAGGGGTTGATTTTGCAATCAACCCCTTCCAATTTACTGATCGGATAGGCGCAAGGCCTACTCCTACCATTACATCTTGTAGTTCAAGCTCAAGTACGGACCTTGGAACCCAATACCACTGGTGCTTCTCAACCCAGCATTACCGCTGCCACTTACGCCGCCACCTGTGGTCACTCTGTCGATTGCATCAACGTACTGAGTAACCTGCCAACCGGCTTCAACTGTAAAGCTCGAAGCATCGTTCTGAATCGGCCAGGTATAATCGAAACCTAGTTTGGCATCAAATGCTGGTACAACGCGTGTCAGGTTATCGGTACTTGTTGAATAAGAGACTGCGCTAACACCACTGACTGAATAAGTCGAACCACTGCTGGTTTCTACACGACCAACCAACAAGGCAGCAGCCACATGGCCAACTACGCCAAAGCAGTCACCCACGTGGTAGGTTGCATCCACACCGAAACGTGGACCAATCCGTTGAACTTGGAGTTGTAGAATTCCACGTCAGAAAATGGGGTCGCAACTCCAGACGTGAATGAACCTGCATAGGTGTCAGTTAAATTACTCTTTACCTGTGCATAACGCAGGCCGGCAAACAGACGAGTCTGTAAACGCGTACCCACGCTGATGTATTGACCAACATCTAAGTCAACCGCATCATATTTGAAATCTGCATTGCTGTTTGCTGTCAGGGTGTCAGTTGCGGTATCACCAACGGGTAACGTGTTACCACTTCTGGTAACGGCATCAATACCAAGACCCGCAAACCCAGTAGAATCACTGGAGCTGTGGCTAAAGTGAGTCCAGCTGGCCTGCACATCATTGCCTGAGTCTGGGAATATGTAGCCCAAGCCAACGCGGAAACCGAAATCGTAATCCGGATCTACATTAGAAAGATTTGTATTAGTATTACCTGTTGTTGGGGTAACTACCGAGGTAACATAATCCAAATCAGAATTGGTTGGTTGTACGTACAAACCTTCTAATGTGAATTCAACACCGCTTTTCAGGTTAGGAACCACTACCTGAAAGGGAGCAGCGCCGGTAGGAAGTGCTGCGTAAGCACCTAAAGAAGCTGCTAATGTAGCAGCTGCTACAGAAATTGTTAATTTAGACATAATATCTCCATGGATAATAATTTTTAGAATAGACCCACCCTCTAAATAGGTGGGAATAGTTACATAACCAGTGCCTATTATCTCGCATTTTTTTGATTTAGTAAACCCCTTTGAAATATACCACTAAATTTCCCTGCGTCTGAACCCCCGGATCAGCGAGGATTATTACCATACATCGGCCTTAATTTCTCCACCCAGCCATAACCAATTAACACCACAATACCAGCCACTATCGCCAACCAGGGTAGCCAACCAGGGCAGTAAAACGCCGTCACCGCCAAGCCTGCCAAGACGCTATTCACGCCGATCACCCACAACAACACCTTGCCGTGACCTAGCCCTGCCTGATGCAAGCGTTGATAGGCATGCAGACGATGGGCTTGATAAATCGGCTCGCCTTCCCACAGGCGACGTAATAACGTCAGTGTGGTATCGACCAGAAATACTGCATACAGCATTACCCATAGTAACAGTGGCACGCCATACCAGCGCTCCCCCAGCAATGCCAACGTGATAATCACAAAGCCCAGGGTGGCACTACCGACATCGCCCATAAAAATTTTTGCTGGCGGCTTATTCCATACTAAAAATCCGGCTACACTAACCGCCAGGAACCAGGCAATCGTTGCAATCCCCTGCGCCTGGGCATGATAGAGAAACCAGCCACCAACCCCCAGGGTGAATAGTGCTTCTACCGCCGCAATTCCATCTAACCCATCCATAAAATTAAACAAATTAACTGACCACACGATGGCTAATATGGCAAATATCCAGCCAAATCCAGCCAGTGGTATCGTCGTATGTGCAGCTATGATTAATTGCGGGAACCCACCTAATACCATGACGCTAACCACAGCAGCCACGGCGTATAACAACGCGCGCCAACGCGCACGAATCGTATAATGATCATCGGCATAGGCAATAACAGCAATTAATAGTACGCCTGGAATCAGCGCCACTGCTGCGTGCAACGTCCACACTTGCATCCACAACGCCACTAGGCAAGTGATGATCCACAACACCACAAAGATCAAGCCGCCACCGCGCGGTGTTGCAATGGTATGCGAGCTACGCGTATTGGGCACATCTAACCATTGACGATGCAGGGCATAACGCCAATAGCCATAGGTTAACAGCGCGGATGATATAAACAATATTATGAGGGTAAGGTAGATCATAAGAATATTTTGGCTGCCAGTGGCTTAAAAACTGGTTAGAATGTCCGTCTATATAATACATGACCTCAACTTTACAGTCCTCACCTATGCCACCGCAACAACCTCGTTTCTCAATTACACGCGACCTAATACTGCTCACCGTATTTTTAACCCTGCTGTTCGGCGCCTTTCTCGGCAGCAGACCATTCATGACGCCTGATGAAGGACGTTATGCTGAAATTCCACGCGAAATGGTAGAAAGCGGCGATTACCTGACCCCCCACTTAAACTATGTCAAATACTTTGAAAAACCACCCTTCATCTACTGGCTGGAAGCTGCCACTATTAAAACAGCCGGCCTCAATGAATGGGCATTACGTGGCAGCATTGCTATTCTCAGCTTGCTGGGTTGCCTGATGGTTTATCTGGGTGGGTTAAAACTCTATGGCCGCAGCTCGGGCATACTCGCCTGCCTGATTCTGGCGACTTGCGCGCTGTACTTCAGCATGGCGCACTTCGTTATCCCTGACACGCCATTAACGGTTTGGCTGACCGGTTGTTTACTCCTGTTTTTAGTGGGCACACGCACACCACCCGAACAAGGGCGACGTTATTATTTCTGGGGCATGTTTGCCTGCGCCGCCCTGGCGACATTGACCAAGGGATTAATTGGCGCAGTGTTACCAGGACTCATTATTTTCGTGTGGCTAACGATGACTAATCAGTGGCGACAATTAAAAACCTATTATTTATTTTCGGGTATCTTGGTGTTTCTGCTTATCGCAGCGCCCTGGCATATCTTAGTACAGCTACAAAATCCGGAATTTTTCCATTTCTACTTTATCGAACAACATTTCATGCGCTACTTAACCGACTATGCCGGACGTGAGCAGCCCTATTGGTTCTTCCCCCTGGTGACCATGGTCGGATTTTTCCCCTGGATCGTTTTCCCCGCCGCCGCCCTGAATCGTTTACTTGCATTCAGACAACTATGGCGACGACAACAAACCCCCGATCAAACTCTCACCTTCCTGGTAGTTTGGGCATTGGTTATTTTTATCTTTTTTAGCCTGTCTAAATCGCAATTGCTGTCGTATGCCTTACCGATTATGCCGCCATTAGCGTTATTGAGCGCACGCTTCTTCGCCACCTATTGGCAAGAAAAACGTCATCCTATCATCAGCAGGGGTTTTATTTACTTATTGATTTTGACGCTAATCAGCGGGGGCGTTGGGATATTTATCACGCAAGATAAGATCACTCCAGGTCCATTACTACCCATATATCTCGCCATTGGTTTATGGTTCTTAGTCGGCATTGCCAGCACTATTTGTTATTGGTACGGCGGCGTAAGGGCGGGCGTTATTGCGTTGATCATCACCACCAGCGCTTGCTTGATTTCACTGAATGTTAATTATGTCAATTTTGATACGCGTTCGATAAAGCCACTGGCGTTGCTATTGCAACCGCAATTACACGCCGACGATGTGGTGGTGTCATACCATGAATATTACCAAGATTTGCCGGTCTATCTACAACGGCGCGTGATGGTCGTAGGTTACTTAGGCGAGTTAGAATTTGGCGTTCGGCATCAAGACACCCACGACTGGATAGTGGGCGATGCTACCCTTTGGCAACGCTGGCTAAATGGAGCGCGAATGTTTATGATTATGCGACAGAGTGAATATCAGAAACTAAAAACAATGCGACCTGAGCCGCCGTTATATTTAATTGCGCAAACGACCAGAAATGTTTTAGTAACTAATAAGCCGCAGTGAGCGGGCGGTTCACGAACCGCCCCTACGAATGGGAAACAGCGCCATTGCTGAGTGGAGATTATCCATTTAACATTAAAAAAATATAAATCTATTATGAGTGATGATTTTCTGCCATTTTCCCAACCCTCAATCAGTCAGGCCGCCATTGATGAAGTCGTTGCCTGCTTAAAATCGGGTTGGATCACCACCGGTCCACGCGTGCAATTATTTGAGCAAGCCCTGGGCGATTACCTACATGCGCCCCACGTTGCTGCGCTCTCCTCGGCAACCGCTGGGTTGCACCTGGCATTGCTTGCGCTGGATTTAAAGCCGGGCGATGAAGTCATCACCACCCCACTCACCTTTGTTGCGACACTAAACACCATCGTACTGGCCGGCGCCAAACCAGTCCTGGTGGACGTTGATCATACCTACAACATGGACGTGTCACGCCTGGCTAGCGCCATCACAAGACGCACCAGGGCGATCATACCTGTCCACTTCACCGGTATCCCGGTAGATTTAGCGCCGCTGTATGCGTTAGCAGAAAAACATGGGCTACGCGTTATCGAAGATGCGGCGCAAGCCATCGGTAGCAAATATCAAGGCAAGTTGCTGGGTAGTTTTGGCGACACCCAGGTATTTAGCTTCCACCCCAATAAAAATATCACCACTGGCGAGGGTGGTTGTATCACCTCCAGTGATGCTACGTTGATGGAGCACATTAAAGTACTGCGTTTCCACGGCATTGATCGCTCTGCCTGGGATCGTTTCGGCAAAAAAGGCACGCAAACGTACAATGTAATCGCGCCCGGATTCAAATACAATATGATGGATATACAAGCAGCGCTGGGCATCCATCAACTCCCTGAGCTAGAAACCTTTATCGCCCAGCGCACTACCCTGGCGCAACGCTATTTAACCGCATTGGCTGATTGGCCAGAATTGACGCTGCCACAACTACCCAGCTACGACCATCGTCATTCCTGGCATCTATTCTGTGTACTAATCAATACCGAACACGCCGGTATTGATCGCGATGAGTTCATGCTACAAATGAAGCGGCACAATATCGGCACTGGCCTACACTACCAAGCCGCCCATCTGTATGATTATTTTCGCCAACATTTCGGTTTCAAGCCGGGTGATTTTCCGAGAGCTGAACATATATGCGCACGCATTGTCAGCTTACCATTGTTCCCAAATTTAACCGTCGCACAACAAGATGATGTGATCGATAAGATGCACACGGTGCTGCGAAAGAAGACTCTTCTACCCGCATAAACAAGATATAGAGAAACTAACATGAGTCTAAAAATATTAATCCTCGGTGTTAACGGCTTCATCGGTAATGGCTTAACACGCGCCATCTTAAAGCAAACCGATTGGGAAGTGTATGGCATGGACATGGCCTGCAATAAACTGGAACAGAGCCTTGGCCACAAGCGCTTTCATTTTATCGAAGGCGACATCGGCATCAACAGGGAATGGGTTGAATACCACGTAAAAAAATGTGATGTGGCGTTTCCATTAGTGGCCATTGCAACCCCTGCTGTCTATGTGCAAGACCCATTGCGCGTATTTGAACTTGATTTTGAGGCTAACTTAACGATTGTGCGCCAATGTTTGCAATACAACACTCGGGTTATTTTCCCTTCGACCTCTGAAGTATATGGCATGTGTGACGATGATAGTTTCGATGAAGAAACGTCTAACTTCGTACTGGGCCCGATCCAAAAAGAACGTTGGATTTATTCCAGCTGCAAACAACTACTCGATCGCGTCATCTATGCGTATGGTAAACATAATAATTTAGCGTTCACGTTATTTCGCCCGTTTAACTGGATTGGACCAAAACAAGACAACGTTTATGATCCCAGGGAAGGTAGTTCACGCGTGCTCAGTCAATTTATCAGCCACATTATCCACGGCAAGGATATACAATTAGTCAATGGTGGATCACAGCGACGTAGCTTTACTTTTTTAGATGATGGTATTGAGTGTTTATTGCGCATCATCGCCAATAAAGATAACTGCGCCAACGGTCGCATTTTTAACATCGGCAACCCTGCCAACGACATATCCATTAAACAACTGGCGGAAATGCTATTGGAGATGGCAAAAACCTATCCACTGTATCGTGAACAGGCAGAAAAAATTAACATAGTTACGGTAAATAGCAATGATTACTACGGCAGCGGTTATCAAGATGTGTCGGCACGCATTCCCTCGATTCAAAATGCCGAACGTTATTTAGACTGGCGACCCACAACCGACTTAGGCACAGCGCTGAAAAAAACCTTGGATTATTATTTAAACGATTCC
This sequence comes from uncultured Gammaproteobacteria bacterium, assembly GCA_963777715.1. GTDB lineage: Bacteria > Pseudomonadota > Gammaproteobacteria > JAURND01 > JAURND01 > JAURND01. The sequence continues at coordinate 270,996 of CAVZRN010000008.1, forward strand.
GTGCATGCGCAAGCATTAACGCATACTACGTCTTAATATGCGCTGGAAGAAATCCCCGCTTGGAAATCCACCCGCATTAACTGCAACCAGCCTTCACCTATGGCGCGCCAATCTCAATCTACCCACACCACAACTGCAGGCATTAGAGCGCATACTGTCCACCGACGAACTCATACGCGCCAGGCGTTTTAAATTTCTTAAACATCAACAGCATTTCATCGCTGCACGTGGGATGCTGCGCCAACTGTTGGGGCGTTACCTGCAGCAAGCGCCAACAGAGATATTATTTCACTACAACGAGCACGGCAAACCACAGCTCACCCAGACACCCTCCTTGCATTTTAGCGTATCGCATTCACACGATTGGGTCACATATGCCATCGGGTTACAACCATTGCTCGGAGTAGATATCGAACGTATCCATGACATAGCTGTCACCGATATTGCACAACGTTTTTTTTCTCACACAGAAAACCAACAATTACACCATCTAGCATTATCCGAACAACGCAGCGCATTTTTTAAACTGTGGACCTGCAAGGAAGCGTTTATCAAAGCTATCGGCGAGGGCATGACATTTCCGCTACAGAATTTTACTATCGACATTCTCGCCAATCCCCCCCATTTGGTGAACATTCGCGATGACGCCACAGCTGCACAATCATGGACGTTACAGCAATTCATCCCGGCAGATGATTACATCGGCGCTGTGGCGGTGAAGGGAGCGGTAACTGAGTGGCATTGGTGGCAAGACGATTGCCACTAAAATAGTAATCATGGAATGTAACATTCTATTGTTTGAAGCTATTTTCCCTTCGGCTTTGTCCCCGTTTTTTGCCCTGCACCCTGCTCGTCTTTATTCTTATCTGAGGTCGAAGCTGTGGATAAGTCTGGCTGTTTACGTTTTGCATCCAATAACGGGGGCGATGATGGCAAATCACCCCGAGCACTGCTAAAAAAACCACTACTACTACTACTACTACTAGAAGTGCTATGTAAATTACCACTAGAGGGTGGCAGATCACTTGACGTTGCAATATTACGTTTATTATCATTAAGCTTAATTTTTTCACCGGGAACAATGGATAACAACTGGTATATTGTGTTTTTTTCGATATTCAACCGATTGATGCCTCGTAAATAAGCAATTGTTTTTCTAAGCTTTTTTGGGGGCAACAATGTAAGCAATTGAGTTTGTATTGATGAATTAAGACGCCTTCCATGCACCTCGATAATCCACGAAATAACATAGGGTTGACCCTTTACACATAGCTTCGCTATCTCTTCCAACTGTGTAGGCTCTAATTTTCTTGCTATTTTACTGAATAATATTGGTCCCGCTAAAATAGGCCTTTCTTCAATTTTTTTTACAACTGCCTTATTAATTTTATCGGCACTCACAAAAAACGTGGGTTCTTCCCTTAGCCATTCCAACACATCTTCATACCGCTTAGATAATTCCTCTCGTTGTTGTTTATCAGTAACGGCTGACAACACGAAATTTATAGGCCTTTTATCCAGGGAGTTGGAATGGTAATAGTCTTCCAGACGCACTAAATATCGATTCAGTATGAATGACACGATTTTTGGATTAAAGCGATAAGTTGTATCAGTAACATTTGGCAAAAAGGAAACAGAAGCCCCCATGGCAATAATACCTATTGCAAGGAAAGGATAATTCTCTAAAATTTCTTTTCTGTAGTAAGTACGCCAGTGATCCTCGAGTTCTGGATCTTGAGATCGTGTAAAGTAGAAAAATAATGCACTGTAGAACCCATACCAATCCTGATTAGTATAATTTTTATATATAAATAAATCCTTATTTTTATATCCTGCATATGTGAAATACATCCCGAAAACATAGGAACCAAAATCAGGTTTACTCATCAAAAAATAGGCCACCGTCTTTAAGGAGAATACCAACTTCTTACTAAGCCTATTTTCCATCTTGATGCCGTTATCCAAGAATCCCCACTCTTCCTTCGTAACAGTAAGTAGATGAAGACCCCAATCAGACCCGCGAGGGAGCGCTCTTTTTTCTTTTTTAAATTTTTGCATTTCAGTAGTTTCTACATGCTTCCCAATTTCTGGGTTTATAAATTCTTTCATGAGAAAACTGGAAGGAAGGCAGGTAATCAGTAAATGGTTTACAAAATAACCATTTAAAAATTCTTTGGGATACTTCAATTGCAAACGAATCATCTCCTGAACAGGATATTCTTCAACCCAACCATGACGCAACTTGAGTAAATAAGCCAGTGGCTCAGTAATTCCATAAGTAATCGGATCTCGCACTACAATTGCTGCGCACAACGGATCAACACAGCAATAAGTAAATAATAATGATATATAGCCGTTTACTCTTCCAGACGTGTATTCACATTGGTATTTAATATGGCTCAACTTTTCAAGGCCAGTATGAATATTTTTTAATTGGTTATGAAATGGATAGCGCTTGCTGATTTTTCTCTCCCTCTGTCCAATTTCTAATTTCTTCTCATCTGGATTTACACTGCGATATAACGCTTCCCTCCAACTTTTTTGCACTAATCGCATAGTATAAAATGAATCAAAACCAACGAATTCATGTACCTTGCCAAACAGCCCTTGTATAGCAATTACTCCATTATTCGTTGATTTTTTTTCATCCATTCTATCCACCAATTCAGGCGGCAACTTAACCCCATCCTTTTTCAATTTATCCATTATTTCCTGTATTATTTTCTGCGCTTCGACTTTCTTCTTCACCACATTGTATAATATATCAGTCACTACTATCGATTCTGCATATGCTGCGTTCTGTTCAAAATTCCCTTTGGCTTGATTTTCCCAACCGCTGCAAGTACCACCCCACGTGGTCTCCAAACTATTGCCATAGTTGGTTAATTGTTGCTGATAACTTCTCAGGGCTTCTAACTGCGCAAGTAAGCTATCTGATGACTCCACCCTGATCGGATAGGATGGCATCGGCAAGTTATTAATCTCACGCCATACGCGATAACATTTATAGATTGGCAGCGGTTTAGTTGCCAATTTCAACCTAACTGGCCGCGATGTTTTTGGATGGTTCTTTTTTTCATCGCTCTTCTTTTTTTCATCGCTCATTGTCATCTCCAAATATTTCTGCCGTCATTCCTACCTTAAAATAGTAGCATTATTAAATTAAGGAAATATGAAACAAACCCGAATTGCCTCAGAAATAACCTAACCGAAGGAAAGCCAGTTAGGGGGTCTAAAACCCTACGTTGACTCATAAATCACCTAACTTTAGGAAAGAGGTGAATTTATGAGGAAAGCCATCAATTTAGAGCATTTTTTAATCCGCTATGTCCGCTCCAAGCGTAAGGGAAAGACCAACATCCTAAATGAACTATGCGACCTGTATGGGTATAACCCCAAGTACCTGTGGCAGGTTTTTAACCACCTGACCGGTAAAAAACATACCCGGCGCGGGGCGCATCGGACATATGAGGGGCGTGCGCTCCTAGAGCCATTAACGCGTATCGGGTTGGCAACAGATCAACTGTGTGGCAAGCGTTTAAAGGTAGCGATTGGGTTGTGGCTACCTGCCTATGAAGATAGCTATGGGGTGCTGCCGACAGAGATCAAGGAAAAGCTACTGACGATCAGTCCTGCGACAATCGACCGCCTGCTCAAAGCGAATCGAGTACGGTATAAAAAACATGGCTTATGTGGCACGAAACCAGGTTATCTGCTCAAAAATCAGATTCCGATCAAGACAGATCATTGGGACGTCACCCGTCCTGGTTTTATGGAGATAGACAAATAAGGGATTAGATTATTTTTCTTGTTTATTTAATAATGGCTGCTGCATATCGAATTCTATCATACGAATGATCCTAAATAATATTGTGGAATTACCGCAATTTACAAAATCTCGCATCCAAGTTTCATTAGCAACAACAGGGTTACAGAAATAAAAGTAATGCGAATAAATTTATCACCGGTGTAATAGGCTAACTTAGCTCCGACAAATCCACCAATTGCGCAGCCAATCATCAAGGGAACTCCAATATGAAAATTTATGGCTCCCTTTAACCAAAAAGTCAATGTGGAAGAACCGATGACGAATAAGGATATTTTTGTTCCAAAAGCAGCGCTTTCTAAAAAAGAGTAGCCATAAAAATAAACCAGTGCAAAAATTAAGAACGATCCGAATCCTGCGCCAAAAAAACCGGAATAAATACACAATAAAAAAATAACTACACTTCCTAATATTTTTTTTCTATTAGAATGCACTACATTTCCTGATAGCTTTTTAGGTCTTAGGATAAAAGTTAGTATTAATACTACCAAAAGCAAGAAAAAAACGATTAAGCGAAGCAGGTCTGGGTCTATTTTTAAAACCAAGTTAGCGCCAAGAATAGAGCCTATAATAGAAAGTGGCCAAATATGACGAGGTAATGCTACTGATGATTTTCCAAGTTTTCGATATGTTGATGCACCCACTAAAAATGATCCAAGCAGACCGAGTTTTACATTAATAATGGATGTGCTTGCAGAATGACCGAGCAGCATAAGTAATGGAACGCCAACCATGGCGCCACCACCTGAAGTTACGCCAATAACTCCCATAAATAAGCCGGAAATGAAAAGTAAAAACACCTGCAGGGTAAGCATATATGTAATAGTCTTTTTTTATGGACGGGGTTTGGATAAATCAATATTTAATCGTTAGAGCATCGTGATGCGTGATGGGGTTTTGGCGCATAACTCTCTGCTCAAAAATTTCTGCGACATGCTCAGGTCGGTTGAGCGCCGACCAATTATCTCAAAAATCTAAGAGAAGCTCACGTCAATTACCTGTAGACCTACCACGAATTAGCTTCACTGTCGAAATAGTTTGTTCAACCACCCGTACGATGGGGTATCTTCAAAAACTGAAAAATCATCTTGTTGCATTAGCTTACGTGCTACATTCTGGATAAAACCCACTGCTGCCCTGCAAGGCGCTGATCCAACACTAATCCTGGCAACTCCTGCATCGGCAATATCTGCCATTGATTTAATCCAGCCGCCACCAAGAACGTTTACCGGTAGATCAACTTCTTGCACCAGGCGAGAAATTTCGAGCAAATCATTCAGGCCAGGAATAAACAGACCACTCGCGCCGCTGTCTTGATAGGCCAGTAACCGCTGCAAGCAAGCCTCATAGCGTTGTTCTGGCGGCAAATGCTTTAGCCAGAATACATCAGTACGTGCGTTAATAAACAAGGCACAATTCTGTTTTTCAGCAAGCGTCTTAATAGCAGATATTTTTTCACATTGTGTGGTTATATTTTCTAATTGATCCATGCTTCCTGGAATACCATCTTCAATATTAATTCCCACACACCCCATGTCGATAATGCCACACACGGTATCACTAATATCCGACAAATCATCGCCATACCCAGCTTCAATATCCACAGTGACAGGTATATTCACAGTCCTTGTTATTTGATTCACAGCAGAAAAAAGTAGTTCCCTGGGTAACTTCTGACCATCTGGAAATCCCAGGGACGCTGCAATTCCGGCGCTGGTAGTGCCAATTGCCTGAGCACCTGCCTGTTCAAACAGTTTTGCGCTCAACGCATCCCACGCATTCGGCAGTAACAGTACTTTGTTTTGGCTGTGTAGGGAATGAAACCATGTTTCCTTAGTTGGTGACATATCGAGTGTCCCGTATATTTTCTTTATCAAGTTAATAAAATGGTATTAACCTTTGTATGCCTATTTCCTCACCCTCCCTCACCAGTTAATTGCTTTTCCGCCTGTATGCGTTGAAAAACTTCATACCGATGCACCGGTATTTCAATCGGTGCGTCGATGCCAAGACGAACTTGGTTACCCTTGACCGCAAGAATAGTAACAATAATCTCATCACTAATGACGATCTTCTCGCAAATTTTTCTAGCAAGAATCAACATATCAAACCTCCGTTTAGTTGTTTTAAAAATTAAATTTCAGTAAAAATAACTACGAAACTACAATAAAAAATCTATATATGGATCATCCTGTTTCCATTACGGCAACAATGCCACCTCCTCCTTGATCTTTCTGGGGAGAATTCCCATAATCTACCCAACATACTATGAGAATACCCACCCGAGACAATAGTATTACTACGAAACATAGTAAACAACAAGTTTTTCTAACTTTTAAATCAAATAATGATTTACCCATAAAAATACCGTGTTATTAATCTAATGAATACACAAATAATTGCTAAAAAACAGCGCGCACCCGCCATAAATTCACCTCAAATGCGCGGAATGAGGCTAAAGCGAATCAGGAATTTGGCAAATTTAAGTCGCGAACAAATGTGCGAGGATGGGGAAATTAATCGCCATACCCTGGTTGGCTAGGGAAAATGGACGCTTTGGTGGATTAACTACCAAGGGCGCTGAG